>JADEXK010000082.1 GCA_015207155.1 Nostocales cyanobacterium LEGE 11386 | reverse complement strand
TGTCATTGACGGAGTTCAAAATAGAGGAGAAAAGGGAAACTACAGTACGCAACGTGTAAGATTTAACTCTTATTCTTCTGCTTAATTGTTTGTTACATACTTATAAATTTTCTCCACGGCTTACTTATGCTAGGTCAGGAGCAGGATGGTTGGCAGCGCGTACAACAAGCTTATAAACAAAGCGATCGCGCTCAATTCTTCGCTAGTTTACGTCAATTTTTGCGGGAAACCGGATATATTAAGTAAATTTTCAGCTGATGTGACCATCGTTAGTTGAATGTATATCAATGCCGCCTTGTTGCTAAGTAAATACACTATACCTCAATGACGAAATCCGCAGATATCAGCACCAAAAAGTTAATTAGTCTTGCACCAGATAACTGGGTAAAATGGGTTACACAAATTCCCGATATAGTTGCTGGAGAAATTCTCAATTCGGAATTTCAGTGGATTAGCCGAGAAAGTGATGTGTTAATTCGTGTTGAAAGCCAACAACATGGAAAATTTTTGGTTCTCAACGAATTACAATTGCGTCCTTCATCAGCTATGCCGCGACGGATGCGTGCGTATGCCGCATTAGCGGAAGAGAAATATCAATTACCAACTTACCCCGTGTTAATTAACATTTTGAGAATCGGTGAGGAGGAAATACCTAGTAGATTTGCATCAAATATTGCTGGTTTACAAGCACGTCAAGACTATCGTGTGATTAATTTGTGGGAAGTTGATGTCAATATTGCCTTTGACCAACCATTACCTTCATTACTGCCGTTTGTACCGATTCTTCAAGGTGGGGAGAACGAGTCTACAATTAGAGAAGCATTACGAATTTTGCGTGCTGATGAACAGTTAAATCAACTTGAGACGGTTCTGGCATTTTTTGCTACCTTTGTGCTTGAAAGTACTTTAGTGCAAGAGATTATGAGGTGGGATATGGCTGTGTTACGTGAGTCGCCTTGGTATCAGGAAATTGAGCAGCGTGGAGTAGAACGTGGACTGCGTATGGGTGAAGAACGTGGACTACGTATGGGTGAAGAACGTGGACGGCGAGAGGAAATTTTATCTAATATCGAAATGAGTTTAGAGGTGAAATTTGGCAGTGAGGGCTTGGAATTAATGCCCCAAATCACCCAAATTTCCGATTTAGATCAGTTAAAAGAAATTTTACGTAGTATTGTTGTGGCAAATACAATTGCAGAATTGCGGGATGCTGTGTAATTCAGTTTAGGTAATTACGAATTAAGTTGCTGACGAGCTGCTGCTAAAATTAATCTTTGTTCAGCACGGGCGATCGCTCTATAAGTCCTCTCCACTGCTTCCGGTTCCACAGAAATAGAAGTAATGCCCCATTGCACCAATTGATCAATAATTTCTGGATAAATCACAGGTGCTTGACCGCAAATTGAACAAGGTATCCCCACATTTTTCGCCATCTGAATTAGTTGGGCGATCGCACTTATGACAGCCGGATGACGTTCATTCAACACTCTTGTGAGCTGTCCTTGTTCTCGATCTACGCCAAGCAATAGTTGGGTGAGGTCATTAGTGCCAATGGAAATGCCAACTGCACCTGCTTTCACGTATTCTGGGAGCAAAAATAGCATACTTGGTACTTCTGCCATGATCCATAGTTGAAATTGCGGCACTTGAGTTAACCCGGCTTGCTCAACTTTGTCTCGACAAAAGGAAAACTCTGCCACACTGCGAACAAAAGGCAACAAGAGATGAATATTACTATAGCCAGCTTTTTGTACAGATGCTAAAGCTGCTAGTTCCAATTCAAAAACGGCCGGGTTTTGCAGATAGCTGAATGTACCGCGATCGCCTAAACTCGAATGTGAGAGAGAATGTAGGTGATGATTCGCTGATGGCAATTCGTGCGATCGCCAATCCAACGAGCGATAAAAAACTGGTCGCGGCGACAACGCACGAGCAAACAGTATAATTTGCTCAGACCATTTTTCTAACAATTCTGCCTGACGTCCACCTATGAGCCAACCATGGGGATGTTGTCCTTCTAGTGTGTTGAGCAACATCAGTTCGGAACGTAACAAGCCGACTCCATCCACAGGTAAGCTTTGCACTTGCTCAATTAAACTAGGTTGACTCAAATTAACGAGCAATTGGGTGGCAATCATGGGGGAGGATGGGGAATGAGCAATGGGCAATGGGGAATGACTAATGACTGATGACTGATGAGTAACTTCTTTGTCCTTCCTGAGCCGATAAACTTCTCCTCTGTCGCCATCTACAAGCAACCGTTCACCGCTTTGAATTATAACTGTGGCATCTGTGGCGCTCACAACTGCGGGGATACCCAATTCTCTAGATAAAATCGCTGCGTGGCTAGTCAATCCACCTTGAACAGTGACAACTGCCACAACTTTTTGTAGCAAAGGTAACCAATCAGGTGTAATTGTTGGTACGACTAAAATGACTCCTTCGGGGATTTGTTCTGGTTTCTTTTGAGCATTGACAATTACGTGAGCAGTTGCTGTCACACGTCCCCCGGCTGCCCCTAATCCTTTGATAAACTGTAAATTGGGAATTACAGATTGAGGGGTACTCACTTGAGTTAGATAGAGATTAGGGACTGGGGTTTCCTGAGAAATAGTCCATTTAATGGTAAAGTTTTCGCCTATTTCACTCACAAGTTGATTCCCCAGAGTGATTATTGTTTGCAGATATTCTTCCGGTAAAGCGTACTGTTTTTGTTGGGCTTCTTCAAGTACATAGGCCACTATAACAGTATTATCTGCTGTGATCACCGATTGATGTGAATCTACGGTTGCCGTATCGTCACAACGATAAGCTAGCATTTTATTGCCGAGATGTCGCTCTAGTACCGCCCCTGTTTCCTGTTGAATGTAATAGACATCTGGGAGTACATCACCTTTGGCGATCGCCATTCCTAAGCCCTTAGTCGCTTCTATTGTCCACCTTGAAGAGTTGGCATACAAGATACCACTGGCGATCGCATTTTGAACTGGTTGTACCAACACGGCTAAATTAATTTGTTGCAGGCTAATTCCCCTACGCTGCCAATATAGTAAACTTCTAGCCCGAAACAACTGACTCCAGGTGCGCTTTAATGCTGTGGCGATCGCTTCTTCATCGCATCGGCAAAAAATAGCATCCAGCAACCCAGATGTATTTGCTCCCCCTGATGTTGCTGGCGATAATGCCAGCGTTGGGCGCAAAATCACATAATTAGTTTGCCATTGTTTAGCTGCGGCAAAAATTGTCCTCACCCATTGTGGTGGTACAGTCGCTGTCATAATTTCCTGACGCAAGCGACCAGCTACCTGTTGAAGTTGACGCCAATTAGCTACATCCAAATGCAAAGAAGAATCAGGTAAGTCTGCAACTAAAGACTCCGAACTGTTGAGTGTTGCGAGAAATTGTCGTAAAACTTCTGCTGAAACGACAAAACCAGGCACCACCGGGTAGCCACGCTGCGTAATTCTGCTCAAGTAAAATGCTTTATCACCTACTTTGGCGCGGTCTTGCAGTTGAATTTGTTCAAGCCAGTAGAGTTTATCCACTCAATTTGTTAGTTGTCAGTATTATCAAGTAATGTAGGATCTAGTATTTTTTCCGATCCAAAATTGTTGAACACTTACTACCTTACGCCCAATGATTCGCTGAAAATCATCTTTAGGCTATGCCTCGCTTTGCTGATCGGGGCAATCATTGGCATAGAACGCCAAATGAAGCATAAACCGGCAGGTTTAAGAACTCACATGCTGGTAAGTTTTGGCTCAGCAGTGTTTATGATCATACCTCTACAGACAGCTATACTACCACCGAATCCTGATGCTCTTAGCCGCGTTATCCAAGGTATTGCAGCTGGTGTGGGTTTCCTGGGTGCTGGGGAAATTGTCCGTCAATCTTCCCAACAGTCACAGCAACTAGAAATTCACGGACTCACATCAGCTGCATCTGTTTGGGTTTCGGCTGGATTAGGAGTTGCGGCTGGGTTTGGTTTGTGGCAGTTAGGATTAATTGGGGCTGTGCTGACTTTTGTGGTGCTTAACGTGTTTAAAAGATTTGAATAATTTTAACGAAGTCAGAGGGAAGAAGAAAGAAGACTTCTTTCTTCTTGCCAAACGGGTTTAAATCCCCACTTCGACAGGCTCAGTGACCACCACCAATTTTCCTTCTGACTTCTGACTCCAACAGCACTTCCTTCTTTAATAATTATCAAGTTATTACTCTGCTATTTTGGCAAGTTAAATAATTCCAGTGCCTTCGCAAAAATTGGTTCTTCTGCTCTAGTTGCCAGAATCGATTTCACTAAATAAATAAAATCCCAATCAGCTTGATGATCGTTATCAATTGTTTTAGTAGCTGCATAAAAGCTTACATCATCAACACATAACTCGTTGGTAATCCCCGTTTGCAATTCTGGTTTTCTTCTATCCCAGGAAAGTGATTTTCCTCTTAACGTAAATTGAAACCATAAAATTTCATCATTGTTGCATTCAAAGAAGATATCAAAATAAGGTTCTTCACCTTGAAACCAAATTTTTATATTACCTTCTTGATGACCTTGTTTAAGTAGCTTTTGCTCAATTGCTCGTAGCGATGCACCTAGTGATGCAATCTCATTTTTATCGATTAGGTGATTTTTTTTGAGCATAAATTCATAGTCATTTGTCATTAGTCACAATAATATTTTCCCTGCTTCTACAAAGAGAATTTGTGAAGAATTCAACCACTGGGCATCGAAAGAACTCAGGTGAGTGGTAGTAATTAAAGTTTGAAAACGGTCTTGAATAGCATCAAGTAATTGATTTTGGCGAGATGGGTCTAATTCAGCTAGGACATCATCAAGTAAGAGCAATGGCGGCTCGTTGACAACTTCTTCGATTAGTTGTAATTCTGCTAATTTTAGAGCTAGTACTAAGGTGCGCTGCTGACCTTGAGAACCGTATTGACGAGCAGGTGTTTGATTGATGGTCAATTCTACTTCATCGCGATGGGGGCCGACAAGGGTAGTACCTCGGTACAGTTCGGCTGAGGTGCGTTGTTGAATTTTGGCTAAAAAAGCTTGTTGGATCTCATCTGGATGACTTTTCTCTAAAGGCACACTAGGCAAATAATTGATTTGCAGAACTTCTGTACTGCCGCTAATGCTGGCGTGCCAAGCAGCAGCAATGGGAGCTAATCTTTGAATAGCGCGATCGCGTCTTCTAATTACCCTTGTCCCGGTGGTAACTAATTGAGCATCCCACACGGCAAGTTCTGAGTGCTGAGTGCTGTAAAGCCCTGCGGGCATGGCTGCGCTTAGAGCGGTAGCGGGGCGTTTAGCCCGTGCTGAGTCTTGATTTTTTTTTAAAAATGCGTTGCGTTGCCGTAGTACATGGTTATACTGCTGCAAAATGTGAGCGTACACTGGTTCTAGTTGAATTAAGAGTGTATCTAGCCAGTTACGACGACCTTCGGGGCCACCGCGCACCAAGTCTAAATCCAAACTAGAAAACTGTACGGCATTGAGTACGCCCAGAAAATCCATTTGTCGCCGCACCGACTCGCCATTGATAGCTACACTGCGGCGACCGTTGCGGCGGAGAGTTAAAGCCAGATCGCTAATCCCAGTTTGTCGTTCCAGGGTGGCATGAATTTGAGCTATATCCTCACCTTCCCGGACTAAATCACGATCGCGTGCCATGCGATGCGATCGCAATGTCGCCAGCAACTCCACCGCCTCCAACAAATTAGACTTTCCCTGAGCATTATTACCCACCAAAATTGTTTTGGCAGCAGTAAACTCAACCTTCTGGTCTTGGTAATTCCGAAATTGTCTCAGGTGTAGGTTTTGCAGATACATAAATAAATGGGGAACGGGGAAAAATAGGCAGAGAAAAAGATGTCACCTGTCCCCTGTCCCCTGTCCCCTACTCCCTATTCCCTATTTCACACACTCCTCTTGCCCATAAACCGGAGGAACAACTTTTCTAATTCAATCCAGACAAACATTAAGGAACTGAAACCAAAACATATGGCTAATTCTGTGGGTGGTAGCCATTGCAGACCAAAGAAAGCCCGTAGGGGTGGGACGTAAACTAGCATGAGCTGCAAAATCGTTGTCACAATCACAGCCGCCAGCACAAAAAGATTGGAGAAGGGATTCATTTCTATGGTCAGTTGGTTGTTAGAACGAATGGCGATCGCATGACCCATTTGAGCGATACATAGGGAAGTAAATACCATTGTCTTCCATCGCCCTGGATCGAGTCCTGGGACTAAGATTCGAGTATGATTGTACGCCCACAACATCAAAATAATCGTAATGATGGCGAAAATAATCCCTGTGCGAACCATGTAAGAACCTAATCCCCTAGCAAATATACTTTCGCGGGGACTAAAAGGCGGACGTTTCATGACATCTGGTTCAGGAGGTTCCACAGCTAATGCCAAGGCGGGTAACCCGTCTGTGACTAAGTTCATCCAAAGAATTTGCAATGGTGTTAGGGGCACTCCTCCCAGTCCCAACAGTGGGGCGGAGGCAATGGTGAGAACTTCGCCAATGTTACTACCGAGGATGTATTTAATAAAACGGCGGATATTGGTGTAAACTACTCTACCTTCTTTGGTCGCAGCGACAATAGTAGCAAAGTTGTCATCAAGTAGTACCATATCGCTGGCTTCTTTACTGACATCTGTGCCAGTAATGCCCATAGCAATGCCGATATCAGCTTGTTTGAGGGCTGGAGCATCATTAACACCATCGCCGGTCATAGCGACAAATTTACCCCGACGTTGCAGTGCTTGGACAATTCGCAGTTTGTGTTCTGGGGAAACTCTAGCGTAAATGCTCACCAGGTCAACGTTTTCTTCTAAATCCTGGTCACTCATCCGTTGTAATTCTTGACCTGTAAGTACACGGTCATCTTCCTGGGCAATTCCCAAATCAATGGCGATCGCTCGTGCTGTTAATTGGTGGTCGCCTGTAATCATGATGGGGCGAATGCCTGCATCGCGAGACTCTTTTACGGCTGCCCTCACCTCTGGGCGGGGGGCATCTAGCATTCCCACCAAGCCCAGCCAGACCAAATTTTGCTCGGATGTCTCATCTGACCCTTCCGGGGGGATTTCTGTCAAGGGTTTGTAAGCAAAACCTAGTACCCGTAAACCTTTACTCGCCATGTGGTCATTTTCTGCCAAAATTTTCTGGCGTTGTTCGTCGGTCAAGGGAACTGAGTTATTACGCAAATGAATTTCTGAGCAACGTGCCAAAGTTAACTCTGGCGAACCTTTGGTAAACATTAAATAGGGAGTAGGGAGTAGAGAGTATGGTGATGTATTTTCCCCATTCCCGTCTAATTGACAAATAACGCTCATGCGCTTGCGTTCTGAAGAAAAGGGAAACTCCCCAATCCGGGGTAACTTGCTATTCCATTGGTCTTTTTCAATACCAGCTTTGCCTGCCAAAGTTACCAATGCACCCTCTGTGGGGTCTCCCAAAATTGCCCATTCCCCTTTTTCTTTTTGCAGCACTGAGTCATTACAAACAGCACAGGCGACCAGCAAAGCGGAAATTTCGGGATAATCTTCTACAGGAATTACTTGACTATCCAGCTGAAACTTGCCTGTAGGCGCATAACCTTCGCCGGTGACGCGAAAACTCTTCTCATTGGCATAAACTGACTGCACCACCATTTTATTTTGAGTCAGAGTGCCAGTTTTATCAGAACAGATAGTAGTTACAGAACCCAAGGTTTCTACAGCTGGCAGTTTGCGAATCAAGGCATTGTGACGTACCATGCGCTGGGTTCCCAGTGCCAGGGTAACGGTAATCACCGCAGGTAAGCCTTCCGGGACTACAGCCACCGCCATACTCAAGGAAACTTCTAGAAGGTCTCGTAAGTTGCCAAAACCTCTGGCTTGGATAATCCCGCCGACAACTACAAACGCTACCAGAACCAATGAACCTGTAACTAAGACATTGCCTAGTTGAGTCATGCGCTGCTGCAAGGGAGTTGGTTCATTTTCCACTGATTGCAACATGGTGGCAATTTTGCCAAGTTCCGTTTGCATCCCGGTGTTGGTGACCAGCACCTTGGCGCGTCCTTGGACGACTTCCGTACCTTGAAAGACTAAATTGAGGCGATCGCCTAATGATGTTTCTTCAGGTAATAATAAACTTGCCTGCTTGCTGACAGCTTCCGCTTCCCCTGTCAATGCCGACTCCCGCACTTGTAAATTAGACTGTTCAATCAAGCGGCCATCTGCTGCTATCTGCATCCCCGCTTCCAGCAGCATCACATCTCCTGGTACTAGTTCCTTGGCTGCTATCTCCATCAATTTGCCGTTGCGGAGGACGCGTACTAAGGGAGAGGTGAGTTTTTTTAGTGCTGCTAGGGCTTTTTCGGCACGGCTTTCTTGGACATAGCCCAATACACCATTGAGAATCACAATCGCCATAATCGCGATCGTATCTTTGAATGGCACCTCCCCAGCCTTAAATTCGCCCGCTTGCCAAGCCATGAAGTCTAAAAACCCAGAAATGAAAGCTACTGCAATCAGCATCAACAACATAATATTCTTGAACTGATCCAGCAGGATTTCCCAAGCGCTGCGACCATCATTTTCTTCTAGTTCGTTGGGGCCATACTTTTGTAGTCGCTGTTGCACATCTTGAGGTGTTAAGCCACTATCTGCGTTACTATCAAGCAGGTCTAAAGCTTTATCAACATCCAAACTATGCCAAACGGCGGTACTTTCAGGCAGAGAATTAGCAGACATTGTGTATGACACAGGAAATGGTTACAAAATTCGATCATAATTTAGTGATGGCTGGAAAACCATCAACTAAAGTTACATTAAGCGGCTCTCACCAAGCTATTTAAGTTGAATATGGCTGTGATTTCAGACATTTGCCAATTTTTTCTTTTTTGCTATCTATGTACTTTTACTCAGAAAAAAGTAGTTGTCAACACATTTTAGTGGCAACTCTCAGCCATCAACCTCACGATTTTGGTCACCAAGAATATACCAAAATTAATTATAGGTGCGCTAAACCGTGGAATAAATATGCGTAATATGAGTTTTGCCCTCCCTAGTTTGACTGCTAGCCAAATGTTTGGTCAAAGGACGATTCGACCGCTAACAGCTGCCACGCTGTGTGGCATTGCTTTCATTAAAGATACACTCGTCGCCATTGATACTACTAAAGGACATTTACTGGAGATTGATCCTGCTTCTGACAACAGCAAAATTCTCAATCCCCACCAAGTCGGGGAATTTAGCGAAGTCACAGGTTTAGCAGTGTGGTCAAATTCCCTCTGGGTAACTCGTGGGAACAGTGTTTATTTGTCCCAGATTTCGTCTTTAGGTTTAGAGCATTTTGTCACCTTGCCTTATGCTGCTAACGGCGTTGCGGTTTGGGAATCCACAGTTTATGTTAGCTGCCAAAAGCTCGGTTGTATTCTAATTTTTGATCACGATACGCGCAAAGAAATCACCCGGTTTTATGCACCTGGGGTGGGCGTGGAAAATTTAGCAGTGACCCAGGAGACCCTTTGGGTGTGCGATCGCACAGAACAAACCGTCTACGCTATGGATAGGGCCACAGGCGAAATTCAATTCAGCGTTTTAACACCATTTGAATTTCCCACAGGTATTGCCATTCATACCGACGACACAGGCAAGGAAACTCTTTTCATCGCCTATGCCTCAGATGAACCTTATATCCGGGATAACCCGAATGCTGACCCGAATCATGAGCTAACTTACCGTGATCGCACTTTCATTCATCCTCTGTATTATCATTACGAGGCCGATAAAAAATATGCCCTCTCTAATGGCTATCTAATTGAAATGTCCTATGCTGAGGAAATTTCTCCTTTAGAAGAGGTGTATTTACCAGAGGTAGAATGGCGGATCGCCCTACCATCAGAAACTGAACGCCAAAAGGTGAAACACATTGAACCCATTGGTCTACCCTTTACAGAAGAAGAAATAGACGGGCAACGTGTGGCAGTGTTTAAATTTGATGCCCTCACACCAGGAGAAAGGCATATATTCGGTTGGAAAGCACTGCTAGAAGTTCGCGGAATTAAGTATCGGATTACACCTAGAGATGTAGAAGATATTCCTGAACTATCACCAGAATTTCAAACTCGCTACCTGGTAGATGATGACGATTTGGCAATGGATACTCCCATTGTCCGCCGTGCTGCTCGTGAGGCTATTGGTTCAGAAACCAATCTGCTGCGGAAAATGTACAACATCCGCAACTACGTTTACGATGAGCTGTCCTATGGCATTAAACCCCATATTGACACCCCAGATTTAGTCCTAGAACGGGGCATTGGTTCCTGTGGCGAGTATGTTGGCGTTTTACTGGCTCTGTGCCGTTTAAATGGCATTCCCTGTCGTACCGTTGGTAGGTATAAGTGTCCCCCCCATAGCGAACACCAGGGCGTTCCTCTGCAACCAGACTTTAACCATGTTTGGTTAGAGTTTTACATCCCAGGTTTTGGCTGGTTGCCCATGGAATCTAATCCTGATGATGTGGGGAATGACGGCCCTTATCCTACGCGCTTTTTTATGGGCCTATGCTGGTATCACATTGAAATTGGCAAAGGCATCACCTTTGAAACTTTGAGCAGTCAAGGTCAAAGGCTGACTAAAGAAGACATTCCCATAGGGGATTTAGCACTTAATCACATTCGGTTTACGATTCTCAAAGAATTACCACCCTTTAGCTAAAACCAAAAGCAGCCCCACGTCTCACTCGCAGAGAAGCGTGGGGTAAATTTTTGGCAATAGTTAAAAATTACTAGATGCAAACCTCACTCAGCACTGAGTATTAAGTTGAGAAATTACCAGTTGATACAAACTTAAGTTTTGCAAGTTTTAATGTTGCCTACCCCAACCACCAACTTCATCGGAAAATTATTTAAATTCCGGGCTAAGCGTCTGAAATTCATTTAAAGTGAGCGACACCATCATATTTTCAGATTCTATTTGGATGATCCAACGCTTGCTAGTTTGACTGACAGAGTTTGATTCCACACCACAAACTACACCAACTTTTCCAGCTACGTATGCTGGACATAGAATCAAAACTCTGTCCCCTACTTGAGTACTTTTTGAGGTATGCAACATCCCTCCTACAAATTTTGGGTCTTAAGAATCAAAATATGACGCAGAGCCGACAATTAGTTTTTTTATTTTAACTAAGTTTTTGTACTATATAACCTTACCTTAACTAAAAACGGCATATAGAATGCATTATCTCAAATCCGGTTGATTAGTTTATATTCCCCACCCTCAGCCAAAGGCATTTTGGGAATAAGAAGCGGGAAAAACCGAAATTATTCTCAGAGGATGTTTATAAAGTATCCATTAATACTTGAACTAGACAAAATATTATCTCTCACCCAAAACGCAAAAAAGCCCTTAGCTTGTCGCCTCGGACTTTTAACTGATCAGTATTTCCTAATTACGAATTAGGTCAATTCCTCTAATTAACGTGAGTTTGATAAGCTGGAAATGACCCCTCTCCAAACCTCTCCCCTGCAAGGACTACGGTGTACACACAAGTCTTAAAATCCCACCGGAAACTTGGTTTCGTTGCCCTAGCGCCAAAATTAGCGGAATAAATGGAGTTTCCAGTTGCCCAAAATTAGGGTATTTATGGGGCTAAAAGAGTTGAAACCCTTGCGGCTTATACTTGTGTGTACACGGTAGCCTGCAAGGAGGAGCCACTGCGTTGCGCGGGTTCCCCGCGTTGTAGCAAGTGGCGTTAGAGGCTTAAAAAGCTGATTATTTCGTACCACGTGAGATATTTTTTGCCCCTTCCCTTGTAGGGAAGGGGTTGGGGTTAGGTTCCGTCGAACTCACGTTAATTAGCATGGATGTGATTTCAAAAAGCTTGACGTGCTTCTAAATGATTTAAAACATCCGAACGTTTCAGCCAAGCTGGGCGCAATTTTTGATGAGCAAACATCTGCAACTGGTCACCAATATGGGTCGAACCTGGCTGAGTAGCATTACCATAACTATTTAGTACCATGGCCCGCACTGGTTGAGAAAATTCCACCGCCGCGACAAAAGAATCTCCACCAACTGACTTAAAAGTTCCATTTGATTGACGTCTAAACCAGACGTTACGGAATATACCGAGAGGATCTGCGCCACCATTGGCAGGTAAACTGGTATCACCATAATTTAGCTGAAACACCTCTCCCCACGCCACATCTAGCTTGCCATAGGTCTTTTGTACCTGAGTAGCGGCTACTTCTAGTTGGGTAACTGCTGCTTGAGGATTAGCTAAACCATCAGGTGTAGTAAGTGGTTTGTTTGCACTCCAAGGGATACTAAAAGCTGTGTCTAAATCTATTTGATCTACCCAGGTGGTAAATAATACTGCACCCTTACTATTGGCATTGGTTTTCTGATCCCAAGCTGACAACACATTAGCGGCATTTTTGGCTAATTCACTTCCCTGTTCTTGTGCAGCCGAAATTAAATCATCTAAGATGCGGTCTGCTAGTTCCATACGGGTTGAGTGTTTGTATGCCACCATTTCATCAAACGTGATTTTGTCATCCTCAAACAACATTCTGGCAGAACGCTGTGCCCGCAAATTCATCACCTGTGGTGCCATGTAGGACGGGTATTTATCTGCTTTGATAGCTGTGGGGAATGTGGTTGTCCAAGGTGGGTCATTAGCGTTTTGTAACCAGCCACTTTTGGGGTCAACAATGCGGGGTAAGTCGCGGTAAGGATGAAATTTTGACCACAAGGTATCAGAGGTATTACCTGGGATTATACCTTGCCAGTATTGAAAATCGCCTTGTTTTCTGATGGGAACTTGACCGTTGAACAGGTGCATGATGTGCCCGTCTTTATCTGCATAGATGACAGTAAACATGGGCAATTGCAAGCGTTTGAGTGCAGCTTCAAACTGTGAAAGGTTTTTCGCCCGCGCCATATCCCACCACTGTGCGAGTACCTTTGGTTCTTCCAGACCAACTACCCGCAGCGCTACGGCTTGATTATTTGTTTCAGATATTACAGGCCCGTGAACAGAATGTTTGACGATTAAGGGTTCTGTTTTCAAAGTGCCGTTTTGTTGTTTGACTTTTAATGAAAGAGTTTTGATCTCAAACGGTTGGACTTTGCCATCGAAGCGATAACCATTGTCAACTAACTCCAGGTTGTAAGCATCCCAACCGTCATGAGTGTTTACGGTATGAGTCCAGCCTAAATGATCATTGAAGGCGATCGCTAACACGGGAATGCCCACAAGTGTCGCTCCATAAGCATGAAAGCCGGGAGCGGTGATTTGTGCTTCGTACCAGAGGAATAAATCAGACCAAGGTAAGTGAGGGTTAGCTAACAGCATAGCCTTACCACTTGCAGAACGTGCAGGTGCGATCGCCCAACCATTAGATCCTGCTTTTGCATCCTGCTGGCTAATCCCTGCAACTGATCCTGGGTTGACCACAAAAGTGAAATGCAAAACTCGATGCAGGTGAGCTAGTACATCTTCTCCCTTGACTGGCAATACTACCTCTACTTCATCATCAATCAGATCTCCATGCTCCTGAGCGTAAGCGTTGATTCCCGCCGCAAAAGCATCCAGATAATTGCGAAAAGCTGGACTTTGTTGTTTGTACCAAGAACGAGCGCGATCGGGCACACCCATTGTTAGTACCCATTGATCGGATTCTAGATACTTCTCTCCCCAATATTCAGCCGCCTGTCCTCGTGCTTGACCATAAAGACGTAAAAGGAGATTACCGTGACTTTGCATTTGCGCCCAACCAAATGCTTGAAATGCACTTTGGGCATCTTTTCCATAGATGTGGGGAACGCCATAGGTATCCCAAAGGATTTCAGTAGATGCTGCTGATATCACTCCACTATGGCTGACCAAAAACACAGCAAATATCAAACTAACAATGAATGGCAAAACTCGAAATGCTTGTCTTTGAAAGACTTTCAATAAATAATCCATACTTGAAATTCTGAATTGATAATTTAGCAGCACACCTGAAAAAAGCACCTTTAGCGAAAGTTTCAATCTATTGATAATTAATTTCAGGAGAAAGAACTTACATTAATTGTTTTTATTCCCTGACTTTTGACTGGAGTTGTCAGCAAAAAGACTAGAAAGTTGAAATTTCATTTCACTCTTCATACCTATAAGCCCCAGAATGCACTAAATTTTTTAGGAGTTTAATAAAAACTATTTTCATTACGGAGCTTAAGTTAAACTATTCTGATCTATAAAGTCAAGTGACAAAAAATATCAGAAATTTTGATAATCTTTATCAACTTTTACTAAGCTTTAAAAGTAAATATTTATGTGGAAGACCACAGGAAAGCCTGTTCCTGAAAGGCAGCAGGGAGAACGAGTTTGCGACAAGTCCATCTGATTAATTTCTGTAATTTGAACCCCTGCCAGAGTATTGTTGTTTTAAGCAGGATTAAGTCTTTCTAATCCAGAGTAGACATTGAAGCGTTCTCCACGGAGAAAACCAATTAAAGTAATGCCAAATTCTTGAGCCACTGACACCGCTAAACTGCTGGGAGCAGATACAGAACAGACGATGGGAACCCCAGCCACTGTGGATTTTTGCAAAATTTCAAAACTAGAGCGGCCGCTTACCATCACAATATGATTATTTAAAGGCAACTCATTGCTCAGTAAAGCTGTACCGATTAATTTATCTAGGGCATTATGGCGGCCAATATCTTCCCGTAAATTCAATAATTGCCCTTGGGTATCGAATATAGCAGCAGCGTGTAAACTTCCTGTAGCAGCAAAAATACCTTGAGCAGCCCGCAGTTTATCTGGTAAGCTGTATATAATCTCAGGCGTGGTATTGGCTACTGAAGAAATTAGTGGATAATCCCGCAAGCGTAAAGCTTCCAGACTGGCTTTACCACAAACCCCACAGGCACTGGTAGTGTAAAAGTGGCGTTCTAAAGGTTGTAAATCTGCAATTAGCCCTGAGCGTAGTTCGACATTGACAATGTTGTAGCGCTGTTCACCATCTATAGATTCATCTACACAATAGCTGATGCGCTGGATGTCTTGCCTACAACTAATTACCCCTTCACTGTAGAGGAAACCAGCAGCTAATTCAAAATCTGCCCCTGGCGTTCGCATGGTCACAGCTACTGTGCGCTGTGGAAAGACGAGGCGAATTTCTAAAGGTTCTTCGGTGGTGAGATGGTCTTGTCGCAAACGCTTTTTACCATTCTCAAATACCCAAACTTGGGCTTTAGTTTTGCTTTTAGTCGGGGTTTTCATTAATTACTATAATAAAACCTGTTGCATCATTGCTTTGAAAAATAGTGTAAGTAAGACAACGTAAATAATTAAAGGTTTGTAGTGTAAAGCCCTGACGGGCATGGCTGCGCTTTGGGCGCCGCTTCTCGTAGAGAAGAGAGGACTTTAATCCTTAAAAAAGGGCTAGAGCCGCTTACTACGAGCTTATTTTACTATTTTTATATTACTTAATGTAGTTTCATTTATTCCCACCAACTGACTTAAGCGGTTTGATGATGTGTTTTGTTATAAATAAATGAGAAATATTCTCCTTAAGCTCCAATTAATGTATGCTGATTGTATAGAAAAAACTATAAAAAACCAGTACATATACATAATGACTACCAGTATCTCTTATCCAGCTTACGGGGAACTGTTTCAGGAGGCTAACAAAACCCGACAAAATTTCGACCCTTTGGTGAAGGATATCGTCGCGCAATTAAATTACAAAAGGGTTTGGAGTTAGAAATATCTAGTTATCAGCTACGAGATAGCCTGATCATGCAACTATCAGAGCGCCCCCATCCATTGCAATATAGTTTTCTGTTATCAGGAAGTTGGAGCAGTGAACAGATGACTATGGTTCCAGGACAATATAGCCTTTGTGGTAGTGGTACATTTCCCCAAGGAACCTGGAAACAGTCGAGTGAGCAAAGAATTTTAGAGATTAATGTACATATAAACCCAGAGATATTTTGTGCATTAGTCGGGGATGAGTCAGGTGAACTACCACAAAACTTGCATCACTTAATTCAAAAACCCATTTATGAGTGCTACACCCGCACGGGTACAAAAACCCCCCAAATGCAAGCTGTACTGCACAAAATTTTAAATTGCCCACATCAAGGTAGTATCAAACGAATGTATCTGGAAGGGCAAACTTTGGAATTAATGGCGTTGCTGTTAGAACAAGAATCAAAATTCCAAAACAGTAGTAAAGAAGATGTATCATTGAAACCCGATAAAGTAGAGCGTATTTATTACGCTCAAGAAATTTTGCACAGAAGATTAAATAATCCCCCTTCTTTGATGGAATTAGCACGACTAGTAGGGTTAAATGACTGTACTTTAAAGCAGGGATTTAAGTTAGTTTTTGGCACAACAGTATTTGGCTACCTCTACAACTTACGGATGGAACAAGCACAACTATTATTACAGGAAAAAAGAATGAATATTACAGAAGTAGCAAAAACTATAGGCTACACTAACAGTAGAAGTTTTGCGACTGCATTTAAACGAAAATTTGGCATCAGTCCTAGCAATTATGGGAATTAAGGAATTATTACTACCATTTCGAGAGGATATTTTAAAAATTGCCGCTAAATATGGCGCGTATAATGTGCGGGTGTTTGGTTCAGTCGCCAGAGGAGAAGCAAGACCAGATAGTGATGTAGATTTTTTGGTAGAACTTGAACCAGGACGTAATTTGTTAGACCGTATTGCTTTAATGCAAGATTTGGAGGAGTTATTAAACCGTAAAGTTGATGTGGCAAAGCCTAATACTTTACATGAATTAATTAGAGAAAGAGTGTTAAGTGAAGCTGTAGCACTATGAGAGATGAAAAGCGTTATTTACTAGATCTTGCAGAATGTATTGAGAGAATAAAAGAATATTTCAGGATTTAAGACAGAGTTATCCTCATGTGCAATAAAAGCGTATAGCTGGATTTAGAGATGTGCTAATTCACGACTATGTACGAGTCGATTATGATGATGTTTGGGGAATTATCGAGCGTGATTTACCAGCGTTGAAAGCAAATATTCAGATAATTATACAAGATTTAGATGTGTAATACCGTTTTTATATGAAGATACATCGCCACTTGTAAGCGGTGGCGGATATTCCTGTGTCCAATTGGATTGTGTTTGGGGTGAATACTCTCTAACCATTTGCCAATTCTTACGAGTTGCTGGATACTCCTCACTGTAGCAAACCTTTATATATGGGGCGAGGGAAGTGGGGGAGATATAAAATTCCGTTTAAATGACAAAAAATTCCGTTTGAATAACACTGCACAGTTCCATAGCTGAAGAGATTCCTGTAAGCTTATCCATAAATATTCTTAATTACTAATGGTTTGTCGCTACTCATATCTGTCAGTGCAGGGGTAATAATTCGCGTCTGTGCGGGGAATTGCTGTAGCTTACAGGCTGTTTTTATGTGGGAATATTTATCATTTTAGTCACTTTGGTATGTGGAGTTATGTCGCATCGACTGCAAAGATTAGTTTTAACGACGGGTATTGTTTGGGGGTTGATAATTCACTCAGTCCAGGCGGACGAGGGACAAACGCCTAATGTTGTAGAAAGAATTTCCCAAACCTCAATTCCCAATGCTCAATCACAAATTCAAGTGACAGGAGTACAAGCTAATCCCACTGAAAAAGGTGTCGAGGTGATATTACAGACAACTCAAGGGGAACAGTTACAAATCACCAATCGTAGTGCTGAGAATAACTTTATTGCAGATATCCCCAATGCTCAATTGCGTTTACCCAGTGGTGATGCGTTTACATTTCGTTCTGAAAACCCAGTTGAGGGAATTAGTGAGATAACTGTTACTAACTTTGATGCGAATACAATTCGGGTGACAGTAGCAGGTGAGACAGAATTGCCAGCAGTTGAGTTGTTTGACAGTAATGAGGGTTTAATTTTTAGTTTTACACCTGCGGCAACGGCAATGCAGCCACCACAGCAGCCTGAGCCAGAGCAGCCAACGAATGAAACACCGCCACAGATACCATCAGCGCAGCAGGATGAGCCAATTGAGTTGGTGGTGACGGGTGAGCAAGATGGTTATCGCGTGCCGAACGCAACAACTGCAACCAGCACTGATACCCCCTTACGCGATATTCCACAGTCAATTCAGGTGATACCGAGGCAGATATTAGAAGATCGCAATGTCACAGGATTGAGAGATGCACTGGAAACGGGGAGTGTTAGCTATATTGGTGGCAGGGGAACAAGTGTTCGTGGAGAGAATTTTCAAATTCGTGGCTTTAACGTTACTGAATCAATCTTACGAGATGGAATTCCTTATTTCTCACTTGGATCACTTGGTACTGATGATATAGAAAGAATTGAAATTCTCAGAGGACCTGCCTCAGTTCTATTTGGTACAGGAGAACCAGGAGGCATTATCAATTTAGTTTCTAAGCAACCTTTAGCTGAACCTTACTATTCTGCCTCATTTACTGTGGGCAGTTTCAGCACTTATCGAGGGGGATTAGATTTTTCTGGACCTTTAAATGAGTCAAGAAGTGTTAGATATCGATTGAATGCTTCTTATGAGAACTATGGCAGCTTCCGTGATTTTGTGAATGGTGATCGCTGGTCAATTTCTCCTACCTTAACCTGGGATATCAGCCCAAATACATCTTTGAATATTTATGGTCAATATAGAAGTGAAAGTGAAACCATAGACGGAGGAATTCCAATTTCTGGAGGTCGTGTGATAGATGTTCCCCGTAGCCGTTTTTTAGGTGAACCATTTAGTAGATTTGAACAAAATCAGTTCACTGTTGGCTACACGCTGAATCATAGATTTAATGAAGATTGGACAGTGAGACACGCTTTTCAATTTTTACAGTATGAACCTGTGAGGTTTACACCCTTACTTCTTTCTTTTAACCAAGCAACTGGTGAAGTATCTCGCCTAGAATTTCGTACTGGCGAAACTTACAGTCGATTATTCACAAATGCTGAGGTCTTGGGTAAATTCAGCACTGGCTCGATTCAGCACAAACTTTTATTTGGTACTGAGTATCGCTCTAATTTAGACAATCCCTCATTCCAGTTAGATAATCCTTACCCATCTATTAATGTTTTTAATCCAGTTTATACTCGAACCCCCTTTGATTTTGTTCCAACTTTTTTCCGAGATGATAATGTCACCGCATTCAGTTTTTATTTACAAGATCAGATTGACTTATTACCCAACTTGAAAATTTTGGCAGGTGTTCGTTACGACACTTTTAGACAGTTTCGTACTGAGAGAACTTTGGACGAACCTCGAATAGAGTTTGAGCAAACAGATAGTGCATGGTCGCCCCGATTTGGTATTGTCTATCAACCGATTCAACCATTATCGCTCTATGCCTCTTATACACGCTCTTTTGCTCCCAGCTTAGCCCAAGTTCGTAATGCAGATAGGTCAGCCTTCATTCCAACAACTGGAGAACAGTTTGAGGTTGGTATCAAAGCAGACTTATCTAATCAACTGAGCCTCACCTTAGCAGCTTTTGATCTCAGGAGGCAAAATGTTTCGACTCCTGACCCCGACAGACCTAGTTTTTCCATACAAACAGGTGAACAAACCAGTCGCGGTATTGAACTCAATCTAGCCGGAGAAATTCTGTCCGGTTGGAATATGACAGCATCCTATGCTTACCTAGATGCTTTTGTCAGTCAAGATAACAGATTTCCTGTGGGTAATCGCCTCACTAGTGTGCCTGATCACCAGTTTAGTTTGTGGACAACCTACAACATTCCACAAGGTGATCTTCAAGGTTTAGGATTTGGTTTAGGATTATTTTATGTAGGTGAGCGACAAAATAATCTAAATAATACATTTGCACTTCCGAGTTACTTTCGCACTGATGCAGCTCTGTTTTACCGTCGTGATAACTGGCGTGTCCAGTTGAATGTTGAAAACCTTCTAAACGTGGACTACTTGAATCCAGATAGATCAATATTCGTCATACCCGGAAAACCTCGTGCTGTGACAGCATCATTTGCAATTGAGTTTTGAGCTATTTTTAGTTAATTTCCAATGTTGAAAAGATTCAATCACCTAATTTTACTATCGTTGTTTGGCATCATAATTATTTTTATGGTTTCTGCCTGCAACAAACAAACTGGTGATACTTTAAATAGCTTAGATACTTCAGCTTGGTTATCACCATCAAGTACACGAATCGTTAAACACGCTGGAGGAGAAACAAAAATTCCTCTGAAACCCCAACGGATTATTACCTTACATGACTCTACTATTCTCGATCCTGTCTTGGCTTTAGGTATAAAACCAATTGGTGTAGCTACTTATAATCCTAGAACACAAGTTTTATTTCGTGGCATTACCAAAGAACAGGTGGCAGATATTCAGCATATCGGTAGTATATCCCAGCCTTCTCTGGAAAAAATTCTCATGCTTAAACCTGATTTGATTCTAGGGCGTGAACTCCATAAAAATATTTACAGTCGGCTTGCTAATATTGCCCCTACAGTGTTGATTGATTGGAATAGTTTTACATCTTTTCAAGATAAATTTCGCTACATTGCCCAAGTATTAGGTGAAGAGGAAAAAGCCAAGCAAGTCCTCAATTACTACCAAGAGCGAATTCAAAAATTACAGCAACGCATGAGCAAAGAAGTACGGGGAATGGAAGTATCTGTAATCGCAATTTCTGGGCAAAAATTCAAATCCTATAATAATAAGGTTGTGTTTAACCAAGTTTTGGATAGTGCAGGTGTGAAGCGATCGCTTATTCAATTAAATCAAAAGGAATTGGTTTTAAACCTGAGCATAGAGTTTTTAAGTAAATATGATGCTGATATTTTGTTCGTGATTAATGAATCTAATACTCAACTGCAATCTTACTTAAATAATCCTATCTGGTCTCAACTCAAGGCTGTACAAAATAAACAGGTGTATGAAGTTGAGACAAGTAACTGGTTTGGACTTGGCCCTTTAGGTGCCAATAAAATACTTGATGATCTATTCAAATATCTAGTAAAGTAATCATGAATATATCTAGCAACAAAACTCGTAACAATTGCCGTTTCTGTTCAGAGATATCCCAAGCAAATGGTGAAGATCCCATCGGTTCAGCCATAGTTGTAGAACAATACTTAATTATTGAAGCTGCACAACCCTGGCCAGTGAACATCTGGCTTGAAATTGAACCAATGCCCCAGGGTGTATTAGATGCTTTAAACTATGTTTGGGAACATGGCGGGACAATTCGACAACTAGCGATCGCACCAGACAAAGAATACTCCCATCCAGATTACACTCGTGTATTATACTATCGCCGACCAGCCAACCTTTTTGCCCAATTTGAGAAACACGAATTTATAGTCCCTCATACTTTACTCGGCTCTTTAGCATTAGCCTTACTCAAACACCCAGAAGAACTTGCCAATTTTGCCCAATATCGCCAACCAACAAACCACATTCGAGAATTACTCATTTGCACCCACGGTAATGTAGATGCTGCTTGTAGCAGATTTGGTTATCCAATTTATCAAAAATTGCGTACTGAATACGCTGCTACTAACAGTAACTTACGTGTTTGGCGATGTAGTCATTTTGGCGGACACCAGTTTGCACCTACCTTAGTTGACTTACCCCAAGGACAATATTGGGGTCATTTACAGCCAGAAATTTTAGATTTGTTAGTCCAACGTCATGGTTCACTGCAAGAACTTTACCCATACTACCGAGGCTGGGGCGGTTTACCCAAATTTACCCAAATCGCCGAACGAGAAATTTGGATGCAAGAAGGGTGGAGATGGTTGGAATATCACAAAACAGGTGAAGTTTTAGCAAGTGATGAAATTAACCAAGAATGGGCTGATGTTCGCATTGATTTCACCACACCAGATGGAAATAGCGGTGCATATCAAGCCAGGGTAGAGGTTAAAGGTTCTGTAATCACAGCGTGGAACTCAGGAGAACAACCATCTTTAGCGGAAGTCAAGCAGTATCACGTTAGTAGTCTAGTGAAATTGACATGATGAAAAATGGACTACGGCAATACTGGAACTTACTTGTAGATTATCTGCAACCACAAAAGGGCAGGGTTGTTAAGTTTGCGGTACTTAGCCCTGTTTTGTCAATCTGGGAGAAGCCCACCTCTGGAAACCTTTCGGAGCTTTACTTTTCAGTTTTTGGCTATAAATTTTAGTTTCTGTTAGAAAATAAAGGCTCAAAACTTGATTGAATCAAAGTTTCAGAGTTTTGATTCGATTATTGTTTTCCAAAAGTGATAAAACAGGGTTAGCTAGATAGTCAGGCTGCTCACTATTTGGTACAGCGATATTACTATACTTAAATTAGGCAGAGGGATCGCCATAGTCTGAGAATTACTACTTTTCTAGCTCAGTTTGCGCTCGCGCAGCTTTTCTAACTTCTGCAACCTCTAATTCTAGAGCTTCTGCTACCTGTTCCAAAGTTAACCCTAACTTCAATAATCGAGGTACTGCTTCAAGTTTACCTTCAAGTTTACCTTCGAGTTTACCCTCAACGCGCCCCTTACGCTCTCCATCTTCCAAGCCTTCTTGGTAAACCCTTGTTTGTTTCAAATCGCCTAATCCTAACATTGCCTGAATCTCCGCTTGACTCTTGTGAGGAAACTTGTAAACAATGATTGTCTCTATTAATTCTACTAATTTTCTCCTGACTTGTTCATCAGGAACTTGTCTACTCCTCTCAATTAAACTCCGAGCTTTTACACTGGCTTGTTCTGGTGGTTCAACTACCAATGTGAGAGTTCCTAAACCGATTGATTGATTAGTTAAGTCTCTCAACTCATCTAGGTAAATGACTTGCACTCGTTGACTTTCAAAAAATTCCCAATAGCGCATCGGTACACCAGGATCGAGGCGGCGACTCATCCAAATAACAGTTCCTCGCCAATCATTGCGTATTTCCGTCTTATCCAAATACATAAAAATTTCCGTGAGGAGACGGGAATAAAGTCCGGGGTCAGGTTGAAACTGAAATTCAGTGAAATGAATCGGACGTTCTAAATCTGGTTGTTTGGGTAAAAACGCCCCATCAATCCGAAAATTTGTTTGCTTGACTTCCACTGATAAAAATTCATACGCTTCCGCTTCAATAGGAGATTGACCGAGTAATTCAAAGAAAACGCCAGGAAAAGTTTTGAACAGTCGATAGAGAATTGAATCAGTTTTCACACACTAAAAAAGCTATGTAGGTAAATAAATATATCAAGATATGTTCACATGAAATAGGCAAAATTAAGCGTAAAATACGAAAATTAGCTGAAAATATTCTCTCTTGTCCTCTACTGTAATTTTAAATGAGCCTCCAGAATAAGGCTTGCTGATAGCTAAAGGTTTATGAAAAATGGACTACAGCAATATCAGTTTGGCACAGGCACAAAAACCTGCTTTATCGTGATTTTAAATCAGCGATCGCACCTTTAGTCATGGCAGCGATAGTTTTATCGGTGGCTTTGGGCAAATGATAATACTTGCCTGCGGCTGTTTGTGATAGTTCCTTGGCAAAGCCAGTAGAGACAAATTTACTTTCTGTATCAATAACTAATAACTGCATCCCCAAAGCTCGAATTCTGGCGGCAATTTGTAATAGTTCCGCTTTGATGTCTGGCTTTTCTCCTGGTTCTAGCTGTTCACCTAAAGAACGCGCTAAGGGAATATTACCTCGTCCATCGGTGATGGCAACAATCACAACTTGCCCAATATCTCCACTCATCTGAGCATTTAAGCCAACACGTACAGCTTGAGTTAAACCATGTGCTAAGGGCGAACCCCCACCACAGGGTAGTCTTTCGAGGCGGTTACGCGCTAGAGCAATGGAACGCGTTGGAGGTAATAATACCTCTGCTTGTTCTCCCCGGAACGGAATCAACGCTACTTGGTCACGGTTTTGATAAGCTTCCGTTAAAAGTTGCATGACTGCACCTTTAGCTGACTGCATTCGGTTTAAGGCCATTGAGCCAGAAGCATCTACCACAAACACCACCAAGGCTCCAGCTTTGCGTACCAAGCGCTTAGAACGGATGTCACCCTGCTCTACAATTACTTTTCTGTCTGGGTGTCTTTCTCTGCGTGCTTTTTGATAAGGTGCAGCTGCTCTTAAGGTTGCATCTACTGCAATGCGTCGCACTTTGCCTTTGGGCAACATTGGCTTAATATAGCGTCCCCGATCCTCCGAAAAGATGATACTGCGACTACCAGATTTGCCCTGTCGCTTCGCCATTTGCGCAAAATAAAGTACGCTTTCATCAAGAATTACCCCTTCTGGATCAAAAATAAATTCTTCTGGGATATCCGGGGGTTCTTGTTCTTGATTTTCTTCTTGGTCTTCTTGTTCTTGATTTTCTTCTTGGTTTTCCTGGTCTTCCTGTTCTTCTTGATTCTGTGGTGGTGGCGGTGGTGGTGGCGGTGGTTGGTCAGGTGGTGGTG
>JADEXK010000081.1 GCA_015207155.1 Nostocales cyanobacterium LEGE 11386 | reverse complement strand
AGATGTGTATAAGCGACAGATAGTATTTTTTACTCAGCACTCAGCACTGAGAAAGCCACTATTTACTTTTGCTGAGAGAGTTTCCACACTCGCCAGGTAACGTAACTTAGCAGCGAGGTTGTGGCACTGGCATAAATCATGCCACTGGGAATACCAGCAATAGCCAATGCCAGACTCCCAACCCAGAGGGTTAAAGAGTAAATGAACAAAACAGTCCATCGATGGGATAGACCAGCCTTTAATAGTCGATGATGTAGATGGCTATGTCCATCTGCAACCCAGGGCAATTTACCACTAAAAATTCGTGTCAAAATTACTGCTGACATATCAACAATTGGTACTGCCAAAATTAGATAAGGCAATATAACAGCAGTGAAGGCAGGGATTTTTACCAGACCTATGACACCCACAGCCGCCAGGGTAAATCCCATAAAATAAGCTCCGCCATCTCCCATAAAGATTTGTGCTGGGTTGAAATTGTAACGCAGAAATCCTAGGGAAGCGCCAGCCAGGGCTGCGGCAATTAGAGCTGCTTCTGGTTGTCGCATCAACAGAGACACAAGCAGCATCACCACAGCAGCAATTCCTGATACCCCAGCAGCTAATCCATCTAAACCATCAATCCAGTTAATGGCGTTGACCATCCCTACCAACCAAATGACTGTGATGGGTAAACTGAGCCAATTGAGGTTAACTATCCCGACTGTAGGAATGGTAATAAAATCTATGCTTACTCCCGTTTTCCAGGCACCAGCTGCCACAATAATTTGCATGAGCAGGCGTGTTAAGGGAGATAGGTTTAACAAATCGTCTGCTAAACCAATCAGAAAAAAGCCAAGACCACCTAAGGTAACACCCCAGATTTGCCATTCTTTGTCAGGCGGTAAATTTCCAAATCCGCCTAACCACCAGATAATTAGTAAGGAGGCGATAGTACCTGCGAAGATAGAAACTCCTCCCAGACGTACCATCGGGCGTTTATGGACTTTGCGATCGCCAGGTTGATCCACACGTCCACTTTTTATACCAATGTTTTTAACATCAGGCGTAGTCCAGAGGACGACTACTGCGGCAATGAGGAAGGCGATCAGATGATAAATCTGAGCAGGCATCAGTATTTTCAATAAGTAGTTTGCTAAGACAAACGAGGGATGTTGCTATTTAATATTTACTACATTTCCGGCTTTAATCAGCATGGGAATGGGGAAGGTGGGGTCCCCTCTGGGGATAAGCTACGGTGTACACACAAATCATCTGATCCCCCTAAATCCCCCTTAAAAAGGGGGACTTGAACAAGTTTTCCCCCCTTTTCAAGGCAGGGCTGTTTCATCTCCTGAACCCTTGCATTTGCAAGCCTTTTAGGGAATGAAACGGCCCTGCCTGCTCCCCTACCCCTCTGCCTTACACTAAAGCTGGTACAGGAATTTCCAAATGAGGATACAAGGGGAAGCGATCGCATAATGCTGCTACCCGTTGTCGGCAATCTTGGGCGACTGTCTCAGAATCGGGATCAAGCAGGCGATCGGCGATAATATTGCCAATTTCGGTAAATTCTGCTACTCCCAAGCCTCTTGTGGTCATGGCTGGAGAACCTAACCTCAAACCACTGGTGACAAATGGTGATTGCGGATCAAAGGGAACCGTATTTTTGTTGGCGGTTATGTTTACACCACTCACCAGCTGGTCGGCTTGCTTACCTGTGAGTCCGATATTCTGTAAATCTACTAACATCAAATGATTATCAGTACCATTTGATACTAATTTTAAACCACGGTTTTGGAGTTGATGAGCCAAGGCACGAGCATTATCAATCACTTGAGCAGAATAAGTCTTAAAATCTGGTTTCAGTGCTTCTCCAAAAGCTACTGCTTTAGCCGCAATAACGTGTTCTAAAGGCCCGCCTTGAGTGCCAGGGAACACTGATTTGTCTAGCTTTTTGCCCAGTTCTGCGTCACGGGTCAAAATTAAACCACCGCGAGGGCCACGCAGAGTTTTATGAGTAGTTGTTGTAACTACATCACAATCAGGGATGGGGTTAGGATGAAGACCACTCGCAACTAAACCAGCGATATGAGCAATATCAGCTAGTAAGTAAGCACCAATTTCATCAGCAATGCTGCGAAACTTGGCAAAATCAATCACACGGGGATAAGCTGAATAACCGCAAATTAAGAGCTTGGGACGCTCCCTTAGCGCCAGCTCCCGAATTTGGTCATAGTCTAGCTGTTCTGTTTGTTGGCTCACGCCGTAGTGGCAAACTTGGAACCACTTACCGGAAATATTCACTGGCGAACCGTGGGTGAGATGTCCCCCATGAGACAAATCCATGCCCATGATTTTGTCACCTGGTTCCAGTAGTGTGAGGAAAACGGCAAAATTTGCCTGAGCGCCAGCATGGGGTTGTACATTCGCATGAGCCGCACCAAACAATTGTTTAGCACGGTCGATCGCTATTTGCTCGATTTTATCGATAAATTCACAACCGCCATAGTAGCGTTTACCAGGCAATCCTTCAGCGTATTTATTTGTCAGCGCTGAACCTTGTGCTGCCAGTACAGCAGCCGAGGTAAAGTTTTCACTAGCAATCAACTCCAAGTGGTCGCGTTGACGCTGTAGTTCTTGGTTAATTAACAGAGCGATCGCGGGATCAGAGTCAGCCAGAAAGTCTGAATTATTCCTAGTCACTTCAACTATCCTTATGGAAATTTGCACAACGGGAGATTTTGGTGAAGCAGCGCCTCAGTAAACGTTCACGGTCAAGAGTCTGTGGTTTTTTTGACTGCTGACTTATTGATGTTTATTGGTGCTGACATATTTATTATTAGATGCCAACCCAACTAATGCATTAATGATGATCAAGCTTTATTCCTGAATCTCAAATTTTACACTCCCAATGCTAACTTTGCAGGGATGCAATGGATACTTGATAAATATCTCTGCTAAAACCTTGGTGTCAAAATTTATATATGAGTTGTGACGAAACAATCGCTATCTCAGATACACAACATACAATAAATTAAAGTTCACTTGAAATTTTTTGTTATTAGCCCCAAATTTGCCGCCCACTGACTTGAAAGTGTTGAGTAAAAATCCCAGTCACCAGTCCTTAGTCCTTTGGCAATGAAATTCGTTTCATTGGGACTGCCTAGGAGAATGCGCTTAAACGTGATTGGCGATCGCCATCACACAATCAAAATAGTTTCAATGCACAGCTTTAGCTCAATCTAGCTTTAGTTGCATTTTGGATACTCATAAAGTCTGTCCTGGAAAAAAGGGGTCAATAGTGAGGATTTACAGGAGGAATTGCATGTTAGTTATTTTAATGGATGAGCAAATTCTTGCCCCCGCGCAAGTTTGTCAATCTTGTTTACTTGCCGATGAGAGCGGTCAACCTCGATGGCGTGGCGGTCAACTGCGATGTGGTCAAGCCATTCGCAAACTCACTGCCCACCAACCAGAGCAATACGAATGTATGATGGGCTTCCGGATCGCGTATGTAGAATCATGAGAAACTATCAGCAAAACCAAGCAACTGCGTTATCCTAGGCTCAAGAACTCTTGAATTTTAGCCACAGGAGAACGCATAATGACTTGGCGCGGGTCTACAACGGTTTCTGACCGGATTTTTGCTTGTTTACCTTATTTGCTACCCTTGATTGAGGGTTTAGTTTTCGGTAGCTATCTGTTGAGACAGTTTCCAGTTCTCACAGTGCTGTTTATCCCTTTGAGTCCCATACTGCTAATTTATCGGACTGTTCCTTTTGCCAGCCTGATTATTTTCTTTGCCTTATTCCTCTTAGTGGTGAGAAACGAAAAAATCAGTCACTTCATTCGTTTCAACACTATGCAAGCAATTCTTTTGAACATTGTAATATTTTTGTGTTCCATATTGCTGCAAATTGTTGGGCCGATTCCTGGTGCTGACTTTGCCATAGAAACGATCGCCAACACTATCTTTTTAGGCATAGTGGTAGCGGTTGTATATTCTGTTGCTCAGTCCCTCTTTGGGCGTTACGCAGAAATTCCGGCGATTTCTGATGCAGTTTATCTGCAAGTCCGCTAGCAGTTAACGGGCCGCTACGGTGTTTTCTAAGCGACCAATGCCTTCAATTTCGATGCGGACGCGATCGCCTATTTGCAATGGCCCCACACCCAATGGCGTACCCGTTAACACTATGTCTCCTGGTAGTAGTGTCATTACTTGACTGATATAGGACACTAGCACATCGGGAGGAAACACCATCTGATCAATACAGGCAGATTGGACGGGAGTTGCCTCATCATTCAAAAAAGTTTGTAACCTAGCTCCAGGATTTAATTCTCGAACAATCCAAGGACCTAGGGGACAGAATGTATCAAAACCTTTAGCACGAGTCCATTGACCATCTTTTTGTTGTAAATCCCGCGCTGTCACATCGTTAGCGATGGTATAGCCCCAAATTTTGGTCTGGGCTTCTTCGAGTGTGCAGTCATAAGTGCGATCGCCAATTACTAATGCTAATTCTCCTTCGTAGTCTACGCGTTGCGACTGGGGAGGATACTTGATTTCAGTTTCCGAGGCGATAATAGATGTCGGCGGTTTGAGAAAAATTAATGGTTCTTTGGGGACTGTAGTACCCATTTCTTCTGCATGGTCTGCATAATTCTTACCCACCGCTACAATTTTTGAGGGAGAGCAGGGAGTCAAAATTTGGTAATTATCTGGTTCTAGAATTAAGTCTGTGGGTTGCCCTTGCAACCAGGGTGGAGCATCTAGCACCTGCACGTTCAGGGATAGTTGTAGCAATCCATAGTAAATTTTACCTTCTAGATTTTGAACTCGCACATAGCGCTGCGCCATAACCTTGATTAATATCCTTTTGTCTGCGATTGAAAGCTGTTAGCAGATAGCTATAGCAGGGGACAGGGGAAAATTCTCTTGATGTCCGGGTTTTATGTTTAGTTTATGTCCTAAAGTTAAGCGGTAACTAATTTTGACGGATTTCGCTGATGATTTAAATTGAAAACTGGTAAGATTATAGTTCCTTGTTGCTTCGATGTTGATTAGTACTGAGAACGTCTATTAAATTTTTGGTATAAATTTTCATCAGCAGCCCTTTAGTCCATAAGGAGACTTAAAATCATGTCCACAGTTTACGAAACAATCTACATCCTGCGTCCTGATTTAGGAGATGAGCAGGTAGAGCAAGCGATCGCTAAATACCAGAACTTGCTCCAAGAACAAGGTGCTGAGAATATCGAAATTCAAAATCGTGGTAAACGTCGTCTAGCTTATGAAATTAAAAAGCACCGGGACGGCATTTATATTCAAATGAACTACACCGGGCCTGGAAGCGCGATCGCTCCGATGGAACGTGCTATGCGTTTAAGCGAAGAAGTGATCCGTTATTTGACTATTAAGCAGGATCTGCCAGAAGAAAAAGCAGACACAGCAGACACAGCAGACACAACAGAAACAGTTGCTGTAACTGCCTAAAAAAAGTGCTGAGTGTTGAGTTTTCTAACTCAGTACTCAGTACTGATAAAAGTAAATCCAAAAAAATTTTTTACCTTTTGCCTTTTTCGAGATTTGGTTGGGAATGCTAAATTAACAAGTACCTGCTAAAAGCAGTACTATCGCAGTTATACCTAAGATTCGACAAGCATTTCGTCAATGGGAGCTGTAAGCCACTGTGAGCCAAACTGACACACCCAACATCCAAGCTCTCTCTACCGAAGTATCACAGCTGCGCCAAGAGTTGCAGCTTCGTGATCAATTAGTGCAGCAGCTATCTCAAGAACTCTTTCGGCTAGTGAAGGGCAATACTAACTTTATGCCCCAACGCTCTGAGCCTGAACAAGACACAAGTCAGTTGCAAGCTTTACGAGAACAATTGCAAGCTGTTGAGCAGCAAGTGATGTTCTACCAAGAGCAAATTACCACTCGTGATGCCGAAATTTACCAACTAAGGCAGTCAGTGCAAGAACTAACTGATCGCAGTCGGATGTTGGAGCAAGTAGTACAGGAATTACCTCAAATTTACCGTCGTAAGTTTGAGGAGCGCATGGCTCCAGTCAGAGAAAAAGTGGCAATGTTACAACGGGAGAACCGCAAGCTTCAGGCGGAACTGCAAAGTGTGAGCTACCGTTTGGCAATAAAAACCCGCACTGCTAGTCATAGCGGGATTGATTTGCCGAATTTCCCTCGCCCAGAATCTGACCAAAATAATATTTCTACTGTGCAGAACGCTTAATTTGGAGATTGCCCACTGTAACGGGTATAAAATACTCAAAAAATAATAAACCACTTCCTGAAGGAAGTGGTTTATTCTGGTAGCATTTATAGTAAAACCAGCTACATATTGGGTAGCAAATGAGTGAAATTTGTTTTTATTAAACTAAGTGCTGTAAAGCCTTAAGGGCATAGCTGCGCTTAGAGCAGAGCATAGTCCGTGCTGATAAAAAATACTAGTCCCCAATTCCTAACCTCTTTTTCATGAGTTTTGGTGTGTGCAATTTGTGATTGCTGCTTTAGCTAGCGTCAGCACTCATGCTATCGATACGGCTGATTACTTGACCTCACTACTTTACTATTTTGATAGCATGAGACGGCGATCGCTGGTGATAATAAGGAACTGGGGATAATTATGAAAATTACAAGTATTTCCGGCGACCACCATTTTAAGCGGGTGAATTAGCTGGCGATCGCTAGATTTGCATCATTGGTGCTGGTAAAAATATCCTCGTAAGTATCAAAAATTTCAAACACAGAGTCTAGTTGGGTCAGTTCCAAAATTAATTTTACCGGAGCTTGCACGTTGCACAGAACTAGACGACAACCATTTTGACGTGCAGATGTTAGTCCATTGATTAGGGGGACTAATCCTGAGCTATCCATGAAATCCACTTCTGACAAATCAATCACCCACAGTTGATTAGGTTGGGGCATTACTTCAATCATCTGCTCGCTCAAAGTCATTCCACCCTGCAAGTCTATGCTGCCGTGGGGCTTGAATAAAACCACTTGCAATTCTTGTGAGATAGTCATGAATTTAACTAAGTAGTTGAAACACGCAACAGAACAGAAATTTAACATTAATACTAGTTCAATTTCTACAGCAAGATTGCCAGTTTATTCGCAAATTTGGTAACTTACAGCCCTGCTGTGGAGATAATTGACCTCAGTATTCATGTCGTATAATTTATGTTAACTTTCCTAAATATAGGCATAACCGCCTCAGGATTTCGGTATCAACCGTATCTTTTACGAAAATTTTATATTTAAATAGGATTCTTATAAATTTTTTATAAAAATTTATTGATTAGTATGAGCAAGTATGCATCTGTGGTAATAACTGGTGAACAGTCAATAGTCAATATTTCAATAGATAGATAGTCATAGACACGAAAAATCAAGTATTTAACGTGAATTCAATGAACCTCACCCCAACCCCTCTCCGACACGGAGAGGGGCAAAAATCTCCCTAGTTTTGAACTAAAAATCAAGGTTTCAAAGCCTCTCTCCTGGCAGGGGAGAGGTTTGGAGAGGGGTTTTTTCCACTTGTCGAACTCACGTTATTTAAGTTGGGCATGGGGCATCGATTAAAAGAGGCAGAGGGGCAGAGGGGCGGAGGAGAAAAACTTATGTTAGGTAATTCCAAAAATTAATATTACTGCTCTCCTGCTCCCCTACTCAGCACTCAGCACTCAGCACTCAGAAAGGCACTCAGCACTTTCTTGATTGACACCTCAACCATAGAAGAGTCAAGATATATGAAAGGTAAAAAATTGTAAAGGTGGCGGTGCGGGATGTCTCTTGAGCTGATTTCACTAGAAAACATCCAAGAATTTGCCCACCAGTATGGTTACTGGGCGATTTTTTTGGGAATTTTGCTAGAAAATTTGGGCATTCCTCTTCCTGGTGAAACCGTAACCCTGGTAGGTGGGTTTCTAGCTGGCAGTGATGAACTGAGTTACTGGTTAGTTCTCGGTGATGCCGTTGCAGGTGCTGTCATTGGGGGTGCTTGTGGATATTGGATTGGTAAACTGGGCGGCTGGCCTTTCTTGCTGCAAGTAGGTAAAATCTTTCGGATTTCCGAAGAACGATTGCTGAATATTAAAGAACAATTTAGTCAAAACGCTACTAAGGCTGTATTTTTTGGTCGCTTTTTCGCATTGCTGCGAATTTTTGCTGCACCACTAGCAGGTATAGCAGAAATGCCCTTCAGAAAATTCTTTGTATATAACTTAGCAGGAGCAAGCGCTTGGGCGAGTGTCATGGTGACGTTAGCTTTTTTTGCTGGCAGAGTTGTCTCCCTGGAACAATTGGTTGCTTGGGTAAGTGAGTTTGCGATCGCGGCCTTACTAATCCTTGTAGCTTTAATTGCCATACCCCTGTGGTGGGAATCTCGCCAAGTTAAGCATGTAACCGAAGAATAATCGGGACAAGGGGACAAGGGGACAAGGGGACAAGGAGAGATTACTAATATTAAGTTCTTCCCCCAATGCCCAATGCCCAATGCCCAATGCCCAATGCCCAATCCCTAACTTCTCACTTGCTGTGCCCAAATGCGAGTTGGTAATCCCCAAACGTAAATAAAGCCTTCAGCGGCCTTGTGGTCAAATTGGTCTTCAGATCCATAGGTTGCTAAGTCAGGGCTGTAGAGTGAATTATCGCTCCAGCGCCCGACTATGGTGGCGTTACCTTTGAAAAGTTTTACTCTTACAGTTCCCACAACTCGTTCTTGTGTCTTTTGAATAAAGGCATCGAGTGCGCCTTTGAGTGGACTGTACCAAAGGCCGTTGTAAACAATTTGGGTATAAGTTTCTTCAATACCCCGCTTGTAGTGGCTGACATCTGCTGTCAAAGTCAGGCTTTCTAAATCCCGGTGTGCCTGAATTAGCACTAACATCGCGGGTGATTCATAGATTTCCCTGGATTTAATACCTACCAAGCGGTTTTCTATCATGTCGATCCGCCCAATGCCATGATTTCCAGCCATCTGATTGAGCGTTGCAATCAGTTCTACTGGATTTTTAGATATACCGTTGAGACTTGTAGGAATACCTCCTTTAAAACCGATTTCGATATACTCTGGCTCATTGGGGGTATTAGCGATCGCCTTGGTCATTTCATAAATTTCTTCTGGTGGCTCAGCTGCTGGATCTTCCAGTACACCAGCTTCTATACTGCGCCCAAGTAAATTTTTATCAATGCTATAGGGAGAAGATTTTTTCACTGGTACGGGGATGCCAAATTGCTCACCGTAGGCGATGGTTTCCTCACGGCTCATTCCCCATTCTCTTGCTGGAGCAAGGATCTTGAGATTAGGATCAAGTGCAGCACAGGAGACATCAAAGCGGACTTGATCATTACCTTTACCAGTGCAACCGTGAGCGATCGCATCAGCACCGTATTTATGGGCAGCTTCTACTAATACTTTGGCAATTAATGGACGAGCAAGGGCAGTCCCTAAGGGATAGCGATTTTCATAGAGGGCATTTGCTTGAATCGCCAGAAAGGCGTAATCTTTAACAAAACTATCTTTAACATCAGCCACTAAGGACTCACTAGCACCCGATTTTAGAGCTTTTTCTCGGATTGGCTCTAATTCATCTCCCTGACCTAAATCTGCTGCTAGGGTAATTACCTCTTCTACACCCCACTCATTTTTGAGATAGGGAATGCAAACTGAGGTATCTACTCCGCCAGAATATGCCAGAACAACCTTTTTGGCGCGACCCATTGGTTTCTCCAGTTAGAAAAACAAAGAATGAGTCATTATTATATCTAACTAACCTATGTATATTTGCTTTAAAATTTATCCTATGTTCTCATTAGTCTCACATAATTTTGCTAAGTAACAAAAAATACTCAAATGAATTTCAAATTCTTTCCATTTGCTCTATCCCTGTGCAACACCTAAAACTCACATTCAGCAAATCATACTCAAGAAGTCCACATCAAAAATTACCTTGCAAAAATACGCTGAACACATTCTCACTTGTCCCCAATCGATTGCCAAAAATATCTGTGCCATTGTCAAACTGATTATTTCTCCAAGACAAGCTGAGGATTGGGCTATTCTGCTTTTTACCGAGTGTAAATCTTGCTGAGGCACCATAGACAGAGCGCCCGGCATTTTCATTGATAGGAGTATAATAACCTGATAACGCCAAGTTTCTATTAACTTGAATGCCGAAACTTGTTACCAGAGTGTTATTAATAGAATCAGGTAAAATATCTCCAAAAAAATTGGTTAAGCCAAACCAAACATTACCTAAATTCACTCTTGTTCTAAATGTAAGTGAATTTACGAAATCATTGGGGCGGGTTTCTCTATCCAACGCATAATTAAACGCAGTTGATAGCATCAAGTTATTATTTCTACTAAAGGGGATACGTTTAGCAACACTACCTATTACTTGACTATAGTAGTCAACATCTGGATTGATATAACCCGTTAAACCTCCAGAAAAAGTCCAGCCATTTGCAGTATTTCTGGTAAAATCTGCCCCGCCATAAACTTTAATTTCATCTGCACCTATTACACCTGTGTAATATCTTAAAACATCGCTTGTCCTAGTAATATTCCCAGTGAAACTAAGATGCGGTGCATAATTGGTTTCTTCCCTAAATCTACTAGCTGTTACATTATTAACTTCTTGGTTTAAAATTGTAACGTAGACTTGAGTATAAAAATTTTGCAAATTTGCTGTAGAAAAATTTTGATTATTAATATTAGAAACAAAACTTATATTAGAGTCAAATCCTCCTTCTCCACCGCCCTCAGATACAATTGTTGGAGGGCCAACTTGTTCAAACCGAGTATTAATATTAGAACTACGTTTGATTATAGGCGATGCACCTAGCCAGATACCATTAAAATTAGCAGCAGGTACTTGCCTTAAATTTGTTGCTTTGGGAGGAACACTTTGCGCGCGTCCGATTCCTCCATAATAAGCAGTAAAACTATTAGCAGGTAGCCGGATATTATTCGCAGCTAAAAACAAATTGTTGTTTACATTTGAGTTAACTCGATTCGATGAGCCTGCAATACTAGGTTCAACATCTGGAAACAAATTATATCCTAATTGCAAGGCCGTATTTAGTAAAGTATTCTCGTCATTGAGAATTAGTCCAAACCCGCGTATTGTGCGCCCTAAAACAGCTTCGCGGTCGTTGACTTTGACAATTTGTCTAATTCTAGAATAAATTGCTGTGGGTGTATTTTCTATTTCTTCTCTTCTAGTAATAGAAAGTTGATCTCCTGTACTATTACCCACAAATGAACCTGTATTAGGTAATAATAAATCTATCCCAATCTCTTGACCATTTGCTCCAGTTTGAAAACCAGGTTGTTGAATTGCTGCTAATGTTTCTGGTGTTACTACATCACCAACGTTGCTAGTTTGGTTAATCCGAGTTGGTGTGAAGGTATCAGGATTGATATCGGCAGATACTAAGCCAGGAGTATATGTGCATATATCTTCTGGGTTAGTACCCGGCAAAATACAGGAAGCAGTTAAGCTTAATTGTAGTTCTGTACCCAATACAGTTTGGGGTTCTTTAACACTAACAGTGATTTCTCTGCTTTTTCTCACTGTTTGTAGTTGCAAGTACTCTCCAGTTTGGTCTACGGTAAAAATATTATTTGTTGTCAAATTTTCTTTAATTTGGCTATTAAGGTTGATAATCCCATTTACATTAAAATTAGTATTTTGATTATCACCAAAGCCTGCACCTACAGTTAATTGTCTTTCAGTTAAATGGTTGATTAGTATACCATTTAGTGGAATTGTAGTTGTTAGTGGGCGTATTTTTTTCTTATCCGCAAGTCTAGGCGGGATGATATAGTTTTTGTCTGCTTGTGGAGGCTTTTGAATTGGAGATGTTGGGTTAATATCAAGTTCATCAACTTGAGGTTGTGGGTCAATTTGTTTAGGAGTAGATTCTGCTAGTTTAATTATATGAGGATTACAAGGTTGAGAATGATTATTTTGTTGTTCTAAATCTGATATTTTTGTAAATTTAGCTTGTTTGATGATTTGAGGAGTACAAGACTGAACTTTTATATTCTTTTGTGATAAATCCGCCACCTTTGTGTTTTCGACATCATCCAGAACATAAGCTAGGGGTGCTATTTCTGATTCTGGCGAAATATCTAAAGGTTCTAGGTCAGCAATTAGTAAATAACTATTCTTTTTTTCAGAAGTTTGTGAAAATTCTAATTTGCTAGCACTATTTGAATTATTTAATTTTGTTGTATTTACTTGTATCCTAGCGCTGGCTGTTTTGGAAAAAAATATTGTTGATGTGCTAAATAATAATACAAATACAAGCTTTAAGTTTTTGTTAAGCCGAATCATAATAAATAGTTGTAAGTCGGCGTAAATAATTACACACTAGTTTAAATAATTTTGTATTGCTTAATCTGATTTGATTTTTTACTGCCTACTTACTTAACAAGGATTCAAAATTTACTTCTAAAAGTTAGGAATTTTTCTTATGTAAAGAATCGTATTAACTTGCTATTGCTATTATTTGACGTTTTCCCTGTTGATAATTTTTTTCATTGATATAATAAGCTAGAGACACGATTGCCGCGTGTCTCTAACAGATAAACACTCAAGATTTTAGGGTAGATAGAATTTTAGCCCTTTATCAGTCTGAATCCTGATATTAATGGGTTTACATTCTTGAAGCCCTAATCATCTTCTTGAACTTGTAAGTTATTGACAAATTAGAATCCGGTTTCAATAGATCCGATGGGAGTTTCGGTGAAGGTAGCAATAGAGTTAGCTTGGCTTTCTCCTAAAGCAGTATCTGCACTACCTGAGATAGTAACGTTGTTGTAAACTTCGCTTTCAGAGAAATCGGAGTCTGAGAAGGAATAAAATCCGTTATCACTGAGTAATTCGATTACACCAGCGCTACCCAAAGCAGAAGCTGAGACAATACCAAAGTTACCGGTAGCTACAGCAGCTGCATCATTTTTACCAACAGCACCAGCAGCAGCCATTTCAGTTACCAAACCATTAGCGTCAAGTGTAGCTGCTACAGCTCCAGCCGCGCCGCCTTCACCAGCAGAGGCTACAGAACCGAAGCCAAATACACTAGCAGAAACTGCAACTAACGCGATCGCTACTTTTTTGTTGAATTTCATCGACTTCTATTCCTGTTATTTTCAATGTAATTGCGATGTACGCATCTTGCATCTGTGCTGTGGGAAATTTCACTATCTCAGTTACTGTTTAGAGCAAGTGATGTCAACACAGTCTGTTGAGTTTAAGGTGTGGTTACTCTTCAGTATCTGAAGTGAAATAACATTATACTTAAGCACAATTTAGGTTAAGTTTCGGTTAAAACTTGCAGTGCGTAAATCTTATGCCAGAGTTATATTACTTAAAAGCAATTACTTAGTCAAGTAGTTAAAAATCAATTAAAAATAATACCTTATTCAAGCAATCAACTAACTGCATTTAACCTTGTTTTAAAATGAAAATAAAGTAAAAATTTCTTTTTTTGAATATTTAAACAAAAAAATTAGCCAAATTAGTATTTTTAATTCTAAATTACTTAAATTTAATTTTTCACCTGCCTAAAATTTCGCCTAAAAAATAAATTTCTGGCTCATATCTCAGAGATTTAGTACTCTAAAGAAGACTTTTGCTATGCCGCCCTATGTTGCTAATATCAGGCGGTTTTTAATGCTGTTGCAAGATATAAGCCCCCAACGAGCGCAACGATTACACGCCCACAATAAATGAAAGAAAAATATTGAAATTGAATACTTAAAACCCTTACGGGATAAGGATTTTGAGATATGTCTATTGGAATTTAGGTTTAACTTTATTTAATATAAATCAGCTAAAAATAACTTAATTTTAGATATTTTATCTAAGAGATGGTAATCGCTAGCTATAGAGTTAATTGATTAAAGCCAATATAAATATTAGAGCAAAATTAAATTCGTTCGTGGAGCTAGTAAATAGGAAAATAATGTGCGTAATTAATTATGGCTAAGTATTTATTTAAAAGTCTCTAATCATTTTTATGGCTAGAAAATAGGTCATTTTTTCAAATTAGAATACTAGGACGATTTTTTGTATTGAATTCAACAAAACAATAGCTAGATTAACTGTATGTGATTTATAAAAACTATCAATATCCAAGCAACTTTCAATAAAATCAAAAAGAGACTAATCAAATTTCAATAAAGGCTGATATATTACTTATTATTTTAAATTAATTTGATTAAACTAGTTTTTATTCTCCTCTCTACTGTGAATACCTTAGGTTAAGTAAAGATTAATAAAAGAGAAAGTTTTGGTTTTTATTTCCATAGGTAACTTCACCTTGAGCAGATAATCAGCGTCTAGTAAGTTTTTGAACTGCTTTCTAGTTAATTTAAGAAAAGGTAAAATAAAGAATAAGATACAGAAAAAATTTCCAACACGAATAAAAAGATCCTCTACTTCTTCTAGAAGTAGGGGATCTGAAATAAATCGCCTTAATTATTGACTTTCAACACAGATAATGATGAGGATTTAAGCACCAATAATGCCACCGTCATTGCGGGTGATCACAACTGTTGCAGAACGTGGGCGACCAGATGGGCCATAGCCTTGAGTGCTTGGCCAGTTGCTGAACTGGGTGGGGTTTGAGGCGGGCGCACCTTCGCCTGGGTGCTGAATGTTGATAAACATCGTTCTACCATCTGGTGTGGTGATGACACCAGTTACCTCACAGTTAGTGGGACTAGTTAAGAAGCGCTTAACTTCTCTGGGGTTGTTGGGATTGGCACACACCATCGAGTTGCTACCGATGTTGACCCAATCACCGCGACCGTTACCCGACTGGTCAGTTTGAATCCAGAGGCGGCCGAAGTCATCACACCACATACCATCCGGTGCGCCGAAGTCGTCACCATTGATGTTACCCACAAGATTTGGTTCAGTTCTCTGACTATCACCGCACTCGACGAAAATATCCCATGTGAAAGTAGTAGCTGTAACTCTTTGTCCATCTTCTCGCCAACGGATGATGTGACCATAACGGTTGTCAGGACGTGGGTTAGCAGCATCCACAGGAGGACGCGCACTACCAGCACGTGTTGAGCCATCTGGCTGATTTACAGAGGTTTCCCCTACTCCACGATTACTATTGTTTGTCAACGTACAATAGACTTCAATTTCATTGAATCCACCAATCCGAGGACGCACAGCAGTCCATTCGGGACGATCCATCATGGTTGCGCCTACTCTATCAGCAGCCATTCTAGTCTTGACCAAAACTTCAGCTTGGCTTCTGAAACCGTTTTCTGGTGTTAAGCCACGCTGACCATAAACTAGGGGAATCCACTCACCAGTCCCGTTGTCGCTGAACTTAGCAACATACAAAGTTCCGTCATCTAGCAAATCACGGTTAGCACCACGAATTTGGGGATTGAAGGGTCTGGAGCAAACAAACTTGTAGATATAGTCATTGCGCTCGTCATCACCCATGTAGTAAGCAAGACGATTACTGTCATCAACAACATATTGAGCGCTCTCGTGCTTAAACCGACCCATTGCAGTCCGCTTGACTGGTTTGCTTTGGGGATCGTATGGGTCAATCTCGACTATCCAACCAAACAAATGCGGCTCCAGAGGATTGGTGTTAGCATCCCAGCGTGGATCAACTTCATGCCAACGATAGTTAAAACCTGTGCTGGTTATACCGTAGCGATTCTGTAATGCTACAATATCGGCTTCTTCAACCCCTGGAACCGAGGCTACACCTTCTGAAGGATTATTTTTGCCAAAGTAGCCGTTCCAGTTTTCTTCACAAGTAAGGTAAGTACCCCAAGGAGTTACGCCATGGGCGCAGTTGTTCACTGTACCGTAAGCGGTGTAGCCGTCGTTTACACCAATTTCCATTGAGCCGTTGGGTGTAATGTCAAACTTCTTCGACTTCACAAAAGTGCTACCTGCAACAGGCCCAGCAATTCGTATTTCAGTGTTAGCAGTGATGCGGCGACCATAACGGGAATTGCGATCCACACTCCAGCTATTGCCAATTCTTGCCCTAGCTATCTCCGAAATTGATACACCGTGGGCAGCTTGAGATTTACGTACTTTCTGAATCGTCACCTGGGATAGCAGACCCTCAGATCCATGAAGGATTTCTTCATGAGTGTATTCATGGTTAACGCACAGTAGCCCCCGACGATATGTCTGCCCTTGATAAGCAGATGCTGAAGCTAATGGACGGCTTAAAAACTGCCGCCCTGGTAGTGGGAAGAAGTGCATTCCATCATGGTGCATCCCAGCTTGCTTTTCTTGGGCTGCGGCATCTTGGGTAGCATCTGGTGACCAGTTTGGCGCACCGGGCATAATGGGGTCACCCCAAGCAAGTATGACTTCTGCTTTGTAACCTGGAGGAACACTAACTAAATCTTTTTCTAGGAGTCCCGTAGCTGGGTTCAACAGATTTGGTGGGATGCTCTTGAAGCCAATACCACCAAAGCCCAATCCGGCTGGAACTGGCGCAGCTTCGACAGTTTGGAGTAAGCCACCGATGGTAACATCACCTAATACGGTTAGCGCTGAAGCACCTACAGCCGTCATGATGAAGCGTCTACGCTTCATACTCACACGCCCGATCACGTCACGGATTGACTCGTTACCTGATGGGTTGAGCGTTACATTATTCTTAGGGTGAGAAAGACCTTTCATTCTCGGTTCTCCATTTAAGGTTGAGAAGTTTGCTGTTCGGTTATCAATTGCAATGAGTAATTTGGTAAATAAAAAACTTAATTATTTACATAAATTACTCAAATTATTTGTGATACTTGCCAGATGTTCAGGGAAAATAACCCGTGGTTAATAACAGGTTAAGCTTGTCTAAATACTGGTAAAAAGTACAAAAATTATCATGGCGAACTCAATTTAGATAAGTAGTATTAACGTTAGGTTATGTAGCGATTAATTTAAATTAATTCAAAAATTTATGTATTGCTATGGGATTAATTTTGCTAATAAATCACTTGCTTTTTTGATCTTAAATGCAGGCAAATAAGCAAGTGATTAGCTATTATTAACCTTGTAATAATTGAGGTGCGATCGCTAAACGCATCAGCTTTTATTAATAGCTGTGTTTAGAGAGCGCCAATAATGCCACCGTTATCACGGGTGATCAACACTGTTGCCGAACGTGGACGACCAGCAGGGCCATAGTTTTGATTATGTGGCCAGCTACTGAATAGTGTGGGATTGTCAGCAGGTGCACCTTCACCTGGATGCTGAATGTTAATGAACATCGCTTTATGATCAGGTGTAGTAATCACGCCAGTCACCTCACAGTTTTGGGGACTACTCAAGAAACGCTTCACCTGTTTGGTGTTGGGGTCAGCACACACCATTGAGTTGCTACCAATATTTTCCCAAATACCAAGACCGTTACCAGATTGGTCAGTTTGAATCCAAAGACGGCCGAAGTCATCACACCACATACCATCGGGTGCGCCAAAGTCGTCTCCAATAATATTGCCCTGACGATTGGGATCGGAGTCGAGTTTGTCACCACACTCGATGAAAATATCCCAGTTGAAGGTGGTAGCAGCTACAGTACGTCCAGTCTCACGCCAACGAATGATGTGACCATAAACGTTGTCAGGACGTGGGTTAGCACCATCTACAGGAGGATTCGCTGTACCGCTTCTGGTTGAACCGTCTGGTAAGTTGGCGGATTCTGGTTGAGCGCCACGACGATTGTTGTTGGTCAATGTGCAGTAGACTTCAATCTCATTGAATCCACTGATTCGAGGACGCACAGTAGTCCACTCTGGACGATCCATCATGGTTGCACCAACTCTGTCTGCTGCCATTCTGGTTTTGACAAGCACCTCGGCTTGGCTTCTAAAACCATTCTCTGGTGTCAGACCATGCAACCCGTAGACCAGAGGCAGCCACTCACCAGTACCATCGTCATTAAACTTGGCAACATACAGAGTACCGTCATCTAGCAAGTCACGGTTAGCATTGCGACTGCGGGTATCCACACGTCGAGAACAAACAAACTTGTAAATATACTCGTTGCGCTCATCGTCACCCATGTAGTAAGCAAGACGGTTGTCATCATCTACAACAAATTGAGCGCTTTCATGCTTGAACCGACCCATGGTCGTGCGCTTGACTGGTTTGCTTTGAGGATCGTACGGATCAATCTCTACTACCCAACCAAACAAATGCGGTTCTAGGGGGTTAGTACTGGCATCCCAGCGTGGATCAACGGTTGCCCAACCATAGCGGCCTGATGTGGCAATATTGTAGCGATTTTGTACAGCTAAGATGTCAGCATCTTCTATACCTGGAACTGAATTTTGGATTGTTCTATCAGCATTCTGAAAGTAACCGTGCCAGTTTTCTTCACAGGTTAAGTATGTACCCCAAGGAGTTACACCATGGGCGCAGTTATTGACAGTACCATAAGCGGTATAACCATCATTCACGCCAATTTCAATGGAACCAGTGGGTGTGATGTCAAACTTCTTCGACTTCACTAGGTCACTACCTGCAACAGGCCCGGAAACTCGCATTTCAGTGTTGGCAGTGATGCGGCGACCATATTGGGAATTACGATCAACACTCCAGTTATTACTTCTTCTATCCTTGACTAAGGCCGCAACAGACACCCCATGGGCAGCCTGAGACTTGCGTACTTTTTCAATCATCACTGGGTTCTGACCTTCAGGATGCAGGATCTCCTCATGAGTATACTCATGATTGACACACAGCAATCCCCGATTATATGTCTGCCCCTGGTAAGCTGATGCTGAAGCCAGTGGACGGTTTAAAAACTGCCGTCCTGGTAGTGGGAAGAAGTGCATCCCATCATGGTGCATCCCCGCTTGCTTTTCTTGGGCGGCGGCATCCTGAGATGCATCTGGTGCCCAGTCCGGCCCACCAGCTACCACTGGATCACCCCAAGCTAGTATCACTTGAGCTTTGTAACCTTCAGGAACAGTAACTAAGTCTTTTTCTAACCGTCCTGTAGCTGGATTGACCACATTGGGAGGGATGCTCTTAAAGCCAATACCTGCAAATCCGGTGCTTGGTGGTATTGGTGCGGCTGCAACAGTTTGGAGAAAACCGCCGATAGTAACATCGCCTAGCACAGTTAGCGCTGACGCACCCACAGCAGTCATGATGAAGCGTCTGCGCTTCATGCTCATGCGCCCAATCACGTCACGAATTGATTCGTTACCGGATGGATTGATTGTTTCATCATTTTTTGGGTGAAAGCGACTTTTCATTCTCGGTACTCCATTGAATGAATGTTGACGAATTTTTTATTCAGTTCAGTTTCTAATTTCAGGAATGGTTGGAAAATTCGACAAACTTACACAATTTATTTAGACATTTGTTGAACTTTTCCACACTTCCCACAGCCAATCATGCATAGTAAATAACTAATCAAGATTGACTACTTTCGCTTGCTTGATTCAAGTTTTATTGCTTCTGTTTCAATTTAGGTAACAATCATTAACAGCAGGTTATATATTGATTAATAAAAATTTATCAAGTAAGTTTATTTGAGAAAAATTATATTTTTTATGAAAACTAAATTACTACTATCATAAAAGAGAAATTTTAATTGTTTATACGGCTTAATCAATTAAGCGACAAGGATTACAGCCTTTTACTGTATGTATTTATTCTTGTTGATTTTTTCTGGTTTATTGAAATAGTTTTTCATTTAAAATTCATGATTTAAGATGATTTTTTCATTGATGAACATTAATTCAGATGTTTTTATTAAAGGTAGATTTTTTATTATAAAAATTAAGTAATTCTTAATTAAATTTTTACAAAAAATGCTAAAATAAAACTTGATTTATGAGCAAGATTATGGATTAGTATTATTTCATTTTTTAGTTTTCACTTGGGAAACTCCAAAAAATAAATTAAATTAGATAAAATTATACAAATATGATACAAAACCTAGTTGAATTTACAGGTAAGAGGATATTGCCTGCTGAAATCATGCTTGAGCATTTGAGTAAGGAACAGTGCTGAGTCCCCTGCTGTCCTATCCTGGAGATGGGTAATATCTGTTGTGGGTGAGACTGTGTTTTTCAGCGTTGTTATACCGACTTATAATCGCCAGCCGATTTTAGAAAAGTGCCTCCGAGCCTTGGAGGTACAGGAGTTGAGTGCATCTAGTTCAATTACTGATTATGAGATTGTGTTGGTTGATGACGGTTCTAGCGATCGCACATTAGATTGGTTAGCAGCACACAAAGAAGAATTTCCCCACGTCCGATGGTTTCAACAAGACCACGCAGGCCCGGCGGCGGCGCGCAATTTGGGGGTAGAAAAGGCACTGGGTGACACAATTATCTTTATTGATAGTGATTTGGTGGTGCTGAAGAATTTCTTACAAGCTCATGCAGACGCGCTCCTCCAGGGAAGAGAGAAATTAGCAAGCGATCGCTTCTTCACTTACGGTGCAGTAATTAATACTTGCAATTTCGACCACCCCACGGCTGAACCCTATAAACTCACAGACTTTTCCGCCGCTTTTTTTGCCACCGGTAACGTCGCCATCCCCAAACATTGGCTAGAGAAGGCCGGACTGTTTGACACTAGCTTTCAACTCTATGGTTGGGAAGACTTGGAATTAGGTGTCAGATTGAAAAAACTGGGGCTACAACTCATTAAATGTCCAGCCGCCGTTGGCTATCACTGGCATCCCCCATTTAACTTAGAGCAAATACCCCGCTTGATTGACCAAGAAATTCAACGCGGACGCATGGGAGTCTTATTTTATCAAAAGCATCCCTCTTGGGAGGTGCGAATGATGATTCAAATGACTTGGTTACATCGCTTACTTTGGGGTATCCTCTCACTCAACGGCACACTGAATGAGCGAACAATGGCTCCCTTCTTGCGATGGCTAATTAATTTAGGTAAACCCCAGTTAGCTTTGGAAGTTGCCCGAATTTTTCTCAACTGGTACAACGTCCAGGGAGTTTATGCAGCCTATGCAGAAGCAACGGGGCTGTCAAAAGGTAATTAGATGAGGGCGTGGGAAAATTTATCTTGAGGAAATGTCTTAGTTTAAATCAGCAAGTTCCTATGGTAAGCTAGAAGGGTTGTCTAATCTCGCACATCCAGTAATTCGGGTGTTTCCTCTTAGGGAAATACAACTGGATGGAGGTTTAACCCGAATAGGAGTACAAAAATATATGCCAGTCGTTTCATTGGCTCAAATGATGGAGTCAGGGGTTCACTTTGGGCATCAAACCCGGCGGTGGAACCCAAAAATGTCTCCTTACATCTATACTTCCCGCAATGGCGTACACATCATCGACTTGGTGCAGACTGCCCAGTTAATGGAAGATGCTTATAGCTATATGCGATCGCAGTCTGAGCAGGGGAAAAAATTCCTCTTTGTCGGTACCAAGCGTCAAGCCGCCGGAATTATTGCCCAAGAAGCAGCACGTTGTGGTTCTCACTACATTAACCAGCGTTGGTTGGGTGGAATGCTCACCAACTGGGCAACCATCAAAACCAGAGCAGACCGCCTCAAAGATTTAGAACGCCGGGAAGAAAACGGCGCACTAGATTTATTGCCCAAAAAAGAAGCTTCCATGTTACGTCGCGAGATGTCGAAGCTGCAAAAATACCTTGGTGGTATTAAGAATATGCGAAAAGTTCCCGATGTGGTTGTAATTGTAGACCAAAGACGGGAGTATAACGCAGTTCAAGAATGCCAAAAACTCGGACTGCCGATAGTATCTATGCTAGATACAAACTGTGACCCGGATGTAGTAGATATTCCCATCCCTGCCAATGATGATGCCATTCGCTCAATTAAGTTAATAGTTGGCAAATTGGCAGATGCAATTTACGAAGGTCGTCACGGTCAGTTAGATACAGAAGAAGATTACGAAGATTACGACGGTGCTGAGTATGACGAAGACTACGAAGAAAGCGATTACGCTGACTCGTCGTCAGACGATGAAGAGCCAGGAAACTAAATGAAGAGTGCGGTGATGAAAACACCGCCCACAATGGGAGCAATGCAGTCAGGTAGCCCCTGTCTTGGCCTTACCACCCTTGGTGTGGTGGAGACGTCACCCAAAGGGGCATTTAGTTTCCCAGAGTGGAGTAACTGGCGTGCGGAGTATGTACTAAGTATTTCAATCCTAAGTAATAAGTACTGCACTTAGCACGAGTATGGAGACCAAAAAGCTCACACTTCATACTCAATTCTTTACAGTTCATACTTCATCGCTTTTTCTTCCCCAGCCCTGAGTAAGATAGAAATACTCAACACCCGTGAGCGATTACAACTCAAGGTCAAGTTAGGAATTGAGGCAACATGGCGGAAATATCTGCAAAACTCGTCCAAGAGCTACGCCAAAAAACTGGTGCAGGCATGATGGACTGCAAAAAAGCGCTGAAAGAAAATGATGGCGACATCGAAAAAGCTATCGAATGGCTGCGACAAAAAGGCATCGCCTCGGCGGGTAAAAAAAGCGATCGCATTGCGGCAGAGGGTCTAGTAGATACCTACATTCAACCCGGCGGTCGGGTAGGTGTACTCATAGAAGTCAACTGCCAAACCGATTTTGTAGCCCGTAACGAAGCTTTTAAAGCTCTAGTCAAGAATCTAGCCCAGCAAGCAGCGACGGCTGATAGTGTTGAGTCATTATTGGCTCAACCCTACATTGAAGATCAAAGCACGACTGTAGAAGAGTTCATCAAGCAAACCATTGCCCAGCTAGGTGAAAATATTCAGGTGCGTCGCTTTATCAACTTTGCCCTCGCAGAAGGCCAGCAGGGTATAGTAGACAGTTACATTCACACTGGTGGTAGAGTTGGTGTTTTGGTAGAACTGAATGCCCAAACTGAGTCAGCAGCTGGGAAAGAAGAGTTTCAAACCTTGGCACGGAACACTGCTATGCAAGTTGCAGCTTGCCCCAACGTCGAGTATGTAAGTGTAGACCAAATCCCTGCTGAAATCGCCCAAAAAGAAAAAGACATTGAAATGGGGCGGGATGATTTGGCCAATAAGCCAGATAACATCAAAGAAAAGATTGTTCAGGGACGAATTGAAAAACGTCTGAAAGAATTGACTTTGCTAGATCAACCTTTCATTCGCGATCAAAGCATCTCTGTGGAAGACTTGGTTAAACAAGTTAAAGGACAACTAGGCGAAGACATCCAAGTCAGTCGCTTTGTGCGCTATATCCTCGGTGAAGGCATTGAGAAGCAAGAAAGTAATTTTGCTGAAGAAGTTGCCGCACAAATGGGTAGCAAGTAACTTTAGTAAGAAGTTAGGAGTTATATGATGTCCGCCAAATCACCTATAATAAACGGTTTGTAGTAGGGACTTCAGTCCCTACAGACAGGACTAAAGTCCTGACTACGAGCAAACATTTTTTATTTAGTTTGATTAATCGGACATGATATTAGAGAGAAGTTTGCTTTTTAACTCATCACTTCTGTCATCACAGGTCAGTCAAAATCAGCTGGCCTGTGTTTTATTAATAGACCACAGTTAAAAGTTAGGAGTGGCGAGTTAGGGCATTATGTAGTTTAATTGATTGAAAAATGTTGTAAATATAAAAAGTTCGTAAAATCTAAAATCCTAAAGATAATTATTTTAAAATAGATGCGTACATTTGTACCATAATAAGGTATGACTTACGCGACGCAACGCTATTAGATGGGCAGTTAAGAAGAGAAGATATGGCCAGAGCAATTGACCTAATTGAGCGGGATATTGCAGCGCTGCAAGAAGCAATCCAGGCGATCGCAGCAGAACTCTACAGTGCTTATGCCAGTTATTTAACGACTTTAGGACAAGCCTTGCAAAAACAGCTGATTTTAGCAAGTTACCATCTTTGTACCCAAGGATATCCCGAAAACTTCCTGAGTTTATCTTTAAATCAGCGCCAACAATTGCAACAAGCCATCCGCAATTTGGGTCAACAGGCGGCTGAACTATTACTTACTTGTATCAAGAATGAGAACAATCAGGAAGATGAAGAAGATGAAGAAGATGAAGAAGATGAGGTAGTCACATATTTTTTATCTGACGCATCTAATTTACCTCGGATAACTTCATTTCCCAAAATTTTCACCCCTGACCCCTCCAACCCAATAGAACTAGCACAGTGGCAACAAAGCCTGGAAGAGATGACACAACAGGTTCTGAAAAATGTCTCCCACGAAGCTAATCTTTTACTACAAAAAGCGAGTATTTTACCTAAGAAATTACCAGAACCCGTTTTAGAAGCGGCTGCGGCTGTATCAGAAGCATCTGCCGAGGTCATGCCAGGACCACCCAACCTCTTAAACTTGGTCATTGAAATTGAAAATGAACAGGATGCAGAAGACTCAAGCCTGACACAAATTATGGCTATTAATCTCAGATTGGGAGAAATTGAATTTGCCGACGCAACCCTTGCATCTGCCCGCAGGCAAATTCGCAATGTTTTAGTTCAGCTAAACAAGCTAGGGCGTGAGTATCAGAAAAAGCAACAAGAACGCTCAGTTGCCGAAGCTGAAGCCGCATGGCGTGCTAGTTGGTTTGAATAAAATGAGGAGTGGGGACAAGGGGAT
>JADEXK010000080.1 GCA_015207155.1 Nostocales cyanobacterium LEGE 11386 | reverse complement strand
TTAAACATAGGCTTTTTGCCCGTATTCGCTGGACACCTTCATGCTTTAATAGCTGTTTGTGCCATTGCGCTTCAAATGCTTGACAGAAATCATCTACGTGGCAAAACAAAACATCTAAACTAAACATGGGGGGAAAGTAGCGAAGACACTGTTGGCGAATTCCCCAAACAGCTAAACTGAACCGATTAGTTCAGAAATAAACCGATTGAGAGCTTTCTGAGCAGTTTTATACCCAGGTGCTTGCTTACCCAACTTCAGTTCAGACAAAATACGGTCACGTAAAATTTCTAAAGATGCAACAGACAATCCAGTTTCCTGGTTGGCGACGGTCTGCGGAGCGTTTTTGGCAATCGCGGTATCAGATGTTTGATGAAACTCGCTCTCCTGTGTAATACTCGGTTGAAGTTCGTTTTCTGGTCGAAGGGGAGTGAAAACGTCTGAGTTTATCCATGTAATACTTGGTTGAGGTTCCAATTCTGTCGATGTTAATAATTGAATAATCCCTTGGTTCGCCCGTGTATTACATGGGTAAGACTGCTGTTGAATTATTTCCTCCAAATAATCAGCTCTGGTTAATCCCAAACATTCAGAAACAATACCTAACCTCTTCCAAGTATCATCTGTTAGTCGCAAAGAACGTACTTCACGATAGTCATCATTTTTGAGTGTAAACTTACCTTGAATATCCCTTTTGACCTTTTTCATCAAACTTTCCCATGTAATACACGGGAAGTCTACAAACTTTTACCACTAAAATCAACCGTGTATTACACCGAAGATGTCTGTGAATATTCTTCCATGTAATACACGGTGAAATATAGTTAGATTTCTAATTAAGAAGGTGCATTTTGTAGCTGTTTGAAGCGAGACGGGCGAGTTTTGGCAAAGGGTATCCCACTAAGCCAAGCATCCAACCTGACTAAATTCAGTGCCGTAGCAATGAGAATATGCTGAAGATGGGTTTTAACCAATCCGATGTAGCGAGAGCGGCGCAAAGCAGAGCGTCTGATACCTTGTGAATGTGTTGCTTCTATGCCTGCACGCTGGTTGTAAGTTTCTTTCCATTCAGGTGTCTGCTGTTGTTGTCGTCGTGACTGGAGCGCAATTTGACGTGCTTGAGACTGAAGACTTAATTCCCGTGGTTGAGTTTTTGATTGGGTACACTTTGAACGTACCGGACAGGCTCGGCAGGTACTGCCCAAGAATCGAACGTCAATGATAGCTTGACCTTTGACATCTTTTCTTGGTATCCATTTGGTACTTTTATGCCCTTGTGGACAAGTAACTACTTTATTATCCCAATCCACTACAAAATTAGTTGTATCGAATCCCTGCCCCGCTTTTGCTTGCCAACTGGGGTCTGGTCGCACTGGCCCAATTATTTCTACGTCATGATCAGTTTTGCTGTTGACCAAATACTCTGAAGCAGTATATCCACTATCCATTAAATGTTCTTTTGGCAGCAATGTTTTAAGAGCTAGTGCTTCATGAATCGGTGGGACTGCCTGCTCATCAGTAATAGTGGATAGCGTCGTGTGAACATTTGTAATAAAACGAGGGCTATTTTCGTCACAAATCTCCGTCATGTGTACTTTGTAGCCGACCCAATTGACGCTGCGCTTGGAACTATAATGCGCTTCGACATCATGAGGAGAGTGAATTGCCAATGTTGATGGTGGCATATCTTTGACGCTACGCCATTTTATCGACCCATCTTCTTGTGGGGCATAAAATTGCTGTACCCAGATTTGACGAAGAGTCTCTACAGCAGGCAGTTGGCGTAACCATTCGGGGGAAGTTGGTGTATAAATTGCTTCTAATAGCTCTAATCCATCTGCGCCAATCGTACTGCCTAAAGCTTCTCGCTCTGAATCCAATTTAGGTAAACGATAGTTTTCTACACGACGACCGTAGCGGTCAAACCAATCTGGTTGAATGTGGGCAGTTAACCACTCTGGCACAGCTACTGCTAAACTATCGAGGGCAGAACGCATTCCTTCTCCTAATGTTTCTAGTCGATTCAAGGAGCGAATTGCTGCCAGCACATGAGTCGAATCTGTGCGCTGTCGTCGATGGGTTTTTAATAGTCCTTTTGACTGTAACTAGCTCAAAAGTATGTCCAGTAGCTTTTGCTCCATACCAGAGTTCACCAACCGAGTCCGAAACTCAGATAAAATGGAGAAATCAAAGCCACTGTCTGTTAACGGTAAGCTTAAGGCATATTTCCAGTCAATTCTTGCTCGTACTGCGTCTGCTGCTTGTCGGTCTGATAAGTTTTCCACAAACTGCATTACACATATTAGTGCTAATCGCCAAGGAGACTGTGCTGGTTGTCCCCATTGCGAAAATAACTCTACAAAAGCTTCATCTTCATAAATACTGCCCAATGTATCGCGTATCTGTAGGTAAATATTTCCCTTGGGAAAGGCTGCACGAGCCACCTGTACAGTTTCAATGGGTATGTCAGGTATATTTTTGGGATGTATCGACATATTGATTCACGCCCAAGTTTAGGAATTTAATGTTGATCCTACTTCTTTTTGAGATGTCTCTTTTGAATTGGCCAACAGGGTTGACTTCCAGACTCTTCCCATGTAATACACGGTTAAAGGGATTTAACCGTGTATTACATGGTTAGTTTTTCAAGAACAAAATATTTTAGGTTTGGTTGATACTTAAAGACTTGATAGCAATTATCAGGTGAATTTTTATTGTGTAATACATGGCTTGGGGTCATATCACTCAATCGCTTTATTCCTCAAGTCACCCGCCCTAGACAAGCGTTTCCCGAATTCGCCAACAGTGTCTTTGCTACTTTTACCCCAACATAGGGCAGGTTGCTGGATTTTCGTTATTTTCAGCTTACTACCTGTCCCTTTCCTTATCCCGAACTCAGGTTAGGTAGTCTCATCAATTCTGGAAATTCTTGTCGCAAATATCTTGATGACCTTCCCTTGAATGCTTTCACTACTTGAGATATTGAATGGTGTGGGTCATACTCAACCAATAAATGAACATGGTCAGGGGCAATTTCTAATGCCTTGATGGCATGGAGCCGAGATGTTTGTAATTTTCGGCAAGATGGTCTGAAAAACCTTATCATGTTTACCTTTGAAAATTCGCTACATCAAAATCAAAAAGCCAGGATTTTTAACGTAAAATCAAGCCTTTTCAGGTCATCTTGCAAGTTTTGGGTCACATCTCGGCTCAATACCAAAATAGGGTTATTCACTCAGAAACTTCTTAAAATTAACAATTTAACTCCCCAATCCTCATCATGGCGTAAGGTAAGGACGGTATAACCAAGGTTGTACCTGAGATTATCTCGCTCAATTTTGTCTTGCTTGCGTTTATCAGGACTATCGTGAACTGAACCATCACAAAAAACGGCGATCGCTTTCTCCTCATAAACAAAATCCGGCTTACAATTAGCCTCTGGAATTAACTTTTGTGCAGCATCAGGTAGTTTATATCCGCGTTGATAAATCTCCTGTAAGACTATGCGCTCAAAATCAGAATTTGGGTCTGTTTGCTCCAGCAATTTTTGATATTGTTCATCACGAGATAGTCCTTTAACTTGGCAAATTACTTGACTTTCGAGGAGTTGGTCAAGCCAGGGTTTAATCAAGTGGCGGTTAATTAAAGCATGGTCAAACTGGTTTCTGTAGGAAAGTAAGCATTCATAACAAGCTTGTACACAACTTTCCTTCGGTTCTAGAAAATGGCAGATATCTAATGCTGCATTGGCGATTTTTTGAAATGTGTTTGGTTGTTCCAGTAATTGGGAAAGCACACCTGCACCACCTTCAGCAGCTTCCCAGAATAACAAGTATTTACCTTCTCCTAGCCGTTCGGAGTCGAGTTCATCGGCTTCTAATTTGTAAACTGCTTGAATTGCGGTTTCTAAAGTGTATTGCAATGTGGTGATAAAGGCTTCTCTATTTTCTGGGGGAACATTTAACGGCTCAATTACCAGAATGTTGCAGGTATCATCCACCATTAAGTTAACTTCGGCGTGCAGATTCTCGGTAGCTTGTTGATTTTTACTATCTCCCCATAAACCTGTTTTGGCATCCAGTTTAAATCCGCGTTCTTCTGTGTTTTTCTTCAGTCCCCGATTTATCCGCCAAATTTTAGCTGTAGCACCATAAGTTAACTTTAATAGCGGTGTACCATCGGCAGCTTGAATGATCGCCGATTCCTGTTTTTGGATGTCGTAGCGAAAATGGGTGGTGATGTTGTAGCCGTACTTGAGCCGTTCTTCTTCGTCGCAGGTAATGCGTTCTCGACGACGAGCGATCGCAGTTTCCATTCGCAAGACACGATTGAGTTTGGCAAGATTTTTATAGGAATCAGGTTTAATTTCTGCGCCGCAGTTTTGGCAGGTATCACGAAAATCACCGTCATGGAAATAACCACAGCTAAAGCAGACGCTAACTCGTTGGTACTCGTTTTCAATTCCGCCGACAGGCACTTTGGTTTTTGTCACCATGAATTTACTGCCTTCATAGTAAACAATATTACTTGGTGCAAATTCTCTCAAAGCGACGGTTCGGGGACGAGAAATGAAGTCTCCACCTTCACCAGCCGGAATAAATGCTCTCACTGGTAAGCGAGGGAAGTTAAACCCTGGTAAAAATCCTTCGGCAGCAAAGTAGCGATAGGGATAAAATTCAAATTCAGAATTAGTCTTGCCTTGGTTTTGTCCCACTAACAGATCAATTTGCCGTCGTGCTTCTGTAGCCAATTTATTGGCGGTTTCACGTTCTTCTTGGGTGAGATAGCCAGCAGCAGAACGGAGAATAGTAAGATTTGCTTGATTGAATTGTTTGATGGCATCATCGTATAGTCTCCGCCAGCGTTTACAAGCATCCTCAAAAGCATACAGTGCATTTTCTAGGGTATGCTGTAACCAATTAACAGAATACCAAGAAGCTTTTTGCAGGTCGTGTTGGCAGAAAATGTCCGAAAGAATGGATTGGGTAGCTTGTAGACATTGGGCTAGTTTGGCTGGACTGAGAGTCAGTTGCTGACGAACGTCAACTTTCAGGGGATAGTCTTCTAGTTCTAAATCCAGAATTTTATTCATGGAGTCGTCTAGATAAAACCCAGTATGAGCCAGCCAAATTGAATACACATGAGATTTAATTAAATCCTGGTTTGCCAGTTCTAATTTTGGCGGAGTCACAACACCAGCCACCATTTGATTCTGCCGTTTAAAGAAGTATTGGTCATGACCGCTACCAACTGAAGCATAAGTAATTACTAAAGCTTCCTGTCCACTTCTCCCGGCGCGTCCACTGCGTTGGGCATAGTTAGCGGGACTGGGGGGAACGTTCCGCAGGTGAACAACGCTGAGGTCGGAAATGTCTATCCCTAGTTCCATTGTGGGGGAACAGAACAAAGCAGCTAATTGACCTTGGCGGAATTTTTCTTCTCGTTCTTGGCGGTCTTGGTTTTTCACCTGTCCTGTATGTTCTCGCCCTTCCATTGTGCGGATGTAACGGGCATTGGTTTGATAAAACTCTTGGAAAAACCTATTAACAAGGATTTTCGGTTTTTCGTTACCTTGTAAACGTTTGGATGTTAAAGGGTCGGGGGGAATTTCGCTGAGGTTGCTGGCTTTCCACAACAGGGAATCAATGCGTAGCTGTACTTCTGATTTGTGCTGGACTAAATAACCAGCATCACACAAGGCATTAATTAAGGTACTGATTAAACTGGTGTATTCTTCTTCTGTTAAAGGTTGACTGCGTAATGACCAAGCATTAGAAGAACGCAAAAATCTACCAATTTGGCTTCTAGAGGTCAGCTTAAGTTTGGCTTTTTCATTATTCCCGCTAGCTGTGGTTGCCCAACTTGCTTGATGTAATTGTTCGTTTTCCTCAAAACTCCACGGTTCTTTAATGACTGGAATCACTTCATTTTTGAATTGTTGTAGTGTATCTGGTTGCAACAGTGGTGCATTGATGGCTAGGGAACGGCGCAGCAGGTTGAGGAGGGTTTGGGCTGCAATAAAACGTTCTTCTGGGGTGGCTTGTAGTAAAACTGAATGGCGGTGTTTTTGCCATAGGGCATTGTCAGCACAGGCTTCTCGCAAGCCATCGTATTCAATTATCAAGAGTCCACATTGTTCCAGGTTGGGTTGAACAATGCGCCATCCCCGGCGTAAGTCTTCATACAGCCGATATTCTATTAGTTTGCGAAAGATTTCTTCGTTGCGCTGTTTGCCTCTACCATACTCAGCAGGTTGTTCGGCGTAGTCACTTTGGGACAGTTCCATGTGCTGGACAACTATACTGGCTAATTCGCTATGGGTGAGTTCGCCTTTGTCTTGCAGTGCTACTAAAAGTGCAGCGCGTAAGAAACTGGTTTGCACAAAGTCGTTGAAATGTCCTGCTTGTAATGAAGCATCCTGACGGTTATCGGTAAAGCTGAGAATTTTGGCAGCTTTGGCTTTTTCCCCAGTGAAAATTGGCTTGAGGCGGCTAACTGTAGAAAGACAAAGTAAGGTTGTGGCTGTACTGCGTCCCTCACTGCTGAGGCGAGAGAGTTTAGCAAATTCGTTGCGTTTCCTGTCATGCACAACACCACAGTTGAGACAGGTAAGGAAGGGTTTAGGAACAAACCAACAGGCTGTTCCTTGCAATGCAGAGTTAGTAACTTTGCCATTGGCTAAAACTCTGATTTTTTGGGGGATAAACCGCCTATAGTCTTTTTTCGCAACCCGTCCTTGTTTTTTAGTTTCCGTAAACCAATTATCAGGAAGTCTAGCTTCATCGCTTTCATCCCAAAATTCTGGTTCATCTAAGGTGAGATAGCCATCTTGAATATCTTCATCTTCAGGAGTGTCTAAGGCTGTGGGTAATTGCGGTAATACTATTCCTCTATCACTGTCGTAGCGGACGACGTAGTAATCTTGTCCGCATTCCCGGCAAAAAACCAGGGGATACAGTAGACGGTCTTCGGTAGTTTTATACTGACCTTCCAAGGTGAGAAGGCGTTTATTTCGGTTCTCTATTGTGGCGTAAACGCTACCCCCTTGGGAAATGAATTGATGTAGGCGAAAGGCAAGTCCTTTAGTTTTGCTTCCCCAAAGAAACATTTGTTTGAGGATGTTTAAATATTTTTCGTAATAGCGTTTGAGTGTTTCTGTGTCTGTGTTTACGCTGTTATTACATTTAGAAGCTAGTTTCTCTGCACCTTCTTGAAGGGTAATAGGTTGACGACGGACGAGATGCCCTTGTTTGTCTTCTAAGCCGAAGTTCATCTCTATCCAAGCAGCGAGGGGATGCTTTTGAAACTCTTCAGGAGTTTGTTCTGACTCTGGTGGTAAACCTGCTTGAATACTTTGGCGTAGTTCTTCAATGCTTGGTTCAGCAAGTTTTATCGAACGTTCTAAGGTTTCATAGATAACATTGTTGGCTTTAATTTCTACGCCAAATAATTTACTGGCGACATCTGCCACAACTTGGCGGCGTTGTTCACGAGAACCTTCCGTTGACATGGTGGCACTTGTGCCAATGCAGAGTAATTCGTCATTACTTTTGCTGCGTTGGCGAAGTTTGCGGATTAAGATGGCAACATCAGCACCTTGTCTTCCGCGATAAGTATGTAATTCATCCAGTACCAGGAATTTTAAATTGGGAGACTCGACCAGTTTATTTTCGTGAGTGCGTGAGAGCATTAACTCTAGCATCACGTAATTGGTGAGCAAAATATGGGGTGGGTTGTTTTGAATTTCGGTTTTCCTGGTTAAACTTTCTTGTCCGGTGTATTGTTCGACGCGAATGTGGGTATTGGGAACTTGGCGTAAAAATTTGTCGAGTTCTTCTTTTTGGGAGTTAATTAAGGCGTTCATGGGATAAACCAATATTGCCCTAACTTCTTCAATTTCAGGATGGCGGAGTAAATCATCAAAAATAGGCACAACATAAGTCATGCTTTTACCTGAACCTGTGCCTGTGGTGACAACATAGGGTTCTTGGCGTTGTGCGGTTTCAAATGCTTGCTTTTGGTGGTAGTGGAAAGTAAAGGGTTTGCCTTCTTTTGAAAAATACTGTTCGCTGTCTGGATGCAGGATTTTTTGCTGTACTAATTCAGTAACAGTTGCACCTTTTTTGTAGGTGGGGTTGAGTTGAACTAGGGGGTCAGTCCAAAGTTGTCCTTTGTCTAATTCTTGGTCTACAAATGCTTTAACTTTGGGGTCACGAATTTTGAGGAAGCTTTCAATATAACGGCGGTAATCTCCAATTACTTCGTTGCGGAAATTAAATATATCAAGATTATTTGTAGTTGATAATTTAGGATTTGCGACTGATGAAGGCTCGGTTATGCGTCCCTGGCGTTTGTTGATGTAATTTGAAAGTTGTTTGGCAAAGATAGCAGTAATAGTAGAAAAGTCAAAAACTTCCTCTAATTGTGCTAAATCCCAATCTTGAGGAATCTTGGTAAATATTAAATTTAGTGTTTCGGGGATAACTGACTCAACACCTGTACAGTCAACTATTGCTTTGCCTTGACCTATAATATCGCTGATGGTTAGGATAAAACTTTCTGGTTGTTCTATTAATTCTTGTAGTTTGACTGGTAATTTCATAAATCTTATGAATATTTGTATATAGCTACGAAAGTGCCTGCTATCTTACATAAATAAAATATTGGTGTAAGTGCAGGCATTGATGATTTACTGTTGTTGTGGTTACTAAGTTTTATATTTATCAGCCTTCATGAGAAGCAGCTTCGGAATCTATGTTATAACTGACGCTGATTTAGGAATTTAGAGCGTCTCAATTTAACGATTTCAGGAATATACTCATTTTTGTTGTCTTGTCCCTCAAATCCCAATCTTAGATAAACATTACCTCCTATTCCTGGTATAACTTCACCTTCACGAGTACGTTCATCATCTTTAGCAAAATAGAAGAATCTGAATTTACTATATATAGCTTCTTCAAATTCATTCTTGAGTTTTTGTTCTGCATCTTTATAAATTACTGGTGCGACTATAAAGATTTGTTCAGGTTCTATTTTTTGAATGAGGTTAACCAAATTAGTCCGAACTACACAAGCACCAGAAATAATCGATTTGATAATAATCAAATAATTAACTTTGTGATGTGCAGGTTCTTGATATTTTTTTAATATGGGAGATATTTTTAAATCTTCTACTTCAAAGGGCGAAAAACGCTGATTCCAAAAACAAGCAAAGGAAATATTAAAAGAATTATTCTCTAAGCTTCTTAGCATTCCTTTAGCCAAAAAATCGGCATCTTCTACCGTAGAAGCTAGATATATATCAGGCTTATTTTCATGAATTTGATTTTGAATACAATTACCCATCAAGAAACCTAACTTAGTCATGGTTTCTCTATATAGTCGTGGCTCAATATTCTTATCTGCTAACTCTTCAAGAAAAAGTTTTATATCGTTATTACAGAGGTCTGAATATATTCTAGTCATATTAAAAAGACCTCCAATTCTTCAAATGAAGTGGGGTTATTTCTTTTGATAAGCTCCTGAAATTTTTGGAAACGCTCTGTTTCAATGCTGTAAGATAGCGTACCTTCATCAAGCCCGTTTTGGAACTCCCAATGCAAAAACCCTCTGGTAATATTATATGTGAAACCATCAATGTTATTCAAAATATTTTCAACTTCTGGGTCTAGTTGCCATCCTGTCTCAAAAGAACGAATATATGAAGGTATTGACTCTTGAGCTTTCTTGAGAATATCCATTACAGATATTTGAGATGTATCACTAGAAGTCCATGCTCCCAGTAGAACTGTTGCGACACATTCTAGTTTGTCTGGCTCAGGATTATCAAAAGCACACAGATACTTGAGAGCGTTTTTAAAATCCTGTTGTTGAGCAATTATCTTAGGCAAGCTAATATCAGGGCAAAAGTAAATTACTTGACTATAACTGCTAATGTTCTTTGGCATACTGTTCTGTAAGTTAGCTCTTAGCTTATCGCAAGAAACTACCAGTAAAAGTTCAGAGTTTTTAGAAATTGATTGATTTAGCTGATATTGTTTCTGGAAATCATCATGTATTGATTTTGCACCTTTCCCCCAATTGACACTTGCACTATTTTTTAATTGATAATGACGGAGTAAGTTTTCCTGTTTACAATTTATTATTAAATCATCAAGAAACGCAAAACATTGGCTTAAAAATTCAATTTCTTGTTTACATTCAATAACACATCTTGCAAAGAGAGCTAAAAGATAAACCGCATAAATATTTTCATATTTACTTCCTTTACTATTGTTACTACCACCAGTGTTTTTGTGTGTTAAGTAATCAATAACTTGAGTACCAAATATATTTTCTATTTGTTCTTTTGTGTACATTACGCAATGATTTGCAAAATTATGTAAGAACTATTGCGATTTTGATATGAAGGCTTCAAGTCAGTTTTAATGGATTTTAGCAGTAATAAAGTAATTATTCAAACATTCTATCCCATGCCTCTAAAACTAATCTTTGGGTGCGGTATTCGCCAAATTGTTTAATTTCGTTGTTCTTTAAAACGCGGAATGTTTCACTGGGGAAGTCTTCGCCGTAGACATCAGCAGGGTCTAGAATATATCGCAGTTCATCACGGGTGAGTCCGTAGAGTTTGGCGTAATATGTGTCTAATTCTGCTCTTAATAATGCACGTCTGTTACTGTTCCAGATAAAGGGTTGGTCGTCGTATCCCATGTCTAATGCGAAGGGTTGCATATCCCAGGCTGTGTAGACTAATTCGAGTACGCGGGTGCTAATAAATTCGATGTTTTCTTGGGTATATGAGTCAGGGGAAAGGACGGGTAGTTGTTTGAGAATGTAAAAGTTCATATTAGCACCACCAACTTTTTGCCTAGACACAAAGTCAAAAACTATTGTGCAAAAATTTGCAAAAAGACAGCTAACTAATTTTATATTAGTTATATTGACAAATATTATAGGAGCATTATTACCAACAGCAACTTTAGGCAATATGCTAAAAATAGCAGTACGTTCATTACTTGAAAAAGTAATTCCCCTAACTGATAATAACCAATTATATTTCCACTTATTTCCTAATCTATTTTCGACTTCTTGAGTTTTAACCCAATAACGAGGTTGAACTTTCCACGAAGGATTTTGTTTCACTTCATCGGTAGATTGAGGCAAAGAACGTTCATTTAAATTAGCTTGAGATGCACCCTCATAGGTAGAATATCGGTGGTCGAAATAATAAAACATTTTGGCTTCATAAAGCGGTAAAGTATTTTCAGATTCATATTCTTTGAATAAACCACTGTCATTTGACATATGGAACATTGTTGTACATGAAATATTCCAAGGATTTGAATCGGTAATTTCGTTTTCAATGACCTGAGCATTTTGATAAATCTTTTTGCTTAACTGTGCATCTTTTACAGTGCGGAATATAGGACAATTCAATGTGTTGGGGTTTATTAATGCTAAGTCTGCAAAAGAGAGAATAATTTTTCTATTAGGATCATTAGCTTGTTGGATATCTAAAGCTAACCAAGTAAAGGTAGCTGTACTAAACTTACTTTGCAAGCCCCCGAAAGTCACAATACAAAAAGTTACGTAGTCCTTGATTCCACTAAATATCATTTTTGAATTTTTAAATCCAATTATGCTATTTAAATTTGATGATTCAACTAGATTACGGAAGAAAAGTGATGTAGTTGAATCGGTAGCAATTCCTGTTGGTACAATAATGCCTGCTCTCCCATCAGGTGAAGTCAACTTTCTTGTACTCTCCGTAAACACGGCATAAGTATTAATATCTCCCACCGCAGTTAACGGATATCGCTGAGATTCACGGATAAACTTACTCTGTGCCTCAGCATCATGTTTCGCATCTTCAAAGGCTTGTGCTAACTCAGGATTTTTCTTTGGTAATTCCTTAATCAACTTCTCCCGCGCTGCTTTATTTGCAGCATTTGCTATTTCAGCACTACGAGAAGCAAAAAACTCTTTTTCTTGCAACTTAATTCGCTCCCACGGGGGATTACCCAAAACGCAATCAAAACCACCTTGTTCAAACACTTCTGGAAACTCTAAAGGCCAGTGAAAGAAATGCTTATCTTCAGCTACTTTATTTGCTGCATCTACGATTTTTTGAGTTGTTGAATTACCACGTAAAAGCTGAGTTAACGCTTCTGTTGTCGGTAAAAGTTGCAAATTTTGTTCAGTCAACGGCATAAAAAATGCCGCAGTCCACAAATTACAAGCCGAATAATCTCGCCACCATCCCGAATCATTACGGCTTTGCTGATATCGTGCTTGCTTTTCTTTCACTTGTTGCGGCGTTGCTTCAGGTATATGTCCCAACTCCCGCGCACTTTCTACGTAGTGTGTACGTTCTGGTTCTAATCCCCTAAACAGTGATAATTGTCCTTGGTTATCTGTCTCCCGCTCTTTCTTATTCCGCTTTTTCAACTGTGTCGCTAATTTCTTATCATCCCCAGTTACAGCCTTATATGCTTCATCGGGTATTCCTTCATCCAAACAATTAATATCCAACACTCCCACTAGGGAATTACCACATTTAATTCTGTGATCTAAAAATGTCAGTGGTAACTTACCAGGAAAACCTTCAATCCATAATGCTACCTTGCATAAATCCACAGCCAATGGGTTTAAATCCACTCCATAAATGCAGTTTTGAATGACATCTCGAATCGCTAATTTTAAAGGGTCACTTCCTGGTTCTGCTTCGCCAGTTCGGACTTTGGCTAATTCTTTACCAATGCGTCTTGCTGCTGCTAAAAGAAAATGTCCTGAACCACAAGCAGGATCACAAACTTTGAGGCTCAGTAAAGCTTGTTCTAACTTACGCTTTAGCTCATCTGGATCTGATGGTGTGGAACTTTGACTACGAACTTGAGCTAATTTATCTTCAATAACAGGTTCTAAAGCTGTTTTTATTAGTTGTTGTACCAGTTGGGGCGGAGTGTAGTAAGAACCAGTGGTTTTTCTGTCACTACCAAACACCAAAGCAAATTTATATATCCCCTGATGCTGTATGGTTTGGGGATGAAAATCTAATAAACTTTCATACACACTCCCCAATTCTTCCACATCCAAGTATTCATAATTCACTCGCCGCAGTTGTGCTTTGTCTTGGTATAGCGACAGATGGCGAATTGCTTGGAGTAAATCATAATTATCAATTGCACAATCATCTAAGTCTGTCAGAGTTTTAGAACCAAATAAATCTCCATTTAGCGGTGATAAACCTAATACTTTTCCTCGCCAATCTTCATCAAACAACAGGAAAGTCACTCGCAAACCCTGCCATAAATCTTGAAAACCTTCCCGCCGCCACTGGGGACGTTCTGCTAACTCCCGCAATCGCTCAATGCTGTAATATTCACGGTAGATTCGTGCTTTATCTAAATCATCTGTGACAAATAGCAATTTACGCGATTCTGCCACCATCAAAAATAGTAGGCGGTAAATTAACCGCAATAATTGACGGTAGTAATCAATATCCTTCAAGCTGCCATTAGCAAACTTTTGTCGTAAATGTTCATTGTCAGAATGTTGCAGAAAACCTGTTCCTAGCTGAATCAAGGCTTTTTCTACTCCATCCCGCAGCTTATCGCGTACCCGTCCACCTTGTTGCAGTGCTTCTTGGTGGTAATATTCCAACAGGCACTTATCCGCATCATCCACAGCTTCAGGCAAGCGGGAACGGTGAAACAACCGATAAAATAAGCCAAATTCAGCAAAGTTCTCACCTTTAAGAATTTGCTCTAAGTCAAATTCGATATAAGTAAGACGGGTCATCAAGGAAGAATCACGCAGTAACCGCCAACGAAAACCATTAGTTGCGATCGCCCACAAATGTTCAGTCTTGTTCAGATATTCCTGCACCAGTGCGTGTGGCGATAATCTAGGTGTTCCACTGGGTGGACGTTTATCAACTTCTAACCGACAACCAACAATGTGAATGGGTGGCTTATTTTCTCCCACATCTGCACGATGGGAAATTGCATAGGTTTGTCCATCTACGACTTCAGCTTTTGCAGTGTAAATAGGTGTATAATCGAGGCTTCTTAGCAGGGGTACTGCCCACATTTCACGGGTAATACTGGTTGCTGAATCATTTTCATCTAGCCTTTCTAATGCCCTTTGAAATGCTGCCCAGTAAGCCTTAGCATCCCCCCAAGCGTTAGCAATCTCATCTGCTAATTTGTCAGTTTTAGATAAACCAAAGTCCTCTGCTGCTTGTCCTTTAATACTGCCTTCCAGTAATTGGGCAGTCATATCAGGAGCAAGTAAATTTCCTTCTATTTGAATTGCAGTGAGAGAACTTTTCATATTGGGAGAATTACGAATAAAAATAACGTTTTTAGTAATGTTTAAGCTGTTTAATTACGTCCGGGTTTAAGAATATAAACGCCCAGAATGTCCATAGGTAATTGTGGGGTCACGCGGATTCGACCCTCTTGAGTAATTGCTCTCACCCGTCGATGGCTTTGTAAAAGTTCTTGAGTTCTTTGGTGGGCGAAATTTTCTAAATCTGGCTGTAGTTCTTCTAGTCTTTCTAGTAAGTCCGCAATTTCCATCTGCTTGATCGCTGGTGCAGCATCGCTGACAGGTTTCGCTTGTTGTAGTAAAGACGTGGCTTCTAGTTGTGACAACCAAGTAGGATTAGACGGAGAACCAGTAAAGCCAATAACCGCACATTCTTCTGCGAGTAAGCTTTGCTGTTTGGCACTGTTTAATAAATGCCGTAGCCTCACCAACAGCAAAATTGTGGGTTTTTGTACAGCATTAGTTATAGTCAAGCCGCATCTTGCTGCTATGGGGTCTTTAGTTTGAGAAAGTGCTTCTTCTAGGATGTAACGTGCCAATCCTTCAACTAAAGGGTGATTGCGTCCCACATATTCCACGCCTTCCGGTGCAGAAGTCGTGAATACAAGTAAACGCGATTTATCTCCTAAAACTGGTTTGAGAAAATCTGGCGGCTGTGGAAGTAACCATCCCTGCTTTTTCTGGATGAGGGAACAAGACAGGCGATCGCACGCTGACTTCACAAACCGTTCTACATCTTCCTCATTACCTAGAATCTGGTCAGAGTCGATTAATTCCTGTTCGACTTGCTCAGGTTTGATGGCACGTTGAGCAAAGCGGGTACGGTTGATTGTCTCCCGTTCCACTGCTCTATCCCAACTTTTGTGGACTTGCTCAATAGGAGATTCATGATCATCGAGCAAATCTAATAGAGATAACTGCACTGCATCGGTAGCACGGTCAAACAAAGACTTAAACACCGCTTCTGCAACAGTGTTACTTTCCATTGGTACAGGAACAGTAACTCCCAAAGATTTGTGAATTTGTACAGCTTTGCGAATTAGCACTTTCAGCACTGCACTATCCACTGGATTATCTTGACCATAAAGCAGACAACATTTCACTTGAGAAGCAGTTTGTCCATAACGGTCAATACGTCCTTCCCGTTGTTCCAATCTGTTGGGATTCCAGGGCAAATCATAGTGAATGACAGCATTGAAATGCGTTTGCAGGTTGACCCCTTCACTCAAGCAGTCTGTAGCAACTAGCACTCGTTGAGGATAGGATTTCAACTCTTCTAGGCGGACTTCCCTCTCATCCTCCGATAATTCTCCAGTGATGGCAATTACTCTAGTTTGACTACCTTTCTTCTCCAACTTTTGCTTCAAAGCTTCAGCTACATAATTCGCTGTAGCAATATAGCGACACCAGATAATTGGATTCATTTCTGCTTGCAACACCGATGTCACTGTGGCAATACAGGCTTGTAATTTCTGGTCTTTATTACCCTGTAATTTCTCTGCCAGTTGGACAAACGCTTTTAACTTGCGCCTGTCTGCATCTTTGTAACTTTCTTGTCCCTGTTCCATAACCACAGTCGGCGATGCGTCAACCGCTTGTTCTTGTTCTGTCGGGTCATGGACGTAAGAACTCATTAATTCCTCGTCTAACTCAGCCAGTGAGCGATCGCCTGCGCCTGATTTGCTAACTTGACGATTTAAAGTGGCGTTCTGCGCGGAGCGCAGCAGCGAAGCTATCGCGGCGGCGGGAGAAGACATCACACAACGAATTAATGCCAACGCTGACCAATATCTTCCCCGACGCTGGGTATGGCTCATGTCTGCTGTTGTAGTCTTGACCAGTCCACGGGCAAAAGCGTAGACTTCCTCAAATAATTCCTTGTATTCCTTGGATAACTTATAAGGATGTTCAATCGAATCTCTTTCTGGGAAAGGAGTTTCATTACCTAACCACAGCCTGACATCTGCCCTTCGCCGTTGAACAAAATGATTAGCTAGGCGATCGCGTTGCTTCTCTGTTAACCGGTCTAGAGTTAGATGCTCAAATTCTGGCTGAAGTAATCCCAGTAATGACAAGAAAGATTCTTCAATTCCACTGTGAGGAGTTGCTGTCAGCAATAGTAAATGCTGGTCTTGTTTCTTAGCGATTTCCTCAATTAAGTGGTGACGCTGCTGCTGTGATGTAACTTTGCTACCAGAATGGGTACAAGTATGAGCCTCATCGACAATCACCAAATCAGGGCAATGGGTGATAAAGCTGGCTCGACGGCGTTCTGCTTTGGCGTAGTCTAGGCTAACAATCAGGTGACGATAGTAACTAAAAACATGAGAAGAATTAGGTACATCTCGCTCCAATTTGGAAGCAGTTCCCGAACGTACCACTACTGCATCAATATGAAACTTCTCGCGTAATTCTTGCTGCCATTGGTCACACAAATGAGGCGGACACAACACTGCTAACCGCTTTACTTCTCCTCGGTCAAGAAGTTCACGCGCAATTAATCCGGCTTCGATAGTTTTACCGATACCAACATCATCAGCAATTAATAGCCGCACTGTTTCTAACTTCAGTGCCATTAACAGGGGAACTAATTGGTAAGGACGGGGACGTAGCGATAACCGCCCTAAACTACGAAAAGGCCCCGCACCACTGCGAAGTAACAGTCGTGCAGCATCCATCAGTAACAATGCTGCTGTATGGTCTTTAACACAAGAAGCATTTGGCAAAGGAAACGTTGCTGGCTCAAGATTTTCGAGATTCAGTCCTCGATAAATACCAGCAATTTCATCTTCGTTTCCCGACAGTGGTCGTAAGCGAATAATGTCTAGATTGTCCGTTGGTAGTACAACCCACTGCCGATTACGACAGCTGACTATAGAACCAGGTGTGAGGTTCAACGTTTCTGTCATCGTTTCCTTCTATTGAAAAACCAGTAGCACAAGCCGGGTAGTAAAGATTGTTGCCCTCAAAATTGCCTCTGCCTTAGCAATAGTTAATTAGTTTAAATCCTGAATTTGCCAATTAGTCAAACTTTTAACACCACTTAACTATAGGAAGAATCAATTGTCATAAGAAAAATCACTATTATACTTTATGACAATTTTTCAGAGAAAATATTATAGCCAGTTGCAAAAATTAGTTTATAGTCATGATCGCCCTAATCTTCATCAACTAACCACTCCCGCCACATTCAGGAGATATCGGGACATCGGACTTTGACAGCTTTGGAGCGTTATTTGGGTGTTACTGAGAAGCAGAAGCAAAATGCTATCTCTGCTTTGGATTTTTGAATAATGTAGGGAAATGGTAAATTCATCCACAATAGTAGGGATCTCGGCTCTATGCCGATATAACGTCACTACACAAAACGGTAAACTATCTACACCAGCGTATATAAACCGTGTAGAATGGCAGACCGGGAATCCATCAACTTCAAACTGCCCAAGCCTTTAGCAGCAGCACTTAGAGCCGCAGCCAAAGAACGCAATACCACCGCCACTAATTTAGTAATTCAAGGTCTACATCATGTCCTGGGCAATGTGGATAGTATAGAAACTGATGTAGAAACCCGTCTACACCAAATCGAAGCACAATTGACAAAACAAGCCAATCAACAAGATACTCAGCCAGTTCAGGGTGTAAACGATAGCTCACAACAGCGACTGGAACAGTTGGAACAGAAGACCGAAGCGATCGCAACAAGGCTTGCTCAACTAGAAGGAGCGATCGCTTTATTGAACCAGCGTTCTTCAAGTGGTAGGCGACAGTCTTATAACTACCACCCACCACAGCAACAACTGCAAGCTTACACCGGAGAAAATTTAGCTAAAAGATTAGGTATTGATTTGGCTACTTTGGAGCGAGAGCAGAGTACCCAGACAAGCAAGGATTTTGAAAGGTGGTGTCGGTCGAAAGATCCAGGGTCGCTGGCGTGGCGCAGGAGTGACAATGGACTCTACCATCCCGTGAAATGACATTCAAGAAAAAATAACTCACCCTTTGCTTGAACCAGCATCAATCATTTTCGCCAGCGATTCTACGTTAAATCTTGTAAGTGCTTCCGCCAGTTCTTGAAAGTGACGGTACTGCTGGTCGGCATAATCACCAGGTTCTAACTCCAAAAGTTGACAAAATTTAAGATAATCAATCTGCCAATTGAATTCCCCAATAGCCGTAGCAAATTTTTCCGCCAAGTCCCGCGATTCTTTGCTTGCTCGTGATGGCCTGCCGTTGTAGTTGTAGGTGCTACCGCGCTCAGTCATTTTTCGTCTAATAGTAAATATGTATTAACAGGTATTTTACTGTGTAAGAGAATTGTAAATTTAACCTGTCCTGCTTAAACTGAAAAATGTCGTGAAATTCAGGTGCAGAAAATGAAGCGCGATCGCCACGGGAAAGCGAAAGTTCTCTCTCAAGAGGAAATACAGCTACTCTTTAGCGACGGCTTGAAAACCACCCGCGACCGCACCATCTTTGCTACTGCCTTGTTTACTGCGGCTAGGATTAACGAAGTTGTAACCCTGCTGAGTGCTGATATATATAATGTAAAGGGGCACGTGAGATCGCACCTGACGATCCGCAAGGACAACACGAAGGGAAAACTTGCCACCCGATCTATTCCCATCATTGAAGATTTGCAAAGTCTGCTGATACAATATTATCCCCAAGCTGGGAAAGTATATTTATTTCCTGGCAGATACGGTTACAAACATATAACTTCAGATTCAGCAGGCAGAGTGTTCAAGAAAGCTTGTGCTAGAGTAGGCATAGAGGGAGCGAGTACCCACAGCTTTCGCCGCACAGCACTAACACAGATGAGCAACAACCAAATTCCCTTGCGAGTTATTGCGGAGCTATCGGGACACCGCAGTTTGGAAGAACTCCAGGGATACTTAGAGGTTCGTCCAGAGCAGTTAGTAGGAGCAGTTTCCAGCCTAGAAATATTGTCTCCAATCAGTAATGCTGGGAAAAGCGACTTTTTACGTCCTCCCAACTAAATCACTTAAATTACACTTCATTTGACTACGTTTAGAAAACAGTAGAAAAATTACGTTAACCGTTGGGGTTTTCTCCGAGAACCAGGGATTTTTACTGTTTGAGCAGCGCGTCGTTTGGTTTGTTCATCGCGGCGGTCGTATCTAGCAGTTAACTCAGGACTAGCATGACCAGCCAGCTTTTGCACCGTGGAAATATCAACCCCAGAGTCCAACAGTTCCGAAATAAAAGTGCGGCGGAAATCGTGAGCCGAAAAGTCAGTAACTCCCACTTGCTGCCCACGTTTTTGTAAAATGAACAACACCGCTTGAGACGTTAGTCGTCGCAACACCACCCGTCCAGCTTTGTTGACATGACACAGCAGAGGGCCATCTGTAACTCCTCTAATGCTCAACCAATCTGACAACACCTCTAAACCGCTATCGGGTAAATATACAGTCCGGTCTTTCCCTCCTTTACCCCCACGGACTTTTAAAGCAGCAGTGTTTTGGTTAAAGTCACTTAAATCTAAATTCACCACTTCCGAGCGCCGCAATCCGGCACCGCGCAGGATAGTAATCAAAGCAGCATCTCTGTAACCAGTAGGTGTAGGGTCATCAAAACAAACTTGTATCAAAGCAGCAATTTCTGCCCCAGTGAGGGCGCGTCCCCGCAACTGCTTAGTGACCTTAATATTGGGAATATTCACAGCACGAGCAAAATCTTGAGCATTCATTAACTCTAACCGTAAAGCTTCTTTTAAAACTCGCCGCAAAGCACACAGGATTTTGTTGGCATAAGCGGGAGTATAATTTTCCATCAACACAGCACGTACCGCCGCAGTATGTTTATAACGCAGCGCTGCCCAATTGATAGTCATGGCATCACAACTGCCATTGGTGAGTAATCGAGCAATCGCATTTAAGGCATGGCGCATAGCTGGACGAGAACCAATGCCCAGCGATGACAAATAGACAGCCGCCGGATGCTCAGTGAGGGGAGTGGGAGCAGCCAGCGCTAGGGGGAGAGAGTGCGAGTGCGTGTCAATGGATTCAGGCATTTACTTATTAGAATAGCGATTCTCACAAGCCATATTCTGGTAAGTAATTTTCCCACCAATCTGCTCACTGCGATCACCTCCGGTGCGCCGTAGGCGATCGCTTATTTCGCAAGAGAACGATCGCGCTCCGCCGTGATAACGCAGCTCTTCCGATAAACTCCACCAGTTTCTGACCACTTAACAATTGAATCTGTGGATACTGCCGCAGTAAATCTCTCGACTTTTCCCCAGTCCGGCCTGTGTGGATAAAGAACCCACCCACAGCACCGCGACTTTGAATCACGCGTCCGAACTCCTCAATGTGTGCGGGGTTGATACTATCCTTGTATCGCTTGGCTTGAATCAGGTACAGCGAACCATGCAGCCAAACACACCCATCTACTCCACCATCTCCCGTATAACGATCATTTCTACGGATGGTGTAACCCTGGCGTTGAAAACAAGTCAGAAGCAATTCCTCAAATACAAACGGGTCAATCTTGCGGAGATACGCCAGGACAAACGGCAACGGTTCGCGGTTTTGTTTGATAATCTTGTGCAGTTTGGCAACCACAGCATCGCCGGTGGTGATGTTTTTCTGCTTACACCAAATGCGCTTGGGTATGTAACGCTTGCGTTTGGGGGTGAATAGTAGCCAGAGGGCGATCGCTAGTAATAGGGTGATTGCTATGAAGATGTAGTACTGCATTCAAGCTCGATAAAACGTAACATTTTCTGCTCAAACTCCGTCAAGTAAGGGCGCTTTAATTCTCCCAAATGTTTCAGGACTGCTAAAGCCGCTTCTTCTAGGTTGTCACTATCACGCAGTTTGTTGATACGAGCGCTAAGTGATTGCATATCGTGGCATTCCGAATCGGTATAGTTCATTGACTTCAATTGGTCTATCCTGACGGTGTATTCTCCATTCCACATTCTCATGGTGCAGCTGAACTCGTTTACTGCGCTAACAATTGCCCAACACCCACCCTTCCCCTTCAGATCGGGGTTATCTTTAACAATAATCTGGCACACTTCGCCAACTTGATAGGTGTTGGGTACTTGGGTGCGCTCCATGATGCGCTGTACTACATCTTTGACGATTCTACCAGTCGGCACTTTAGAGCCAGCTTCCTCCACTGCGGTTTGCCACACCTCCCATTGTTCCTGGGGATCTAGCTTTGTAATTGGTCGAACTTGTCCTTCACTGGTGGGCAGAATTTGTGTCCCAGTTGTTGTCAAATCCTCAATCCCTGATTTTTGACAACAAATTGTTGTCAAATTTTCGTAGACATCAGCTGCTGCAATCAAGTAATTTGACTTTTGACGGCTGTGGCCAAAGCGATCGCGGCAATATTCTTCAAAGGTTTTGTGGGTTGAACGATAAAGTCGGCGATCGCGCAATTCCATCAATGCCTTCCCCGCTTCATAAAAAGCCCTTTCCACCCGGCGCTCTAAGTATAGGCGCTGATGTTCTTCTTCGGGGGTCAACTCGTCAAATACAGTCAGTTGATCCGCAATTTCTACTGAAACCATTTCCTGAAGCATAATATAGGCTCCAATTAGGGATTTAAAATTTGTGGTCAAATCAATTCCAAATGCATCAGGTCACTTCCAGGGATCGGGCATAAAAAATGTCTCAATTTAGAGTCAATATTTTCTAAAAGCACAACAGCCTTTTTAATCCCACCGTCATTAAGTAACTTCGTGACAATCCCTTCTTTTTCATGCCTCTGACTACCAGGGAAGCAAACGCGCACCTTTGCACCAAGGGTAATTTGTGGTGTGGGTTGAGATTGTTCAGTCTTCCCTACGGGACGCTGTGCGAACGATTGCTGGTGGGTCACCATCCCCCTGCAATCGATCCTTCTGCCCTCTGCCGAATGCCTCCTGCCTTCTTCAACGGCTTCGGCAAAACCCGCGCCCCGGTTAGTTTCTAGCTCTAGGGAATCGTCCTGTGCATTGCCAACAATTTCAGACGAATGTGTGCTTTCAATAATAACGTTCTCACTACTGAGGTGATTCTCATGTTCTGGAACTGTCACCGGTGACAGTTCATCCATTGGTGACAGTTCTATCCCTTGAGGTTCATAGATTTCAGGGATTGGCACTCTGTCACCATCGTTAGAGCTATTACAAGAGTTTTGGGAAATTTCATCCCCTGCCCCTTGCAAGACTGGTTCCGGAGGTGGCGGATTACTTAGGGATAAATTTGCTACAAATTTAATCTGCCTACCTAACTTCACGACTGTGCCTTTCCCCATCTGCTCTAGTTTGCCGAACAGTTCAGTTGTGTAGGCGCTGACATCTCTAAAACACTGTTTGGCACGAGTTTGAATGGACTTAATCCCTCTGTAGGCATCTCTAATGCTGATGCCATCTTGCTTTGTCACTGCTGCATCCCAGATTTTTAGCAAGATGGAGCTAATGTCGTCGCTTTCTGTAGTCGTTTCTTGTAGTACATTGAAAGCGCTCTTGTAATACTGGGCAAACAATACTGCTCTTTTTAACGTCTGTGTCTGTAGCTGCCAAAAATTACAATCGGGATTGCTGTAACACTCAATCAGGTGTAAAGCCAGGGCAATTCTCAATAATTGCGTTGGCAGCTTAAACATCCATGCCCTGATTGCCGGCTGCGATGTCTGCCAGGCCTGTTGCCCAATTAATTCGCAAAGCTTTGTATAGTAAGCATCTGCTGCTGACGAGAGTTTGACTACACCCATTGGGCAATTCTCCAGCCAGTCATAGAAAGGTGGTAATTTGTCAGCTAATACACAGTAACCTTTGACGCGTTTGGGCATCAGAGCATTAGCTTTGGCCACCAAGAATCGTGCCAGCATCCCTTGCGAATCTTCTGGGTCACGGAATATTTTGCGGAATATTCCCGGCTGGATACCGCCTGTGACTGACAAGGCTGTTTCTTCTACAATGAAGCCGTCACCTTGGGAAACTCGATCTACCTGTGCAGGCGCGCCATCCCATAGTTTCAGTAAACATTCCAGCCCTTCGTTTTCGCCACCTTTCCCAAACTGCCCAAAGGATTTGAATAAACCAGCAAGTTCATCTCTAGCCCAAAGAACGCCATTGTCTTTTTGTTCGCTAAGGCGTTTAATCACTGCCTGAATTGTGGCCACTTCAAACGTATATTTACGTTCCACTGGTCTAACGGGTGGTTCTTCTGTATCTCCCTCTTTCCAGTTTTGGTAAGCATCCATTTCCGACTCAAACTGCCTACGCGCTTCAATTTGCTTGCGTTTGAGTGGAGTCAGCACCAAGCTGTCTGCCCTGCTTTTACCACCGCCAGATTCTAAGACTGTGGCCGTCCAGGCGATTGCTGGCACTGAGTGCGACTCCACATTAAGTTTGACCCGCTTGCCTACCAGGGACAGGATTGCTGCCAGTAATGGTTGCCAAATTACTATCGGCTCTATATTGAGTATTGCGGCATCGTGGATTAAGTCAGCCGCCATGCTGGGCAGGGCTTGATTAAAGTCCAACTTGGCATTGTGCCAATTAATCAGGTTATCCAGCCTAGTTTCATCTTCTGGCTGGACATCATCTAATTGACTTTTAACTGATGAGACTAGCTGCTTGAATGCAGTTTTGGTAACAATACTAGTACTTAGAGTCTCTTCTAGTTTCTGTGTCTCTTCGTAGTCAGTCAAACCAGTTTGCAAAATGTCGGTGACAGTGGTGACAGTAGTTGGAATATCCAACAGTACTGGATTAGAACTGTCACCATTTTTGGTACTGTCACCGGTGACACTTTGCTTTTTACTGCCATTAACCTGTGCTTGTTGAGAATAAGCTGTTTGCTGCCTTTGCCACGCTTTTATACAGTTATTTAAAGCTTCGTCCGTAAGTGTGGCTGTGGGATTATCTTTTTGGGCAGACTTCCAAATTCCTTCAGCTTCTCGATCACCTAGTGGGGGAGAACAACGAGCGCAGTATTCATCAAATAAAGCGCGTGGTTCAGAGCTAAACCGATGCCCCAAGTGGGTTAGTCTTGTGGCTGTGCCGATCAGGTTACGGGACAGGGCTGCCCCTTTGTGATTTCTCTCTCCCTGGGGAGCGCCACTGTCAATTAATGCGCGATCACCTTTGCTGAGGCATTGGTATAATGGCACTTCATCAGTGAATAGAGGCAAGCTTGGCGCTTGTAACTCAGCCTGCTGTCTTTGGGGGATTAGCGATCGCATCTGGTCGTAGCTATAGCGTTTGCCAGTATTGAGGATGATTTGGGTTTGTCCATTGGGCACGTTATTGGGCCCAAAGTGCCAACATCCAGCCAACCGCATCACTCGTGAAGGATTTTTTAAGGCGCGATCGCCA
>JADEXK010000079.1 GCA_015207155.1 Nostocales cyanobacterium LEGE 11386 | reverse complement strand
CCAGTTGCTCTTTCTCCAACTGCTTTAGGGTTTCAATGTCTAGTTTTGGTGGCAGGTCTTTTTCCATAATTGCTATATTCTGCTTCCCCTACCACACTTGTCAATACCCCAGCACCTGAATCCTTACGTAACTTTCTATTTTACCCAAGATGATTTTGGCATGAAAAATAAGTTTATTTTCCTAAATAAGCTTCTAAAACTTGGGAATTGTTTTGAATTTCTGCGGGAGTACCATCAGCCAAATTTTGCCCTTCGGCTAATACCCAAACGCGATCGCACAAGGACATGATTACATCCATATTGTGTTCAATAATCAGAAAAGTCATGCCGTCTTGGCGGTTCCACGTATGAATGCGATCGCATATATCATCAATTAATCTTGGATTCACACCGGCTGCGGGTTCATCCAACAAAATTAACTTGGGATTGGTCATTAACGCCCGCCCCATTTCTAATAACTTGCGTTGTCCGCCTGACAATCCACCAGCATAATCATGTGCCTTTTGTGCCAATCCCACAGATTCTAACAGGGACATAGCTTGTTCTTGCAATTGCCTTTCTTCCTGAGCCACAATGTGCGGTTGCAACTGCACCTGCCAAAAATTCTCACCTGTTTGTTTTTGCGCCGCCAGCAGCATATTATCTAACACCGACAACCGTGAGAGAGTCCGGGCTACTTGAAAAGTGCGGACTAATCCCTGCTGGGCAATTTGGTATGGTTGCAACTGCTGAATCGGTTCGCCATCAAAAATCACTCGTCCTTTATCTGGGCGAATGAAGTTGGAGAGTAAATTAAACAAAGTAGTTTTACCAGCACCATTAGGGCCAATCAAGCCAGTGATACTGCCTTTGGTAACTTCGATTCTCGCCTCGTTAACTGCTTTAACACCACCAAAACTTTTACAAAGTCCAGTAGCAGCTAACAAAGGAAGTTGAGAAGATTGATTATTTACCATATTGGTCATTAGTCATTAACAATAAAGTTCCCCTTGTCCCTGTGTCCCCGTGTCCCCAATCACTTACCAAGGGTGAGCTCCTCTTTTTTCCCTAAGATACCTTGAGGACGCCAAATCATTAGTACCATCAAAATTAGACCGATGATCATGATGCGAAATGCACCCAATTGGTCAGAAGATAAGTTGGTAAATATGCGTGGTAAATATTCCCTAGTGAGAGCATCGTAAGCAAAGAAAATTACCGCACCTAAGATAGTGCCGATATTATTACCAGAACCACCTAAAATCACCATAATCCACGCATCAAAGGTTAGCTGTGGTTGGAAATTATCAGGGTAAATGGCGCTAAGTTGCCAAGCGAAGAAAGCCCCAGCAATACCTGCGATCGCCCCACCCAGCATCAGCGATTGCACTTTATACCAAAAGACATTTTTGCCCATAGCTTTAGGTATTTCTTCATCTTCCCGGATAGCTTTGAGGACTCTTCCCCAAGGCGATCGCACTAGAATTTCCCAGCGCCAGAATACGAATCCTAATACCAACAGTGACAACAGCATCAAACCTGCTTTTGGTTTATAGTCATACAAGCCGATGACTCCAGAAATATAAATCGCTGCTGTTAATAAGGTGAATATAATTCCTACTCCCAAACGCGAGGCGAATTCTTGCTTACTACCTAATCTTTTACTAGAATCAGTCACCATAAATTTTTGAGCAGCGCGAATCCATCGCCACAATGCAAAGAAAGTTACAGCAGCTAGCAGTGTCAGCAGTCCAATCATCACTAATCTGAAAAACAAATTGGGTGCTGTGGAAAGGGGTATCGGATAACTCTGTACACCAAACGCTCCAGATACCCAGGTGTTACCCACAGGTAAATCCTGATTATTCACTACCAAACGAATTAGTTCACCTACTCCAATGGTGACAATTGCCAGATAATCTTCCCGCAAGCGCAGAGTCGCAAAACCAATGATTAAGCCCAAAAAGGCTGCTACTATTGCCCCAGTTACTGCTGATACAAGTAGGGGTACTCCCTGTAAACTTAACAACACTGTTGTATAAGCACCTAAAGTCATAAAAGCAATATGACCAAAGTTAATTAACCCTGTAAAGCCCCACTGCAAATTGAGTCCTAAACTAAACAGGGCAAAAATTGCGGTAGAAATTGCTAGAAAAATTAGATATTCATTCATTGGTCATTAGTCATTAGTCATTGGGCATGAGGAAAAATCTTCCCTATTCTTACTTCCTACTCCCAAAGCAGGTATAGCTTCAGGATAATAATATCTTGTCGTTAACTGTTGTCAATTTTTGGGAACAATACTTTTGTGTTTTGAATAAAATTATTGCTATATGAATTTGCTACGAATTAGAATCCATCACCTAATCGAACAATTAGGCGATGAAGAACTGCAAGGCATTTGGAATGCTATTCATGCTTTGCACTGTGACTCTTACATGTCAAAAGCAATACAACAAGTTAAGCAATCTCAGCAACCGTGGGATATCTTAACCTATGAAGAAGCGATGCGAATGTTAATGTTTTTCTAAATTCAGCAGTCTTTTCGAGCTACTTGTCCAGTAGTATTGAGTGCTACTTCTTACTCAGCACTCAGGAAGGAAGCATTATTTTAAAGGTAACGCCTAGTGAGTCTGGAAGTGCGCTATGCCAGGTCTTTTTTGGTAGATCTGAAGAGTTTAGAGCCAGCTGCCTACCAGCGGGTATATGATTTTGTGTTTTTTGAATTTGCTGAAAACGGGCCTTTGCATTGTCTCCCAGAACTGCGGTGCCTCGATGTTGAGGGCATTTTTCACCGTTTTACTATAGATAATTATTTAGTTGGCATCGAAATTAGGGGTGAAATTGTCAAATTTTTACGAGTCATACCCATGCCAGATGTTTAGATAAAGTAATGGCTGTTAAATCTATAGACATCAATTGAAGATAAAACCCAGACACCACAAGAATTTCAAGCCTGTTACCTGTTCCCTGCTATAGTTGGCAATAATCCCCATGCCCCTGCCCCATGCCCCATGTCCAACACTTAAAACTGTATAAGGCTAGGCAGGGATGGCTCTGACCTTACATTAAACTTGTTTTTGAAGCAATACTTTATTTGAGATTTCCCTATGGATGCAAGGGCACTTTGGCAACGATACCAAAATTGGTTATATTTCCACGAGGGATTAGGACTTTACCTAGATGTAAGTCGGATGGGTTTTGATGACGCTTTCGTGGAGTCGTTGCAGCCGAAGTTTGACAAAGCGTTTGCGGCTATGGCGGAATTAGAAAAGGGTGCGATCGCTAATCCCGATGAAGACCGCATGGTGGGACATTACTGGCTGCGAAATCCTGATTTAGCACCCACTCCAGAACTTACCCAAGAAATTGTCCAAACTCTAGAACAAATCGAAGCCTTTGCGGAAAAAGTCCACACAGGTGCGATTCATCCTCCTAAAGCTAGCCGCTTTACCGATGTCATCTCCATTGGTATTGGTGGTTCTGCCTTAGGCCCGCAATTTGTTGCTGAAGCCCTTTCGCCTGATTTCCCACCCCTGAAAATCCACTTTATCGACAATAGTGACCCCGCAGGTATTGACCGCATTCTGACTCATTTGCGAAATAGCCTGTCCAGCACTTTGGTCTTAGTCATCTCTAAATCGGGAGGGACACCAGAACCCCGCAACGGCATGATTGAAGTCAAAAAAGCCTTTGCTAGTCACAATTTGGACTTTGCCAAACATGCAGTAGCTATTACTAGCGTTGATAGCAATCTCGATAAAGTGGCCAAAAATGAAGGCTGGTTGGCTAGATTTCCCATGTATGACTGGGTGGGAGGACGCACCTCGGAAATGTCTGCTGTGGGGCTAGTACCAGCCGCATTACAAGGCATCGATGTGCGTGCCATGTTAGAAGGTGCCAAAGAAATGGATGACGCTACCCGCGTCCCAGAGTTGAAAAACAACCCGGCTGCTTTGTTGGCTTTATCTTGGTATTTTTCTGGTAATGGCCGGGGCGAAAAAGATATGGTTGTCTTACCTTACAAGGACAGCTTGTTGTTGTTCAGTCGCTATTTACAACAGCTGGTGATGGAATCCTTGGGTAAGGAAAAAGATTTGGATGGTAAGACTGTCTATCAAGGTATTGCCGTTTACGGTAACAAAGGTTCAACAGATCAACACGCCTACGTCCAACAGTTACGTGAGGGTGTACCGAATTTCTTTGCTACCTTCATCGAAGTTTTAGAAGATCGTCAAGGCCCATCTCTAGAAATTGAACCTGGAGTAACATCAGGGGATTTTCTTTCAGGTTTTCTCCAAGGAACTCGACAAGCGCTTTACGAAAATCAGCGCGATTCAATTACAGTCACTATTCCCCAAGTCAACCCCCGAACTGTCGGGGCGTTAATTGCTTTGTATGAACGTGCTGTTGGTTTATACGCCAGCTTAGTAAACATCAATGCCTACCATCAACCGGGGGTAGAAGCTGGTAAAAAAGCTGCCGCCGCCATTCTTGACCTACAATCACGAGTAGTGGCTGTATTACAAAAAGAAAAAACTGCCCTTTCTCTAGAAGAAGTTGCCCAAAAAGCAGATGCGGCTGATCAGGTTGAGGCAATTTACAAGATTCTACGTCATTTACACGTCAATCAACGAGGCGTAGTATTCCAAGGTGAACTTGGACATCCTGGTAGTTTGAAGGTTTCTGCCGGCTGATAGCTCTAGCTTAAACATCACACTTTGTTATAGAACTGTTGTATCAGCGACAATTTTTCATTGTGAAGCATCCTGGTTTGAAGATAGAGTTTCTTCAATTCTCAGGATGCTTTGCTATTGAGTAAAATATTCTAGAGCAAAGTGCTGAGTGCTGAGTGCTGAGTGCTGAGTGCTGAGTATAAACCCAGTGGCTTCAGTGCTTTGAGCAATCAATAATGTCCTAATCTAGATGACTACGGCTATAACTCTCCAAAAGCCTGAATTTTTGTAACTACGAATTACGAATTACAAGGTGTTGATTAAAGTAGCTCTTGGGTAAAAAACAGCGATCAGGTAAAAAAGGATTGTGCATATATTGAGATAAGAAAGTACCTGGCTGATGCCGATGACAAAATGGTGGTACAATACCCCAGTCTTCTGCTAGCCAAATCCAGTATCCTGTTTCAATTCTGCCATAGTTCGATACTGTAAGAATCTCGCCAACGCTGTTATTAAGGGATACTAATTCAGGAGATGCTTTGATTTCAGTTAATAGCCAAGCTAATTCTTCTACAGAAAAGTAATAGCCATTAAAAGCAGCTATTGTGATGAATTGCTGGGGATTTTTAGCTGTTAGCAATTGCTCTTTGAGAGATGGCGTTTTTTGCGCCAAGTCAAAAAGATCCCAAATTTGGTTCCTGGTAATCAGAAACCATGCAAGTTCCTCTTCGGTCAAATTAAAACCATGTTCTGTTGCTAATTTGATAAATTGCTCCAGATTGTCAGTTTCTCCTAGTTGGCTTTTTAGAAGAAAACTTTGCTCTACTTTTGACAGAAAGTCAATAATTTTTTGCCATGTTAATTTATCAAATTTTTTGTTAAGTTTTACTTTTTCTCTCCAACTCAAATATTTATCTTCTCTGAGAAAAAAATTCCAAATTTGATAATACATTATCTCTCTCTCCTAAGCTTTAAACTTGGCAGAGTACCTCTGTTAGTAAATATCTAGTGTAGTCAGTATACAGTGGTTTCTTCGTCAGTACTAGATAAAAAAGTTACAGTAAATACAGATACATAGTATTTAAGTATAAAGTTTATGTGTAATTTATGTCATAATACACTGAAGATACGATGAAGATAGCGATCGCTCGTTTCTGGCTATTACATCCCTTAATATAAGCAGATATTAGTCTTGGCATGGGTTTCAGGATTTAAGAAAAGAACCACAGAGTCACAGAGGACACTGAGGTAAGAAATATCGCTTTTTTATCTTGGTCTAGTTTGCGAGTTGCGTATAAAGTCAAGCGATCGCATTTTTGTTAGTATTAAAAATTACTATAAAAATACATACAACTTATGCTAAATCAAAGAAACTATTTAATAGCTAATATTCGGCAATACATCTGTTATTTAAAGTTGCTGTCACAGAAGTATATAACCAAAGATTTTATTGGCGTAAAATGAAGTTAAGGCAGTCGTAGAAATAGGGGTTAATAAAGTGACTCAATCAACGCCAAAACAACCTCAACGGCGAGGGAGAATATTTCCAGAACGCACTTTACCACCAGAAGAACTTGCTAGACGTAAAGTTGAACAGAAGGCTTTTCACCAGCGTTGTCGAGCGATGTTTGAGCGAGTGCGTCCAGATTTGATTCAGGAACATTATGGCTGGTATATTGCTGTAGAGCCAGATAGTGGAGACTACTTTATTGATGAAGATATAGAGGTAGCTAGTCAGAAAGCACGTGAGAAGTACCCGAATGCTGTACATTGTATGTTCTGCCTGAATGAAACTGGATCTACTGGCAGAATATGATACAAGGCAATTTCGGCAGTAGCGGTCAGCCTTTTTTTGAAATTGATTTGATTACTTCTGATGAATTAAATCTGACTATAGATTCTATGTTGGATACTGGCTTCACAGGATTTTTAGCTATTAATCAACAAGATTTATATTCTCTAGGTTGGCAATTTATTCGTGAGCAACAACTGCAAACGGCACAGGGTGAAAGTCTTTTTGATATCTATGTAGGTAAAATCCTATTGAATGGTCAGGAATATGAAATTCCTGTTTGTGCAGGGGATGAAATTATAGAAATATTACTAGGTTCAGAGTGGCTCAAAATTCTGCCGTTAGTGGTGAATTACCAAGCTGGTGTTTTGACTTTAGGATAAGTGCGCTGTCTAACCACAGATGTTTAGGATTTAAGCATTTTATTTGGAAAACGAACCACAGAGGCGCAGTGAACGCAGAGGTAAGAGATGTGAATAGTTATACTAATTTTGCTTAACAGCTAATTCGCGTAAAAAGTAAAAGCGATCGCTCTTTTCCTTATGAATCAATTGTCTAATTCTGTAGATTTGTTGCTTCAGTTTCTTTGCTTATTAGCTGATTAAAAATATTTAGCAATTTCTGATATAGATAATCATCTTTACCCCTTACACTTCCTATAAATTCTATTTTTCCCCGTAGAGAATCTAGGTAATATGGGTAATCTTTTATATACTTTTGTCCTGGTGAAACTGGTTGCTTTGCATATTTAGATATGTAAATCTTAACTGCTTCTTCTAAACCATACTTCTCCCAAGCATGAAGCGCACCATAAACATTACGTATATATTTGCGATTGACATTAACACCTTGATTAACAACTAACCCTGTAACCTCTTGTCTTTGAGTCCTGTAAGCTAGTCTCACTTTTGAGTTATTTATCTGAAATCCATTATTTTCTATAATTGATCGCAATTCATTCCCTAACACTACCTGAGAAAATCCTTTCTTATACGAAGCAACTAATTCTGATGGTAATTCGTTTCTAGTTAAAGAAAAAGTTATATCATCCGCATATCTTGTATAGAATAAGCCTTTTTCTTTAGAAAATCTCTGGAGTTCGCTATCCATTTTTGCACAAATGAGATTTGAGATAATTGGTGAACTTGGCGCTCCTTGAGGTAATTTATTATTGAAACAGCAAATTTGAGCTAAGATAGTTGCAACTTTTTCATTTAATTCATAAGGTTTTGCAATAAAAAGACCTCTAACTCGACCAAAATTAATAGAGTCAAAAAAGTCTTTAATATCTATATTTAAAATAAATTTTTTCTTAGTATGCGCTTTAGCATTGGTAATTATACTGCGTTTAACGGCAAACCCATGAACAGAAGGTTTGGAACTATAAACAGCATATAAAACCTGACTTAATTTTCTCTGAATAATTGCCAAAGATTTATCGGGAGAATGAATTGTTCTATGACCACCAGATTTCTTAGGTACACTAAAACTTGTGTATTGTAACTTTTCTGGTCTTCTATAAAGGTAGTAAATTAAGTAATCGTATGGGACTTGCAGAATTTGAGCAACATCTCGTGGAGATTGTAATTGTTTAAACTCTTTAGATAGCTCTTCGCAACTATCATAAAGCAAGGTGGAAAGAGAACTCTTTTTATTCACAACTACATTACTAACTTTTAAAAAGATACCTACAAACAATGGGCATTCACGCTTAATGCACAAAGGCAAGCGCCATCAGTCACTCAATGGCGTAAGGCTAACATAATAATACACCGTTGCAGTATCGTCAACGGAAATCAATGCCCATTAAGCAGGTATAGTCATAATTATAACATATTATGTTTATTTTTTTACTTTTGAAAGATTTTGGAATATGTTTTATTCTTCTCGTATTTTGCAGCCCTATAACTTGGAGACTTTAAAAGAGCATAATTAAAAAACTTAATAGCTTCTTTGTATTGACCTAACTCTCGCAATGTAATCCCAATTTGAGTCAAAATAGTATAGCTATCGGGATTATTTTTGAGTGCATATTGATAAGATTGAAGAGCTTCATTTGCTCTGTCTGACATTAAAAGTATAGAGCCTTTTCTTGTTAAGATATCAATATTATTTTTATCTGCTTGAAGAGCATCATTAAGAATTTTTAATGCTCCTTCTAAATCACCAATACTCTCGTGTGCAGAGGCATAAGCAACTTTAGTTTTAGAACTACTAGGATTTAAGTTAATTAGTTGCTTATATGTCTCATCAATTATTTCCACATCACCCATCAATTTCGCTATACGAGCTTTCTCCCATAGAAGTTTCTTATTTTCGGGATTTTCTACCAGGTTATCATTCAGCTCTTTCAATTCTTTATTTAAATGTTTAAGATAATGTTTTTTGTATTCTTTAGCTATTTCTTCTTCACTGAGTTTTAAGCAGCTTGAACCTTTTTTTAAATAAACACTACCTCCTGACGTTCTGTAAAAACATCCTTCAAATTCTACTTTAAAAATATGTACTTGTACAATACACGAATTTTCTACTTCATTTTTTTCTGCGTCGTAAACACTGTGATATTCAATTTTATAACAAGATGGAAGGACAGGCGGCTTCAGATTTCTTAAATGATTAGGAATAGTTTTATCAATTTCATCTTTTTCATTTCGATTAAGAGTAACACCTAAAACCTTCCCATAATCGTTTATTCCTAAATAGATATCTCCTTGTTCGGAAGCATTTAAAAAGCCTGTGACGTATTTCTCTGCATGATTTTTGATTGTATTAACCGGGCTTTTAGAATTGATTTCTTTAAATTCAATATTTTGTCCCTCTATTTTTTCAAAAATAGATTCTTGGATGAATGTTATTGTTTGTATCATAGATTATGAGAACCTAAACCATCATCCAAAACATAGCATAAGCTAAGTGTTCTATATTGCTAAAATTTCCTGCGCTCTGTCAATATTATTACGCACAGATTGAGCCGAAGTCTGCAAAGCTTCTCTTTCCCCATCGGTGAGATGCAAATCCACAATACCTTCAATACCACCGCAACCCAAACGACAGGGAACGCCAATTACAATATCTTCTAAACCGTATTCACCTTGTAAATAAGTTGCCACAGGTAACAACCGCGACTGATTGAGTAAAATCGATTCCACCATCACACTCGTAGCTGAAGCAGGCGCAAAAAATGCCCCACCAGTCTGCATTAATTCCACAATTTCCGCACCACCGTTGCGGGTTCTCTCTACCAAGCGTTCAATTGTGGCTGTATCTAATAATTCTGTAATGGGAACACCATTAACTGTGGCGTAACGAGACAAAGGAACCATTAAATCACCGTGGCTACCCAACACCATCGCCTTCACATCAGCAGGTAACACCCCTAACTCTAAAGCAATGAAAGTTTCAAACCGGGCTGAGTCTAACACACCAGCCATACCCATAATGCGATCGCGTGGTAAACCTGTAGCTTGCCAAGCCAAATAAGTCATCACATCCAAAGGATTAGTGACAACTATAAAAATAGCATTAGGAGAATGAGCGATCGCCTGTTTCGCTGCTTCCACCACAATTTTGGCATTGGTCTTCAGTAAATCATCCCGACTCATCCCTGGTTTTCGAGGAAGACCTGCCGTAATCACCACAATTTGCGAACCAGATGTATCAGCATAGTTATTCGTACCGACAATCTGACGATTATGTAACTCAATTCCCCTAGCCTCCAGCAAATCTAATGCCAAACCTTGAGGCATTCCCTCAACAATATCCAGCAACACCACATCTGCCAAATTTTTCTCAGCAACACGTTGGGCTAGAGTACTACCGACCCTACCAGCACCAATGATAGAGACACGGGGTAAACGACAAAGAATCGGGGAATCAGAAGAAGAAATCATAATTTAAGGAGTAGGGAGTAGGTAAATTTTTCTTAGCATAGTCAGAACCCTCTTAAAACCTCTCTGCGCCTCTGCGGCTTTGCGTGAGATTTTAATGATATTCAACAACGCCCATATCCTGCAAACCCATCCCCTATCCTAGACAATAGCGACTTAGTTAAACTCTTCAAGTTGATCCAAGCGTAACCAAATATTTGGTGTTGGCACTTTTCCGAACTTCACCAGGGCATAATCACCTTTAACATCTACAATTTCGCCCTTGCTATCAAACAAATACGCAGGAAAGCGAGTATCACTGGCTTTTGCTTCCAGACTGTTTTCCAGTTTCTCGCGGACAGCGCGAACCATATCTCCTTTTTTGACCGCCATTAGTCTCCCTCTTAAGTTTACAGATCGTTTTAAGAGGATTCTAGCTTGTGGACAGATGCAAATACACTTAAGAAATCTGGATTAGTTACTCACTAACCACCGTGGCTGCACTCTTTGGTGCCATGTCAACGATTGCCAAGATTTTAGGGATCAACTCTTGAATATCTGCTAATCGATTCGACGGTGCTTGCAACACCAAAACAGCTAAATCTAAAACTGCCAAATTTTGCTCAAACGGCAAATTCCGATCCATAGTAATAAATACGTCAAACTCAATTTCTGCTAAACGCAAGAGTTCCTTATCTTTAATGCCAGCCCAACCCATCTGTGGCACGGTTTTCACTATATGTCCAGACAACTGCTTTGCTAGTCTTCGGTCAATACATTCGTCAATCAAAATATTCACACTATGCAACCAACTTTAAAATCTGCACTTGTGCAGCTTCCAGAAAAGCAATCACCTGTTCTCGTTTAACTGTGGGAAATCCCTCTAAAAAATCATCAATGGACTCCCCTGCCTTCAAATAATCTAACAGGGTTTGCACAGGCACTCGTGTTCCTGCAAAGACTGGTGTACCACTCATTACATCTGGTGATGCTGTAATGATTGTTGATTGACTCATGATCCCTCTTTTTTAAGCATTGCTAGGCTATTTCATTTTAATCCCACTCCCCAATCCCCTCAACTCTGACACTGGGGACAAAAGTGACTAGAACGCCCGCCTAACTTGATTCGCTGTATAGGAGTGCCACAAACTCGGCAGGGTTCTCCGGTGCGGTTGTAAACCCAAGCAACACCGCCATAATTACCATTGATCCCTTTAACATTCAGAAAATTACTAAAAGTTGTGCCTCCAGCCGCAATACTGGTTTCTAACACTTGAATAATTGCTGTATGTAAAGGCTCAATTTGCTCTAGCTGCAAATCTGTACAGAGAGTTATTGGTAAAATTCCACTTTTAAATAGTGCTTCATCAGCATAGATATTACCTAATCCCGCCACAACTGACTGATCTAATAGTGCAGTTTTGATGGGACGGCGGCGGTTGTGCAACTTAGTAGTCAGATATTCAACTGTGAATTGGGGTGAGAATGGATCTACTGCCAGTTTTGCTAAACCAGTGATGATACTTTCTACCGCAACTCCTGGGGGAACCCACCACATTTGTCCAAAGGTGCGTTGATCAACAAAGCGTAATTCCTGTTGATCCCCAAAGAATAATCTCACCCGTGTGTGCTTATGTAATGGTTCATCTTGATGCAGCCATAGTAGTTGACCGGTCATTCGCAGATGAACACCTAGCCAACTGGGGGACGGGGGAGATGAGGGGGTGAGTTCAGCTAGGAGATATTTGCCGCGACGATGCCAAGTAGTAATGGCACTTGCTTTAATTTTGTGAATAAACTCATCAACAGAAAACGGGTAGGCGATGGTGCGATTGAGCAACACATCTCCCCCCGTAATTTCTCGATTGAGGGTCAATTGATTTAGACCCCTGCGGACTGTTTCAACTTCAGGCAATTCAGGCATTTAAGCTGATTAAACAGGCAAATTAGATGTATTTGGGGATCAAGTGATCAGTGATGGTTTTAAGTATATAAACACCATTTGGTGGCTTATATTACTACTAAAGAAAAACCGTAAATACCCGCAGGTCGGCTTCTTATAGATTAGAGTAGCCTGGGGTTAAGTATGAAAGAACTAAAAGTTCTATATGTCATACTTAAGGCTTTTCTCCATCATCCCATCAAATAATCCCCTTTGTAGCTCTGCCGCTTATTTTTTCGCTTTAGCTTTTGGTGCTTCTACCTCAACTAATTCGTCCAGGGCAAAGTTATTGGTGTTGATACCAGAGTAATTGACCTTATCAAACCGGACAATTGCTGCGTATTTAATGCCGCTTTGGTCGATAGAAGCCACAGTTCCTACATCTTGGAACCAGTAGGATTCGGGGCGGAGAATACGTACTTTAGAACCACGTTGAACCATGAGTATCTTCCCTTTTAGTTATCAATCGCCAATATATAGGGCTATTTGATTTCACTCTACATCGTGAAGGTCGCGGCTAGAGGCTTTGTTAAGTTATTTGTCTGAGTAGGAAATTGTTCGGTTGTTAGCTGTCCTTGCTCCCATTACCCCACTTCCTTCATCTCCTCCTTTCAGTACTTACTAACCTCAAAACCTCAACCTAAAATAGTGTCACACTCTCCTTGACAAAAGCCACGCGTTAGCGTAGGTTACCGTAGGTATCGCTTAAGTTCATTCGCAAATACACACGTTAGGCAAACTTTATGTCTTACTTAAAACAAACACACTACCCTCGTTCCCCCTGCCAATCCGCAGATCACTATCTAAATAAGTGATGTCCAACCAGCCTTGTTGTTTATCACTGTTGAGAGGAGTATCAATCGCCGTGAATTTTTTGCCAGCTTCAATTTGTTGGATAAAATTTCCGGGAGTATCGTACCCGATTAAACTTTTTAAGCCGACAATAGAGCGCTGAAATTTCACTTGGACGCGTCGTTCAGTAACTGGTTCAAACTTGGCAGCTACGCTAACTAATCCTTCGAGATAAGGTAAGCCATAAATCTCAGCTATATTGTAAACACTGCTAGTGTTAACCTGAATACACTGATAAATTTGACCAAGTTTGCATAAAGGTACGCGATCAAGGTTGAGAAGAGCCTTGCTGGTTGTATAGAGTAATCGCCAATTGCCATCGAGCAAATTACTAGATTCTATCGGGCGGGGTGTGGGATTAGAGTCTTCTAAATCGGCGATCGCAGCTAGGATAGCCTGCTTTTGGAGTTCACTAGCCAGTAGACCTCGGTTTGTACCCGCGATCGCATCAATGAGATTTGCTTTTTTGATCATCGCTTATCACCTTAAAAATCCTGAAAATTCATCTACCTTAAGTCAACATTTATGTCCTATGTATACCGCCTTACAAATTACTAAAAATCTCTTTCTGGTAGCTTTACCACTATTAAATAAAATATTTCTGTCAGCTTGCGGATTTCTTAACCCGAGACTTGAATGAATAACTAAATTATCGCGTGTCAGTGATAGACTTCTTAATGTCTAGTTACATGAACCTTTTTGTGTCTTCGTAGATATGTTGAATTCTCCCTTGAGTGAAGAACCCCGCAACCAGCGCGCCCCCGTAATTCCCTTAAAGCAAGAGTCCTCTATGTTGGACTGGCTGCAATCTAACGGTCGTCTCGTAGCGCGTAACGTTCAAGAAGCTGATTTTTCGGACGAAGAAGAAGAAATATCCGAGTTTTTGAGTGGAGAAGACGGGATCGGGGATTACGATCTTGATGATGACAGCGATGTAAGTGTAGACGAAGATTAGCCTGTTCAGGCTGGGGATTCGATCATATCAATCGTTCCTGTTGTCCAGTTTTGTAAGTGTGGAGTGAAGGGAATTTCTGTGGACGCTAAATTATCTCCTGACCAAGGATCAACCTTTTCTGGTATTGGCTTAGCTTCTGGTTTAGCCGCAGCGCTAAGTGTAGCAGCCTTGATATTTGATTGGCTGGGTAATAGAATACCCTGGCAAGGGATGTCACTTACCCTGCCATTATTAGTGAGTGCGCTGAGTTCAGCTGCTATTGGCTTTTTGGTCATACCATTGCTGCAAGCTCTCAAGACTGGGCAAATCATCCGCGAAGATGGCCCCCAAGCCCATTTGAAAAAGGCAGGTACACCAACAATGGGGGGTATATTCTTTGTACCCGTAGCTGTGGTAATTGCCTGCGTCTGGTCTAATTTTGCTACAGAAGTGCTTGCCGTCTCCGTTTTGACTCTCAGCTATGGATTGATTGGCTGGCTTGATGATTGGCAAATTCTGCGCCGCAAATCAAATAAAGGTATATCTCCCCGAATAAAACTAGCTTTGCAAATCGGCTTTGCGGCTGTGTTTTGTTTGTGGCTGATGTTTAATCAACCTTCTAATATTACAAATATTGCTTTACCTTGGGTGAGCTTTGCACTACCCTTGGGATTTTTATTCTGGCCTTTGGCTGGCTTTGTCCTTGTGGCAGAGAGTAATGCAACTAATTTAACTGATGGGATTGATGGTTTAGCAGCAGGAACAGTAGCGATCGCATTACTAGCATTAGGTGCTTTAATTGCGCCTACTGCCCCTGGATTGATGGTTTTCTGTGCGGCATTAAGTGGCGGTTGCTTAGGTTTCTTAGCCCATAACCGCAACCCAGCCCGTGTTTTTATGGGTGATACTGGTTCCCTGGCATTGGGAGGCGCTTTAGCGGCTGTAGCACTACTCACTAACAGCTTAGTAGCCTTGTTTATTCTCAGTGGCATCTTCTTCGTAGAAACCCTTTCTGTGATGGCGCAGGTAAGTTATTACAAAGCCACTAAGGGGCCTGATGGTAAAGGCAAACGCTTATTTAAAATGGCTCCTCTACACCATCACTTAGAATTGACCGGCTGGTCAGAATTGCAAGTAGTTGCGGTGTTTTATATCATCGCCGCCATTTTAGCGGTAATTTGTTTAGCGATCGCTCCTTTTTAAAATCTTTTGGAAAATCTAGTTAAATAAAACAACCTCCGTAGATGCGGAGGTTTTTTCATTTAGATCTGTTGCATGAATTTTGATCCCAAAGTGCTGAGTTGAAATTACAGAAAAACACAGATGGACACCGAATAAATTATCAGTGTCCATCTGTGTTTTAAAATACTGGTGAATTATTTGGCTGTCAGAAGCCTAGTAATAACTCAGCACTTAATCACCGTTTAGCAAACTTCTTCGCCACCTTCCGTAGACGAATCGATTGGGGTGTAACTTCCACCAATTCATCTGGGCCGATGTATTCTAAAGCCCGCTCTAGGCTCATGTCTATTGGTGCTTGTAGCTGTACTAATTCATCACCACCAGAGGCGCGGTGATTGGTTAATTGTTTGGTCTTACAAACATTTAAATCCAAGTCTTGGGGACGATTGTGTTCTCCCACAATCATGCCTTTATAAACCTTAGTGCCTGGAGTGATAAAGAATGAACCTCTATCTTCTGCGTTTTTCATAGCGTAGAAAGTAGCAACACCTTCTTCAAACGCAATCAGAACACCTTTGTTCCGAGCTTCAATATCACCAGTGATGGGACGATAATCAAGGAAACTGTGGTTCATGATGCCTTCACCACGAGTCATCCGCATGAATTCACCCCGGAAACCAATCAAGCCACGAGCGGGAATGACGAACTCTAGTTGAGTACGTCCGTTACCACTAACTTGCATGTCTTGCATTTCGCCTTTGCGTTGTCCTAGGCGTTCAATACAACTACCAACGCTATCTTCAGGAATGTCTAGCGCTAAGAGTTCGTAAGGTTCGCAAGGTTGACCGTTAACTTCTCGGTAAATTACCTGAGGCTGAGATACTTGAAACTCGTAGCCTTCCCGGCGCATGGTTTCAATTAAAATACCTAGATGCAATTCACCACGACCGGAAACCTGGAATTTATCGGGAGAATCGGTTTCTTCGACTCTAAGAGCAACGTTGGTTTCTAGTTCACGAAACAAGCGATCGCGTACTTGTCTGGAAGTTACCAATTTACCTTCTTGACCAGCAAAGGGCGAATCATTCACCCAGAAGGTCATTTGTAAGGTTGGCTCATCCACTTTAATTAGTGGCAAAGCTTGCGGTTCGTTGGGATCAGTAATCGTTTCCCCAATATTGGCATCAGCGAAACCAGACACGGCAACAATGTAACCTGCGGTGGCTTCTTCCATTTCCACCCGCTTCAAGCCTTCAAACCCCATTAGCTTGGTGATTTTAGACTTGACAATGCTGCCATTTTCTGTAACCAAAGCGGCTTGCTGTCCAGCACGGATCACACCGTTGTGAATTCTGCCAATGACAATCCGTCCCAGATATTCAGAATAATCTAGGGTGGTGACTTGCAATTGCAGAGGCTTGTTAACATCACCTACAGGTGGTGGAACATGACGCAGAATCGCATCAAACAGGGGTTGCATATCCACTGCGTCTGCATCCAAATCGTCTTTGGCATAACCAGCTAAACCAGAAGCAAACAAATAGGGGAAATCACATTGGTCTTCATCTGCACCTAATTCCAAGAACAGATCCAGTACCTTATCTACTGCACCGTAAGGATCAGCTTGGGGGCGGTCAATTTTGTTGACAACTACAATGGGGCGTAGTCCTTTTTCTAGAGCTTTTTTCAACACAAACCGTGTCTGAGGCATGGGGCCTTCATTAGCATCCACAATCAGGATACAACCGTCAACCATGCCAAGTACCCGTTCAACTTCACCGCCAAAGTCAGCGTGTCCAGGGGTATCAACAATATTGATCAGCGTTTCTTTGTAGCGAACTGCCGTATTTTTCGACAAAATAGTAATACCCCGCTCCCGTTCTAGGGCGTTGGAGTCCATGACACAATCCGGAACGTCTTCACCTTCTCGGAAAATACCAGATTGTTTGAGGAGCGCATCAACCAGGGTAGTTTTGCCGTGGTCAACGTGGGCGATAATGGCGACGTTACGAATTGGGAGCGTCATAGGAGCTTTTGGTGAACTCTAGAGGGGGTTTTCAGATTTACATGTAAATGCTAAGTTGTTCTAACAGAATCGGGTATGATCAGCAAATTCTGTAAAGAAGCTTTAACAATTCTAGCGTAATCGTCACAATTCCGGGGAGTTTTGTAAAGGCTGTCTAGGAACAAACACGTTGTTTAGAAAAGCTTTTCTAAAACTATGTCGTAATTAATATCAGTATTAGAACAGGCGATCGCCTGTGATTTACCCCACTACGGTGTAGACCGAACTGGCAAACAGCAGACAACCGAAATGACCGAAAATAATTGAGTGCTATTTACCCGAAGGAATAAATTTATATGCCTCGTCTGCTCAAAACTTTCGCACAGCAACTTTTGCAAAGTCTTATTTTTGCCATATTATTAACCCTAATTAGTGGTTTAATACTTCCTGCTCCAACTTGGGCTAGCTCTTCTAGCTTGGGAGTTGATCATGGTCATCTCAGTTCTTGTCCGGCTTCAGACAACTGTGTAGTGAGTCAAGATGCTGATGCCAAACATGCCATCGAGCCGATTAAATATCACATAGAACGCGATGCAGCACGAGAAACCTTATTAAAAGTACTCTCTGTTGTGCCTCGTACAGAGGTTATAGAACAGACAGATAATTACATCCATGCTCTTTCTAAAAGCCGGATCTTCAAATTTGTTGATGATGTAGAGTTTTATTTACCTGCCAATGAGTCAGTAATTCATCTGCGCTCGGCTTCTCGTGTAGGAGAGTCGGATCTTGGTGTCAACCGCAGGCGTTTGGAGCAAATTCGTCTGGCTCTGCGCGACTTAAACATCTAGCTGTAGCGTTGTCATATGTGTATACGCCCCCGTTTGACTACTAATTTGCTTCTCTAGTTTCAATTGGCGGATGTTTAATTTCTCCCTCGCTGTAACCTAGATCATACATACTTGCTGCTTGAGAATCTTCTTCTGGAGGCACTTTGGGTCTTCCAGCCCAAGCATCAGATTTTCCTAAATTAAACCAATCCTCATCAGTCATCTCCAAGATGAATGTGTTCCCCTTGGTGTTTTTTATGTAGGCATCCCTAATTCTATTCAGCTCGTTAGTTCCTTCCATAACTATCCCAGAGCGCTGTATAGTACCGTATTTTCATAATGACAGTGATCTTGGTGTACATTACGTCTTCCGCAAGTATGAAAGCTGAGGGTTTAAAGGCATATGTCCTCAGCGATGATGCACAGTGCAATACCAGAGGCGATGACCTACACCCCACTGAAGGTAATTACGTCATTACGGATGTGTATAGATACTTTTCAAGGTGCGATCGCTTACCGTTACTTCGTATGCTATGCTGCGATCGCATTTGTATTTTTTCCCTTGAGCCTAGCGTCAACCAGTAGGTGTTTTGCAAAAGGGTTAAATTTTTGCGCCTCAAAAGCTTGCCTACTCTATGTTTGAAGTCTTTTATCTCCAACTGGAGGTTGACGCAACTACACCAAAGCCTTGTCTGATTTACTTTTGAGGTGATTTTGTTAAATGTTAGTCTTGACAAACCAGTGTCTGAAAAGCTATTTTGATTTGAGGTTGACGAAACTGTACCTTGAAAACCAAATATATCAATGCTTTCAGCCTGGGGTGGTTCCAATTACAAATAATCCCTATTAGGGATTGAAACTAGCTTGATTAAATCTAAAGACAAGATAATGGGTTCCAATTACAAATAATCCCTATTAGGGATTGAAACTTCCTATTTCAAAATCATCAGTCAGGGTTAGGTTCCAATTACAAATAATCCCTATTAGGGATTGAAACATAATCAGTGTTCAATCATTACTTCTAACAATATCGTTCCAATTACAAATAATCCCTATTAGGGATTGAAACATACTTACCAACTTGTTTGTTATCTAGCCAGTAAGTTCCAATTACAAATAATCCCTATTAGGGATTGAAACCTAATCACTCGCTCTTTGTTACCTTTAGGCTCCAAGTTCCAATTACAAATAATCCCTATTAGGGATTGAAACCATATACTAATTTTTTAGTACCAATACGTAAAGTTCCAATTACAAATAATCCCTATTAGGGATTGAAACGTATCTACGCGAGAGCGATCGCCTGCGCCTGCTGGTTCCAATTACAAATAATCCCTATTAGGGATTGAAACTTTCTATTCCTGGGCGTGATACTAATAAGTATTTGTTCCAATTACAAATAATCCCTATTAGGGATTGAAACCGTCCGTGCGGACGATGTTTTTGAGAGAGATTTTAGTTCCAATTACAAATAATCCCTATTAGGGATTGAAACAAACTACTTATAGTTTGCCAAATCCCCAAAAAAGTTCCAATTACAAATAATCCCTATTAGGGATTGAAACTTTGTATGTGGCTAAATCCGCCACATACGGCAGGGTTCCAATTACAAATAATCCCTATTAGGGATTGAAACTTTTGGAATCGGATATTAAGGTTTTCCCAAGATTGTTCCAATTACAAATAATCCCTATTAGGGATTGAAACCACGCTGTGGATAATAATTGCGTCATGCTTGTTTGTTCCAATTACAAATAATCCCTATTAGGGATTGAAACAACGCACACTTAGCACGATCGCCACTGCTGTAGGCGCGATCGCGGGTTCCAATTACAAATAATCCCTATTAGGGATTGAAACAAATAAAAATGTGTATCTGCAATAGAAAATAACATTGCGTTCCAATTACAAATAATCCCTATTAGGGATTGAAACATTTTGTGTTAACGGGCGCACAATTTACTGTTTTTGTTCCAATTACAAATAATCCCTATTAGGGATTGAAACGAAATTATGATGGGTTTAGAGAGGTCTGGTACGTTCCAATTACAAATAATCCCTATTAGGGATTGAAACACTCACCGATGGTCGTGCATACACCAAATAACTGTTCCAATTACAAATAATCCCTATTAGGGATTGAAACTCAATGTGAGATGTTTGGTATATCTCCTGTAGAGTTCCAATTACAAATAATCCCTATTAGGGATTGAAACCACCAAAAGAGGCTGTCATTAGCCTCTCTTTATTGTTCCAATTACAAATAATCCCTATTAGGGATTGAAACCAATGATACCGTCGGTGGGGTTATAAGCAATACCAGATGTTCCAATTACAAATAATCCCTATTAGGGATTGAAACCCCAATGGATTGACCACACAGGAAAGCCACAGCGTTCCAATTACAAATAATCCCTATTAGGGATTGAAACTCGCCATTTCTTGCACCCCAAGCCGCACCTCTAGGTTCCAATTACAAATAATCCCTATTAGGGATTGAAACCCCAGAGACTAAGCGCTTTAAGGCACGTTTAGCCTGTTCCAATTACAAATAATCCCTATTAGGGATTGAAACCGGCTAATATTCTTGCCTCACTTGCCCCGTAATGGTTCCAATTACAAATAATCCCTATTAGGGATTGAAACGTCCAATGCCCAACGATAAATGCTTGCTACTTCCGTTCCAATTACAAATAATCCCTATTAGGGATTGAAACACCTGCCCTGTCCCTATTGTAAACCCTAAACCTCGTTCCAATTACAAATAATCCCTATTAGGGATTGAAACCATGTGGATGGATGATAATCTATCTGGCGATCGCCTTGTTCCAATTACAAATAATCCCTATTAGGGATTGAAACACGTAGTCTGCTAAGGTGCTAGTAGTCACATAGTGTTCCAATTACAAATAATCCCTATTAGGGATTGAAACAACGACCACCATGCTACAGTATAAGTCCTTACCAGGTTCCAATTACAAATAATCCCTATTAGGGATTGAAACAACCCCTCGAAAGCAAGTCATAACAGCAGGTTCTAGTTCCAATTACAAATAATCCCTATTAGGGATTGAAACGAATATTTCATGTTGACCTGGACTGAGGTTAACCGGTTCCAATTACAAATAATCCCTATTAGGGATTGAAACATCACAGATTAGAAACGGTGCTGACTCCCGTTCGTTCCAATTACAAATAATCCCTATTAGGGATTGAAACAAAACTGAAGATGGATGGAAATATAAAGGATTAAGTTCCAATTACAAATAATCCCTATTAGGGATTGAAACGTAATAATTGAGCCTGGAGTTTTCTTATCTACTGTGTTCCAATTACAAATAATCCCTATTAGGGATTGAAACTTGGAGGTTCAACCAAAATTCTGCACCAGTCCCAAAAGTTCCAATTACAAATAATCCCTATTAGGGATTGAAACTTGTTTGCATAGATGAAAAGATGTGGCGAGATTCGTTCCAATTACAAATAATCCCTATTAGGGATTGAAACGAATCACCCCAATCTGTTCTTTTAGGACGCTTATCGTTCCAATTACAAATAATCCCTATTAGGGATTGAAACACAGACTGGGGGCGGGGCGAATACTTGGGCATCTGTTCCAATTACAAATAATCCCTATTAGGGATTGAAACCCTTTACCCGTTGGTACAATCGTCTGCGATGCCAAGTTCCAATTACAAATAATCCCTATTAGGGATTGAAACGCTGGATATCAGGCTTTTACATCATCTGGAACATGGTTCCAATTACAAATAATCCCTATTAGGGATTGAAACAACGCCCATGTGGTACTGTCGGACTTCGTACCAGGTTCCAATTACAAATAATCCCTATTAGGGATTGAAACACTGCTGGACGCGCCCTTGTTGGCAAATACCTTTGTTCCAATTACAAATAATCCCTATTAGGGATTGAAACGGTGAAAAACTGTTCTTAGCTCATGATTTTGGGTGTTCCAATTACAAATAATCCCTATTAGGGATTGAAACGCAAGCAATGCTACTATTTCTGGGAATCTGACAGTGTTCCAATTACAAATAATCCCTATTAGGGATTGAAACCAACTATCATTACCTTGTCCCCGTTCCGCGAGTAGAGGTTCCAATTACAAATAATCCCTATTAGGGATTGAAACCTATTATTGAAAGATTAGACTTATCTAGATAATTTTGTTCCAATTACAAATAATCCCTATTAGGGATTGAAACTCTCAAGCCACAGTTATGGGACTGCTGGCTGGCGAGTTCCAATTACAAATAATCCCTATTAGGGATTGAAACAGATATCGTAACTCTCCTTTAGGGCTGCGATAAGTGTTCCAATTACAAATAATCCCTATTAGGGATTGAAACAACTTAGGTAGGCTGGCGAGTCTGAAGGAATACTTGTTCCAATTACAAATAATCCCTATTAGGGATTGAAACAGAGAAAAAAGAAAAAATGGCTAGAACCTCAATAGTTCCAATTACAAATAATCCCTATTAGGGATTGAAACGGGCAGTATCACGCCGTCGCACTCATCGCGCGAGTTCCAATTACAAATAATCCCTATTAGGGATTGAAACGAACTATATCTGTGAGAGATGTTCCATCTTCTAAAGGTTCCAATTACAAATAATCCCTATTAGGGATTGAAACAGGAAAAATAGCCTACGCGATCGCTGTACGGTGGCTGCGTTCCAATTACAAATAATCCCTATTAGGGATTGAAACTAAAGCACCTCGGTTTAAAGTTAAAGCGTTTCCGTTCCAATTACAAATAATCCCTATTAGGGATTGAAACAGGGAAGCGTCTTAGCACCAATGAAATCCCGGTCACGTTCCAATTACAAATAATCCCTATTAGGGATTGAAACGGAGTATTACCAAAGCCAGCGAAATGCAACCCCGTTCCAATTACAAATAATCCCTATTAGGGATTGAAACACTTTGACGCCACAAGACTTAAAACCATTCCCCGGCGGGTTCCAATTACAAATAATCCCTATTAGGGATTGAAACCCTACGTAGGTAACCATATGTCCCAAGCTTTTGCAGTGTTCCAATTACAAATAATCCCTATTAGGGATTGAAACATGAAAAACAAGCTAAACTCGCTGGAATTGAAGCTGTTCCAATTACAAATAATCCCTATTAGGGATTGAAACCTTATTAAGTTATGTTTTAATGTGTCTTATCAACAAAGTTCCAATTACAAATAATCCCTATTAGGGATTGAAACATCTGTTAGGTCAACTATTTCGGCTGGGTAAGCTGTTCCAATTACAAATAATCCCTATTAGGGATTGAAACCTTTCATTGGCAAGCTTCTCATGCGGCGTTTCTCCGTTCCAATTACAAATAATCCCTATTAGGGATTGAAACAGAATGATTACATGTATGTAATTTTATCACATGTATGTTCCAATTACAAATAATCCCTATTAGGGATTGAAACTATTTACGCTATCAAACAGCCAGATGGTTAATAGAGAGTTCCAATTACAAATAATCCCTATTAGGGATTGAAACCTGACGCGTCAAAGGTGCCTGTCGGCGGAACTTGAGAGTTCCAATTACAAATAATCCCTATTAGGGATTGAAACGTATGACCTAGGTCTAGGTAGTGATCCTGATTAGAGTTCCAATTACAAATAATCCCTATTAGGGATTGAAACAATTAGGGGTAGAAATACCTGATATTGATACCTTGGTTCCAATTACAAATAATCCCTATTAGGGATTGAAACCTGTATCCAGCATTAAGTGTTATTGGAAGAGGGTCTATGTTCCAATTACAAATAATCCCTATTAGGGATTGAAACCCTGTGTGCTGGTAGAGCTTAATCAGCCAAGGTATTACGTTCCAATTACAAATAATCCCTATTAGGGATTGAAACTACGTCTACCTTAGTCTGCTTTAGTTGCCCTGTCAGGTTCCAATTACAAATAATCCCTATTAGGGATTGAAACCAAGCCCATGTCAGGGCAGCATTTTGTATACAGCCGTTCCAATTACAAATAATCCCTATTAGGGATTGAAACTAGAGTAGTGTAAGTATCTAGGAGCAGCAGTTTTCTGTTCCAATTACAAATAATCCCTATTAGGGATTGAAACTTACGTTCGTTCGGCAGTGGTAACGGCGGTAGATGCTGGGTTCCAATTACAAATAATCCCTATTAGGGATTGAAACAAATTCTTGCATCCCACTAGGGAACAGGTCACCGTTCCAATTACAAATAATCCCTATTAGGGATTGAAACCTATAGCCTTCAAAGATGTAGAGAAGATATTAGGTTCCAATTACAAATAATCCCTATTAGGGATTGAAACTGGTACTTCCCAATTCTCTGAAGTAGGTGAACCATGTTCCAATTACAAATAATCCCTATTAGGGATTGAAACAGCTTGAAGAGCTTCCAGGCGTACAAGAAGATCAGGTTCCAATTACAAATAATCCCTATTAGGGATTGAAACAAATTATTCCTTTAATCCTGACTCCGGGGAGCATAGAGTTCCAATTACAAATAATCCCTATTAGGGATTGAAACAAAGCGACAATCATGCCTATGAGCGATGCGGAAAAAGCGTTCCAATTACAAATAATCCCTATTAGGGATTGAAACAATCTTTATAGGCTGTGTAGTAATGCCAGGTTTGTTCCAATTACAAATAATCCCTATTAGGGATTGAAACCTTTGGGGGCTACCTCACAAGTTTTTAGATGTTGAGTTCCAATTACAAATAATCCCTATTAGGGATTGAAACGAGAGGGTTGGACGCACCAGAGATAAGACCGTCTGGTTCCAATTACAAATAATCCCTAATAACCCAAGTTGCGGGTAATAGAATACAAAAGAGGAGATGGAAAGTGTAGGCACAGTAAATAAGGGTTGTACGAACCGCAACCACCAAAAAAATGCCATGAGGAATGTTCAGTGTAGTCGAATAGAAAGTAACATTTGCAACTTAGTCAATAAAAGCTTGTTGCAGAGTATAAGCAAAAATAAAAGCTTGCAACTTCAGTAAAA
>JADEXK010000001.1 GCA_015207155.1 Nostocales cyanobacterium LEGE 11386 | reverse complement strand
AGATTTTTCGTATTCTCAAAGAACAATATCGTAACCGCAGACGACGCTTTGGCTTACGTTGCAACTTGATTGCTGGGCTTCTCAATTATGAACTTGCTTTGTTTTCTTGATTCATGCAAGAGGTCTATTCCCTAAAAGGCTCGCAAATGCAAGGGTTCAGGAGATGAAAAACAAGCTTGGCATTCAATCTTAGGCATCAAATTGGTCACCAATTCATGACTTTTGTCCTGATATTTATCGCCAATCATATTGACAAAACACATACCATTACGAATGAAACAGCCCTGGGGATTTAGGGGGATCAGATGATTTGTGTGTACACCGTAGCTCCGTGTCGGAGAGGGGTTGGGGTGAGGTTCATCGAATTCACGTTAAATTAACTTTTTCTCTACCTCTTTTGCATCTGTGTGGTTCAATCTTGTTAGATTTGCACACAACCAAACATGAAATTCAGCGAAATTGTCAACAAACTGAACGATGCCGTCACAGACCATAGCCTGATAACCAACCAAGACCAAGACCCAGAAATTACAGGCTTGGCTGCCATAGATGAAGCGACAACTGGTAATCTTAGCTATGTAGAAGGCGCAAAATTCGCGTCTTTTGTCGGTACAACAAATGCCAGTGCTTTAATTTTGTCCTTGGATAAAACTTTACAGTTACAAGCACAAGAACGTGGTATTGCCTGGATCGCTACGCCAGATCCGCGACTGTTGTTTGCTAAAGCGATCGCATTGTTCTATCAACCATACCGCCCTACACCAGAAATTCATTCCACGGCTGTAATTCATCCCACAGCAAAAATTGGTCAGGATGTTTACATTGGCCCCCATGCGGTAATTCAGCAAGGTGTAGAAATTGGCGATGGTGTAATTATTCATCCCAATGTAGTAATTTATCCAGATGCCAAAATCGGCGATCGCACAACTTTACACGCTAACTGCACCATTCATGAACGTACCCGAATCGGTGCAGATTGCGTCATTCATAGTGGTGCTGTCATCGGTGCAGAAGGCTTTGGTTTTGTGCCTACCCGCACTGGTTGGCTGAAAATGGAACAATCTGGTTATACAGTCCTAGAAGATGGCGTAGAAGTCGGCTGTAATAGTGCCATTGATCGCCCAGCCGTGGGAGAAACACGAGTAGGACGCAGTACAATCATTGACAACTTGGTACAAATAGGGCATGGCTGCCAAATAGGTTTTGGTTGTGCGATCGCCGGACAAGCAGGTATGGCAGGAGGCGTAAAAATAGGCAATCGCGTGATTTTGGCGGGACAATCAGGAATTGCCAATCAAGTAAAAATTGGTGATGGTGCGATCGCATCTGCTAAAGCCGGCATTCACAGTGATGTCGCACCGGGAGAAATAGTCTCCGGGGTGCCAGCAATCCCTCACAAACTATATCTCAAGGTCTCCGCTATATATAACCGCCTGCCAGAAATGTATCAATCCTTCAAACAATTACAACGCCAACTAGGGCAAAAGTGAGTGGAGAATGGGGAATGGGGTGAGAATTGTCCCTTGTCCCCTCCCCTTGTCCCCCTAATCCCTAATCCCTAATTTTTCTAACACTGGCTTGGTAGAAACAATGTGACGGTCTAAACCTAGTTCCTTGGGGCTAACTCCTAAAGCCAAAGCAATTAACTGGGGTAAATGCAGAACTGGTAAACCTAACCGTTTTTCAATCACCTTTTCCACCTCTGGCTGACGAGAATCTAAATTTAGATGACACAGAGGACAAGGTGTAACTATACAGTCAGCACCCGTCTCTAAAGCTTCTTGAATATGCATCCCAGCCATCTTGAAGGACTGGGTAGTCGCATAACTAGATAGAGGCCAGCCACAACATTGGGTGCGACCACGATAATAAATTGGTGTTGCGCCCACCGCCCGAAACACATTTTCCATTGCTTCCGGTTGGAAGGGGTCATCATAGGGCATAGACTTTTGGGCGCGCAGAAGATAACACCCATAAAAGGCTGCACATTTTAACCCTGTTAACTTCCGAGTCACACGTTGAGTAATTTCCTCTAAACCGTAATCTGTAACCAAGGCATAGAGAATATGTTTAACTTCCGTACTGCCACGATAAGGTGAACAGCCTTCTTTGTGCAGCAAGTTATTTACTTGCTCAATGTAGGCAGGTTTATTAGTTTGGCATTGTTTCAGGTTTTCGTTGACATGACCAATCACACCTTGACAAGTGCTGCAATGAGTCAGTAGCGGCAAATTTAATTCTTCTGCTAAGGCGATATTCCTGGCGTTAACTGTATCTTCCAGTAGTTGGGAATCTTCTTTAAATGTGCCTGAACCACAACAAGCGGCTTTTTTCAGTTCAATTAATTCAATGCCCAATGCTTGAGTTAGGGCTTGAGTTGATTGGTAAAGCTCCCGGCAAGCTCCTTGAGCAACACAGCCAGGGAAGTAAGCGTATTTCAGCGTGGGAGATAGCATAAAAGTATATTTGGGTAAGGGCAATTGCCCCTGACAATAACTGTTGTATCATTCCTCATCAGTGTTACTGACGAGGGCGTGTATATTAGTTGGACATTCACCAGAAAATTTAGTAAGAATTGGTAATTAGAGGTATTTACATTCAGTGTATGCGATCGCCTAGTATTTCCTAGTGTAGTATCTCCTAGTGTCTGACTGCTGTTTGTGAAAGCAGACCCGATGAAACAAGTTTTACAGTTAAGTATGAAAACAGGACTAGGGAGTGGGAAGTGGAGTTTTTACTCAGGAAGGAAGCACTTTCAAAAGCCGAGGTGTACCCCTGGAGACTAAGGTTTTCTCAAGGAAAAGCCCTTGGTAGTATACGGGCGATCGCGCTTTCCGATAAGATGTATATGCTCAAAAACCACGTCGCCCATAAAGAGCGGATAATAGCAACTGGTCAAGGACTTTTATTGTATGAGTCAAGCGGAAATTTTTGAAAAGGTCAAGAAAATCGTTGTCGATCAACTCAGTGTTGAGGCTGACAAAATCACACCACAAGCTAATTTTGCTAACGATCTGGGGGCTGATTCCCTAGATACCGTTGAATTGGTAATGGCATTGGAAGAAGAATTTGATATCGAAATTCCCGATGAAGCCGCCGAAAAAATTACAACGGTTCAAGAAGCGGTGGATTACATCAACGACAAAGTTGCTGCATCCGCCTAAGAGAGTGCTGAGTGCTGAGTACTGAGTGCTGAGTACCAAGGAGTCAAGAGTTATTCCTCCTATCTCCTTCTCTCCCCCTCCCATCTCTAGGGCAATTTCGTTCTCACTTTACTCACAAATGAATTTCTGGCGTCATATCAATAGTCAGTTGAATCTGACTGTTGATCATATTTCTTAGTTGATTGAAAAACTGGGATGATATGCCGGAAATGGGTTTTTACGTGGGTGAGTTGATAAATTAAAAGCCCTGCCTTACACCTCACAACTCAGCACTCAGGAAGGAAGCACTCAGCACTTTATTTGCAGCTTTCTCGCCAATTTTAACGAAGAAATGACAGACTATACACGTAAACGCGTTGTTGTAACTGGTGTTGGCGCGATTACACCTATTGGTAACACACCAGATGAATATTGGGAAGGATTGTTGAGTGGACGCAATGGCATTGACTACATCACATTTTTTGATGCGTCTCGCCATGATTGCCGCATTGCTGGTGAAGTGAAAAACTTCGATCCACATGACTACATGGATCGCAAAGAAGCCAAGCGGATGGATCGGTTTTCCCAATTTGGGGTATCAGCTGCCAAACAAGCTGTCTCTGATGCGAAGTTAGTCATTAATGAGCTAAATGCCGAACAGGTGGGAGTGATGATTGGCTCCGGTGTTGGTGGACTGAAGGTGATGGAAGACCAGCAAACAGTTTACCTGAACCGTGGGCCTGATCGCTGTAGTCCCTTCATGATACCGATGATGATCGCCAACATGGCGGCTGGATTAACAGCAATTCACACCGGTGCTAAAGGGCCTAATTCTTGCTCGGTTACTGCCTGCGCCGCAGGTTCCAACGCCATCGGAGATGCTTTTCGCCTAATTCAAGGTGGTTATGCCCAAGCCATGATTTGTGGTGGTTGTGAAGCGGCAATTACACCCTTGGGTCTAGCTGGATTTGCCGCAGCCCGGGCGCTTTCGACCCGTAATGATGACCCGGCTCACGCTTGCCGTCCTTTTGATCGCGATCGCGATGGCTTTATCATGGGTGAAGGAGCCGGGGTTCTCATCCTAGAAGAACTGCAACATGCCCTCAGTCGTGGCGCGCGCATTTATGCAGAAATGGTTGGTTATGGGATGACCTGTGACGCTTACCATATTACCTCCCCTGTTCCTGGTGGCGAAGGTGCTGCCAGAGCCATTCAACTAGCACTCAAAGATGGCGGACTCACACCAGAAATGGTGAGCTACATCAATGCTCACGGCACCAGCACCCCGGCAAATGATTCAACTGAAACTGCCGCAATGAAAAAAGCTTTGGGCGACCATGCTTATAAAATCGCCATCAGTTCCACCAAATCGATGACTGGTCATCTTTTGGGTGGTTCTGGAGGCATTGAAGCAGTGGCCACAGTGTTAGCGATCGCTAGTGATCAAATTCCTCCCACCATCAATCTAGAAAATCCCGATCCAGAGTGTGATCTAGATTACGTGGCTAATGCCAGCCGTGCTCAAAAAGTTGAAGTAGCATTATCCAACTCATTTGGGTTTGGTGGTCATAATGTCACGCTAGCCTTTAAAAAGTACGCTTAAAATTCTCAACTTTGCCGATTTTCGGCTCTCCTGAGATCATCGTGTGAAAAGTATCATAAATATCATTCGTTATTGAATCAAGCGTTCAGCATAACCCAATTATTAGCTTGATTAATCACCAGAAACTCAGGAGATCCCGCTTGTCCATCAACAATGGGGAATGGGATGATGAAGATACTGTGGGAAAATTCTATCAGTGATTAGCTATCAGGCTCAATGAAAGAAACTAATAACTAATCACTGTGCAAAACAACCCCAGTCAAAAGAGAAGCTCCAAGAGTGCTAACCCGTCGTTAAGAACAAGAGATTATGGCTGTTGCAACCCAATCCCTCGAAGAACTTTGTATTAACTCGATTCGCTTCTTGGCTATTGACGCCGTAGAAAAGGCTAAATCGGGGCACCCAGGGCTGCCGATGGGCGCGGCTCCTATGGCTTTTGTCCTATGGGATCGCTTTATGCGGTTTAACCCCAAAAATCCTAAGTGGTTCAACCGCGATCGCTTTGTCTTATCTGCTGGTCACGGCTGTATGTTGCAGTATGCCCTACTGCACCTGACAGGCTACGACAGCGTTACCATCGACGACATCAAGCAATTCCGTCAGTGGGGATCTAAAACCCCTGGACACCCAGAAAACTTTGAAACAGAAGGTGTAGAAGTCACCACTGGCCCGTTGGGACAGGGCATTGCCAATGCAGTTGGTTTAGCAATGGCTGAAGCTCACCTTGCTGCTAAGTTCAACAAGCCCGATGCCAAAATTGTTGACCACTACACCTATGTGATTTTAGGTGACGGTTGCAATATGGAAGGCGTTTCCGGCGAAGCTTGTTCTTTTGCGGGACACCTAGGATTAGGTAAACTCATCGCTCTGTACGACGACAACCACATTTCCATTGATGGTTCTACAGATGTAGCATTCACCGAAGATGTTTCTCAGCGATTTGAAGCATACGGCTGGCATGTCCTACATGTTGAAGATGGCAACACTGATTTAGCAGCAATTGCCAAGGCAATTGAAGCCGCAAAAGCTGTCACTGACAAGCCGACCATGATTAAGGTGACCACCACCATCGGTTATGGTTCTCCTAACAAACAAAACACTGCTGGTGTTCATGGCGCTGCTTTGGGTGGTGACGAAGTAGCTTTAACTCGGAACAACTTGAAGTGGGAATACGAACCTTTCGTAGTGCCCCAAGACGCGCTCAACCACATGCATCAAGCCATTGAGCGCGGTGCTAGCTACGAAGCCGACTGGAATCAAGCCTTTGCTGACTACAAAGCCAAATATCCCCAAGAAGCAGCTGAATTTGAACGTTACGTCAGTGGCAAACTCCCCGACGGTTGGGATCAGGTACTACCCACCTTCACCGCCGAAGATAAAGGAATACCCACCCGTAAGCACTCGGAAGCCTGCTTGAACAAATTAGCGGCGGTTTTACCTGAGTTAATAGGTGGTTCAGCCGACTTGACTCACTCTAACCTAACTGAAATCAAAGGCTTTGGTGATTTTCAAAAAGGACAATACCAAAACCGTAACGTCCACTTTGGCGTGAGAGAACATGGTATGGGCGCCATCTGTAACGGGATAGCGCTGCATGGTTCGGGATTAATTCCCTACGGTGCCACCTTCCTCATCTTCACAGACTACATGCGTGCTGCCATCCGCTTATCTGCCCTATCCCAAGCTGGGTCGATTTGGGTGATGACCCACGACTCCATTGGTCAAGGTGAAGATGGCCCCACACACCAACCTGTGGAAACTTTAGCTTCTCTGCGAGCTATTCCTAACCTGACGGTGATTCGTCCTGCCGATGGTAATGAATGCTCTGGTGCTTACAAAGTAGCCATTGAGAACGCGAAACAAAATGCTCCTACTCTGTTGGCATTCACTCGGCAAAATGTCCCCAACTTGGCAGGTACGTCGGTTGAGAACGTGGCTAAGGGTGCATACACAGTAGTAGATTGTCAAGGTACACCAGATATCATCTTGATTGGAACTGGTTCAGAATTGAGCCTCTGCGTCACCGCAGCCGAAAAGCTCACGGCTCAAGGACAGAAAGTTCGTGTTGTCTCCATGCCCTCATGGAATCTGTTTGAAGCACAAGATGCGGCTTATAAAGAGTCCGTTCTACCTAAAGCAGTTACCAAGCGTTTGGCTGTAGAAGCAGGTGTTAGCTTCGGCTGGCACAAATATGTGGGCACTGAAGGCGATACTGTGAGTATTGATCGCTTTGGTGCTTCAGCTCCAGGCGGTGTCTGTATGGAGAAGTTTGGTTTTAGCGTTGATAATGTATTAGCTAAGGCTAAAAATTTGTTGGGTTAATTAGCAACGGAATATTCTCTTAACTTTTTGTGGGGTGGGCAATTTGCCCGCCTTTTTTAGTGCTGAGTGCCTTTTTGAGTGCTGAGTGCTGAGTCAAAAGAAGAAGAAGGAAGGACTTTCGCACTCGGTACAAGCAACGTGAATTGTGGTCACTGAGCTTGTCGAAGTGTGGGCGGTCTTTTAACTCAGCACGAGCGCACTTTCAACGAGCGTACTCTTTATTAACAGATAATTCTCTGGGTTCATAGTGACGGCAACCCTGACAAGGCCCACTGGGGTTGACAGCACAGCGCATGTAGCCAGAACGGGCATTAAATTTACAACTAATATCACCAATGAGGTAGCCGACCCCTTCTAGATAATAGCGATCGCCTTCAACATCTCTAATATTTTGTCGTACCCGCACCCCTGAAAAATTCATGGCTGCTTGTCTCATCCGTAAACGTGTCCGCACTTGAGTTTTACGAATTACCCATAGAGAAAATATTGCCGGTAAAAAACCAACGGTAATCACTAAAAGTGTTTTTAACACCTTCTTTTTACCTCTTTTATGTAATCGTCCCTGACAAGCTGCTATTGCTGACGGGTTGAAGATAATTGTCAGAATGTAGGTAGCCTTTTTTCAATTCCCCGTACTCCCAAAAATCAGGGGATAGCTTAAATTTAACAGTTTTCCATGATTCCATGACTAACTCCCGTCAAATAGCTTTTATTGCCCTGCGTGATGTTCACAAAGGAGCTTATGCTGATGTAGCTTTAGATAGAGTACTGCAAAAACTTAGCTTGTCTGATAGCGCATCTTCTGTGGAGACACTGCGCGATCGCCGTTTGCTGACAGAATTAGTTTATGGCAGTGTGAGAAGGCAACGCACTCTTGACGCTCTCATCGACCAACTCGCCACCAAGAAATCCCACCAACAACCAAAAGACCTCCGCACTATCCTGCATCTAGGTTTGTACCAACTGCGCTATCAAGAGCGTATTCCCGCTTCGGCTGCTGTGAATACCACTGTCCAATTGGCTAAGGAAAATGGCTTTTCTGGACTCACGGGTTTTGTAAATGGTCTATTGCGGCAATACATCCGTCTGGCAGATAAATCACCAGAGCCTTTAAAATTACCAGAAAATCTGGTGGAACGCTTGGGAATTTTACACAGTTTCCCAGACTGGATTATGCAAGTGTGGTTAAATCAACTTGGTTTGGCTGAAACAGAAAAACTCTGTGAATGGATGAACCAAACACCTACAATTGATTTGCGAATTAATCCCCTCCGTACTTCAATAGAGGAAGTTGAACAGGCTTTTCAGTTTGCTAGTATTTTGGTAAAGCGGGTACCTCATTTGCCCCAAGCTTTACGATTGATTGGGAGTACTGGGCCCATCCAAAATTTGCCTGGTTTTAGTGAGGGTTGGTGGTCTGTACAAGATAGTAGCGCCCAGCTTGTCGGTCATTTACTCGACCCCCAACCGGGTGAAGTGGTGATTGATGCTTGTGCAGCCCCAGGGGGGAAAACAACTCATATTGCCGAGTTAATTAAGGATACAGGCAAAATTTGGGCCTGCGATCGCACAGCTTCCCGGCTACGCAAACTCAAAGAAAATGCTCAACGGTTGCGTTTACAATCTATCCAGATTTGCACTGGTGATAGCCGCAATTTACCGCAATTTAATAATACAGGCGATCGCGTCTTACTAGATGCACCGTGTTCTGGTTTGGGAACTTTGCACCGCCACGCCGATGCACGTTGGCGACAAACACCAGAATCTGTCCAGGAACTGGCAAAACTGCAAACAGAACTAATTACACATACATCGACTTTTGTCAAACCGGGTGGTGTATTAGTTTATGCTACCTGTACGCTGCATCCAGCCGAAAATGAAGATGTGATTGCGGCATTTTTAGCTCAAAATCCGCATTGGCAGATAGAAACTCCTAGCTTTGATTCCCCTTACTCTGCCTATTCCACACCACAAGGCTGGCTGAAAGTTTGGCCTCATCAACAGAACATGGATGGCTTTTTCATGGTGCGCTTAAGAAAAACCAACGATTCCGGGTGAATACTGTTTGGGATTGTACGATTTTGTGGAGGCCCCGAATTTACCACAGGAGGCAGCAATGGTTACTGATTCCAATGTGAAAAATTTAGTTAAAATCCTGATTGGAGCTGCCTGGATTGATGGCAGAATCCAGCCAGAAGAACGGCAATATCTACGGGAGATAGCTCAAGCAAAAGGCTTGGCTACCGATCCAGAGATTAAGCCTTGGCTATACGAATTGGTTCCTGTACAACCACAAGAATGTTACACCTGGGTGAAAGAATATCTAGGCGATCGCCCTAGCCTGGAGGATTGTGAAAATCTCATTGAAGCCATCAGTGGCTTAATTTACAGTGATGGAGAAGTGGCCACAGAAGAAGCAAGACTCCTGACAAAATTACAGGAGTTAACAAAACTCAATGAGTCCACTCAACCTGCTTATACGGCGTTGCTCAAACAAATTCAAAAGCTGTATCGTCGCTGGGTCGAGGTGCAAAACTAACAAAAGAATTATGAATTATGAGTTGACAAGACGCGATATATCGCGTCTGGTAATTCAACTCAAGAAGAAAGCACAGGCTATAAGCGCAGCCATGCCCGCAGGGCTTTACAGCACTCCCCTTCGACTTCGCTCAGGGAAGCGCACTCAGCACTCAAGAAAGCACTCATTAGGACTTCGGTTCACCCACACCCGGAGTTTCTTCTTTTTCAATTTTAGGAACAAAGTCAGGGCGATCTTTGCTTTCCCAGCCAGCCGGACGTTTGGAGTTATACCAAGCGATAGAACCAATTGTGACCGCAGCAATAAAACCAACTACGTACACTAAGGTGAAAGCATAAGGAAAATGGGAACCTTCTGCTGAAGCTGCTGTTTGCATGAATAAATGCATGAGTATATTCTCCTAGTTTAAGCAACACTACTTAAGACACTATAAAAAGAGAGTATCATCTACATCCCCCCCAAGTTTGAACTGACTTAAAAGTGCTGTAAAGCCCTGCGGGCATAGCTGCGCTTAGAGCGGTAGCGGGGCGTAAAGCCCTGCGGGCATGGCTGCGCTTATAGCCCGTGCTGAGTGCTGAGTAAAAATTCCAGTCCCCAGCCTTCTCTCATCCTTGGCTGTGAAACTCGTTTCATCGGGACTGTCTTCATGAATCAAAGCCAAGCTCGCTCATACTGAATGGGCCAAAGTTTATCCTGTCCTAGTTGTTGGGCTGCGAGGTGTGGCCAGTAAGGATTACGAAGCAGTTCGCGCCCTAGTAGGACTAAATCAGCTACTCCTGTATGAATAATCTGGTCAGCTTGTTCAGGAGATATAATTAACCCGACTGCACCTGTAGAGATATTTGCTTCATGGCGGATACGTTCGGCAAATTGAGTCTGGTAGCCAAGTTTGACGGGGATATTGATTCCCGGAATAATTCCGCCGGAGGAGCAGTCTATCAAATCTACACCTAGTAACTTGAGTTCCTGGCTTAAAGCAATACTTTGCTCAACATCCCACCCTTTGTCTACCCAATCAGTAGCAGAGATGCGTACTAAGAGGGGATAGGTCTGTGGCCATACCTGTCGCACTCCCTCCACAACTTCTTTCAGCAGACGAATCCGATTTTCAAAGCTACCACCATAATCATCTTGGCGGTGGTTAGAAAGGGGTGAAAGAAACTGATGTAGGAGGTAACCATGAGCAGCATGAATCTCAACGACTTTGAAACCAGCTTGTAGAGAACGTTTAGTAGCTTGCACAAAGGCTTGAATAATTTGCTGAATTTCTGCAATACTTAAGGCTTGAGGTACTGGACTTTCTTTACTAAAAGCGATCGCACTACTGGAAACTACAGGTCGCCAACCCTCCTGAGATTCATCCACTGCTTTCCCTCCTTTACTTGGTTTAGCTGTGCTGGCTTTTCGGCCTGCGTGGGCAAGTTGTATACCTGCAACAGCGCCAAAGTTATGGATTAATGAGACAATCTTAGCCAAAGTTTCTATATGTGCATCTGACCAGATTCCCAAATCTTGAGGGCTAATCCGTCCGCGAGGTTCTACAGCCGCCGCTTCTGTAAGTACTAAACCAGCACCACCAACTGCACGAGAAGCAAGATGAACTAAGTGCCAGTCGTTAGCATATCCATCTGTACTGGAATATTGACACATAGGTGAAACGGCGATGCGGTTGCGAAAAGTGACTTCACGAATCCTGAATGCATCAAACAGGTGCGCCATTACTATTAATTCCTTCTCTTGCTAGATACAAAGAAATTGGAGATGGATTTACAGGCTAGACTCACAGTTGTGATTAATCCCCCAAATTATTGCTTCATGGATAGAATCAATCTCATGAAGTTCATTCATTCATGGTAAGCCGTCAAAACATTCGTCATCGGATTTTTTTGGGCACAGTTTATATTTGGGAATTGTCTGCTGGCTAGAGACGTATAATACTAATAGGCAGTATTACTGTTTCATATTGCTCTTTTTTGCCTAGATGACAAAACAAATCATCTGTAAAAGAGAGTCAACGCTCATCAGTGAATAGTCAATTACCTTCAAGATGGCTCACTACCAAAAGCTACTAAAAATTTCTACTACTGGCAAAAATTTTCAGAATATCACTACAAAAGTTGAAGCCATAGTTGCACAATCAGGGGTAGAAACTGGTCTTTGTACCTTATTTTTACGCCATACTTCAGCTAGTTTAGTTATACAAGAAAATGCCGACCCTGATGTATTAGTGGATTTAGCTAACTTTATGGCAAAACTCGTGCCAGAATCAGGCAAATACATCCACGATGCTGAAGGTGCGGACGATATGCCAGCACATATCCGTACAGCACTCACCCATACTTCTGAACATATTCCCATAAATCGGGGTCATTTGGTGCTGGGAACTTGGCAGGGAATCTATGTTTGGGAACATCGCCAGCGTAGTCATACGAGAGAGCTGGTTGTCCACATTTCTAGTTAGGGATAGGAAATTAAACTTACCCTAAACAAGATGTCCTTAACTCTTAAGAGTTTACTTAATTTGGTGATGAGGGATTGAATCGCCTAAAATTGACTAGGGGCGAACGGTATTCGCCCTTAACATTAATTTGTAACGCCACACATTAAGTTTGTTTGTATTAAATGAATAAATATAAGTTTTACGATCTAAGCTTATATTTAGTTTAGACTGTCTGGGCTATTTAAACTAATTATGAAGCATAACTTGACACCAAATAATCTTTTCCTATGTCTTGACGAAATTTTAGCCCAGCAATCTATTAATCCATTAACTCTCAATCCCCAAAAGTCTTTAATTACAAGTTTTGCCGAACTGGAAAACTTAATTACTGCAACTACTACAGACATCCAATTTCTCATGGCTTTGCAGGAGACATTAGAACTCATACTTCGCGCTCAATTGCAAAATTTTCCAGAAAATATTTTTTGGGATTTTGATTTCATGGTGAGTAGTATACTTAGACAGGCTTTAGTGGCAGATGAGGGTGCTGTTGCTTTTTTAGAAACTTTTAGTCACAAGATGGTTTTGCTAATAGAGTTATTTGGCATTAGAAAAGAAATTCGCTTTCGCTATGTGCATGATTTTATGTATGGGTTTGATTGGGCTAGATGGGTACAAAAAGACCCAGAAACTCGCGCACATTCAGAGCCTTTTAGTTTGGTTTTTTTAGATTATTTACTCGTAAAAGGTGAACAAATTTTACAACGTATCAGCCACGGTCAGATGACATCTTATAAGCTGTGTAGTACAGGTTTCCGTAATCCCTTCGACTTCTCCCGCGAACCAGAAGATGAACGCCGTCTGCTAATTTATCTTGCTAGTGAACAACTTATCCCTGTGGCAACATGGAATTGGAACGCTCGCCCTGTATGGAACAAACCTTTCCAAGAAATGCGCCAGCAGATAGCATTAAAATTAAATATCCAACCACAGAGACACTGAACTAGTAATAAAAATCAAAATAATTTTTATGAAAATTGTTGATTTAATTAATTGGTTTGAAGCATGGGCAAATCCGGCTTGGTGTGAAAGCTGGGATAATTGTGGTTGGCAGGTTGAACCAGGTGTGATGCAGGAAGCAGCGCGAGTGTTGGTTTGTCTGACACCGACTTTAGCAGTGATGCAGGAAGCGATCGCTTTGAATGCTAATCTGATCTTTGCTCACCATCCTTTAATTTTTAGTCCTCCCAAGTCCTTACGTAGTGGTGAGGCGATCGCAGAAATGGCCAGATTAGCTTTTATCCACAACATTGGTATTTACAGCGCTCACACAAATTTCGATCAAGTAGATGATGGTACTGCTGACGTTTTGGCTCAAATTTTAGAACTGAAGGAAGTCACTCCCATCGTACCCACTCAAGCAGGATTGGGTTACGGACGTGTAGGTTTACTCAAGCCATTGTTGACTTTACAGGAGTTACTTGCTGCAATTCAAACCCGACTCGCACCCCCTAATTTGCTTTTTTCACCAACTACTGACTTACAGCAGATGATTTCACGAGTAGCTGTGTTAGGTGGTTCCGGCGCTAGTTTTATTTCGGCGGTAGTCAAAACCGGCGCGCAAGTTTATCTAACTTCTGATTGTAAGTTCCATCAGTTTCAAGAAAGTCGCGATCGCGGTCTAATTTTAATCGATGCGGGACATTATGCCACTGAACGCCCTGCCTGCGATCGCTTGGTACAACGATTTATGTCTTTAAATCTAGACTGGGTGGAATTGAGTCACCAAGATGAGGATTTCCGTCAGTTTTTTAATTAAGTAATAATACAGAGTCTTGGATATATTTAAATACTAATTATTTTCGTGCTTTTTAAATTTACTAAAAATAAATTTTGTATTACTTGTTTCTAAGTATACGGTTATGGTATCCAGAAGAAATGCCCGTAAAATGATTATTTTTTCTAAAATCTGTGATACGGATCACAAATATATGTAACTATAATCACTAGTAATGACTGTTTTATATCAACTAATAAGGGAATAAAATGTTTCACACTAAGGGTAAGAAAATATTCACCATACCCTAATCAACATGATTCGCTCACTCGTTGAATCTGCTTTCCAAACTGGATATCTTAGTGTTGAATCTGAGGGTCTACTCCATCAAGTTCTGGCGACTAAATGCTGTCAGTCAGAAGATTTGGTAGCCCTTTCAGCCCTATATGATGCAGTTAGCGCAGGTCAAATAAAACGAGAAGCGTCCTCGCAACTGCCAATAAAATTTCTCACCCAGGACAAAATTGGGTAACTTTGCTACTGCATTGTGAATTGCAGGCAATTTTGGCCAGAATAAATCCCCCGCAGCCACTGAAATAGGGGGCTTTTAGAATTCCTCTTTATTTTAGTAACTATAAAAATACGACTATTAGATTTTCCTCCCTTGCCGCCTGCTCCCCTTACTGGCGTAGAATTTGGGGTGATGGGATCATTTGTGTGTACATGGCAGCCTGCTCCTCTGAGTGCGTCAACTCAAAACTCTTTACTGATTGTTGTTGAAAACCATTAAGGTCGGCAAGAGAATGAGTTAAGATCAAATACATTAGGGATAAAAGTAAAGCCGAGTTCCCGGACTTCCCAGCAATGCCAATGACTACAAGCAGGCAAATCAAACAACCGCGATCAACGCTTGATTTGGAGTATTTTTTATCACATAATTGTAGGAAGTACTCACCAGCAAATATTCACCTGGTTAGGAGAATTACCGAATTGTACGACTTCTATGAAGTAAACATTCGCTGAGTGACCTGAAGGAGGTTGAGTTCAACAGGTGCAGTAATTACAGTCTATGACCCCAAAATTCCCTAGATTTTGACAACGACAAGCAAGTCTAAGGGTGGAGTTGCTAGACGCACTGATTCTGAACTACGGAACTTAGCTCCAAAAGGTGTTATCGGGGTAAAACCCAATTTTGATTAGGTTTAACTACGTTGTTTAAAAAGGCAGAAGCAGTACATGCTACACCGCAAGATTTATCAACTGTGTTGCGACGGGCGGGAGGTATGTGTATTCTTGCGGGACCAGCAACGCTGGATTGAACGCGCCCGCATCCTCGATATAGAGGGAGATTTAGTGACCCTACGCTATGAAACAGATGAGGAAGACGAAGTTTGTGCTTGGGAGGAAATGGTTCGTCTTGAAAGCATTGGCTCTGTAACCCAAAAATTAGCCTCAGTGCCACGCGGTAATATAGAACCTCTGATGACGGAAGATTGCCCAGAAGCGGAGCGTATCCGTAACCATTTTCCCGACTCAAATCCTGAATAAGTGCTGAGTTGGGCGTAAAGCCTTGCGTGCATAGTCGGTGATGAGTCCTGAGTAGTACATCTTACTTAGGACTCATTATTTTGCGGAAGAAAAAACACATGGGTAAAAGCCTGAGTGAAAAAATTAAAGAACAGCCAATAAGTAAGTTGACGGGAATAAATCAAATTACATTAAGTTTTATAAAAAAAAGTTGGTAGTAAGGGCTTTAGCCCTTTGTTGTCAAGCCCTGGGGGCATTGTGACAGTTAGGGTGCGGAATGTGGGATCTTAGCTATGCTAAAGCGGGGTATTCATCCGTATATGTGCGGTAATAATTATTATCCTCTTTTTCAAGCAGCCGAACTAATGTAGTGTCTCCAAGGCAACAAGTGGCAAATCTGTGGCGAGTGACATGGACATCAACCAACAAAAAGAACAATTTAGCATCACCTATATTAGAGCTATTGCTGCTATTGCTGGTTATTCTTTTATAGACCAGAAGTTGATAACGACAGCATAGACTTAGGCATAGTTAGCAGAGGTGGTACAGGTAAAATTCTTTCCCCTAGATTAGAACTACAACTGAAATGTACAGCCAGAGATATTCTTGAAGAAAACTATATTAAATATCGACTCAATCTCAAAAATTATCATGATTTAAAAATTAATGCCCTTGTCCCTCGCATTTTAGTTGTCGTTTTGGTTCCAGAAAGGATAACAGACTGGATAAAACAAACCGAGGATGAACTGTGTCTTCGATATTGTGCTTACTGGGTATCCTTGCTCGGAATGCCAGATACTGAAAATACAACCAATGTTACTATTGAAATACCCCGTAGTAATCAGTTGACACCAGATTTACTGCAAGCCATTATTGAACGCATTAGTTTTGGAGGTTTGCCATGAAAGTTACTATTAAAGATAGTCACATCCTCAAAAGTGTTAATCCTAATGTGATACAGGCACATTTGCAAGCAACAGGCTGGCAGGAGACAGGGCGTATTTATAATGATGCTGGGGCAATTTGGCGACTAAAAAAAGATGCGGCTTCTGAATATGAAATTTTGCTACCTCTCCAACATAATTTAGGAGATTATGCCGAAAGAATCAGCGATATATTGAAAACATTATCAACTGTAGAAAATCGCGACCAAGTTGATATATTAAGCGAATTTATTACCAATTATCCTAACTTAACTGTGCAAGGTGTAGTCATACAAATTTCTACTCCATCAATTGATAAATTAAGTGGAGAAATTATTTTATTGGGTGAAGTTTTTCATAAATTACGAGAGATCAAAACCGAACTGGTAGACCACGATTATATCTTAGCTATTAAAGCTTATCAAGAACGTTTACCAATTCGCTACACAGGTGATTTAGTAAAAGTTGATGACCATTTTATCCTCGAAAATCCCCACAATTTGCAAATTAATCATATTTAATTTATTCAACGTTGGATAAGCGTTCAAAAGCAGGACAGTAACCCTCAAGTGTTACTTTGAAGTTATATAACGGGGAAGCGGGATTCCAGCATCGCTGCCCCCTTTGATGTCGGCAAGTACCACAACAATCTACATCAGTCCAAGTAAAGCGATCGCCACTTTGGTTGAGCAGTTCTCGTGGAGATAATCCCCGCAATACTAGTTCTTCACCCTGCCAGCGAGCTTCAATTAAACCAGTATCGGCAAACTGTCGCCACCGTGGGTCATCTGTAATGGCATCAGGTAAGGTGATTGTGACTACTGTGCCTAATTCTGTTAATTCACCTTCATAGTTAGTTTCTGGGGGGGCTGGCTGCATAAATGTTTCGCCAATTGGCAATTCTACCAAGGTGCCAGCAGACGGAGAATGCACGTGGTAGCGGTTTTGTAGCTCTTCTAAGCTAGTTAAGTCAGCCAAATAAGCCGGAGAACCGTGGACAAAAACAACGTGCTGGGGACGTAAATTATGAATTAGCTGCGTAGTACCAGGCCCGTCACTATGCTGGGCCAGAAGATAGCTTTCGTCGGTAGTGGGTGCTGAATATTTTTTATTAATTTTTATATCAATTTTTTCTGGTAGCAGGATCAGCCAAGGTCCAGTTTCTCTTTGGCAGTATTGATGCAAATTGGCTGTGGAGTCAGTGAGAACAATACAAGGAGACTTACCCACAGTGGCACGATTTGCCGACGGCAAACGACGTACTCGCGGACGTACTCGTTCATCCCAAAACAAGGGTTGATGACGGGCGAAGTTCTGTACTGATGGAGGTAGATGAGGCAGTAGTTCCAGATAAGCGTCACACCCAGTAGCGACAGCACCATCAACCCAAATATCTAAATCCCGTCCTGTGAAGTGGTGATGAGAGCGTAAAAGCATTAGCAGTTCTTGACCCAAGCCTAAAGCAGGTGTAGGTAATAGCACAGAACAATGTTCCGCGATCGCCCGATTAATGCGCTCGGCTAATTGGTTTTCTTGGTTGCGGCGGTGGGGATGACGAGATGTGCCATAAGTGCCTTCAATAATTAGTACATTTAACTCTAAGCCCCGCAACTCTTCTAAACGCAAGCCTTCTACTAGCCGCGAGTTCGACAAGAAAAAATCCCCTGTATACAGTAACTTGTAAGAGCGCTGCTTGGTGGTATAAGTGAGGAGAACTGCTACTGCTCCTGGTAGGTGTCCGGCGGGAAATAATTCTACTACCAGACCTTCTTGAATTTCTACAGGCGATCGCAACGGCAATGCATGACACAATTGGGGAATTTTTTGAGGATCTTGGTCTGGCCAATTGAGCGGTAGTAACTTGCTAGTAACTTCACTAGCATAGATGGGTAAAAGTGGGAAAGCCTTGTGCAGTCCTAGCAAACCTCTAGCGTGATCTGGATGGGCGTGACTAATTAAGACTAAATCTGCTGGCATCGGTGAACTGCCGCGACGGGCTGATTTAGCTAACGAGCTGAGCAATAATGAAGTGTCCCCCAAGCCACAATCCAGTAGTATGCGGTGTGGACCCATCCGCACTAATAAACACACGCCCTCATCGTAATGCTGGACACTATAAGGCAAACAGTCTAATTCGCTAGCCGTCTCCCCAGCATCAACGCGAGAGGATGCCGACATATCCCTCATGCTTTCCTCCCCTCCGACCTCATCATCATTGACATACCCCAACAGCCAAGAATTACGCTGCTCTTGATTTTGTGACCTAGGGGTAAGTTTTGTTGTGCGCGTCTATACCCTGAAAATGCAGATTTTTGACTAGGGAGGACGCTGACAACGAACTGACTCCAGTTCGGGAAAGTGGGTTAACAACCACTCACATTTGGGGCTAAAGGGGTTTAGCTCTTGCCTGTTTTGCCTTCCAAAGTTCTAAACGGGGACTTTCTATCCTGGAAACTTTCTCAATGAGCAGAGCCATTACCGTGATAGTTTTCTGAATCATAAAATCCATTTTTAGTGCCAAAGAATAGGCACAAAACAGTGAATATAACTGTTAATCCGGCTAAAATTAGCTTTACATCCATTTTTTCGCTGTTCCTGACTAAAGACTTTCTTATATTAATAGAGGGCTTGCCAAATGCGGCTGAATCACTAGAAAATCTTTACTATGGTTGTGTTGATTGGGCAATAGGTAGATTTACCACAATCAGTCAAATTGTAGAACTTTTCAGTTCACCTGTCTATTCATCCGCGTCATCAGTCTGGTATCAGGGCAAAAATTAATTTTTAGGAAGTGGAACGTATTTTTTCATGTCACTTCCCCAGTGTAATGTAAAGGACGAATGAAAGGCTATTTTGCTAACTCATAGACTACGCCCCGCTAGCCTTCACAGGATGACTTCTTTACCTTGCTCAGTGAAGCGAACCTCTTTAATATCCCATTGGGGATTACTTGTTAAAGTTTTACGGAGACTACCAAATAACGCAAACTGTTCACAACTTGAAAGAGAAACTAACTGACGTTTCGATTGAGGAGATAATCGCAAATCAATTGTGGCGACACCGTTCTCAACGTTAACACGATAACCAGACAAGTTAAAGTCAGATGTATCTCGTTCCTCTAGGATTTTACCCACTGCACCTGTTACAGGTTCCTCGGCTGGTACTGAAATTTTTTGAGGAATCAGTTCTTGACATTGGAGATCACTTGTATACAAGGTGACATTAGTCATCTTGCGAGTGGTGGCTTTGGAAGTTGCAGCAGGCGGATTTTGAGTTGGGCTTGGGGATGATATTTGTGGTGTGGTGGTGTTAGCAGGCGCTGGTGCTTCACTGTCAATACTGTGGGAAGTTGGGCTAGAACTACAGCTACTGATGCTAGCTGCGATCGCCACCATAATAAATGGTAGAAGATACCTTTTGCTGTTATGAATTATGCTACTCATATTTATGCTGGTGCGGTGGTTGTCTAATAACTTCAGTATCACTACTATTAATTCCGTTCGTGCTCGGATAAAACAGCAAACATAATTATTTATGCAATCATCCTCAGCACACAAGCACCTACATAACTAATGCTTTCACGTTGACTCGAAAAATCTCTTTGTCTTTTGGCGGAGAGTTTTAAACAGAAATTACAGACACTTGGTATCCCATCTATTCCGTAGTGTCTCGTGTGTTCCTTGTGTAATTAATTTATCCCTTTTCTGACCAATTCGGGAATCAAAGAAGGACGTTCAGCTACGGGAACATGTGCTTCTTTAAATGCAGCTAATTTGCTTTGTGCTGTACCAAAGTTAGAATCACGTCCGATAACTGTGGCTAAAGTCCCAGTTTGTCGCCAATTTTTTCCTGGTGGTGCGTGTCTGCCTGCAATGTAAGCTATTACTGGTTTATCAATGGCCTCAGCAATGTACCGTGCTGCTGCTTCTTCACTACCGCCGCCGGGTTGACCGACTAAAACGATCGCTTCTGTGGTTTCATCTTCATCGAGAATTTGCAGCCATTGCAAAAATGATGAACCGACGATCGCATCACTACCAATACTGACACTAATTGATTGTCCTAAACCAGCCTTGGTCAATTCCCACGCGACTTCATAAGTAAGGGTGCTGCTACGACTAACGATCCCCACTGGGCCTGGAGTATACAATTCGCTCGGTTGAGTTCCTAAAAGAATCTTCCCTGGGACAATAATTCCTGGACTGTTGGGCCCTACTACCAAGGTTTCACGTGCTTCGGTTTTGCGGAGCAGCTGTACCATATCTAATGGTGGTACACCACCAGAGATAATAATAATCTGGCTGATATTAGAGGCGATCGCTTCTAAGGCTGCATCTAATACTTGGTACGGGTGTACGCAGATGATAGCTGTGTCAATTACACCAAATTTCGCTACTACCTCTTCAACCAAATCGAATACCGGCAGATCATATAGTCGCTGTCCACCACATCCGGGATTGACACCAGCAACCAAATTTGTCCCATAAGCTTTCATCTGCGCAACATGAGTCGCTGTCATGAATTCAGAAAAGCCTTGGATTAATACTTTGCTGTCTGGCGTTAAGTTCATATCAAGTTCTGGTAGTTTTAGCAGGCTAGGGAATAAATCTACTATGTCTTATAAGTTTATTGTTACTTAAACTATAGAATTAATATCCTCCTACTATTCCTTGTCGCTTTGCTTTACGTTCAGCTTGACGAAATAGCCATAATCCTAGGGCAAAATAAACCGCGCCATTGATAAAAGCTATCAATAACATAGTTAAATCTAAACTTTCACCTCTTGCCATCAAATCACGCAATAATGAGGCACCAGGAGTCATGGGAAGCAATGCTGCCAAAATTCTTGCTGATCCTGTCCAACTTTCGGTGGGTATGGTCAGCAAAAATAATAACGGAAATTGAGTCAGACCTAAAAGTTCCTGCAGACGTTTAAAGATTAAGGATAAAGACCCCAATGCAAAAGCAAAGCCATTAGCCCCTAAGACCACAGTAACAAAAGGTAAAAGCAATGTGGGAGGAAAGTTGAGACGGCTACCTGTTAGCATCATGAGAATCACAAGAATGCCGAATATTTGAACTATCTGCAAACTCAAATCAGCCAACATTCGCATTAAACAGACCTTAGTAGCACCATAGCGCGAGAGAAACAGTTGTTCTAAAGTGCCAGTTTGGGCTTCTATTTGCAACTCTCCCGCCAGACTAGCCAGAATGAATGACGTTAAAGTCCAAAGCACATAGCCAATAACGATAGAGTCGAGGCGATCGCCTAATTGAAAAGCATCACCAGCAATATAACGAGAACTTAAGAATAATCCATAAAATACGGAAGCAAACACAAAAATACGGCCTATTGACTGTAGAGGATAACGAATGGACATAATCCAACTACGGCGCAATTCCGCTAAAAATAATTTAAGCATCTTGATTTCTGCCTTTTCTAATTATCTGCAAAAAGATTTGGGTGAGGTTCGCTTGCTCTTTTTCCAGAGATGATATAGGCAGAGGTTTGATAATATCAAGGATTTTGTAAAGTAATTCTGGCTGGGATAAATGGATAATTTGTGTGTCTTGAACTACTGCACCCAGATTTTCTAAGGCTATAACATGGGACTCATCAAGTACAGTTTCTACCTCAATTTTGTAACCAGTTCCAGAAAATTGGCGAATCAATTCACTGGTTGATAATTCTGTTAAAATTTCCCCTGATTGAATAATGGCGATCCTATCTGCAAGTTCTTCAGCAATGCTGAGTTGGTGAGTGGTGAGTAGGATAGCGCAACCAGCAGCAGCAATTTCTCTTACTAAAATTTTGACATCTTCTGTGGCTTCTACATCCAGTCCTAAAGTTGGTTCATCTAATAATAAAAGTTGGGGTTGATGAACTAATGCCACAGCAAATGCTAGTTTCTGCTGCATTCCCCGTGAAAGATTTTGCACGGGTGTATGACGTTTTGGTATCAAGCCAAATCTTTCTAAAAGTGCTAACCCTGATTTACGCGCTTCACGTCGGCTAAGTCCTTTTAATACACCAAAATATTCCAAATTCTCTTGAGGAGTTAATTGCCAGTAAAGGTTACGATTTCCTTCGAGTACCGCACCCAGTTTTTGCAGTGCTACTGGATTACGGTGAGGGTCACTACCAGCAATTCTCACCCAGCCAGCATCCGGCTGAATTAATCCAGCTATCATTTTAATGCTGGTTGTCTTGCCTGCTCCATTGGGGCCAAGAAAAGCTAGTACCTCTTGAGAATTAATGCTTAAGGAGACATTTTTGACTGCTGTAATAATCTGGTGACGTTGATGGAAGGTTTTGTTGAGATTATGAGCTTCCAACGCTTTCATGGAAATATCCAATGTTGTGGTTGACAATAATCATGTGTGTATTTTAGTCATCCCAATTTAGTAATATGCACTCCACAAAATCAAACCTTTTTGTGAGCGGTTGGCTTGGCCAAACGAACTGCTTCTGTTACTGCTTCATCCAAATTTTCTACAACTATTAGGGCATCGCTTTGAGTTTTTAATGTCGCCAAAAAATCTTTAGCTACATTGAATTCAGAACCAGCAATTCGGACAACTAATCGCGGTAAATGGGATTCTCGGCGGCTTCTGCTACCATGAGAACCTGAACCTGCTGATTTGGCTGCACTCTTGTCGTGTTGGACAAAATTAGTAATGATGTCTGCTACTTCTTCAGCTTGAGGAACACTACCTAGGAGGTTAATGAGGATCACTTGAATGCTTTTGTCAGCAGCTAAGATGTTCAAACCTTTAGCTAGGCGATCGCAAAAGGTAGTCGGTGAGATATCAGTGAGAAAAGCATGACGCAAATTCAGACAACTACCAGGTTTACCACCAGCACTAGTGACTAAATCTAAGGTGGCCATCATCGAACCAGTACCATTGCCCAAAATACCTATTTTGCCGTGTAATTCTACACCATCCCAATCGCCTAAATGGCCTTTGAGCAAACTGCCATTATGACGGTTAGCTATTTTGACCGCTATGTCGGCTAAATCTGGATGACGGCCGATGGCTCGTTCGTTGATACTGACTTTACCATTGAGAGCCATAACTTGACCCGAATTATTCACTGCTAGAGGATTAATTTCTACTAAATCCAGGTCTTTTTGGACAAATAACCGATACAACTTTTCCACAACTGTGCTTACCGACTGCATCAGCGTACCTTGTAAACCCATTTTTAAAGCCAGTCGCCGCGCATAAAAAGGAGAAAATTCCTGTTCAACTACAACATGGTGCATTTTTTCTCCTGCCAATTCCCAATCGATGTCGGCTTCATTGCAGCCTAAAAGTACTGGTCGGCAGACAGCAGTATCTAAAACCACTGCTAGATACAATTCTTGCTGACTTACATAATGAGATTCTGCTAGTAAAACTTCTGGTAACTCGCCCCAAATGGGCAAACTAAAAATAGTCTGGGCGGCAGCGATCGCATCGATTGTCGTTTCTACAAACCTCACTCCACCAGCTTTTGCCCTTTCACCCGCATACACCTGAGATTTTAAGACAATCGGATAGCGAATTTTTAAGCGTTTCAAATCTGTCGGATGGTCAATTCGCTGGGATGGCAATACGGGAATGCCTATTTTCCCAAACCATTCCTTAACCTGGTACTCTAATAAATCCATTGATATGCACCTTATATTTACACTTCCAAAAGTATTTCTTTGGTGCTGTTTTCTACTTTTTATAGCACCATAATTGCATAATCAAGCTTTGTTCGTCCATAACAATTTATTTTTCTCGTATCAATTTTATCGAATTCGGTAAATGTAGCAAATCTATTTCTCTGATTAAACTGTTATTACTGTACTTAATAGAAGTAACTAATCTCACCAGTGAGTTTGTCAGCATAGAACAAAATCCGCATTGATGTCAAAAAATTCTGGTATCTTATTCTTGCTCTCACTACGGGGGACAGAGGAGCAAGGGAAGTAGGAGCAGATTAATAGTTTTTAACTCAGCAAAGCTACTTGCTCATTTAGGGAGCCACTCCGTTGCGTAGGTTCCCCCCTTGCCGGAAGTGGCATGAGACCCCAAGATCCCTCGGGTAATGCCTACGGCACGCTTTGCGGTAAGCGCAGCTATTTGACGGCAGTTCCTCCTGGGGGAAACCCCCTCTTCTGCGGACTGCCTCACCTCAGTAGTTTCTGAGGAAGCACTGTTTGCATCAGGATTTTAGTTATGTAGCAATTCTATTATGAGTTATTAAAATTAAAAATTTGAGAATGCTGATATCTCCAAGATATCGGCATTCTAGTTGAATAAGAATGATTTAGGAATGCTATAGAGATTTAATTGTTATCGCCAAACCTTGAAAACGCTTAAAGTTTTTATTATTCCCATTTTTTATGAGCAATTTCTAGGGAAAGCTGAATTATTAAAATTTAATATCTAGAAGTGGGAAAAATCAGAAATAAAAACATTCACTAATTTTACTAATTTTGGTGAAAGCTGAGAATTTGTGTTAAAAAGTTGTTCTATGATTTCCTGGCTATGGTTGGTTAAACTGTGCATCTGCATTCAATAAACCTAAAAAGATCAACAAAACAATATAGAAAACCAGAGGGAACGCTCTATGAAAGTAGCAGTCCAGCAAGAAGACTTACAGCTTTTAGCCAGAACTTTGCAGGAACAAATTCTGGCAGAAATTCCCTCTGGTGAAGTTTTCCAAATTAAATGTGCTGTCAACAAAGACGAGTTGATGATTTTAACTCAACATCCAGTTGGTATCACTGTTGACACTCAGCGTATCTTTGCCGTACTTGAAGAAGCACTCCAGTCATTAATAACCAACAAAGAACAGTGGGTGCAATGTTTTCTCAGAATCTCTGGAGAAAAACTTCCTTATGCCAAATGTTCTCTAATGATGAAGCAGAAGGAGCGTGAAGAAGCAAGGGACGTAATACCTCCTACTTCTTCTCTGACTTATGTTCCATCTACTTCAGAGATGTATGAAGAGGAACTGTTTGACCTCGTAGCTGATACGCCGGACTTGCTGACTACCCAACCAAAACGCCCTGTTACATTGATCCTGCTGGGAATAGCTTTAGCCGGAATTAGCGTGTTAGGTAGCGGCGTTTATTTATTAACTCGTCCTTGTGTCATGTCTGAGTGCCAAGAGATCCAAACTGCCCAGAAACTTAAAACAGATTCTCGGCAACTGATGCGTCGTGTGAGGTCAGAAAATCAATTAGTAGCACTGCAACAGCGACTAGAAGCAGCCAGCGCTGACCTGACAAAGATTCCCCGTTGGTCACCTTATAATCAACAAGCAGAGGAACTAAAAATTACCTTGTCTGGGCAATCAGAAAGAATTAACCAGGTGGTAAAAGCTTTACAGGCGGCATCTGTAGCAGTGCAAAAAACTCAAACAACTGCAAATAGCCTCGAAGAATTACAAGCTAGACAACACTTATGGCGGCAAGCGATCGCACCACTGGAAGGTCTAGGCCCTAACAATGAACTTTATGGGCTGGTACAACCGAGATTAATTAAATATCGTGTCAGTTTACAAACTATAAATGAGCAGTTACTCGCCCATGAAAAATGGCTCAAAAAACTCACCGATGCCAAAGCTGTCGCTAGTGTAGCGATCAAGAGGGAAGCTACTGCCAAATCTTTAGATGATTGGCAAAAGGCACATTCGACTTGGCGAGTAGTAGTTAATGCTTTGAATATCATTCCTCAGACTAGCCCAGCGTACCAAGACGCCCAAAATTTATTGGCAGAGTATAAACCTCAACTAGCAAGAGTACGCGATCGCGCCACCATAGAACAATTAGCGGCTAAAAGTTACCAGCAAGCTATCAATACAGCTAATCAAGCCAAAGTCTATGAACAACAAAACCAATGGCAAATAGCTGTTACATACTGGGATCAAGCTTTGCAAAATGCGAAACAGATTTCTCAAGATAGCTTTTACTACAGCCAATCTCAGAGCTTAATTGCACCCTACTCAGAGGCCCTCCAGCAAGCACAAGATAAACTACAAGTCACTGTTAGTTGGCAACAAACCCGTACTGACTTAGATAAAACCTGTTCTAGTGAAATTCGGATTTGTACTTTTATGATCAATGACACAGGAATTGTGGTCTCACTCACCCCTGAGTACGAACAAGTAATAAACAGTACCTTATCTGATACCGGTCCTGAGAATCCGAGTTCTCTAATTAGTGCTGCAAATCACTGGCAAGTTTTACAGGAAGCCCTAGTAGTAATTGGTGATAATGCCAATGTACCTTTATTTATCTACGATACCCAAGGTCAAGGAATGTATACGCATATACCAGGAGTAGGAAGTGGGGAGTGAGAAGACCATTAGTACCAGGTTAATTAAAATACTATGTATTGAGCTTCCCAGCATTTTTTGGTACTGCCTTTAATGGTGCGATCATATATAGTTTAAAGTTACGGAATTTCTCTCTACATCGTTATTTTATTTAAATCAATGAGCAGGCGATCGCCTTGCCATCTGTGAGGCTTTTGGGATAAGTAACTGGTAAGCGATCGCACCTCGTTATTCTTACCAACAGGCAACTTTTAAATTATTTAACAACCATGCTTTTAAAAAAGTATTCTCCTAACTTTAGTAGTAAGGGAATAAGTGGTGTAACTACAGATAGTAAGTATTGCCGCAAGGTTGTGACATCAAAAGGCCACACAGGAAATTCATTGGTTAAAGTGTAGAGAGAGCGCAACTCTTGTAGCTTGGCAGCTTCTTTCTTTAAATTTTCTGCATCATTACTTAAGCTTGTGTGAACACGAACATAATCAGCTTGAAACTGCTTGGCAATTGCGCTTAGTAACTCTTCTTTAGCTTTTCTCATACCTCTGCGGGCAGCTAGAAGAGGGCCAAAAAAGCAGATTAACGAAATGGGAATGTACAGCAGAATAATCAAATTAAAATACCAGTACTGTTGTGCTATTCCCTGAGAAATAAATTGATACCTACCAAGGGTAATCATTGTGCCAGCGATCGCCGCCAGGTAAGCTGTATTTAGTGAATATTGGCTCAATGGACTCAATCCACCACAGCGATCGGGATGAAGTGGATTAATGTTAAGTTGCTTATTACCCAAGAGTTCATGCAGTACCCAAACATTAGTTATTAGAGTTAAGACTAATATAGTTCCTACGTAAAATATGGCAAAAGCGTTAATTGCACCTGTCAGTGCCGGAATGCCATTATCAGATCCTGTCCAGTTATAAACATTTTGCTGTACGGTGAAATACCAGATAGCAAAAGCCGCTCCTGTTGCCAACGCCAAAAATTGCCGCCATGATTTTTGGTAAGGAGATAATACCAAGTTAATCTCTGCTTCGGAAGTTTCAACAATATCTGATTGATCGAGGTACTGAATTAAGCGGTAAATTCCCTTAAATGACCACAGGTAGTAGCCAAAGATGACTGGATTGAGCAAACATATCCACACCCAAGCGAACCAATCTTGTAGTAATCCTAACTGCGAACCGTTTAATATCAAAGTCTTAGTTAACACAGCAACAAGCAGGTAAAGACCAGATGTGATGACGATTGAGAGCATTCCTAAACTAACAGGTGTCAAATGACATTTATCAATGAGCCAACGGGCTAATGGATCAGCGCGATAAAAGTCTTGCTCTTGCATATTCTTAATGAAAAATAATCTGTTATTATCTCAGACTTTTTGTCATTTATTGCTAATAAAATAATTACGTTTAGGGACTTCCAAATAAAAAACACCCAACAACCTAATCATCGGTGTATATGTATAGCAATCCTATTTGATCAGATCCCCGACTTCTCGTAGAAGTCGGGGATCTTTTTGTTCGTGACTCATTTAGGATTGCTATAGCGATAAAGAGTTAAGTGAGGTACAGAACTAATGTTTTTCAACGCAGAGGGACGCTAAGGTAGCGCAGAGTTACGCAAAGATTGCCCAATTTTGTTAGCGATGTACTCAGTACTTCAGCAGATTAGGAAACGCTATATTTACTCGCTTTTATTCAAGTAATTGGGCAATAGTAATTTTTGTGGCAAACTCATTTTTACACCAGGCGTTAGTTCTCCATCACGCATGGTGGTATCAAAAATTATTACTCTGGGCATGAGTTAATGTTCTCCCCATTAGCCTAAATAGCTAAATGAGGAATTAATTCCTAATTCGATGCTGACTGGTAGCTCTCTTGATAAATTATTTCCTGAAATTGAATCATATCTTTTTGCGGGTCAGCGTGGCTAACTTTCACTAATATCTGTTCACCCAATCCCACCGAACGTTTAAAAAACATTGGCAATTGCAAGCCCAAATCTTCTAACAGAATTAGTGCTAGGTTACTGTCTTCCCGTAGCCACATCAAGACTGTAACATTCCAAACTTGGTCGGGATGACGGCGCAAATATTCTAGAGCATAATATCTATTAGTTTGCCGTTCTACCATTGTGACTTCTTGGGTGGTAGAGGTGACTGTCATCATCACTTCTTTAAGTTGTTCTGCGGAGAAAGGCAGAACTTCGCCCCGCAAGTGAGCTTTTAACTGAAAGTGGGTGAGCAAGTCACTGTAACGGCGGATAGGAGAAGTGGCTTGAGTGTATGTATTTAAGCCCAAACCAGCATGACGTAAGGGGGTGATGCTCATTTCGCTTTTGGGCATACAACGACGCATGGCGCAAGCGCGCACAAAGCCGGCTGGTAGCAAAAGCAACTCTTCTTCTGGAGGTAATTCTGGCTGTGGTTGACCGCGAAATGGTAAAGGTATGTTATGAGCTTGACCGTAGCGGGCTGCTACTTCACCGGCCAGAATCATCATTTCGGCTACCAATTGCCTTGATGAAGAGTCATCTAAGATATCTATGTCGATTTCGTCGCCTTTAACCTTGATCATCGCTTCCGGCATATTAATGCTGATAGCGCCTTGATGATATCGCCAAGATTTGCGTTGCTTTGCCCAAGTGGCGATCGCTTCAATTTCTGGTTCCGCTTCCACCCCTAATTCCAGCATTTCATCTACATCTTCGTAGGTGAGGCGATAAGTCGGCTTAATCAAGCTGGGATGAATGCAATAGTCTTCTACTGCACCGCTTTCATCTAAAACTACCCCAAAACTTAAGGCACAACAAACCTGTCCTTGTACCAAACTCATGGGGCCAGTTGCCAAGATCTCCGGGAACATGGGAACCATCCCGGTAGGCAAATAAACTGTACTTCCCCGTTTTCTGGCTTCTAGGTCTAACTCATCTTCTGGTACTAACCACCGGGTAGGATCGGCAATATGCACCCACACTCGCTCTCGCCCATCTGGAAGTAATTCCCAACTTAAGCCATCGTCTATCTCAGTGGTACTTTCATCATCAATTGTGTAGACCTTCAAATGAGACAAATCCAGGCGATTTGTGTCTGAGTCAGTTGGGGGAAAATCCAAACGCTGTTGCGCCACTTCTAATACCTTGCTAGGAAACTGAACCGAAATTCCAGAACGACGCAGGAACAAGTTTTCGTGGGCATCCCACCAACCCAAATCCACCAATAATTTATGCGCTCCTTGGGGAGTTGCGTCCCGCCCCAGCATATTCATAGTTTCTAAAACTGGGGCTGGTGGAGGATAGGCACGCGCTAATGTATCATAATTTACTCCCATTCGCACAATATCGGCCAGCAGTGCTGCGTATTTTTCCAGTGCTTCTAATCGCTGGCGATCGTGGCGTTGCCAATCCACGGCTTCACCCTGGAGGGCTTGCTCTACCCGAGTCAAAAATTCCTGCTGTCCCCTAGCTTTGAGTGCTTCTACTTCTATCTGATGTTTACGTTCTGCTACCTGCGTCGCCGTTCGTGGTTCATAAGCGTCTCCTTTTTGCTTGAAATAGAGTTTGTCATCTGATAACAAGCAATGGGCAGCATAACAAGGAGCTGGATCTGATTCGGAAAACAGCAGATTCGCCATTTGGGCTGGTGTGACTGTTTCTCCATCCTCAACCAGTAATTCCCAAGCCACCTCTAAGCTAGAAGGATCTAAATAAGGTTTAACCTGCTCCTGAAAATTGGCAATATCAGAAGACTTGTAAGTTTGTCCGTTAACTGTATAGGTAATTTGTCTAGGGGCGAGGCTGTGGGATTGACCACGTTCATCTACCACAAACCAACGGGTTTTACCGTCTGGACGCTCTACTACACCCAGACGGCGTTGGCGTAGCCTATCCGCAGGATTGTCGCCTTGAACCCTAAATTCAACTAGCGTCCCCTTATCCACAACTCTCGCAATTATTTGGTGAACAGTTTAAATAGTTTAAGTTAAGAGTTAGGAGTTTTGATTCTGAACTCATCACTCATAACTCATGACTTTTCTTAAGCTTCCGCATTGATGAATGGCAATAGAGCCACAATCCGGGCACGTTTAATTGCTAATGTTAATTCTCGCTGTTGCTTACATGTCAGCCCAGTAATCCGCCGAGGTAATATTTTGCCCCGCTCGGTAATAAACTTACGCAACAAATCAACATCTTTGTAGTCGATTGGCTCTCCTGGCTTAATTGGAGACAGACGACGACGATAGTAGCTCATCTTTACTTAATTTCCTTGTGAACAGTGTGCTTGTTGCAATGGGTACAGAACTTTTTCAGTTCTAGACGGTTAGTGGTATTGCGACGGTTTTTAGTGCTGGTGTATCGGGAAACACCAGGGGATCGCTTATCTGGATTAGTACGACACTCAGTACATTCTAGTGTCACTATTATGCGGACACCTTTACTCTTAGCCATAATCTTACAAACAGTAAAGCCTGAAGAGAATTAACACAAATTACTATCTTCTCACATTCCGCAGCAATTTATCAACTAATCGCTGAATTTTTATATCTAGCGAGTAGCCCCGACGCGATGAAACTATGAAAGTTCCAGCATAACGGTCATGCAAAGCCTGCCGCATCTGATTGTCAGATAAAGCAGCACCACAGTCAATTGCCAGGGGGAGTAGTAGCAGTATAGCAGTGAAATTAACTCTGATATTGTTTAAGGCAATTGACACCAAAAGCGCACCGAAACCAATTATAGCCTCTCGCTTCAGCAGCGATCGCAGGGTGGGAATTCTGCCCGATATTTCCCCATCTTGGACTTCTAGCACCTTGAGATTGAATGCCCAACGCCCTAAACTTTGTCCTTGATTGTTGTAAACCACCACCACCCGCAAAATCAGCCAACAAAAGATAAAAACTAGGATTTGCACAAATTGGATGCCGATTTGATTGCTTCCCAAGATGGAACTAATTAACCAAGCACCAAGGAAATCTAACCCTAATGCCATACCTCTTCGCCCAATATCGGCCTTGGGATAGTGTATTTGGGGGACTCTTTCTATAGTCATAATTAGGCGACAGGGGATAGGGGACAGGGGACAGTTAAGAAGGAATAGATGTGTATTGAGTCTTGTTCAAAAATTAAATAGCAGTTTTATAGGTATTTTATTTAGGGGTGAGGAAGTTATCTTGTCCCTTATTTTTAATATTAAGGTGAGGACTTACATGACAACCAGCTTACCCAGAAAACAGTAAACTGAAAGGCGATCGCTATGCGACAACCGTTGACTAATCTACGAAATTAAACTGCATCTTTGACCCAGTTAATGCCCTCTCCACACCATTGAACCAGTAACCAACGACGAGAATCCTGATCAAGTGCTGGTAGGATACGGAAGTTAAAAACTTCTTGCCACACTTCCACACTATACTGGGAGACAAAATCTGCTTCTAGTTCTTGAAACTGTTGCCAGGAGCGATCGCCGATAGCAGTTAATACAGGAATAATTGTGGTGATGGGGATTTGGGTAGCTACAGGTGTCATGCAGGATAGTCCTCAAAAATACAAATAAATGGCATGGGTGTTTTTTTGGTATTGATAATTTTCACCAACCGCTTACCTTTGCTTCTAGCTAGGGCAAAACAAGCTAATTCTATTTCTGTTGCTGACCAATCTCTTTCATCGGTTACTGGGTCAAATTCTTCTTTGTCTGGGTTCTCTGGTTGGGTATCATCGCTCATACTGCCATCATGATATGCTCTGTTGATTGAGTGGTCAGTTTTACTTTACTGGGATAAAAGGTAAAAAAGTGGAGGCGATCGCTATGCTATCAGTCAGTGAGGCAGAAGCAATTATTTTAAATTTAGTGCCACCGTTGGTTGGTCAACGGGATATGGAAATTGTCGATTTATTAGCCGCAGATCATCGCATTTTGGCAACTCCCGTCACCAGTCAATTGGACTTTCCCCATTGGGATAATTCAGCAATGGATGGCTATGCGGTACGTTATGAAGATGTGCAGCACTCCAATGACGCGCAACCGACTATTTTAGAAATTGTCGAAGAAATTGCCGCAGGATATCAACCCCAATCTACACTGCAACCAGGACAAGCAGCGCGGATTTTCACAGGTGCAGTAATGCCAGCCGGGGCGGATACTGTAGTGATGCAGGAAAAAACACGCCGGGAAGAGAACCGCGTATTTATCTTGGCTGCACCACAACCCCAAGAATTTGTCAGACATCAAGCCGCATTTTACCAAGCTGGAAAACAACTATTACCAGCAGGAATTAAATTAAATCCTCCAGAAATTGCCGTTTTAGCTGCGGCGCAGTGTGCTCAATTAAGTGTTTACCGTCGTCCTCGCGTAGCAATTTTTTCTAGTGGCAACGAATTGGTAACACCAGATAAACCCCTGCAACCAGGTCAAATTGTTGATTCCAATCAGTATGCTTTAGCAGCTTTAGTCAGAGAAACTGGGGCAGAACCATTACTATTGGGTATTGTCAAAGATAACCCAGAAGCTTTGAGAGAAGCGATCGCCTACGCCATAGCTAACGCTGATCTAGTTTTATCTACCGGTGGCGTATCTGTAGGAGATTATGACTATATTGAGCAAATTCTCGCATCTCTGGGAGCAAAAATTCACATTCGATCTGTAGCTATCAGTCCAGGTAAACCCATCACTGTTGCCAACTTCCCCCTACATCACTCAGCACTCTACTTCGGTTTACCGGGAAATCCTGTTTCTGCTTTGGTGACTTTCTGGCGATTTGTCCAACCAGCAATTAAGAAACTTTCGGGGCTGACGGCTGGTTGGGAGCCTGTATTTGTCAAAGCGCGATCGCATGATGAGTTACGATCTAATGGCAAGCGTGAAACTTACCTCTGGGGACGCTTGCATTTAATTGATGGAGTTTACGAATTTCACAAAGCCGGTGGTAGTCACAGTTCCGGTAATTTAATTAATTTAGCGCAAACTAATGCCTTAGCTGTTCTGCCGGTAGGTAAAACAGCTATTTCTCCACAAGTAGAGGTACAAGTTTTGCAGATTATTTAGCTTCTCTTTATTAATGACAAAATTTGAAAACAGTTTCGCCACTTGCATAAAAATTAAAATTGCTACTGAAGACTTAAATAAGAGACGGTTTGGTAAGAGTAATGATTTAAACTCTCTGATTAAATTGTTTCTCAGAAATTGTATCTAAAAAAATACCAAAAGTACCTACCTGATTTGATTCGTCAGATCAGATATTTTTAGAGTCGAATAAAGGAATTATTAACATGCAAATCAATGCAGATACTCCTGCCATTGCAGTAATTGGTATGGGTTGTCATTATCCTGGTGCTAGTAGTTTGCCACAACTTTGGGAAAATATCCTTGCAAGACGACGCCAGTTTCGTCAACTACCAGATCAAAGATTGCCCATATCTGAGTATTATGACCCAGAACCAACAGCACCAGATAAATCTTACGGCGATCGCGCTGCTGTTATTGATGGTTTTGAGTTTGATTGGCCTGGTAAACGTATTCCGAAATCAACTGTCGAATCAACAGATATTGTTCATTGGCTCACACTAGAAGTAGCATTAAAAGCTCTACAAGATGCTGGATACACTCGTCAAAGTGTTGCGACTGAACGCTCAGGTGTCATACTCGGAAACACCTTGACTGGAGAACACACCCGTTCTCAAACGATGCGCTTACGCTGGCCTTATGTCCGACGAGCTTTGCGGGCCGCAGGTAAGGCTAAAGGTTTACCACAACAAACGGTGGAAGAACTTGTAGAAACGATGGAAGAGTTCTACAAATCTGTATTCGCACCAATTACCGAAGATACCCTAGCTGGTGGACTTTCTAATACTATTGCTGGCAGAGTTTGCAACTTTTTTAACTTTAATGGCGGTGGTTATACAGTAGACGGTGCTTGTTCTTCTTCACTCATCGCCGTTGCTACTGCTGCTACAGCCTTAGCTAACGGTGACCTCAACCTTGCCTTAGCCGGAGGCGTTGATATTAGTCTAGATACCTTTGAACTGATTGGATTTGCCAAAACAGGGGCGCTGACTGGTCAAGATATGACTGTTTATGACCGTCGTGCTAGTGGTTTTATCCCCGGAGAAGGCTGTGGCTTTGTTGTCTTGAAACGATTGGCAGATGCTCAAGCTGATGGCGATTATATATATGCAGTGTTGAATGGTTGGGGTATCTCATCTGATGGCAAAGGCGGAATTACAGCCCCCTCAAAAGTAGGACAAGCTCAAGCATTACGCCGCGCTTATGACCGCGCAGGTTACAGCCCCCACGAACTAGACTTTATTGAAGGACATGGTACAGGCACTCCAGTAGGCGATCGCACTGAAATTGAAGGTATCGCCTTAGCTATGAGTTCTGATGGTGAATTAGCACCTCGTTCTTGCGGTGTCACTTCCTTTAAATCCCTGGTAGGACACACTAAAGCTGCTGCTGGTATTGGCGGCTTTATCAAAGCAGTCATGGCTGTCAATCAGCGAGTTATCCCACCCACAGCAGGCTGTAAAGACCCCAACCCCGTATTTGATAATTCTGCCAAGTGCCTTTATCCGATTATTCAAGGGGAAATCCGCCCCGCCTCTGATGAATTGGTAGCTGGTGTTTCAGCAATGGGATTTGGCGGTATCAATTCTCATGTCACCCTTTCTTCTGGTCATGCACCTGCACCTCATCTCAAACCCAGTCTTGCTGAAAGGGCGTTGTTAGTTTCTCACCAAGATACAGAAGTATTTGTCTTGAGTGCAGAATCTGTGCAAGCACTACTGCAACGGACTCAGGCAGTGATTAACCAAGCCGCAGGTATGAGCCTGGCTGAACTCGTTGATTTTGCTGCCCAACTAGCACAAGCAACCAAGTCTTCTCAATCTGTGCGGGCGGCGGTGATTGCTGGTACACCCAAAGAATTAATGGCACGTCTCCAGCAACTCGAACAGATGCTGAATGACACTCCCCCCTCCCCAGGAGAAATTAAAGTTACTCCCCAAAAAGACATTTGGATTGCCAACTCAGTCAAGCGTCATCGTGTAGCTTTTCTGTTCCCCGGTCAAGGCTCACAAAAATTGAATATGGCTCGGACTTTGGTAGAACGTCATGCTTGGGCAAGGGAATTGCTGCAACAAGCAGATAACTGGCTGACAGAAATGGGCTTTGAGCCAATTAGTGAGTTCATCTATCGTCCTCTCGACCGGGCAGCTAATCAAGAACAAGTCCAAGACTGGTTTAAGAAACTGACCGAAGTTGCACCCGCAGCCATTTGCTTTGCTTCTTTACTGTGGCAGCGCTATCTAGAACGCCTAGGAATTAAGCCATCTGTCATCGGTGGTCACAGCTTGGGTGAACTCACAGCTTTTCAAGCAGTGGGAGCATATGACGAAAAAACCCTATTGTGTTTTGCTGCTATGCGTGGAAAAGCGATGGCAGCTAAGAGCGAAAATGCTGGCACCATGGCAAGTCTAGCTTGTTCATCGGCAACTGCTGAGAGCCTTTTGCAAGGAATCCCTGGCTATGTAGTCGTAGCTAATATCAATAGTCCAGTACAGACCGTGATTTCTGGCGAGCGAGCCAGCATAGAAGCAGCAATTAAACGTGCCACAGATCAAGATATCCAAACTCGCCTTCTGCCAGTTGCTAACGCCTTTCATTCCCAAATGATTGCACAAGCAGCTACATATCTGCGTGCCCATGCACCAATTCCAGAGAAGCTTACCCAAACCTTATTACCACTATTTTCTAGTGTGAACGGTCAGCAAGTCCAATCTGGAATCAATTTGCGGGAATACTTCGCTAACCAAATGGTTTCCCAAGTAGACTTTGTTTCCTTAGTGAAAGCGATCGCTCCCCAATGCGATTTAATCATTGAGGTAGGCCCTGGAAAGGTGCTTTCTGGTTTGGTAGAAGCAACAAACAGCACCAATGGCCCCTTGTGTTTCCCCGTAGAATCCCAAGCGGGAAGCGATCGCGACCTCAACACTTTGTTAGGTAGTTTCTTTGTTCACGGTGGCGAAGTTAACTGGACAGCACTTTACGAAAATCGTCTAGTACGTCCTTTTATACCAGCATCACAGCGTCTATTCATCGACAATCCTTGCGAACGACCCTTCCCAGAGTCACTAGAACAAATAAATGAAGTTGTGCATATTTCTTATCTATCGGACAGATATATACCTAAGCAGGAATTAACACAGCAGAATGACGAAGAGTTTTTTGATACCCTATCTGCTTATTTTTCACAACGAAGCTCATTTTTAGCTGAGTTGATTCGAGCCGATATTGAAACTTTGCCACATCTATGAATAGTGCTGAGTTGAAAAACCGCCCACAAAGGGCGGTGGGGTTTATACCAAATACTTCAGTCCTTTACTCAGCACTCAGCACGGGCATAAGCGCAGCTATGCCCGCAGGGCTTTACGCCCCGCTACCGCTCTAAGCGCAGCTATGCCCGCAGGGCTTTACAGCACTAACTAAAGTCAACCATTAACAAGAGAACGCATAATGAATAGCCAAAATTCTGCACATCAGCAAATGAACGACGAACTCACCAAACTTTTAACTAACTACTTTAGCCAACGCGGTTCATTTTTAGCTCAAATTATTCGCGCTGATTTGCAAAGCTTGCCACATTTAACAAAGCAGATTCATCAAGCCCAACAAAATGGTCATGGTAACGCCAACCAGCATTACATAGTTGAACTGCCCACCAGTCAGCCTGCAAGTATTTCCTATGCAGCAGTACAACAACCACAAGCAGCCCCCCAAGTAGCTCCCCAAGTAGTTTCTCAACCAACCATAGATGTGGAAGCCATTCTAGTAAATTTGGTGGTTAAGCAAACCGGGTTTCCGCGAGAAAGTATCACCTTGCAACTACGATTACTAGATGATTTGAATTTGGATTCTATCAAAGGTGGGGAACTGGTTGCTGGTACTGCAAAGGAATGTGGTGTAGCAGGTAAAGTCGATCCTTCTACTCTAGCCAACGCCTCTCTGCAAGAGATTGTTGAGGCTGTGCGTGATGTCATGCCTAGTGTGAATCAGACTCAAGTTACTCCTGTAATTCCCCCACAACCAGTGGTAATCGAACCTAAACAAGAGTCAAAACTAGCATCCATACCCAATATGTTGCTGGAAATGGTAGTGCAGCGTACAGGTTTTCCACGAGAAACCTTATCCATGAACCTGCATCTGCTAGATGATTTAAATCTAGACTCGATCAAAACAGCAGAGTTTGTGGCTGAAGCAGCTAAACGTGTAGGAGTTGAGGGGCTGATTGATCCTTCTAACTTTGCTAATGCTACCCTTGCAGAGATTGCCACCGTCTTACAACAACTGACAGAGAAGCAAAAACCATCTGTGCAACCACAGCCTGTACAACCAAGCCTCAAAGTATCAACAACTTTACCAGTATCAGAATCAATACCTTGGGTACGCGACTTTGTTGTTGAATACGTTCCTGAAGAAAAACCCGTACTACCTGCCTCCAGCCAGGAAGATAATTGGGAAACGACCAACATGTTCGAGGTGGATAATTGGTCAAATGCCAACATCCTGATTATGTCTGAGGTAGAAGAAGCTGATTTTGTAGAGATATTACAGCAAGAATTTCTCAGCCAAGGTGCGAGAGTCCAAGCTGTAACTTTTGAACAAGTAGGCGATCGCTCACTCATCCACAGTGTTGAATTTACACACTTCATTGCCGTACTTCCCCGGTCACCGAAGGGTGAAATGACCCCAGAAGCTCGTCTTCAAAGAGCTATGCAGAGGGTTCGCGCTGCCGCTACACCACCCGCAGCCGCTAAAGCTCAACGCCAATACACCACAGTTGCTTACATTCAGTTTGGTGGTGGCTACTTCGGTAGACTAGCGCAAGTAACCGATATCGAGCAATCCTGTAGCATGGGCTTTGCTGCCAGCCTCCACCTCGAACGCTCTGATCTGAAAGTGCGGGTGATTGATGTTCCCGTTAGTGTTACTCCCACTTCACTCACAGAACGAATCATTGCAGAACTCTCCCGACCAGAAGCATTTGTAGCAGTTGGCTATGATACCGAACTAACTCGACTCATCCCCCGACCCCGCGTGCAAGATACGGTACTGTATGAACACCGAGATATCACCTGGTTGCCCAAAGATGTATTTTTAATTACAGGTGGTGCTAAAGGTATTACTGCTGAGTGTGCCTTGGCTCTAGCTAGAACCACAGGAGTACGTATGGCTCTAGTTGGTAGTTCGGCTCATCCCCAAGTTGACCCCACAGGCAAGAGTAGTGCAGAAATTGCTAACACCCTGCAACACTTCCAAGATGAAGGATTAACCTGTCGGTATTATCAGTGCAATGTTAATGATGCGATCGCAGTTGCCAATTTGGTACAACGCGTTGAGAAAGAACTAGGTAAGATTACCGGAGTAATTCACGGCTCTGCCCTCAACAAACCCCGTCGTGTAGAAAATGCCAGTTTGGAAGAAGCACGTACAGAAGTAGCACCCAAATTACTTGGTGTGATGAATTTGATACAAGCCCTTGCTAATAAGCCACCAAAAATGTTTGTCGGTTTCTCTTCTATCAGCGCTGTTCTCGGATTGCCTGGTAATACCTGGTATGGGTTCTCTAACGAAGCTCTGGATTTGATTTTGCGCCGCTTTGGAGAAGAACATCCAGAAACCGCCACTCTAGCCATTGCCTTTAGTGTTTGGGCAGAAGTCGGCATGGGTGCCCGCATGGGTACTGTCCGGAACCTCAACCGCATGGGAATCGAAGCTATGCCCACAGACGAAGCTGTACGTCGATTCCTACACCTCATGCAAAATGACCCTGGAGATCCCCAAGTCGTAGTTTCAGCTAGACTGGGCGGCATAGACACTCTACGCCGTGGTTTTGATACCTGGCGGACAAAACGGATGCCTCCAGCTGCGGCATTAAGATTTATCGAGCAGGTGCAGATTATGGAACCTGATGTTGAGATCGTAGCTCGCACCCATCTGAGCTTAGAGCGCGATTCCTACGTCAAAGACCATATTTACAAAGGCTCCTATCTGTTCCCCACTGTGTTTGGTCTAGAAGCGATGGCTCAAGCTGTTGCCTACGCAACAGGTTTAACTCAGCTAGATGCACTGCGAATTGAAGATATCCGCTTAGAACGCCCGATTGTTGTAGACCCGGAAAATGGCATAGATATTGAAATTCGTGCCGAAGTACTAGAACGTGAATCAGTGAATGACTTCCGCAAAGTACGGGCAGAAATCAGAACTGAGCGGACTGGGTTTGCAATGGCTCATTTTGCAGCTACTTTTGTCTTCGACCAGCAACATGAAGCTCCCAAAGAACAGATTAAACTTCCTCCAGCACCTTTGGATATTGATCCTCAACAAGACTTGTATGGATGGTTGTTATTTCAAGGGCCCCGCTTCCAACGCATACAGCAGGTTTACTCCCTCAACTCGAAGAAGTTTGTCTTTCGTACCCAAAAAGGTGTACCAGCAGTCACAGGTGAAGAAAAATTTGATAGAGCATCTGGGCCTTTCCTACTAGGTGACCCCTATTATCGAGATTCCTTACTCCAAGCTGTACAGCCTGTAGTTCCTCAAGACATTTGCTTACCCATCCGCATCAACAGCATTCAAGTTTATCAAACTGATAGCAATATATCTGGTTCCTGCATCGGTGTGGTTAACCTGCATGGTCGCCAAGGTCGGCAATATAACAGCACAGTCTTTGCTGTGGATGAAGCAGGACGCATCATTGAAAAACTAGATGGTTATCACCTACAGATTCTAGAACATCGTGAAAATCATCCGACTGCTGAAGATTTGGCTGATCCTACTCAGCGAGATGAGCAACTTCTGCGCCGTGAACTTAACAACCGAGCTAAAGCTTTGCAGATGACCGTACCAGAAGCTTCATTAGCGCAACTTCCTGGGTTACATGCTTTATCTGCCGCAGAACGCCGCCAACGGGAAATACCAGTGTTTTCCAAAACTGTGGGTAAGCTGTTAAGCACTCTTGAATAATGTTGACAAGCAAGGCTGTCAGAAGTCAAGACAAATGACAGCCAGCTATTTTCCTAAAAATATTCGTAGCCTTTTCTATTTACAAGTCCCTGATTTCAAAAATTTAACGCTAAGGATAAGTATTAAGTCATGAACAAGTCTTCATCAACTGCTGTCAAAACCAAAGCTAGACCAAAAAGCAGTTCCCGTCCAATCAGTAAATTTGGCCCAACACCTCTACAAGGTTCAGATTTACTACAAAATGTTCAAATAAATTGGCTTGATTCTGGAAAACCTGTACTTGAGGGACTAGAAAAGGAATTAGTAGATGTGTCTCTTTCTCATGACGATCGCGTTTGTCTCTGTGTCGCTGGTTTAGGCCCCCAAGGTTGTGACATTGCCCCTGTAACCCATCGTTTACGAGAAGACTGGACTGCTTTACTCAGTAATTCTCGTGAGCCTGTAATGCAACAGCTACTAGAAAATAGTTCCGATTCAGTAGACCTTGCTGGTACACGGATTTGGGCAGCAGTTGAAGCTGTGCGTAAAGCTACAAATGCTCAAAAATTCGACTTAGAAATTGACCGTTATGAGGGAGATAGTATTCTATTCCGGGGGATTACTGTTGACAATCAAATATACGTCCTGACTTTTCCTTTGGCATTAACACGAGGCCCAGAAAGAGTTGTTGCCGTTGTTGTCTCCAATCCTCAAGCCACTGCTAGCGATCGCACTCCACCAAAAACAGCCCCGACTATACCAGTTGAAAATATTTACAGCATCAGTAATCCTCACGAAAACGAAAAAGTATTTGTTGTGCGATCGCCTGTCTCGTACAAAGAAACTGCTAACCTCAGCCAAAGTGTCTATTTTTCGCACTTTTTTAACTGGATGGGTAAGATTCGCGATTTAGCTATTTGGTCTATTCGTGAACCCCTAGGACAGCATTTAGCTACTGGTGAGTGGGGGATGGTCACTAATCATGCTCAAACTCGAATTCTTGGTGAAGCAGGACTAAACGATGTTATCGAAGGACGTTACTGGGTAGCTAATGTATCTGGCCCTGCTAATTCAACTGTTGATTTTCGCTACGATTGGTTAAAAGTTTTACCTGATGGTAGTTTTGAAAGGGTTGCTCAAAGTCAATTGTGTATGACTTGGGTAAATCTAGCCAAACAAGGGCCCGCCGAACCGAAACCCTTACCAGATTACTTAAAAAAGTTCATCAACCAATTATCTGACCCGTCCTATACTCCCCAGCCACTCCTAGAATTATTTGCGGATATTTACGTAGGTAAAAAGTTATATCAGGCACTAGCAGGCATTAACTCTGGTCGATTACTACGAGAACAGATTTTTGAAACATCTCTAGAAGATACAGATGCGATCGGCAATATTAACTTTGCTAACTACTACGTTTGGCAAGGACGCATCCGGGATAGTTTCTTCCATAAACTTATCCCAGACTCTTACCGCAGAACAGCAAGTCAAGGTGAATTTCGATGTCTGAACAGTCGGGTAGAAAACTTACGCGAAGCGCTACCCTTCGATCAAATCCAGGTGAATATGTCACTACGGGCAGTATACGAAAACAGTGTAAGTTTAGCTTTTGAATATTTTCGCCTCACACCAGATGGTAACAAACAAAAGCTAGCCGTTGGTGAGCATGAAGCTGCATGGTTTAGCCGTAGCCAGGATGGAAAATTCGTACCAGCGCCATTACCAGAAGTTGTGCGCTTGGCTCTATGTGAACAGTCTTGATTGAACGTAAATATTCCCACAATGGCGTTGCTGAATCAGATGCTTTTTTGCATAAATTCATGGCGAATTGAGGGTGGAAATTTAAACGCAAAGGATCGCAAAGGTTAGCGCAGAGTAACGCTAAGGTTTGATCAAGGCAATTTTTTTCGCTACGAACTTGTGAAATCATGTACTAAGTAGGAGAGAAATGCAAATCATCCTGCAAATATGCAATGCCCAAATTCAATGTTTGTAAATCTCTGCATAAATTCTTCAAGTTGGTCTGAGAAATAAATGAACAGCGTAATCAGAAAGGGTAGCATCCCACTTTTATAAAAACGCCAGACCAATGAACCTACTGGGTTATTTAACAAAAACGGGATGCACCCAAAATCAAGTTATTTACCAATTTAATTAAGTCTAATGTACACCACTCAGCCTCAAGAATATGATGTCGTAATTATGGGAGCAGGATTTGCGGGCGTTTGTCAAGCTCGACATCTCATGCTCAACATTCCCAATATCAAAGTTGCGCTCATTGATCCTCGCCCTGAAGAACGCACCGACAAAGATATGAAAATCGGTGAATCCATGATCGAAGGCGCTGCTCTCTTTGTCTGCAAGGAGTTGGGACTTTACGAATACATGATCGAAAACCACACACCCAAGAACGGATTAAATTTTCACTGGCCTAAAGATCCTGCTCAAACCTCTAATTTGGATGACTACTACCACCTGTGGGTAAATCGGCAGACCGACATTGGTTCCTTTCATATGAACCGAGCCAAGTTCGAGCGGGATGTGCTGAAGATGAATAAGGAGATGGGTGCGGTTTTCTACAACGGTCGTGTACTAGATGTAGACTTGACTCCAGGTGATGCAATTAAGACGGTTAAGGTTAAGGTTCATGGTGAAGATATAGAACTGAAAGCCAAGCATGTAATTGATGCAGCAGGTCGCAAGTTCATTATTGGCCGTAAGACAGACAATGTTATCTTCCATCAACCTGATGGTGGTCAAGGGCCAGACAACCTCTACGGTCTCAATAACGGTTCAGCATGGGTGCGAGTGAGAAATATAGACCGTAAACTCTTCCACGATGGCTATGACCCCACCGGTGCTGCTACCAGTCACTACTATGCTACCAATCACTGGTTTGGTCACGGTCACTGGTTATGGATGATTCCCACAGACAAAGACCCATTAGAATTGTCCATTGGTGTGATTCATCATCACGAGGTGATTCCAGCTAACAGTATTAATAGCTTAGATAAGTTTTCAGCTTTCCTCAAAGAAAATCACAAACTACTTTATCAGTTAATTAATAGCGGCGAATTGGTTGATTTTCACTATTTACCCAGGTTAGGTCATAACAGTAAAACTCTATACTCTCAGGATAACTGGTATGTGCTGGGAGATGCGGCTTGTATTTTTGATGCGTTTTATTCTTTCGGCACAACAATGATTGCCTTTGCGACTGAAAGCATCACCGAAATAATTCGCGCCAAACTAGCTAAAGAAGCTGATGCCGAAACAAAACGGGAAGCTTACAATCGCTTCAATCTTCGCTATGTCCAAGATGTCAATCGTCTGTACCGCTACCATGCCAAGCAATTAGGTAACGCCAGCATTATGAGTTGGAGAATATCCTTTGAATATACTTGGTGGTTTGGTTTGCATGTACCTCTCTATCTTGGTAAATGGCATTTACACTTGCGCTACGTTAACACATACTTGCAACACACCAAACGAGTAGGCAACTTTATCAATCATGTCCACGACCAATTGAGTTTGCTTGGTGAACAAGGCAAAAATATTGGTTTCCTTGATCCTTATCGTGCTGATCAGCTGCTCAATCATCATAGTCCTGTAAGTCATGCTGATACTTATTTGGAAAATGCCAGATATGAACCTAGACGGTGCAATATTTTTAGAAATAGTCGTCAGACTTGTTTAAATGTTGCTGTTTGGTATGCAATGTTTTTGTGGAAAGGTTTTGGAATTGCCGGATTTTTATCTCCTCGCTCTCTGCAATATCTCTTCCTGTTAATTGCATTGGTAGGTTATGGAGCTTTTTATGAGATTTTCTATCTCTACCAAACCAGAAAGCTTCCTGCCAACAGCCAAGTGGCTCAAAGAAATCGAGATGTTCAAGACTATCAATACCGAGCTAAATTACAGCCTTGGATAGCTGAAGCCCAGTGAAGAGTGCTGAGATGAAAGTGCTGTAAAGCCCTGCGGGCATAGCTGCGCTTATAGCGGTAGCGGGGCGTAAAGCCCTGCGGGCATAGCTGCGCTTATAGCCCGTGCTGAGTTAAAAGACCTTAGCTTTTCTCACGCAGATATCTAGAAAAAATTTCTCTAGTTCTCATATTTCCACACACATTTGTTAGTTAACAAAGGAATTATCAATGTATACTAGCCAGTCTCATGAATATGACGTTGTAATTATGGGTGCAGGATTTGCTGGTATTTGCCAGGCAAGGCATTTGATGCTCAACATCCCCAATATCAAAGTTGCCCTCATCGACCCTCGACCGGAAGAACGGACTGATAAAGACTTGAAAGTTGGCGAATCTTTGGTTGAAGTATCTTCGCTTTTTGTGACTAAAGAATTGGGTCTTTATGAGTACATGATCGAAAATCATACACCAAAGTTTGGTTTGAATTTTCATTGGCCTAAAGACCCTGCTCGTACCGAAACTATTGATGACTACTTGAGTATTTGGGATAATCGGCAACCATCAATTACTACTTTTCATATGAACCGCTCTAAGTTTGAGCGCGATGTGTTGCAAATGAATAAGGAGATGGGTGCGGTTTTCTATAATGGTCGCGTTTTAGATGTTGACCTAACACCAGGTGATGCAATTAAGACGGTTAAGAGCAAGGTTAACGGTGAAGTCATAGAAATAAAAGCCAAGCACGTAATTGACGCCGCAGGTCGCAGGTTCATTATTGGCAACAAAACAAACAATTTGATTTTTAATCAAGTTGGTGGCGGTGAAGGGTCTGACAATCTCTACGGTGTAAATAATGGCTCGGCATGGCTACGGGTGAGAAATATGGATCGATCGCTGTTCCATGATGGTTATGATCCTACCAGTGCTACTGCTAGTCACTGGTATGCAACCAATCACTGGTTTGGTCATGGACATTGGTTATGGATGATTCCTACCAGCACAGATCCTTTAGAACTGTCGATTGGGGTTATTCACCATCATGAGGTCATTCCTAGTGAACAGATTAATACTCGCGAGAAATTCCTCGCTTTCTTGAAAGCAAATCATACCCATCTCTATAAACTGATCACTAGTGGTGAACAAATTGATTTCCATTACTTGCCGAGAGTAGCGCATAGCAGCAAAATGGTATTTTCTCCCGATAACTGGTATGTGCTGGGTGATGCAGCTTATATCTTCGATGCTTTCTATTCCTATGGTGCAACGATGATTTCTTTTGCTGCGGAAAGCATTACCGAAATCATTCGCGCCAAGTTAGCAGGAGAAGCCAATGCGGAACAGAAACGCTTTGCTTTTAACGAGTTTAATCTAACAATGGCACGTAGTGCTAATGGCGTCATGCGCTATCATGCCAAGCAATTAGGCAATGCTAGTGTGATGAGTTGGCGGATTTACTTTGAGTATATGTGGTGGTTTGGGATTATTTTGCCTTTGTTTATTGGTAAACGACACCTGGATATTACCTTTGTCCCCCAATTCACCCAAGCTTTTAGTGCCAATATCGATGGAGTTTTGGCTGATGTACATAAACAGTTCAACCAACTGGATCGAGGCACTAATTTAGGTATTTTGGATTGTTACAGAGCAGATCAATTAATCGGAGAATACTACACATCTAAGCGCTTTGATGACTACCTGGAAAACGCTAAGTATGAACCAGGACGAACCAATATCTTTGCTAGTATCAAATCTGCTTACTACTACGTAGCAATTTGGTACACCATGTTTCAGTGGAAAGGCTTTGGTTTAGCAGGGTTGCTAGCACCGCGATCGCTTTACAATATCTTCCGTTTACTGGCTTTGTCGAGCTATACTGCCATCGGAGAATTAATCTACCGCTTCCAGACTCGCAATTTGCCTGCTAACAGTCAAGTGGAAAAGATGCGTCAAGAATTCAAAAACTACCAATACCAAGCTCAGTTACAGCCTTGGACTCCAGAAATAGACTCACCATGCACGGATCAACAATCAAGTGAGCAAGCTGTACCAAGGCTGCCAGAGTTATCTGTACTGTCCTAGCTCAACACGATGAAGAGTCCTGTAGACACTGCTGTGGCTTCCCGCAAGGTGGAGCCAGTGACGGGTACGTAGGGGTCTCTCCGTCGCAGGATGCGCGCAGCGCTGTAGTGGAGCATCTGGCGTTGCTGAATTAAAAGACTACCCACAAAGGGTGAGGTATTTACTGAGCGCGAAAGTACCAGGCATTCTTCTTACTCAGCACTCAGCACTCAGCACTCAACACTCAGCACTTTTACATCAAGTGCATCATAGAATTCCACTTTCTCCACATGTTTTCATTATTGAGGAATAAATTTAAAAACCATGTCTGAGTTAACATCGACCCCAACCACGAATGAAATTCATAAAGGACTGCATCTCTTGGGATTAAGTCTTTCTGAACTGGAACTCAATGACCTGAAGATAGGGCAAACTATTTCACTCGAAACCAGAAGTTTAGGTGACATCGGTTCAATGTTTATCCTAGCAGCAGCACTTTCAGCCGTGAATCTAGGTAAAACTAAGAAAACTGTGACTTTTGGAGATTTACCACAAGTAGTGAATGAATCGGCAAATTCCCCAGGAATTCCCATATATTGCTGGATTTCTGATACTCTGAATAAAAAATGTCTTTACCTAACTTTAGTAGATGGCAAACCTGCACTGCGAATTACCAAGCATTTCCAGTAAAGCTCAGAATAAATTTACATAAGTTCGTAATTTTAGTGAATAGCTAAAGTCTCTACTAATGGGTTATTTTATCAGTTATGGATTTATGAAATACTAACCTCCACTATAGTTGATAAAACTTGATGATCCGAGCTTTTTTAGTTTTTTATGGGATGCTCAAATGAAATCGCCACTAACTTTTAAATCTACAAGCTTGGTAACAACTATTCTCCTCGTTACAGGCGCTTTAATTACAGGTGCTGTGACTACTTATTCTGTATTACGTTTCCAGTCAGCAAATTCCAGTCCGCCACCAACTACCCTAGCTACTACGAATATTGATATTGGTGCTGTTGCTGCTACGGGGTTTTTGGAACCTAAAGACGAAGTAATTGCCATATCTGCACCAGCTTTCCAGGAAGGAGCAAGAGTGAAGCAACTGCTAGTGAAAAGGGGAGATAAAGTTGAGTCTGGCCAAGTCATCGCCATTCTAGACAGCCGCGATCGCTTGGAAGCATCTCTGCAACAGGCGCAAACACAAATCAAAGTTGCCCAAGCTCGTCTACTGCAAGTCAAAGCTGGTGCGAAAAGAGGTGACATCACAGCTCAAGATGCCAGGTTTCAAGGCACAAAGGCTGAGTTAGAAGGACAAATCGCCACCCAAAGAGCCGCTATCGCTAGCTTACAGGCTAAGTTGCAAGGGGAAAAGAGCGCCCAAGAAGCGACGATTGGGCGAATCAAAGCTGAGTTGCGAAATTCCCAAACTGATTGTGAGCGCTATGAGAATTTATATAAAGATGGGGCGGTAGCAGCTCAACAACGTGATAGTTTTTGCCTGCAACGGGACACCAATCAAGAACGGCTCAAGGAAGCCCAAGCAAATCTCAGCCGCATTGTGAATTCTTATCAAGAAGATATTCAAGAAGCAAAAGCTAACCTAAATCGCACAGTAGCCACAAATCAAAAGCAGATTAAAGAAGCGCAAGCCACCCTAGACTCAGTTGCAGAAGTTCGTCCTGTGGATGTACAAATTGCTCAAATGGAATTTGAAGCTGCACAAGCAGCAGCTCAACGGGCTAGGGCAGATTTAGATTTAGCTTATGTGCGATCGCCTAGAGATGGTCAAGTTCTGAAAGTTCATACCTGGCCAGGTGAACTAATTGGCAATGAGGGAATTGTTGACTTAGGAAACACTGACCAAATGTATGTAACGGCAGAAGTTTATGAAACCGATATTACTAGAGTCAGTATAGGTCAAACAGCCACAATTAGGGGTGATAGAGTAATAGGCGATTTACAAGGAACAGTAGATGAAATTGGTTTACAAATTGGCAAAAAAGATGCGCTAGGTACTGACCCCGTTGCTGATGCAGATGCCAGAGTAGTCGAAGTAAAAATTAAGCTCGATCCAGAAGCTAGTCAGCGAGTTGCAGGCTTAACTAATTTACAGGTCAAAGTGGTGATTAATACATCAGAAACCAGACAAAGCATTAGCAATTAACCAAAAATTATGTTCAGTAAATTACCTACAGCCTGGTTACAACTTAGCCATCAAAGAACTCGATTAATTGTTGCACTTTCCGGAGTTATCTTTGCAGTTGTCATTGTTTTTATGCAGCTTGGCATTCGTGATGCTTTGTTTGATAGTGCGGTTCGTCTCCATGAAGGTTTACAAGGTGATTGTTTTTTAATTAGTCCGCGTTCTACATCCTTAATTGCGATGGAGAGCTTTCCCGAAAGACGCTTAACTCAAGCTTTGGCATTTGAGGAAGTAGATTTTGTCAATCCTATTTATTTGGGTTTTGGGCAGTGGAAAAACCCCGAAACTAGAGATTATTGGCGCAATATTTTTGTGATTGGTTTTGAATTTCAAGATAGAGAGTCAATATTTAATTTTCCAGGAGTTGAGGATAATATTAATTTCCTGAAATTACCTGATATGGTTTTATTTGATCGTAGTTCTCGCTCTGAATTTGGCCCTATTGTGGCAGACTTTGAAAAACAGCGCAACGTCACAGCAGAAATTAGCGATCGCGGTATAAATCGCAAAGTTCAAGTAGCGGGATTATTCGAGCTGGGAACCTCGTTCGGATCTGATGGTAATTTACTTACTAGCCATCTTAACTTTCTCAGAATTTTCAGTGGTCGGCAGCAAGGCTTGATTAATATTGGCTTGATTAAATTAAAACCTGGAAATGATGCTGATGCTTTTGTCAAGAAACTGAAAGACTACTTACCCAAAGATGTGAAAGTTCTCTCAAAATCCGAATTAATAGCTTTTGAAAAAAATTATTGGCAAAGTAGTACAGCAATTGGCTTTATTTTTAACTTAGGAGTAGCTCTAGGAATTATTGTCGGCGTGGTGGTTGTTTATCAAATTCTTTATAGCAATGTTTCGGAACATTTAGCAGAATATGCCACTCTCAAAGCAATGGGATATCGTCATAATTATCTGTTGTCTATGGTGCTGCAACAAGCCTTGTTTATTGCCATTTTAGGTTATATACCAGGTTTACTGATTTCTGTAATTCAATATGAATTTGCTAAACAAGCTACCTTGCTACCAATTGTGATGAATTTCCCCAGAGCAACATTTGTCCTAGCATCAACTATCATTATGTGTTTTATTTCTGGTGCTACTGCGGTGGGTAAACTAAAATCCGCAGATCCGGCTGATATTTTTTAAGGACTATATTAAAGTGCTGAGTGCTGAATACTGAGTACTGTAAAGCCCTGCGGGCATAGCTGCGCTTAGAGCGTAGCAGGGCGTAAAGCCCGTGTAAACCTATTTGCTTCAAGGATTTCAACAATCAATACTGTCCTAACCTATTTGACTACGGCTATGTATATTACGCAACCTGTAATAGCTATTAGTAATCTCAACCATTATTATGGCAATAGTTCTTTAAAAAAACAGGTCTTATTTGATATTAACCTGGAAATATATCCGGGAGAAATTGTCATAATGACTGGTCCTTCTGGCTCTGGAAAAACTACTTTATTATCATTAATTGGGGCTTTGCGTTCCGTTCAAGAGGGAAGTATTAAAATTTTAGGCGAAGAAATGCATGGCGCAAATGAAGAAAAAATGGTGCAAACTCGTCGCCACATCGGTTATATTTTCCAAGCTCATAATTTATTACCATTTATGAGTGCTAGACAAAATGTGCAAATGTCAATTGAGCTGCATGAAGATATTAGCAGTCAAGAAGCACGCACTAAATCTGAAGCAATGCTTCAGGAAGTGGGATTGGGGGAGCGCGTTGACTACTATCCTGACAGCCTTTCAGGAGGACAAAAACAACGTGTAGCGATCGCTCGTGCTTTAGTGAGTCACCCTAAATTAGTTTTAGCAGATGAGCCAACTGCGGCATTAGATAAAAAGACAGGTCGAGATGTTGTAGACCTAATGCAGCGTCTAGCAAAAGAACAAGGATGCACTATCATGTTGGTAACTCACGACAATCGGATTTTAGATATTGCCGATCGCATTATTAATATGGAAGATGGTCAACTTTCACTGATGACAGTTACTTAAATAAGGAAGAGGGAAGAGGGAAGAGGGAAGAAGAAAGAAGTCTTCTTTCTTCTTGCAAAATAGGTTTAAATCCCCTACCACATCTATGATTTGGCGGTCTGCAATTAGTCGTGGGTTTCAATCCCCACTTCGACAGGTGATACAGTGAGCGGCTCGAGTGAGCCTTCGCCGAACTCCTGTCGAACTGCTCAGTGACCACCACTAATTTTCCTTCTTCCTTCTGACTCCAAACTTTTTCCTTCTTTAATCAATTACATACTTTCTTTGTATGTTGCTAACAATTGAGGAATATAATCATATCCATCTACACCGATAATTGCAATCATTTTAGAGCGCTGTTGCTGTAATAAACTTTGGAAAGCTTCTGCCCCTATTTGACCTTGTAATATTGTGAGTAATCCTGCTGGTTGTCGCCATTCACTAGAGGCAATTTGCTCCAAAAGGTACATTCCTAAACTGCCAGTGTAAATAGCTTTTTCTGAATTTTGTAAATTGTAATAAGCTTCAGCTAAGTAAGCTAAGTTGCGTCCTTGGAGATATAAATCACCGGAAACTTGGGCTGTTTTAAAACCATTTTCTAAATATGGAATTGCCTCTTGTGGCTGATTTATAACTAGATAGGCAATGCCTAAACTACTGTAACATAAGGCTTTACTTTGAATATCTCCTAACTGTTCTGATAACTTTAAACCTTGTTCTAAATAGTTAATTGCCGTTTCGTAGACTTCTGTTTCTATTTGTTTCAGTTGTTGCGCTTGCATCACTTCGCTGTAACCTAAATTTACCAGGGCGTTGGCTTCTCCTGTCCGGTTCCCTGCTTGCCGACTCAGCATTAATGCCCGTTGACTATAATTAATGGCCTCAGCATAATTCTGCTCTTGCACATAAGTACGGCTGAGGTGGTTGAGATTAGCAATTTCACAGGGGCGATCGCCTGCATTTCTGGCTATTTCCAGTGCTTGCTGATGAAACTGAATTGAGCGTTGGTATTGCCCTAATGCCCGTTGCGAATAGCCTAAAAGCGTCAATATTCTGGCTTTTTCTTGGGTTCCTTCAACTTGTCGCAGTGGTTCATCCAGATAATCTAAAGCATCCCGTAAAGAACTGCCCGAAAACGAAGCGAAAATTCCACCGTAGAGGGGAAAATATGAACGCTGGGAAAAATTGCGTAAAATTTGCAGCATGATTTGAGAACAGGCATTACTGTATACTGCCCTGCTACGAAAACCATTTGCTAACTGACTCCAAATCACTGCAAAGGTCAAAAAAGTAGAAATTGACAACTTTGACCCTGCTTGAATGTTATAGGCTTGTTGGTCGAACCAGTTAACTAAACCTCGTTGCAAGTACTGCAAAATTAAGGCAATTTCTACCCAATCACTCAGCGTAATATTACTTTGGCGTTCGGCAAATTCAATGGCAGATTGTTCCATGGCTAAAGTCCGAAACAACGCTTGGGCGATATCACTATTAACCTGCTTGGCCCAAGTTGCCCAAGGGCCACTTTCTCCAGGTACGCCACCAAATCCTAATTGCTGATTTCGCTCATACATCCAACTTACCAAATGGTCTTGCAGCCGTTGCCAAGTAGTTAAACCACTGGTAATTCCCTGTGATATTTCTGGTAAATCAGTATTTACTTGAGCAAACTGTTGTAAAGCTTTGGATAATTGCTGTAGTTGCTGTACATTCGGTGGGTGCTTCTGATTCGGGTCAATAATGCGTAAAAATATAGCTAGACGCTCATCAGTAGCAGCTGTAGTAATTTCTTTAACTGCCGAGGCGATCGCTTCTGTAGCTTTATTTTGCTCTCCGTAACGCTGCCATTGACTTTGAATAGTCTTGATTGCTCTTAAACTCCGATTAGCCTTAGCTTTCTTCAGTTCATCTGTTTGACTATCCACTTGAGCTTGAATGGTGCTGAGGCGATCGCTCAAAGCTAATTCAAAGACTTCTCCTGTCCCCGAAGTTATATTTTTCTGCAATAATTGATACACCATTTCTACAGAGCTAATTTTGCCCTGGAGCGTGGCTTGGACAATTTCATCAATTAAAGCGAGATAGCTATCGCGTAATGGCAGAGATTCTGACACTGTGGCTACTGGAGAACGTCAATTTTCATTTTAGGGCATTGAGGATTGGGCATTGGGGATTGGGAAGTTTACCCCCTACTCCCTATTCCCTATTTTTCACCTTACCAATTGGTCGGCGGAATTGAAAAACTGACGATATAAACCTTTAGTCACTAAAATCGTTGTCAACAAATTGGCGATCGCCACCATGAAAATAATTAAAATTTCGTAGGAGACAGCATCTAAAGGTCTGATTCCTGCGAGTAACTGTCCGGTGGTAATTCCAGGGATGGCTACCATACCTACTAGCATCATTTGATTGAGAGTCGGCAAAAATGCGGCTCTAATGGCTTCTTTGCGGTATTGGCTGACTGCTTGCTGGGGAGTTGCACCTAAACTCAAATGAGTTTCAATTTCTAAAGTTTGGGTGTTCATGGTGCTAACAAGACGTTCTCCCGCGATCGCGGCGGCGTTCATCGCATTACCTAAAATTATTCCTGCTAACGGAATTACATAACGCGGTTCGTACCATCTATCTGGTTGAATAATCAAGAAAATCGTGTAAAGCACTGTCAAAGCAGTACTAACTAAAATTGCACCCCATACCAAAGGCAAAACTTGGGGAATTTTGGGACTGATGCGATTTCGGGACACAATCGCCGTAATCGTCAAAATTACTGCTAAAATCGCCAAAACTGCCCAAACATTGTCTAAAGCAAAGATGAAGTCTAAAACGTATCCTAATACGAGTAGTTGGAGGATGGTTCTGCCAGTAGCAATCGCTAAGTTCCACTCTAGTCCTAATTTTTCCCAGGCAGATAAACCAATGGCGATCGCCATCAATCCTACGGCCATAGCTAAATCAACCAAATCTAGCTTGATCAAATCTGGCATGAGTACTCCATCTCCTGTTCACTAGAAAACATGAAAATATTTTTTCCCACTCCCTACTCCCAATCCTCAGTTTTTGGAACTTTAATTTAAGGTGTTGGATCTTGGTTGATATGTATGATATTTTCTGCCAACCAATGTTATCCTTTACCATAAAATAATTTCAGTAATATCCCTCTTTAGATGCGTATCCGGGACGACAGTCTTTAAAAGGCTTTTTGACAAACATCTCAATCAGCAAAAATTGGCCGTCGAAGTGCATCCTTTGTATCTTCAGATAAAATGAAAACTCATGATCCAAAGCGTAAATTCTATTCCTGCCTTTGACATCAAGCAGCAATACGCCTCCATCGAAGCAGAAGTGAGTGCAGCTGTTTTAGAGGTTTTGGCTTCCGGGCGTTATATTGGCGGCCCCCTAGTTGAAGGCTTTGAGCAACAATTTGCTGCCTATCATCAGGTGACTAATTGTATAGCTTGTAACTCTGGTACAGATGCGCTCTACTTAGCACTACGAGCCTTAGAAATTGGTATGGGTGATGAAGTAATTACCACACCCTTCACTTTTGTGGCAACGGCTGAAGTCATCAGCGCTGTAGGTGCAAAACCAATTTTTGTTGATATAGACACTACTACGTTTAATCTCGATTTGCAGCAAATAGCTGCGGCGATTACACCTCAAACTAAAGCTATTATCCCAGTTCATTTATTTGGGCAACCAGTGGATATGACAGCACTAATGGCGATCGCTCAATCTCACAATTTAGCAGTGATTGAAGATTGCGCTCAATCCACAGGAGCAAGTTGGGGTGGGCAAAAAGTCGGCAGTATAGGACATATTGGTTGTTTTAGTTTCTACCCTACTAAAAATTTGGGTGGATGTGGCGATGGTGGGGCAATTATTACTAACGATCCAGAACTTGCTGTTAGGCTGCGGGTACTCAAGGAACATGGACAGAAAAACCGCTATTACTACGAAGAAATTGGTGTAAATAGCCGCTTGGATGCCCTACAGGCGGCTATTCTCCAAATTAAGCTGCGTTATCTTGATACTTGGAACAAGCAAAGGCAGGCGATCGCAGCTTATTACCAACAGTTTCTCAGTCGAGTTTCTGGGATCATTGCACCCCAAGAATTAGCTGGAGGCGTTGGTGTATGGAATCAATACACCATTCGCATCTCTAGCGAGGGGCGAAATGGTACTAGCGCCACTTACCGAGACTCGATACGTAGTCAACTGCAAGAACGGGGAGTGAGTTCAATGGTTTACTATCCCCATCCTTTACATTTGCAGCCAGTTTATCAAAGTTTGGGTTATCAGCCAGGGCAACTACCAGTGGCAGAGTTGGCTTGTCAGGAAGTTCTTTCCTTACCCATGTTCCCAGAACTGACCCATGAACAGCAAGACCAGGTGATTTATACCTTGGATAAAGTGTTGAGTGCTGAGTGCTGAGTAGGACATTGGGTAGGTAAATTCATCCCCTTGTCCCCAGTCCCCAGTCCCCAACTCAACTAGACGATCGCCCGGCTGTTTGCACTTGCTAAGGCTTCAACTAAGCTACGCACAGCAGCAATCATGGCTACTTCGCTATTGAGTTGGTTAATCGCGGAACCGACACCAACACCAGCTGCACCAGAGGCGATCGCTAGTGGTGCTGTCACGCTAGAAATGCCGGAAGCACACAATACTGGTACGGATACTGCACGAGAAATTTCATAAGCTGCTGCCAAGGTGGGAGCAGCTTTTTCCATTAATCCCAGAGTGCCGGGGTGTGCTGGTTGGCTACTGGTACCGCCTTCTGTTTGGATAATATCGGCTCCAGCTTTTACCAGTTCCTCTGCTAGCTGTACCTGTTGATCTAGTTCCAGGATGTGGGGAACAGTCACAGATAAGGTGATTTCTGGCAGGAGGGCGCGGGTTTGGTGCGTTAGTGCTAAAACTTCCTCTGCCTCAAATCTGCGACCTTGGGCATAAAAAGTATCAAAATTCCCAATTTCAATTAAATCTGCACCAGCTGCCACAGCTTGGACAAACTTTTCTGGCTCTACGGCTGATACACAAACTGGTAAATTTATCAAGTTTTTAGCTAACTGCACTAAAGTAGAATCGGCGGCAATATCGACAAAAGTAGCGCCACCAAGTTCAGCAGCTTTGATAGTAGCAGCGACGCGATCGCGATCAAAGTTATTCAAGCCGCTAATCACTTTGAGGACGCGGCGCTCAGTAAATGCACGTTGGAGAGTAGAATGCATTGTCATGGTTCGTTTTTGAAGCTATGAAAGTAAAGATATTTTTACACTACTCGGCGTTTGCGGCTAGGGGGTAGAAGGTGGAAGGAAGAAAAGAGACTTGCCTGCCTAGAAATAAAGCGATCGTGCGGATGTTAATTTTTGCTTTGATGAAGATGCTGATTCCCGATTGCGTCAATCACCTAAATATCGCTGGCAGCAAACCGGGAGCTAACCACAGTGCATAACCAATAAATGCAAATAACAAGGTAATTAAGGTAGTCATCGCGTAGCTAAAACAAATCAGTAAACCGTCAGATTCGATAGTGGCAATTGTTAAAAGTAAAATACCTACAGTGGGTATGGGATTTGTAAAGGGAATTGGTGAAATTAATAATACGGTCAACCAAGAAATACAAAACCCATTGATGCGCCAAGTTAAAGGATGATGGGCAATTTTTGCCAGCCGGGGACGAGCTATTTTCTCTACTACCTTGGTTAAGCGCCGCAGATTTTGTAACAGTAACTGAGCAAAAGGACGAGGAAATTTGTAATTAGCTATTCTTTTAGGTAGCCAAGGCGATCGCCTACCCAAAATCATCTGTACTGACAACAGCAAGCAAGCAACACCAAAAGGGCCAGTTAATCCCGGTGGTGTAGGAAACAAAAATGGTAGAACTAACAATGTAATTACTAAGTTAAAACCTCTTTCGGAGGTTTCTGCCAGAATATCGCCTAGAGTTAAAGGCTGTTCGGCCAAGCGTTGCAGCAAAAACTTAATTTCTTGAGAAAATCTCAAATGCATTTGGCGTGAGTTGATGTGATTGGTCACAATACCCCGCTTTAGTTAACTATATTAATGTGAATACAAATGCACTCACAGATTTTCTAGATATGATCAAATTGCTATTTACTGTAGATGTATTTTAACTTATCATTATTTGATTTATCAATTCAACTTTTAAACCTCAAAATACTTCAATTGGTGGTACTAAAACACCTATAGCCTCAGGGATTACCCGGAAATGAGCAGGAGTATAGGTTGTAATTTCACCGTCCGTATTGATAGGAAGTGGTTTACGTGTATAAACCTCAATTTCCTGCCCTTGAATGGTACGAACACCCCGCCAATAAATATGCCTTCCTTGTCGCATTGCAGGCAGTAAAGGAATAATTTGCCACCAATGTTCTATTTCTAGACTATAGAGATCCAGTCTTTGATCATCAATGGTAGCGTCATGAACTACTGCCATGCCACCCCCATAATAGCGGCCATTGCCGACGGCAATTTGTACCGTTTTCACACGAAAAGATTTACCATTAATCTTAATTTCTGCACTAAAGGGTCTAGCTTCCCAAATTACTCGCAATGCAGTGGCAGCATAAGCAAATATACCCCAACGACGTTTGACTTCTTTGGTAAGTCGCTGGGTAATTTTCACACTCAATCCCAGACTAGCAACATTAAAAAAGTGCTTGCCATTCACCCACCCTAAGTCAATACGTCGCAGTTCTCCGTAGGCAATAACTTTACAAGCTTCGTTTAAGGAGTTAGGAATTCCCAAAGTCCTGGCCAAGTCATTGGCAGTTCCCAAAGGTAAGATTCCCAAAGGCAATTGAGTATCAACTAAAGCATCGACTGCGGCATTGAGAGTACCATCACCACCGCCAATAATTACCAAGTCAATTTCATGCTGGTGGCGAACAATAACTTCGGCAAGCTGTTTGGGATCTTCTGCGGACTCCTCAATTAAATCAAAGCCTAGTTGCTCAAGACAATGAATTGCTTCCGACAGACGCTTTTCTCCTTGGCGGGCATAACGATTGACTAACAGCAGTGCGCGGGAACTCATTGGTAGTGCCCTTTGTAGTCTATAAGTCCAGTTTTCCGCATCCATATACTGTGCTTGAGGTTAACTATCAAAAAGTGTTTCAGGTGGATGAAGGTTATCAATGATCCTGTTTATAAACGCTTATTATGTCATTGTATGTACTAATTTTTCAGTTTTGTTTTATGTAATTTAGTTGTATTTCTTTATGCTGTATTTATACTAAAATTAACATAATTATTACTGATAACATCAGTGTAACTGAAAATTTTTATATTTTTAACATAAGGGTTTATTTTAATATTATAGTGTCTATAAAAATGAAAAAATCAAAAATATTTCTATATTAAATATCATACATCTTATTAATAGTTTTAATTATTTAAAGTTTAGTTAAAACCAGCATGTTTTATATGTCAACTCAACTTGTGGCAGATTTTAGATTGTCTACAAATCTGAAGTACTATTTCTGCCGACTCATCTGGTTCTGGATTTTAAATGAGTAGTTGAAATTTTGTTTGGGATTCTAGATGGCAAAATTTAGTTTTACACTTAAAAGGCTTGGTCAATCCAGTTGGTTATTGATAATTAATGGAATTTTAGTACAAGTAAAAATTTATCTTTGGGAATTAAGCCAAAAATTAATTTTTAATACATAGATTTTACTGATGAATACTATTACTTTTATTAGTACTGAGCAGCTTTCTGCGTCAAAACTATAAATTGTGTTTTATACCTAGTTGCAGTCTAAAGTTTAACTTTGTAATTCACACTGCCTCTTCTGCCAGAGTTAGTATGAAAGATAGAATCAATTAGCTTTGCTCGTAATGACTCTGGCCGAAACTCCCAACCACGAAAATTCTCACAATTCTTTTCTCACCCTCAACTACGAACCGGCTTTGGCATCTTTGGGTAATGATTACTATGATGAAGTCATGGCCGCCGAATTTCCCCAACACATTCTGCGCTGGCGCAACGACGCATTGTTACCTCTTTTGGGACTAGATACCCAAGCTGTTACAGACGAAGATTTCATTACCACCTTTGGCAAATTTCACGGACGCAAGCCATTGTTAGCACTGCGTTACCACGGCTATCAGTTTGGTGAATATAATCCTAACTTGGGTGATGGTAGAGGCTTTCTCTACGGCCAAGTACGTGGTACTGATGGCGAATTATATGATTTTGGGACAAAAGGTTCTGGAAAAACTCCCTACTCTCGTGGTGGCGATGGAATGCTGACACTCAAAGGTGGGGTACGAGAGGTTCTAGCAGCAGAAGCATTGCACCAGTTGGGGGTACGCACCTCTCGCTGTTTGACCATGATTGAAACTGGTTTATCCCTGTGGCGGGGTGATGAACCTTCACCGACACGTTCATCTGTGATGGTGAGGATGAACAGATCTCATATTCGCTTTGGCACTTTTGAGCGGTTACACTATCTCCAGCGTCCAGATTTAAGTCAGAAACTGTTAGACCATGTAATTGAGTATTATTACCGCCATTTACTTGGGCAAAAAGACCAATATGTCTTATTTTATGGAGAATTAGTCCAAAGAGTCGCAGAACTAGCAGCACAGTGGATGGCGGCTGGCTTTTGTCATGCAGTCCTGAATACTGACAATATGTCGATTACAGGAGAAAGTTTTGACTATGGCCCTTATGCGTTTATTCCGACTTATGACCCGTCTTTTACGGCAGCTTATTTCGATTATTATCGACGCTATTGTTATGGCCATCAGCCAAGTATTTGCCAATTGAATTTAGAAATGTTTCAAGAGCCATTAAAGGCAATTATTGACAAAGCTGCAATGGAGACAGGTTTAGCAAAATTTAATAAATATTATCAGGCTGAATACCGCTCTTTAATGTTGAAAAAGTTGGGTTTTGCACAATTGCAGTGTGCAGAAGCAGATGATCTGGTAAATTTAACTACTCAATTCTTACAAGATAGCCAAGTTGGTTATCATCAGTTTTTTTATGAAATGGCTCGTACTTTTTCACCTGAATGGCGAGATGAACCAGCGCTGGTATTGAAAAACTCCGATATTGTGCCAGCATCAGGGGCATCAAATCTTTTTGATAATTGGTGTGTGCTATACCATAAACTTTTGAATAATTTTGACCCTGAACAAATGGATGTAATTTCCCAAACTCTTACTGATTGTAATCCTCAAACAGTGTTGTTAAGACCTGTGATTGAATCAATTTGGGAACCCATCACCCAGGAAGATAATTGGCAACCTTTTTATGAATTAATTCGTAAAATTCAGTCGCGGAGTTAGTCTAAATTTTTCCTTCTTGTTCCCTACCTTAACGAGTCAATTTGTAACTCATCTAGGATGATTATAGGTTGGCAAAGTGCAAAACACGACAAAGCCTGACAAATGTTAGATTTCGTACCTCAACCAACCTATGTACGCGTCACTACAAACAATCAGCGCAGTATTTTTATACTTTACTCATCAATTTGACCGAGGCGGCGGATATTCAAAATGTCACTCATCTTCTTGATTTGAGTAAACACTTGCTCAAGTTGAGAGCGATCGCGTATATCTATTCCCAAGTCTATTAATGCTGGTTGACCAATAGCTGTTTTTACCTGAGCATGACGCACATTGATCCCTTGGTCACTCAACCGTGACAAAATATCTTTTAGCACCCCTACACGGTCAAGCGCTTCGATTTGGACATTGACTGGATAAGTGTGCGGACGACTGCTAATTTCGGTAGCACAGTTCCAACTAACTGGTACTAAGCGCTCATACTCTACACTTTCGAGATTGCTACACCCTTGGCGATGGATGGAAATTCCTCTACCCCGCGTCACGACACCGATAATTGGTTCACCAGGAATGGGGGTACAACACCCAGCTAAATGATACACTAGCCCTTCTACGCCAATAATTGGCGAATCACAAGGACGTGTGCTGATAGGTGGTGCATCTCGCACAGCTTTTGATGTAGTTGCCTCTTTGGGAGGAAATAGAGGGACAACGTTAGCTGGTTGTTGTCCTTTGGCTACTTCTCTCCAACGATTTAATACTAAGTTGAGAGTAATTTCACCGTAACCCAAACCAGCAAGTAAATCTTCTACGCTGTGGTAATTACATTTTTCCGCCACAGTTTGCATTGCTTCCGACTTCAGCAAGTTATCAAAACCAGTTTTACCCAGTTCTTTTTCTAACAACTCTCGTCCCCGAGCCACATTTTCATCGCGGCGCGATCGCTTGTACCATTGCTTAATCCGATACTTGGCGGCGGAAGTCCTGACAAAGTTCAACCAATCTAAACTAGGATGGCTATTCTTTTGGGTGATAATCTCCACAATATCCCCATTTTGCAGCCGCGTTGACAAGGGTACCATTCGTCCATTTACTCGTGCCCCTGCACAATGGTTCCCCACTTCTGTGTGAATATGATAAGCAAAATCTATACAGGTAGAACCGGGACTCAAGGGTACAACATCCCCCTTAGGGGTGAAGACATAGACATCATCTTCAAATAGATTGTCTTTGACACTATCAAGATATTCTTGAGCGTCCTTGAGATCGCTTTGCCATTCCAGCAGCTGGCGCAGCCAAGTAAACTTCTCATCTGTGGTGGTTAATTGGCTAGTGGAACCACCTGTTTCTTTGTACTTCCAATGGGCTGCAATACCATATTCAGCGATATGATGCATTTCCAGTGTGCGAATTTGTACCTCCAAAGGACGACCAGTCAGTCCAATCACTCCAGTATGCAACGATTGGTAACGGTTAGGCTTGGGCAATCCAATGTAGTCTTTAAATCTACCGGGAATCGGGCGAAAAGCATCATGAACTACTGCCAAAGCCCGATAGCATTCCTCATTGGTTTGGACAATAATCCGCAGCGCAGCCAAATCGTAAATTTCATGAAATTCTTTTTGCTGCCGTTGCATTTTTTGATAAATGCTATAAAGATGCTTGGGACGACCACTGATATCTTGACAGTCAATTCCGGCTTGCTGCAAACGCTCCCGCAACATATCTGTAGCTTTGGCCAATTTCTCTTCCCGCGCCGCCCGTTTTTCGGAAACATGTTGTTGAATTTCGCGAAAAGCATCTGGTTCCAGATACTTAAAAGACAAATCTTCCAGTTCCCATTTAATCCGCCAAATTCCCAAGCGATTTGCTAAGGGGGCAAAAATATCGCGGGTTTCCTGCGCGCTACGGCGACGGCTAGACTCTGACATGTATTGTAAAGTTCGCATATTATGCAAACGGTCTGCCAACTTCACCACAATTACCCGGATATCCTGCGCCATTGCCAAAAACATCCGCCGGAAGTTTTCTGCTTGGCTTTCAGTTTTGCTTTTGAAATTGATTTTAGAAAGTTTGGTGACACCTTCCACCAATTGTCGTACTTCGGCTCCAAAGCGTTCTTCTATTTCTTCAATTGTGACATCTGTATCTTCAACTACATCATGAAGAAATCCAGCTGCTATCATAGCAGGACTGCCCCCCAAATCTCGCAGCAATCCAGCTACAGCCACAGGATGACTGATGTACAGTTCTCCGGATTTGCGGTACTGACCTTGATGCAGTTGATAAGCAAATTCAAATGCCTGACCAATCAAGACTGCATCACTATGCCTTCGGTCATCTTCGGTTTCGCCCCTATTTGCTGATGACTCCCTTAAGCATTTCTGGAGCCATTCCGGAAGGGCAAGATCGATTGTGGAATTTATAAGTATGCTGCTCATACAATAGAGACTAAAGGTGATCGGTAGATAAGTAAGAGATGGACTTGATTGACAGTACCGTGGTCAGAAAATACTGTCAGCCAGAGATGGGAAAAAAAATGATAATGGTTCTCCAATTGCCTGTGGTAATTAACTAGTCCGGGGTGAAAGAATCATACGGCGGAAAATCCATTTATTGCAAATAAAGCCTCAAAGATCCGATTTGAGGCTGACAATTTTAATAAGAATCTGAAAAAGTTTATTCTAAAAGAAAATTTTCTTGACATTAATACTATCTTAACTAGCACTGGATGTCTCTAAATCTTGAGAAATATCAGGCACTAGCAACCTTGCTAGTACAATTACGCTCCGATACCACCTCCACCCAAGTAGATGCAGCTGCACTTCGACAACGTGTAGCTGCGTTGCAGCAAGTGTTTCAGCAGCAAATTGTCCCCTTGGCTGATGGAGACTCGCGAGTGCAATCTTTTCGGACTGAAATCAGTAAACAGCTGCGGCTGTTGGAAATCGATGTCATGTTTTTTCAAGGAGCACGGCAAGCATCTACTGCCCAAGGGAGACTGAAAACCATAGGCGATCGCCTGACAACTCTTATACAATACTGTGATGCCATTCTCCAACAAAAAGCTGAGGAGGAAAAATAACAATTGTTCACCTTTTTCGTTGGTGATCACATCATCCCATTTTTGACTGGCAATTGAAAGTTATTTTTGCAACAAGTTGAAAAACAGTAAAGGTGGGGAGGGGTGAATGCTGCTTTCTTGATTTGAAAAACTTTTCATGAAGATAATTAAAAATTATCTTTAATCTAAATAAGCAGTTTGCTAAACAACCCTCGCAAAGATTAGTTTAATACTCTGGGAATAAAATGTGTGATTAATTCGTATTAATGAAAACAGACGAACAAAAAAGATCCCCGACTTCTTGAAGAAGTCGGGGATCTGAGCATCTCGCTATTTGCAAATCAAATAAGATTGCTATATGAGTTTACTGCACCAGAAATTAAACAAAAAAGCTTTCGCTTAGATGGAGTATTTTTTCCGCTTGAAGAGTTTCATCAGGAACCACTGTACTTTGTAGAAATTCAGTTTTACAAAGATGATGAATTTTATGATCGATTGTTTACAAGTATTTTCCTTATTGACAAAGCTGAGGAGGAATTAACAGACACTTTTAGCCAAAGAAAAGTTATAGAATTTATAGAGACAATTGTCGTCTACAAGTTTCCTAATTTAAGCCGCGAGGAAATAGAAGCCATGCTAAATTTAAATTTGCTGAAAAATACTAAAGTTTATCAAGAAGCTAAAGCAGAAGGTAAAGAAGAAGGTGAACTAAAAGCTAAGTTAAAAATTGTGCCAAAGCTTGTGCAACGGGGACTTAGTATTCAGGAAATTGCAGAATTATTAGAATTGGATACTGAGGTAATCAGAAAAGCTTTGTGAGACGAATCTTAAACTTAATTACTTGCAGACGATCGCCTGGTAAATATTCGCCCACTATTGCTAATCTGATAGACTAGCTTAAATTTAAAATTATCCCAACTGGTAGCTCAGGGCTAATAACTAACTATGAGTGAAGCCTTATTTTGTATTGAAAATTTGCGAGTTGCTTATCCTCAGCATGATGCAGCAGCAACAAACTGGGCAATAGATGATGTGTCTTTTACCTTACAAAGTGGTGAAAGAATGGGTTTAGTGGGGGAATCTGGTTGTGGTAAGTCTACCTTAGGAAGGGCGGCAATGCGCTTGTTACCCTCGTCTAGTCGGATTGAAGGACGGGTGACATTTCAAGGTCAGTCTGTGTTTGATTTAATGCCTAACCAGTTGCGGAAATTTCGGGGAGAGGCAGTGGCATTGATTTTTCAAGATCCCATGACACGCCTTGATCCATTGATGACAATTGGTAAACATTGCATCGAAACTCTTCAGGCGCACTCACCGGAATTATCAACGCGGGAAGCCAAAGAAAAAGCGATCGCCACTTTGGCAAAAGTGAATATTCCGGAAAGTCGTTGGTCTCAGTATCCTCATGAGTTTAGCGGCGGAATGCGGCAACGGGTAGCGATCGCCTTAGCTTTACTTCTCAACCCCAAGTTAATTGTGGCTGATGAACCCACCACCAGTTTAGATGTCACAGTTTCCGCACAGATTTTACAAGAATTAACGCGGCTGTGCAGTGAGGAAAACATGGCGCTGCTGTTGATTTCTCACGATTTAGCAATGGTGGGCGAGTATTGCGATCGCATTGGTGTGATGTATAACGGCAAAATGGTAGAAATGGGTGCTACCGAATCTGTATTTAGACAACCCCAACATGAATATACGCGATCGCTATTAAAAGCAGCTTTGCATATTCAAGCAGTTGATCAAGGGAGTGGAGAAGGTGAGAGTGAGGAAATATCTTCACTCTCACCAATATTGCGGGTTACGGAACTCAAGCAGCATTACACTATAGAACCGAACTTTGTTGAAAGATTATTTAAAGGACAAGGACAGACGATTAAAGCCGTAGATGGGATCAACCTCGAACTGTATCGAGGGGAAATTTTCGGCTTAGTTGGCGAGTCAGGTTGCGGCAAGAGTACCCTGTCAAGGACAATATTGCAACTCGTTCGTCCCACATCTGGCAAAGTCGAATTTTTAGGACAAGATTTGACGACCATTACGCGTCAAGCAATTCGTTCCTCACGACGAGAAATGCAAATGATCTTTCAAGATCCCCATGCATGTCTGAATCCGGCGATGACAGTGGGACAAAGCATAGCAGATCCGTTATTTATCCACAATCTTGCTGATACGGCTAAGGCAAAAGAAAAAGTTTTGTGGATGCTGGAGAAAGTGGGATTAACACCTCCAGAAGTTTATTATCAGCGTTACCCATCTGATTTATCTGGAGGACAACAGCAAAGAGTAGCTATAGCTCGTGCATTGATTACTCGTCCTAAACTGTTGATTTGCGATGAACCCGTGAGTATGTTAGATGCTAGTGTACAGTCGCAAGTACTAGATTTAATGTTGGCATTAAAAACAGAATTTGAGTTAACGTACTTGTTTATTACTCATGACTTGTGGTTAGCAAGGTTTTTGTGCGATCGCATCGCTGTAATGAATAGTGGCAAAATTGTGGAAATTGGCCCTACAAAACAAATTTTTGCCAATCCTCAACACCCTTACACCAAAACATTACTAGCAGCAGCCCCCTTGCTAGCACGGGCTTAATTTCAGGAACTGACAAATAGACATCTCCGAAAACGTAGCTGAATCAGAGTATGAAATTTCCAAGTTACATTTGTTCTTTAATTTAAAAATTTTCCATTATAGAAGAACAAAGGGACAACAGGATACAAATTTTCAAGCCTGTCCCCTGTCTCCTGTCTCCTGTCCCCTACTACAATGATTTCCTTCAATCATTTTAGTCGTGGTTCCATTTGTACCATATAGTTCCACAAATCTTTTAAACAGCAACGTACTTGCGTTGTTAGAAAACATACTTAATTTAAATAAACGCTCTACATTTACTTCAGCCAATTTACGTAGATAAGGTAAATCTTCAAAAAGTGTTAAACAAGAAGCAAAATGTAACAGGATTTGCAGTAATGGCTTAGGCCAATCTAAATCACTGTAAATATCTATAAATAATTGATGCTCTTTCTCCGTTAAGGGAAAAGTCTGAAAGATGACAATTATTCTTTTGTTATTGTAAACTGGAATACTTAATTCAATAGTATAGGGAGTATGTAAAATTAAATCTACTTCCACAATCGGCCGTCTCCAAATTCTTAGCGGATTGACTGGAGAATCTAAAACTGTTTGAAATTTGATTATGCCACCAATGCTTGTTGGTTGGAAATAGCTAATATTCAATATTTTTAGGTTATTTAGGCTTAAACCATGAACAGTTTCTAAATGTTTTAAATTCAATAAATGATAGATTTGGCACAAATAAGGAAAAGGTAAAATATACTCCTGGCTAATCATGTGCCTTTTCTTCAACGCCAACTTATTTGCTTGGATTGGGCATAAGCATCCTTGCTCTTGGTTATCTTCGATTTCAGGTTTTAAATACAGCCAGCTTACAAAAAAGAAGGATGTAGTCAAAAGCTGGAAAATTTCCATAGTCGATAAATAGCCATCAGCAAATGCCGCCCAACTCCTATCGGTTATTCCAAAAATCCAAGATGGAATACCAAATAGCCAAACACCAGTCTTAAATTTACTGATAAATTGAGCAAATTCTAAGTTTAAAGTTAAATTTTTATCATGATTCTCTGGAGAAATGTCATTATCTTTAACTATTTTATTAGACATAAATGCTCAACTTTAAATATTTATAACTATATTAATCATAGGTAGAGCTAATAAAATTAACCTCTATCTTTAGCTGTAAATGGATTTTTCATTTTCTATATTTAAAATAAAAATATTTTTTGTAATACTAGCTACAAAAATTAAGCCAAATTTTATGTTAATTGTGGTAAAAGACTAGGAAATACTTGTTTTTAGAAAGTTTAATGATTGGGCTGATTATGTCAGGATTGAGGATAAAATTCCAGCCAGGGATATTGCTGAAAGAGGAGTCTATAAATTTATCTACTCCCAATTTCACGAATAGAGATATACTTACTTAAATAAAAAAATATTTGTTCTTCCCAATATGAGAAATTTATCTGTTTCTCTAGGATGAATGTTGAAAAATCAGCTTCAGTAGTGCTAAGTAGTGAAGTATTGATAGACTTGGCAGTGCCTGCGGTGCTGTCTTAACTCAGCACTGAGTTTGATGAAGCCTGTATTATTATTAAATATTTTCTGAAGATTCTTCAAAGACGAGACGGCAGCAATGAGTATTCGCCATGCGATTGAAACTGACTTGCCTGCAATAGTGGCAATTTATAATGCTGCCATTCCCAGTCGCATGGCAACTGCTGATTTAGAACCAGTATCAGTAAGCAGTCGCCTTGCTTGGTTTCAAGGGCGATCGCCTGCAAAACGGCCACTTTGGGTGATAGAAATAGAGGGTGTAGTTGTTGGCTGGCTGAGTTTTCAATCATTTTATGGGCGGCCAGCTTACAATTCCACCGCCGAAATTAGTATTTACATTGCCCCGTCAGTTCATCGATGTGGCTTAGGACGGCAACTCCTAGCCCAAGCAATCCGCGAAAGTCATCATTTAGGTTTAAACACGCTTTTGGGTTTTATTTTTGCCCACAATCAACCCAGTTTAAAGCTGTTTGAAACATTCGGGTTTCAACAATGGGGACATTTGCCGAAAGTTGCCGAACTTGACGGCGTTGAAAGGGACTTAATAATTATGGGATTACGAGTTGTAGCAAAGTGCTGAGTGCTGAGTGCTGAGTTAAAAGTGGTTTGCAGTTTTGTTAAATTTTATTTTTCTGAAATATCCGCCGTTGTCGCTTATTTTCAGACTGGTCTCTTCGCAATGGTACAACTTCAGCTTCACTACTCTCGCGGGCTACTCGAATCAGCAAAGCCGCACCTATTAAGCTAGAAATCATAGAATTACCACCATAACTAAACATGGGTAGAGGTAAACCTGTAGTTGGTAAGGCACCTGTAGCCACACCAATATGTAGTAATGATTGTCCAATCATCACAATTGTCACACCGATCGCTACCAATCGATTTACTGTATTCTTCGCCTTTAGTGCCACGATTAATCCTAGGGTGGCGAATAAGGCTAAAAGTACCAAAAACACCATACTGCCAACAAAGCCAAATTCTTCGGCAAACACGGCAAAAATAAAATCGGTGTCCTGAATTGGCAGATAAAACAGCTTTTGTTGGGAAAGACCAAATCCAGCCCCCCAAGTTTTACCAGAACCCACGGCTAGCAAACTTTGTACTAGTTGATAACCATCACCTGTAGGATCTGCCCAAGGGTTGAGAAACGACATTACCCGCCGACGCTGATACTCTTTCAGGCTAATACTGATTAGCGCTAATAATAGACCACCAACTGCTGTTCCTCCCAAGTATTTGTAAGGTAATCCAGCAGCCAGGGCAATTAACCAAATAGTCATCCCACAGAGTGCGGCTGTACTTAAGTTAGGTTGGGCAAGAATGCCTAGAAGCACTAGACAGAAAACACCTAACCAAGTTAAGCGCGCTAGCCAACTTAATCGTTCCCATTGTCCAAACAGTCGCGCACTTTGCAGTACCAAAAAGGGTTTAATCAGTTCCGAAGGTTGAAGCGGAATAGGCCCGATGGCGATCCAACGTGCTGCGTCGAAAGCTTTTCTACCAACTCCTGGGATTAAAGTAGCAAAAATTAACGCCAAAAATAGTCCTAAAAACCAATGGGACATTCCCAAAATTTTCCGTAAAGGAAGATTCACAATCATGTTGAATCCAATCAAGGAAACTAAAACCCACATTAGTTGGCGCTTAAAGTAGTACAGTCCATCTCCCTGGCGCACGTCAGCAACAGGATAGGATGCCGAAAACAGCATGATCAATCCGACAAACAGCCAAATCAATGTTAACCAGCGCAGCAACCGCGCCTCTAATGCCCAGCTGGAGACGGAATCATCAAAAATTGGAATCAGGCGGCGTAGATTCACGATTCAATACAGGTAAAAAGTTAGTAATTCGTAATTTTAGAAAGTCAGACTCTATCTGGGACTCCAGATTTCTATCTGTCGTATTCTTTGTTCAAATTGGTTTTATGAAGATAAAACTCATAACTCACAATTTATAACTCATAATCTGATTCACTGCTTGCACAGCACCGTTAACATAAGCTGACACAGAGGAATTTGTTTGTGTTTTTACTTGGTCTAGAAGCATTCTTACAGTGGTAACTGCTTCCTCAATATTTCTTACCCAGTAGGCTTTACAAGCTCTTTTGCTTTGGCGATCGTACAGTCGATGAAAAGCTAATGCTACTAAAGGTACACCCACAGCTGCACATTCGTAAACTGTGTTGTATCCAGCCCCACCTACAACTACATCAGCTGCTGCTAGGCATTCAATACCCGGATGGTGAGATACCCATAAAGCCTCTGGAAAATTTACCGGACAATCAGGGGCTAAAATTCTTACCGCACATTTAGGAAAATCTTGATGTAGTCGCAGCGCTATTTGAGCAAAAATACTTAATTCTGATGTTTGACCGGCGGCACAAACAAGAATGGTTTTGATAGATGCATCAACTTTGAGGATACGCGATCGCATGGTAATTTTATCTGGTAATTCCCCAGCATGACGAATCAACCAAGGTGCGGTATGCTTTACACCAGGCAAGTCACACAAACCTAAATCTGTACCTTCTCCTGGTACAATCACCGCAGCAAAATTTTCCGCAACAAAAGACTGCAAACCCTTGGCAGTAATATAGCGCGGGTTAATATCCCGATGAATTAAAATCCGGGGTATTGGATATAACTCAGGTAAAATATCTGCCAACTCACCCCCCAAACCTCTAGGAAAGGTATCAATAATCAAGCAATCATAATGAGTATTCAGTAAAATTTCCCGTACTTGGATACAAGTTGCCGAAAACCCATGATTATCGGGAATCCAATGCACTAAGCAACCCTCATGATTTATTTGCTGTGCATAGGGACTATTTGTAATAATTCTGACTTTTCTGTGATTTGCGGCAATTCTTCCCAGAGATAAAGCGCGAGTTAAATGTCCCCAACCACCACCAAGGGCGTAAATTAACCAAGTTTTATTCAAGATCCAAAAATCTTAATACTGAAAATTTTCACAACAACCGAATTATCCCTGTTTCCTTTCATTTAACTTGCTCCCATATTGCTTTCAAAATCAGCATCACTTTCATGTTCTAAACTTACAGAATCAGCTTCTGTAAAGTTAACACTGCCTGTATTGGAGTCGTAGAAATAGCAATCACGGTTATCATAATAATTATTACCCCAATAACCAGGACGATAATTACCGTATCCGGTATAAAAGGCATAGTCTTCTTCGTATAACTGATGACAATAGAGACAGTCTGTTTGATCTGTGCGATCGCAGCGTCGTTTGAACAGGAAACCTACCATGCGATCGCATACATTTGCTACTACCAAGTTTACTACAATTTCACAGCTACCAATTTGAATGCGATCGCCATCTTTTAGGCTACGATTACTCACCTGCAAGCCATTGATTGTTACACCGCTATTTGTATTCTGGTCGATAATCATTAACTCTTGATTTTGCCAGTCAATCAAAGCATGATAATCTGCAACTAAATCATCTTGAATTACCACTCTAGAAACTCTTTCTCCATTACTTTCTTGTGGCATTTGCTGAAAGTTTCGCCCAATTGCCACTGGTGTTTCTAATAATGGTTCTCGACATTCTTCTGTATTAGGATCTATCCAAGTCAGCTGAATCTGCAACTTTTATTGTCCTCCTGTTAAATTTACTGCATAAGCTAAAGCCGCTTGTTGTTCGCGGGTGAGAACGTCTAATCCAAAGCAAGTAAATGCAATGGGTGATATTTCTGATTTTGTAGAAAAAACCGTATTTGCAGATGCATTTCTTAAAGAAGTTTTACCTTCTTTAATCCTCACCTGATAAACTAACTTTTTGTCTGGTGTCTCAATCCCCCAGCCATCCTTACGGGTTTTAATTTGATAAATTTCTTTCTTGGCGGCATCTTCTAGCTGATAATTACCGTCATTTTGTCGTCTGAGAATATATAAATCTCGGCTTTGTTCTGGGGTTTCCAGCTTCCAGTAACCTTTGGCCGTTACTACATAACCCAAAACTTTATTTGAAGAATTTTTAATTTTAATTTTCCCTGATTTATCAACTTTGATTCTGGCTAATTCTTGGTCATTACCATCAACTAATTTAGCGCCATCAGCTTGCTGTTTTAGGGCAAATAAATCTGAGCCTCCCTCTGTTTTAAACTTAATTTTATCAGTGCGATTAGCAACATTAGTCGCTGTCACTGTTGTTGGCGAAATCTTCTCTTTAGATAACTCAATTTCAGTTTTGTTATGACTACATCCTAAAAGTGCAGTTATTAAAAACCCTAAAACTAAAACTTTTCCAATCATCTTTTTCATACTGTTTCTTTAGAAAGCATTTTTGCCAAATTAAGTACTTGATATAGACTCAGAAACATCGCGACAATTGTTTGATAAATTTTTTCTTGACTCTCTGCAACATTTGGCTCAACTCTCACTGTGAAATGCATGGCTTTATCTGTAACTTTCAAATTTCTCACAGCAGCTAACTTGGGTAGCTTTATTGCCTCACTAACTTCATTTTTTAAAACTTTAACTGCTCCATAGCGGCGCTGGGGATAGATTAAGCTTAAGTTCACATCCAACCCCCCAAATTTAACTTTAGATTTATGCTTATTTTTACCACTACTACTACGTTTCCAACCGTATTGCCTTTTGGATAATCCAGTTACAGTTAATGCAAAGCGAGTTCTATCTAAAAACTTTCCTTGAATGTTTAACCATTGATTTTGATAAATATCTATTTTCCATCCTGCTTTATAAGGATGCGGTATAGTATCTACTTTATTCTCATTTGTCTCATTTTTCTGAAATGATAACTTCATATAGACTAGAGTCATTTTGTCTATATCTCTAGCCAGCATTTTCAGAATCTTTTCTGTGACTTCATATCGATAGTTAATAATATTTAATCTGCCAAATTTATATCTCATTATCAAGGCATAAATCCAGGCTATGATTAAACCAATAAACCCTAAGTTCAGCAAGCTAATAACTACACCTATCCACGCTGAAGCTATCCCAGATCCAGATATGATAAAAATCAGTACGCCTAAGGTTACTGCTCCTAAAAAATAGTAAAGTGCAATTTTGCCATATTTATTTTTTCTCAGTTCTGAGAGACGAGAAAGTGTTGCCAAATCATCTAAATCAGTTGTAATACTAGCAAATGGTTCTGTCGCTTCATAAATTAATTGTTTACGAAATTGCTGTAATTCAATAGGCATATTATCCAAGCTCCATCAACTCAATTAAATTCCATGTCTTTGTAGATTTTTATTAAATTTATTTAAATTACTTTTCAACTGAGTTTTGCCAAAATATATTAGATGAAACTAATATAAATTGCCGTCAGTATAACAAAGCCAAAATTAAGTGTCAACGCAATATATAAATATTTATGAATCAACCGAGGATAGCTTACATTTCTTTCGATATTGTACCCGCATCAAAGGGTGCAGCAATTCATATTATGGCTTTTTCTAAAGCTTTAGCAATTGCTTTTGGCGATATCCAGTTAGTAACAGTTTCTCCTACAGCAGAACCGATAAATTCTGATGAAATTTTCCCGCAAGTTATGCAAATAATGTTGCCTGCCTTGGGTAATAATTTAATTCAACGAGTTTTGTATTTCCAAAATCTACTGCGGCTATGGTTGCAAGGTCGGCGATTTGAAACAGTGCATATTCGTTCGATTTATGAAGGCTTTGTTATTGCACTTAATAAAAAGCAATATTGCGATAAATTAATCTTTGAAGTTAACGGCTTACCTTCAATTGAACTAAAATACCGTTATCCTGCTGTTGCAGATGATCGAGAACTACTGCACAAATTGCACTCCCAAGAACAAATTTGTTTGGCAGCAGCCGATTTAATTGTGACTCCCAGCAGTGTTACCGCCGCATATTTGCAAAGCCGAAATGTACCAGCAAAGAAAATTCGCGTAATCCCCAACGGTGTAGATTTAGATGTGTTTACCTACCGTTTAAGAAACCCAGAAGGGAAGTCTGAGGATATCTTTGTTAATGCACCCTTACAAATGTTATATTTTGGCACACTTTCGCCTTGGCAAGGTGTAAATTTAGCAATTGAAGCTTTAGAACTGGTAAATAAAGATTTACTTACCTGTTTAACAGTGATTGGACAAGCTAGAGATGATCAAATTAAAAAATTAAAGCAGCTAGCATTAAAGTTGGGAGTAGCAGATAAGCTGACTATTTTAGCACCGATATCGCAAACACAGTTGCTTAAACATATCCATGCTTCAGATATGATTTTGGCACCATTAATGCCGAGCGATCGCAATTTAGTTCAAGGTTGTTGTCCCCTGAAGATTTTAGAAGGTATGGCAACGGGAATACCTGTAATTGCTAGTAATTTGCCAGTGGTGCAGGAATTAGGCGAAGACGGAGTACATTTTTTGTTAGTCAAGCCAGGTTCAGCCAAGGCTATTAAAGATGCAGTGTTACGATTGCAAAATGATAGTGAATTAGCAACTCAAATAGCATTGAATGCCCGGAGGCGAATTGAGGAGTATTACACTTGGAGACGTGCAGGTGAAGCTTTGACAGCAGCTTATTGTGAATTGGGAATCAAGCGGTCAATTAAAGTTTGAAGTCGTTGTTGTTCTTGAGTTATAGAATATTCAGTGAGGATGCGATCGCGTGCTGCTTGCATAATTGTATTTTTTTGTGCTGATGTCATTGCCAAACATTCCAGCACCGCTTCACCCAACTTATGTAACTGAGAACGCGGCAACATAAAACCATTTTCACCATGTAAAATCACCTCAGGAATCCCACCCGCATCACTCGCAATACAACAACAACCACAAGCCATCGCCTCTAGCAATGCATTTGGCATTCCCTCCCACAATGAAGGCTGAAGATAAACGTCACATAACCGTAGATATTCAGCAACTATTTTGGCATTGGCTAAGTGTCCTGTAATGATAATTCGCTGGGCATCTTCTGGCTGTTGAGTTTTATAAACTTGCAACACAGAATCCTGAGAAGCCCTAACCTCACCAATAATTAACAAACAAGCTGGATGCTGCTTGCGAACTGTTGTCAAAGCATTCAATAAGAATTGCTGTCCTTTCTTTTCCCGCACCTCCCCACAAAAACCCAGGACGACTTCATCAGGTGCAATTCCTAACTGCTCCCGCGTAATTTCACCTGATTTTACCAAAGCAAATACTTCCGTATCTACGGCATTTTTTAAAACTAGTACATCATCCCGTCCACTCAGTAGCTGAATTTTGCGAGACATATCAGCACTCACCGCAGTTATCATCTTGGTGTGTTGTAGTGTCCATTGCAGTCGGGCAAAATCTCCTGGGGGAAACATTTCCTTATCAATATCATTACCACGAGCGCTAACAGTACTGGGTATTTTTTTCAGTCCGGCAAACCAAGCAGCTAGAAATCCACTAGGAAAAAGATAATGACCCCAAATAGCATCATAACCCCGAAGTTGTTGCAACCAATCCAGAACATTCAAAGTATGAGGCATTGTCATGTCCCAATGACGGTATAAGCCTATACGATAAACTCGATATTTAGCCCCTAGATTTTCTGGCGGCAAAACTTCACCTGGTTGTAAATAACGACTCCAGGTAAGAACATCAACCTCTATTCCCAGTTGACAAAGCGTTGTGACCAAACGTGTTGCACTAGTAGCCAAACCTCCTAAATCAGGTGCAAATCGTTCTGTAATTAATAAAATACGCTGCATTCAATTGTAAATTTTGAATTGTGATTTTAGATTAATCTGATTACAGATATTTTGCTTTTTAATTGTTTATCTCTACCTTATTTACTGATGTAGCACAATTAGCTAATGAACTATTTTCTGATATAGGAATTTTAATGCAAAACTCAGTTCCCTTTCCAGGTTCAGACACACAAATCAATTTTCCCTTGTGTTTTTCCACAATAATTTGATAGCTAATTGATAAACCCAATCCCGTACCTTTACCCACAGGCTTAGTTGTAAAGAACGGATCAAACAGTCGCTCTTTCACTACTTCTGGCATTCCCGAACCATTATCAGCAATGCGGATGATAATACAGTTTGTGTCAACAACTTCAGTTGTAATTATAATTTTACTAGGATCAACATGAATATCTGTAATAGACCGTTTATCATTATAACTATCTAAAGCATCAATAGCATTACTGATAATATTCATAAATACTTGATTGAGTTGACCAGGATAGCAATCTATTAAAGGTATATTGCCATAATCTTTTACTACTTCAATTCTTGCATGACCAGATTTTTCCTTGAGGCGATGCTGTAAAATCAATAAAGTACTATCCAGTCCTTCATGAATATCGACCCTTTTCTTCTCTGCTTCATCCAAACGAGAAAAATTGCGTAAAGAAACCACAATTTCTGTAATTCTCTCGGTTCCCATTTTCATAGAATAGATAATTTTGGGCAAGTCATCCAGCAAGAAATCTAATTCAATAGCTTGGATGTAATCTTGAATTTCCGGAACAGGATTTTCGTAAAATTTTTGATAAAGTTCTATAAGTGTGAGTAGGTCTTTAGTGTAATCTTTAATGTAACTTAAATTACCGTAGATAAAGTTAATTGGGTTATTAATTTCATGAGCCACACCTGCAACTAACTGTCCTAGACTGGACATTTTTTCAGCTTGAATTAATTGTGCTTGTGTTTGTTGTAATTCCCTAAAAGATTTTTCTAATTTTTGAGATTGTGCTTGAGCAATTCTCGTGAGAGTTTCTTTAATTTGCAGTGCTTTTTGTAGCTCTGCCCGTTGTTGAGTAAGTTCTAAAGTGAGCTTTTTTGTATCTGTTAAAGCAGTATTTTTAGCCTGTAATAAAAATAAAAAATCTGTAATTGGATCATGAATAGCAAAATCTTTCAATTTGATGCCTAGAGGCGCAAGACTAGCCGTTTCTGTAATCCAGGGAGAACCTAAAAAAAATATAATATCTTGCTCTGCTTGATACATCATCTGTCCTTTAAGATACATTCCATTATGAATAAATTCCAAAATGAAAATCGAATTGGACTTTTTATTGATAGTATCAAAATCAACTGAGATATTAGGGCGATTAATTTGGAAATGTTGCTCTATCTGGCTACCAACTAGTGAAGTAGAACTAATCCGTTCTAAAACATTACCTGCCTGTAATATTTCTTGATTTCGGTTAAATATAAAATGGAACGGAAAAGCCTTAGCAAATAATTCTGGCGAAAGACAAAAATGAGGAGAAATCATGGACTTAGCGCTCAGTTTGGTTTATATTTCACTAAAAATTCATCATGTTCAGCACCATCATCTCGACTCTGAGTGTGGGTAATTTCAACTTCCGTATCAAATCTCGTTCCTAATCCCTTAACTAAACCAAGCACCATTGGAGCCAGTCCCTCTCTATCAGAGCGATAGTGTAAGCTTAAAGTAGCTTCTTCTACGTCACTACACTCAAATGATGGTGGTTGAAGTTGGGGAAAACTTACTCCTACACGAGCATGAAGATTATCTAAGTTTTCGAGAAATTCCGGTAATGTATCCCCACTCATATCCATCATTTCGCCATAGCCTTCCTGGGATGTATATTGCACCCAAAATTCTCCAAAGGCTTGCATAATTTCTGAAGAGGATAAATTCAACACGACACTAGCAGCTTTTACCAACCTGTGAGTGATGTCATCAGGATAGCCTTCCATACTGACGAAAACGTCTGCATCTACCTCAGCTTTCTGCTTAATTTCTTGCCAAGTCTTCTCACCAAAGCGACTGCATACCATATCTTGAATCGCTTTGTTTACTAATCCATACATAAGCGCCTCCTCAAACTATACCCAACTGTGCTAAGAAAAGTTAGCTATTAATTTATTCATGCTGTTCAACAATTATTTCCAGAGCCAGGTTTTTTGGAGTCAAACCTCAATCTTCCTGACTATCTACAACTGGAAAAAATATCAAAACTCAGAATAACTACTAGTATTTTAATTCTCAAAAACAGGAGAATGGCATCCGTATTTATACCATCCCCATTTATTTAAAACTATGCTTTGAGTTTGTCAGCATCAATTATCAAAAGTTTGTAGTCAGGGTGATAGCTGCGCGAGGCCAACTATCAGCCCTTTCTTCTCTAGTCGGAAACTCCAAACCACAAAGTTAAGCTTAAATCTCCTACTTAAACAGGAGCCATGAATCCTGCGAAAAGCCATAATTAAAGATTTGACGCTGAATACCGTTAAAAAATTCCATTCTGGCATTCATTGCTTCAGTAATAGCTAACTTTATCTGCTCGTATTCCTCAATCATGTTAATACGCGGTTCAACGACGGCTGCTAACTTCGCTGCATGACTATCATCTACATCAATATGTAATTCAAAGAAAATAAGGGATTCTTTTGGTAACGGAGCAGCACCCACAATACCTTGATACAGTTGGGTGTATAGTGAGCTGACAATCCCTTCGGAGGCATAACAGACAGCAGCTAATGCAGGTAAGTACCCATATTGACGGGGTATCTGCAAATAAGTCTCAATTAAAGCCAGAGTTTCTGGTGCAGTGGGTAAGGCTGCCAAAGTATCGTCGTCAATACCCAAGGCGCGAGTAAATCGACGAAACAATTCGGGATGGGACTGATGAATATTTCCTTGTCCCATTTCATCGAAGAGATTCTCCAAAATTACTAACTGAGCAGTTTCATCTGGACAGCAAGACAAAATACCAGCCAAGATCCGATTAAATTCTTTAGAGAATTTGTACATCTGCACAGCGAGAATCTGAATATCTGGTAGAAATAAATCTCCAGTCCGACAACGGTGGAGAAATTCATGGTTCCACAAAGGATGATTAGCTGTAATTTCCTGGAAAGAGTTTTTTACTAAAGATGTTGTCTGTGTCATCGTGTTACTTGTATGGCTAAATGGAGAGGTAGATCAAGTAAAGGACTAAAAAATGATTCATCTAGTGCAATATGTTCTGGAGTAACACGTAATTCCTGTAAAACAGGCATTGTATTAAAGCCAGCACCCTTCATAGCATGAAAATAATCCTCAAGAGTTTTGTGAATTAATTGCACATTGAGCGAAGAACCATCTCTTTTCCAAATACGACCAGGAAACTGTTGATCTCGTTGGCTGAAATAGCCTTGATTTTCCACTTGAAAATAGAATGGATATGCAGCTTCCCGCATATATGGAAAGGATGGGTGAGGAATGCTAAAGACAAATCGACCACCAGGACGAAGTACACGTGCTACCTCTGCCATACATTCCTGGGTCTGAGAAATTGTTAAATAGTTAAATAGAAAAACCGCGACAACTAGGTCAAATTCAGCATTACCAAACTGCTGGAGATTAGTAGCACATCCTACTTCATAGTTAATATTAAAAGCCTCTGTGATTTCTTGCGATCGCGCTGCTGCTATCATGCCTTGAGACAGGTCTAATCCATATACTTGTGCAGCTCCACGTCGGCGTAATTCTCGACTACAATAGCCTTCACCACAACCTAAATCGAGTACTCGCAAGTCCTTAACAGGTTCACACAGCTTTAATACAAAAGGTCGGGCTGTAAAGTCTGAAAGCGAAATAGGTTCTTCTCTAATCCACTCTGATGCTGTGCGATTGTATAGGTTTTCTGTTGAAAGTTGATTATTCAGGATTGACATTTTCTTAACTATTTATTTATATTTGGCAAGGATGCTTGGCAAGAAATGTATTTACACAGCAACTTTTGCTTACTTAAGTTTTAGCATCCGCTTATATGGTTTTAAACGTTAATTTTACTGATTTTTATCCATTGAATTTCTTGCTCAATCAAATGTGCAGTTTCGCCGAATTATTGGCATATCTTCAATGTCAACTTATTATTTTCTTTAAAAATAAGCAATAAATAACAAGTAGCTTCATAAAGTTGCGATTAATTAAAATAAAGTAAGTAATTATTTTAGTTACCAATTTATCTGCGTTTTATAAAAAAGGCAATTTCAAAAAATTTCAAACAAGATATATAAAATTTGAAAACAGTATTTTTTACGAAGTATAAATAGTCGTCAAATTGCTAGTTTTTAATAGCCACTTTTGTGTTACTCAACGAACTCATTCATAGTTATTGAGTTATGCACCTACTTGAAAAAATTGGAAAGAGACAATGATACAAGAAATATTAGCAGAATCACTAAAAAGCGATCAGTTAGGGTATGAACAGGCGATCGCATTCTCTGAGCTAGGCGATCGCCTCTTTGATGAACTTGCTGATAAAATTGCTACGAGGCGGCAGTACCGACTGCTATTTGAACACACATTAAAGCCCGAACTATTCCAGCAAATCCGAGTCGCGGCGGCTGGTTACATATCCGCCTGTTTAAATAGTCCTATCATTCTCTCAGAAGCTGAAATGCTTCAGCGACTGCTAGCAGCCAGAAATACTTTGCCAAACTACACGGGTACTGGTCTTCTGATGCCTAAGCGAGAACACACTCTCGCTTTTAACTTGTTTCAAAAGAGTGTTGCTGAAGCTTTCTATGAACTGGGAGCCAATGATTTGATTGATGCCGTAGATTTACCAGTAAATCTCCGCATGGTTTATGGCCAGACTAGCACCGAGAAGTTGAGTTTACCCTTTGCTAGTTCCAAGTGTCATAGCGATGTATGGGCAGGTGTTGCTGCTGATGCAACTGTAGTAGTTCTGCCTTTATTCGGCGACATCGATAATATCACCATTGAAGCGGGTGAAATGCCCCGAGAAATGGAATTACAGTCTATGCGCGTGATGTCAGACTTTGATGAAGGTCGAAATATTCCCATGATTGTCTCCTATACGGAAGCACAGCTACAACACGGTACGATGTATTTTAACGATGCCCGTGGGTTGCACCAAACAGTCAGACGAAAAGCCGAAGGTCTAAGAATATCTGTAGATTTTCGGTTTCGGAGAAAATTCAATGAAGCTTATCGCTCAATGGTTCCAACTGGTATGGGTGGCGTGGAAGAAGATATGAGCGTACCTTATGAAAATTGGCTCAAGGTAGGTCAAGAGACGCTAATTGTATTTGATGAAACTATGGAACAGGCTAAGTCCGGACAAAATATCAAGGCTCCAGTTCCGCTTTATACTAAAGGTTATCGTCTTGTCAAGATGTTTGAATGTTAACTGTAGACCTTTCAAGCTTACTTGTAAACTTTCCTTTTTCTCTTTGCGTTTTCTGTGCAGGGTTCTGTAGACAGTCAGGTAAAAACTGCGGCAATAATTATTGCATCTCGTGCTGAACTTGAAGGCTCATTCAAGGGAATTTTGCCGATTGAATAATTTGAAAAATACTCATCTGCGATTGCGACATTGTAGCGGATAGCGATTACCCCGCCATGTTGTCCAGCCATCTGCAATCTTAGTCCGACTGTTGTATCTCAGATACCAGTTATCTTGCTCTGCACCTAAATAACGAATACCTAAATCCTGTCTTTGTCCGCTTGAAAAACGTTTTCCTAAAGGAACCCACGCACTACCATTATCACTAAACCGCCCGAGGAGACGGACACCAGAAGTAGTAGAGCAAACATCACCATTGCAAGTAGTTTGTGGGTCATTTACTACTTTCCATTGCATTTGGGCTGGTCTACCGTCAATATGACAATCCCAGAGACCAAAGAACCACTCACCAGCAATCTGACTGGCTTTAGCATGACTAAATGCCAATACCAAACTTGCGGGAACAATCGCCAAGCCCACAAGCCATTTTGTGATGTTTTTCATCATGTTTTACCAATACCTTAAGTTAATCCGTCGCTTCATTCACTTATATGTATCAGTATTGTTGTTTATGCAGCTAATTCAGCAACACCCAAAAATCTAAACGATAAAAAAGAGGTCTATTCTTCGACCTCTTTGCAACTCCCTAAAATGATGTTCGTTATATATTAATTACATCAACCCAGCATTAGTACCTTGTTTACCAGTTGCTAGTTCTACCTTCACGATTTTGCCACCCATTTTTTGAATGCGTTGCTGTTCGCGGAACCAGTTTTCGTAGGGAACCAACTTGGTAAAGTAGGTATTTTGCAGTTCTCTTTGGGTACGAATCCGGGTTTGACTGGGAACACAAGCTGTAATTTTAAACAACCGCGCCATTTTTTTATCTCCTACAGTGATTGTGAAAGCTTTTTTATTTCAAACAAAAATGGGAGTGTATATTTTACGCAAATGTTTAAATTAATCACTCCAAGTCTGGAAATCAAGCATCAATACTAGACCGCTAAAACTCATTCAACATATAAGCAATAGAACGTTCTAGCACTCACAATTGATTTCCAGACCTTAATCAAGCCGCACCTAATGTTTTAAGTGCAAACTAGCTCCTAGCTTAAGCCAGAGGAGATATAGTCTAAGTAAACGCCCATTTCTTTGCCGGCTTCGGGGCCTACTAAGCTAGCGGTTACTTCTTTGATTGCTTGGATAGCTTGGACAGTAGCACCTACGGGAACACCCAAGGAGTTGTAGGTTTCCTTCAAGCCATTTAGTACGCGCTCATCCAGGATGGAAGGATCGCCAGCTAGCATAGCGTAGGTGGCATAGCGTAGGTAGTAGTCTAAGTCGCGGATACAAGCTGCATAGCGACGGGTGGTGTACATGTTACCACCGGGGCGGGTGATGTCAGAGTATAGCAGAGACTTAGCTACAGCTTCTTTGACGATCGCAGCTGCGTTAGCGCTGATGGTTGTAGCTGCACGGACGCGCAGTTCACCAGTTACGAAGTAGCCTTTGAGCTTTTCTAGAGCAGCAGTGTCCAGGTACTTACCTTGAACGTCTGAGGCGTTAATGACAGAGGTAATTGCGTCTTGCATGTTGTTATTTCCTTATTTCCAACCTTATTGCAATACTTATGTTTCAGCAGAAGTAGAAACAGCTTCAGCCTATTGCATCGCACCGACTAGGTAGTCGAAGTAAGCACCAGCTTCACCAGCGTCTTCAGCAGACAACAGGGTAGCAGCAACATTCTTCATCGCTGTAACGCCACCAGCAACAGCATCGATAGGAGTGCCGAGGGACTTGTACATTTCGCGAACACCCACAACACCGATCTCTTCGATGGGGGTAACATCACCGGAAACTACTCCGTAGGTGATGAGGCGGAGGTAGTAATCTAGGTCGCGCAGACAAGTAGCAGTCATTTCTTGACCGTAGGCGTTGCCACCAGGAGAGACAACATCAGGGCGCTTTTGGAACAACTGGTCACCAGCTTGCTTAACAATCCGCTCGCGGTTGTCGGTCAAAACTTGAGCGATGCGGAGGCGACGTTCACCACCAGAAACAAAGCTTTTAATCCGATCCAGTTCGCCGGGGCTGAGGTAGCGGGCTTCTGCATCAGCATTCACGATGGACTTCGTGACGATACTCATTAATGGATTCCTCCAGTACTAATGAAACCAGAATTTAATTAAACTGGTGCGACTTTAATTTGGTTAAGGGTAGCTGTGTTTGCTCGTTGTTTTAGATACATCAGTTGCATAACTGCCATAGCTATCACATTACGAGTTTGCTGAAAAACGCAGCTACCTTCCGCAAAATATTTTCCGGCATTCTGTTGAGCATTTATGACTGCTCTTAACAGTTTGTAATATTACTTTTCAGATTTACATCAAGATTTGTTGTCTGAAAGCTTGATTACAAAAGGTTGCGAAGGGTTATTGGGCATGGGGCATGGGGCATTGGGCATGGGGCATAAAAATAAAGTTATCCCCAATCCCTAGTCCCCATTCCCTATTCCCCAGTCCCTAGCGATCGCTTGGTCGTCCTGTCAGTACAGCAGGTGACAAACTAGACCAAGATTGTTTCACCAAGTCAGCAGCTGCTTGGACACTACCGAGATAGTTACCAGCTGGTAGTGATGGGTAGCGTGGGTATGGTACTACGTCTTCACCAAAGAAGCGGGCATACTCAGGGCTATCCACAATTGCCTCTACAGCCGCTCTTAGACCACTGTCAGCTAACAGTTTGTTATACTGGCGGATTTCGCCTTGTGTGGCGGGTGCGCGTCCCAATATGTGACGGAATAGGAATTCAATCACTTTAGTGTTGGGATAAGGCGTATAGAACCGCTTACGATAGATTTCTGAACTTGCTAGTTCGCGCACAAACTCGCGGACAGAAATTTCGCCATTCCGCAATTTGCTGTCTAAGTTAGAACGGCGGTAGTTATCGGGAACTTGACCGCTAAATACATCCAATATCTGACAGTAAGCAGCGTTGATTACCTGTTGTTTTTCGGCTTGGTTGGCACCTACAGTCAGGCGGTAAATACGTGCAGGTTTACGGCGGCTTGTACCCACACCTACTTCTACAGATTGACCGCGACCATCGTTGAAGGAACGACCCAACTCAATAAACAACGGTTTGGTCTTATCCATAGCCTTAGCTTGGGCTGCCAAATCTGCGATCGCCTTCGCTAAAATTGGTGTCTTCGCCGACTCGATGCGGGGCTTCACTGTCTCAAAGCTAGGCACAACCACATCATCATTTTGCTTGGTGAGTTGGTTGTAAAGCTTTTGCGTGTTGGGGAAGTTAGCCGCAGGTAGAGTTGGGAAGCGACGGTAAGGAACCGTATCTTCACCAAAGGCTTGGCTATATTCGGCACTTTCGACCATGGCATTAATAAAGGCACGAATCCCTTGAGTAGCCAAAATCTGGTTATACTTGCGGATTTCTGCTTGATCTATAGGCGCACGTCCCAAGAAGTGCTTGGTTCCCAACTCAATTACCTTGGTGTTGGGATAAGGTGTGTAGAATTCTTTTAGGTAAAGATTGGAGTAACCCAAACCTGCAATAAATTCCTTCACACTAATTTCGCCGTTACCCAGCTTACTTTCTAAAGCTGTAAATTCGTTTTTGATGATATAAGGTGCAACATCGCGCTCGAATATTTGGCGATAGGCGGCGCTGATCAAAGTTTGCACTGCAACTTTGTTGCTGGTATTCGCCACCAACTTGAAGACTTTGGTTTGTTCGCGCTTTTTGGTAACGCCTTGGTTAATGCGGTACTGAATATCGGGTTCTGTACGATTTTCGGTGACTGTACCTAGTTCCACAAAGCGTGGTGTTTCTTGTTTGACAACCTTCGCAGTACCAACATCTTCACGAATACTACCAACGCGTAATTGCCGTAAAGATACACCAGCCGGGGTCAAATACCGTTCGTAAGGAACTGTATCTTCACCAAAGGCTTGGCTGTACTCCTCGGTATCGAGGATGGCATCAACCACCGCATAGAAACCTTTCTTGGCAGCAATATCAAAGTACTTGTTGTTTTCTTGACGACCGTAAGTCGGACGACCCAACAAGCGGCGGTGCATGTACTCGATGGACTTACAAACATACAGTGATGTCCAGTACATCTTGCGGAATAAATCCGACTTAGCCAAAATCCGCACAAATTCCCTTACAGAAATTTCGCCGTTTTCCAGCTTAATTTCTGCTACCTTCAGTCGTTGACCTTCGTAAACATCACGACCGAAAACTTGCAGGTAAGCGGCTCTAATTACTGCTTGGGTAGAGCTTTCAGAGAATTTCACGCTGACACCCTTACCGCCCTTTCTGCTGAGGGTGGCAGGAATTTGATCCAATCGGAACACCTTGGGGCCCAGAGAACCAGGGAATTCACCTCGTGCTTTCGGATTACTCAGTTGGTTATTAATACCAGGCCCTTGGTGAATCAAGATGCGGCGGGTATCCTTGCCAAAAGGAGCCGGACTGCTGCTGGGGTTGCGAGTTTCTTTCGGGAAAATCGCTCCAAACTGAATTTCCAAGGGGTCATTACCAGAACCGTAGGGATGTTGGTCAGGTAGTGGGCGATCGTAAGCAGCAAAGGTGGTAATGAACTGAGGTACTTTCCGGAAAGGCGCACTGTAATTAAACAGGTCTTGTTGTGGCCCCCAGTTGCGACATTCTTGGGCTTCTTGACCCAGACCCCTGATGTAGGGTACTGTCTCTTCGCCAAAGTAGTCGCTGTATTCGTCAGAATCCACCAAAGCATCTACTAATGCTGACAGACCGCCGTTAGAAATAATCGCAAAGTATTTTTGTACTTCTTCTCGGCTACTTGGCCCCCGTCCTAAAATGTGACGGAAAGCTAGTTCGATGACTCGGCTGTTAATAAAAGGCTGGTAAAACTGTTTTTGGTAAAGGGGAGATTTAGCCAGACGGCGCACAAACTCCTTCATGGAGATGTCGCCATTCTTCACTTTGGATTCAAGGTCAGATATTGACAAGCTATAAGCACGGGTAATATCGCGCTCAAAAATTTGCCGATAAGCTGCTTTGATTACCTCGATTTTTTCGCTGGCTGACAAACCAGGCTTCATCACAAATTTGGGGCGCCGTTCTGCCGCTACAGAGTAAATTTGTGGCAGTTGTAGTCCTTGTTGGTCACCAGATGGACGTTGGCGTAATTTGTTAGAAGGAGTAGGTGCTTTGAATTCATTCAGCAAAATATCCATGTACTGAGACACAATTTCTGTAGACTCAGCATCCTTGCGGAAATAGGAAAGTGAAGCTGCTTTGATTTCTTGTAAAGCTACCTGTGTTGCTTCGCCAGAGCAGGCATTTTCAATGATTTCCCGCAAACCACGTGTGTTTACCACGATGATATTGGGGTCGCCAGCCACAATCGCATAGGTAGCATAGCGCAAGAACCAGGATAAATCCCGCAAGCTCTTGGCCATGTTGCTTGGACCATAACGAGCGACGTTGATTGGTCGAAAACCCGCAGGTGCCGGGCCGCTGGGGGATGAGTTAAATATTGAACGTAAATTTTCTAGGAACCCACCACGACTTTCAACGTAGGTAACAGTTCCTAGTTTCATTCCCTCTGTGACATCTGTGCCTGTACTAGCAGTAGCCATAGCTAGTTCTGGTTCTTTAGGCTTTTCTAAAAAAGCCATGGGCGAACCACCGACAAAAATCCGGTTGGCAGCCCGAGATACAATGATCTCGGAATTTTCTGTCAGCGTCTGGGCAATTTCTAGACGTTTTGCACCAGAGGCAAAATAATTTGCCAGTTCGCTGAGTTCACCGGTTCCCAAAAAGCGGTCTTGCTGTTCCGCTTGAGAAATTGTTGCCACAGTCAGGGTTTGATATAGTTGCGGACGCGCAACTGAGCTTCCACCACTTGCCTTAACACTCATCGGATTTGTAAAACTCCCATCATAATTATTTATGTGTTAAGTCTGGGTTGTTTTGAGGCTTGACACATCAGTGTGATCATGCCCAAAGAGTACCGCCTGCAAAACTGCCAGTAAATTAACCCAGTTAGCTTTAGATTAAAACGTTTTGCGGTTTCCCTGGTGATTTATTAAGAAGTATGTAGAACCTGTAATCTAAATCCGCTACCCAGGATGAGTACATATCTCTGGCTTGCTGGTAATCATGAAAATTTTTGCTCTCAACTATCCCGGGTTGATCAGCGAAAGCATATTTTGTTGCAAATATATAATTAATTAACATTTTCTTAATATATGAGTCGCTGACTATGGGTGGAAAACACCAGGTATTGCTTAAATGTTTTTAGTAAGCACTTTAGTGCTGCTTTGATTGAGGAATAAAGTCTTTACTACGAACTAAGTTAAAATCAATATAAAAGTTGAAGGATAAAAATTATGAATTTAGCTGATAAAATCTCCTCTAGCAAAACAACACCTAAGTTAATTTATGATGTACTAATTGAGAACCAAGCAGATGGCACAGTTAAAGCAACATTGTTAGGTTTACCAGACTGTCAAGGTTCAGGTAATACAGAAGCGGAAGCTATAGAACAACTCAGTCAAGGTTTACAAAATCGGTTAGAAACAGCCAAGATTGTGACTTTAGAAATTGAAACACCTAAATCAGAGCATCCTTGGTTAAAATTTGCGGGAATGCACCAGGATAATCCTCTTTTTGATGAAGTACTTGGTTATATAGAAGAAGAACGTAAGTTACTGGATGCAAAAATGGAAGAAAGTCATGCAAAATTTAGTGATGAAATAGATCAAGAATTTAAAGAATTAGGAATTACAAATGCAGATAGCATTATGAAAGCCTTTTATTTGAAACAGCGTAATCAATCTATTCAAACAAATAATAATGAGTCGGAGAATCTTTTATAGTGGCTAATTTATATATTTTAGATACAGACCATGTATCGCTTTTCCAAGAGGGTAATCCAATAGTAGCAAAGCGTATTAGCCAAAAGAAACCTGAAAGTTTAGCTGTAACTGTGATTACGTTAGAGGAGAAAATGAAAGGATGGCTGAGGAAGATCAACATTAACAATAATGAACCGTTTAAATCTAACAGCAAATTGGTATGGGCTTATAAAGGTTTAGCAGATGAAATAGACTTTTTTAAGAATATTCAATTATTAGATTTTGATAATCGTGCGTACGAAAAAGTATCAATTTTTGGTTATTCAAAAACTTAAACTTATAGGCACTCAAGATTTACGCATTGCGGCAATTGCGCTTTCAGTGAATGGTGTTTTAGTAACCCGTAACTGGAAAGATTTTGAACAAGTACCTAATTTACTACTAGAAGATTGGACTATAAATTAATATATAAATTGAAAAATATGCTATTTATTTCTTTCAGCACTGACGTAACCAACCACGTATTTTTGTTATTGCGACCGTAGGGAAGCAATCTCAAAGCCTTGATTTTCGTAGCGATTGCGTAAGTTCTATCTTTATTAAGAAGCTTGTTTTTCATAATTAATAATACTTTTTTCTAAAAGCTCATAAAGAAAATGAGGCGTATTCAAATTAGCTGAATGTAAAAGCTTATAATAAATTTGACAAGCTAATTCATCATTTAAAATTCGATTATGAATAATTCTTGTCCATTCAGGTGGATTTATCATTAATTGAGGTACAGTTTTAATAAAAGCAGTTATTTGTTTTTCTATATCAAAAGACTCAAGAAAATGAATTAAACCAAACATTACTTCCGGATGTTGACATTGATCATCTAAAATTAGATGATATGCACATAAATTTTCTTCATCGGGGTTGGGGTTATCAATTATTTCAGATAAAGCCTGTTCAAATTGAGCCACTTGTTCTTCAGTTTTCATTAAGCGATTTTCTATTAAAATTGTTAATAAATTATTTTGCTTCATTGGTTTGTACCTACTTTATCAAAAATATATTGCCAAGTTAATTTATTTAGTTTAATTAAACCTTGCAAACTTTTTCTAATTTCTCTATTATACAAACCTTGTCGAAGATAAATAGAACGTACATCCCAAACTTCCTGAGCTAATGTTTCTCTTGGGGATAAGTTCAAATTAGGAGATTTGCCATAAGAAATTGTTTGTCGATGACGACCTCCTTGAATAATAAAAATAAAATCATTAATAATGAAAGAACGTAAAGTTGCCATAGCCAACGATGATAATATAGGAATGGCTGAGTTACCTGTAGTATCTGTTTGTAAAGTATTATTTGTATTTTGATTTCCAGGGAAAATATCAACACCAGATTTTGTAGAGCGATCGCACCAATAGCATTTACCATAAGTCCGGCTATAGTAGTGACTGTCTATCCTTCCGCTACTAGCAATTTTTAACGCCTCTAACCATTCTGGGGAGTTGAGCAATAATGTATCAAAATGAATAATCCTTCCCATTGGCTAAACTCAAAAACGCTGCATTCTTCCTGATTTATACTCGCTCTGGTGATTCAAAAATTTAAATTTGATATTTTATATAGGCTTTATTATTCAAAACAGGTACACAATTACTAACGTTGTAAGCAGATGCCATTTCTACATCTGACTCAAACCCTATTGCAATCAACTCTTTCCCCGAACTGCATTGTTTGAGGTAACCCGATAAATCCTGCTGAGAAGTGTGAAACGTTGCGATCGCCGTTGCTGCTTCTGGTGATAAACTGCCATTTAAATAACTGAGAATTGCCCCAGCGCCAACTAAATCTTCAAATGCAGGTCTGAGGCTACCATCTTCTTGCCATTTCTCGCCAGCAGGAATGATTGCAATTTTCTGACCATAACTTTGAGCAAACTGAGCTACCGCTTCACAATTTCGTAAACAGCCAGCCAAAGTTGGTGTATTTCCAGTCAGCAACGTCAGGGTAGAACCATTGGGTGAAGGTAAAACTAGTCTAGTTCCCACAGGAATCTTAGCCAAAGACGTTGGTGAAAGAGAATACGTATTTGTAGATGAACGTTTACCAGCCAACTGTGCCTGCATTATCTTGGCATAATCGAAGACTGATTCATCTCGCATAGCATACGGAAAAATAATTGCCTCGTTATTAGTAGCAATTTCTACACAAGTTGAAAAAGAAAGTACATCAACTATCACTACCACATCACTGATAGCAGCGAGTTGAGCAACGCCTTGTATACCCCACTCACAGCGCAAATCAAACTCTGATTGGTCGTAAATCATGAGAGCCTGCCAATTTTACAAAAATATCCGGAACCGATGTAAATTCTGACACATTCAGCGTACTGACAGTCGCCACTCTGCGAGAAGCCGCGCAGAGCGCGTCTACAAGTCGGGAAACCCGCCCACGGCGCTGTCTCACCTTTGCGCTTACTTAGCGTGCCTCTGCGTTGAAAAACGCTATGATTTTACACAAAGCTGCAATCTCACTCATCATGTCAGACTCTCAAACCGTTAGCACTGCTGTTGCCAAACTCTACGATACTTATCCCTTTCCCCCAGAACCTCTACTAGATGAAGCTCCACCTGGATATAATTGGCGTTGGAATTGGCTAGCCGCTTACAACTTTTGTACTGGCAGAAAACCACAAAAGCAAGATATCCGCATTTTAGATGCTGGTTGTGGTTCTGGTGTGAGTACGGAATATTTGGTACATCTCAACCCCCAAGCGCAGGTAGTGGGAATTGATTTAAGTGCGGGAACTTTAGAAGTAGCCAAAGAACGCTGTCAACGTTCCGGTGCCGATAGGGTAGAATTTCATCACCTGAGTTTGTACGATGTAGAACAGTTGCCAGGGGAGTTTGATTTAATTAACTGCGTGGGTGTCCTGCATCACTTACCTGACCCTGTGCGTGGTATTCAAGCTTTAGCAAAGAAATTAGCTCCTGGTGGACTAATGCACATTTTTGTGTATGGTGAACTAGGACGCTGGGAAATTCAACTCATGCAAAAGGCGATCGCACTCCTCCAAGGTGACAAAAAAGGCGATTACCGCGATGGTGTACAAGTCGGACGCAAAATATTTGCCTCTCTACCAGAAAATAATCGTCTTGTCAAGCGAGAAAAAGAACTTTGGTCATTAGAAAACCATAAAGATGAATGTTTTGCCGATATGTACGTTCATCCCCAGGAGATTGACTACAATATTGAGACATTGTTTGCATTAATTGATGCTTCTGGCTTAGAGTTTATTGGTTTTTCTAATCCTAGTTTTTGGCAGTTAGAACGACTTTTGGACAAAGCACCAGATTTAATCGAACGCGCTAAAGCATTAAGCGATCGCCAACGTTACCGCCTGATAGAATTATTAGACCCGGAAGTTACCCATTACGAGTTTTTCCTCGGTCGCCTCCCCTTCATTAAAGCCGACTGGTCAGAGGATCATGCCCTACTCAAAGCAGTACCCGAACTTAATCCTTGTATAGAAGGATTTCCTAGTCAATGTGTATTTAATTACGAATACCAGATTATTAACTTGTCAGCAGCAGCATTTGAATTTTTGCAAAAATGTGATGGGAATTCCACAGTGGCAGAAATATTGACAACTGTGCAGCTAGAACTGGATCAGGTAAAGACACTCTGCCAACAGCAAATGATTGTATTGACACCGGGTTAATCACCGCATCAAGAAGCTGACTAGACAATAACTAGGTAGAAAAAGACTTGACTGAAAATCAGCAGAATTTGAAGAAATTTGGAATTCTCCCAGCGTGAATTTTGGATATTTATTGGACTCTCCCCCTGGCATCCTTACCCTTGATTTTTCATGACAGCGCACGGCTTCTACCGTTGGTCTGATCCTGACAAGAAGTTAATTGTTTTTTTCTAAAGTATTGTTACCTGATCGTGATATGATTCAGCTGACTGAATGTGCAGTCATCATACGTTAGCTGTACTGGTTTCAAGTCTCGTGAGCTTGTCAGAAGATTCAATTGATCCCACTTTGACAACACAACAAGATACTCAATCTGGTTTTGAGGACACAGAACCAGTAGACTCTTCCATGCAGGAGTTCTATCAACTCTATCAGGAGTTGTTGGTAATCACACTTGTCTTGACAGGGATTGTTTTTATCTCTGTGTGGATTGCTTATTCTCTAAACATTGCCCTGAATTATATTTTAGGGGCGTGTGCAGGTGTAGTTTACTTGAGGATGTTGGCAAAAGATGTTGAGCGTTTAGGTAGAGAAAAACAGGCACTGAGTAAAACTCGGTTAGCCTTATTAGTAGCGCTGATTTTGCTGGCATCGCGGTGGAATCAACTACAAATATTACCCATATTTTTGGGATTTCTCACCTACAAAGCCACACTCATCATCTACGTAGTTAGGATGGCTTTTATCTCTGACTAGCCAAAGCTCCGACAACCCCAAACAGGCTGACAAAAGCTTTGCGTGAGGACTATCCACACCGCAAATTTGCTCCTCTTCTCCAGGTAAGATTGGAGAAACGATTGATATGGAAAGAAAATGCTGAATTTTCTGAACTTCTATTCTGTTCCACTTGCCGAATTGGAAGTGGGAAAACATCTGTACTGGCAAATAGGTAACTTGAAGCTGCATGGTCAGGTGTTTCTCACCTCCTGGTTTGTTATTGGTTTGCTAGTGCTAGTTTCCGTGGCAGCAAGCAGTAACATTAAAAGAATTCCTAGTGGGCTACAGAACCTGATGGAGTATGCCCTGGAATTCATTCGGGACTTGGCAAAAAACCAAATCGGCGAGAAAGAATATCGCCCTTGGGTACCATTTGTTGGTACTTTGTTTTTGTTCATTTTTGTGTCAAATTGGTCAGGGGCACTGGTTCCATTCAAACTGATTCATTTGCCAGAAGGTGAACTAGCAGCACCCACAAGTGACATCAATACAACTGTTGCTCTAGCGTTGCTGACATCGCTAGCGTATTTTTACGCTGGATTCAGCAAAAAGGGTTTAGGGTACTTTGGCAACTACGTCCAGCCAGTGGCTTTTATGTTGCCATTCAAGATTATTGAAGACTTCACCAAGCCTCTTTCCCTAAGCTTCCGTTTATTCGGCAACATTTTAGCTGATGAACTTGTAGTAGGCGTGCTGGTATTACTAGTACCCTTATTTGTACCTTTGCCAGTCATGGCTTTGGGACTATTTACCAGCGCCATTCAGGCACTAATTTTTGCCACCTTAGCCGCCGCTTACATCGGTGAAGCGATGGAAGACCATCATGGCGAGGCGCATGAGGGGCATTAAATACCCTCATTAGTCATTAGTCGTTAGTCATTGGTTTTTTAACAATGACCAAGGGCAAATGACCACTGACAAAAAACAACTTCTAGACCCATTCAACTCAGTAAAGTAAGGAAAGAATATCATGGACCCATTGATTTCTGCTGCTTCCGTTTTAGCTGCTGCTCTAGCTGTTGGTTTGGCTGCGATCGGCCCTGGTATTGGTCAAGGTAATGCCGCAGGACAAGCTGTAGAAGGTATTGCTCGTCAGCCAGAAGCTGAAGGCAAAATTCGCGGTACATTGCTATTAAGCTTGGCATTCATGGAAGCGCTAACCATCTATGGTCTAGTAGTTGCCCTCGTGCTACTGTTTGCTAACCCCTTCGCATAACCAGTACTGAGTGCTGAGTAAAACAAATTAGGAGTTAAGAGTTAGGAGTTAAGAGTTTAGCTCATAACTCATAACTCGTAACTCAGGACTCAGGACTAAAATATTAGATAGGAATTAGCAACCATGACACACTGGATCACCTTATTAGCAGTAGAAGAGGTTGCCAAAGAAGGGGGGCTATTCGATCTAGATGCTACCCTGCCTTTAATGGCAATCCAATTTTTAGTTTTAGCTTTAGTGTTGAATGCAACACTTTACAAACCACTGGGTAACGCTATTGATGGACGGAATGAGTACATCCGTAACAATCAATTAGAAGCGCAGGAACGTTTGTCAAAAACAGAAAAATTGGCAGACCAATATGAGCAAGATCTAGCAGGAGCTAGACGGCAAGCCCAAACCATTATTGCTGATGCTCAAGCCGAGGCGCAAAAAATCGCTGCTCAGAAAATAGCAGCAGCGCAACAAGAAGCCCAGGCACAAAAAGAAAAAACTGCTAGTGAAATTGAGCAGCAAAAACAACAAGCTTTTGCTTCATTAGAGCAACAAGTAGATGCTCTTAGTCGCCAAATCCTAGAAAAGCTTTTAGGAGCCGATCTAGTAAGTCGGCGCTAACTAAAATGTAGTTGGGAATCGTTAAGTGACATTGTTAAAGACGCCCTCACTCAGTAACAGTTGGCGGCGTCGGTAATGTTAAGCCTTGGCAGCGCAGTTGTGGATGAAAAATCATGGGGACTTTTTTACTGTTGATGGCTCAAGCCAGCGCCGTCGCAAGTGAATTGGCAAAGGAAGCAGGGAACGAGGGTTTTGGTCTAAATACAAATATTTTAGATACTAACCTCATTAACCTGGCCATTATTATTACTGTGCTGTTTGTTTTCGGGCGGAAAGTTCTAGGTAATACCTTGAAAACTCGCCGAGACAATATTGAAACAGCAATTAAGAATGCAGAGCAACGTGCTTCGCAAGCTGCACAGCAACTAAAAGCAGCACAGCAAAAGTTAGAGCAAGCTCAAGCAGAAGCCGAAAGAATCAAAAAAGCAGCCCAAGAAAACGCCCAAGCTGCGAGTGCAGCCATCTTGGCGCAAGCTGCTGTCGATATTGAACGCTTGCAGGCAGCAGGGGCAGCTGACTTGAGTGCAGATCTAGATAAAGCGATCGCTCAGTTGCGGCAGAGGGTAGTTGCTCAGGCATTACAGAAAGTCGAGTCGGAACTGAAAAGCGGGATAGCCGACGATGCTCAACAAATTTTAATTGAACGTAGCATCGCACAACTGGGAGGCGAGGTATGACAACTAAGGTAGCAACAGCCGAAATAGCCCAGCCTTACGCACAGGCAATGTTGTCGATCGCGCAATCAAAAAACTTGACAGAAGAGTTCGGCGAAGAAGCGCGTACTTTGCTGAGTCTACTTGCAGAAAACCAGCAGCTACAAGACTTTATCGGCAACCCCTTTATTAAGGGTGAGAACAAAAAGGCTCTCATCAGACAAATACTCGGTGAAAATGCCAATTCCTACTTACGCAACTTTTTGCTGCTACTGGTAGATAAACGGCGGATTGTTTTCCTGGAACCAGTTTTGCAGCAGTATTTGGCTTTGTTGCGACAGCTGAATCAAACCGTATTAGCGGAAATTACTTCAGCCGTTCCCCTCTCGGAAGCTCAAAAGCAAGCGGTAGTGGAAAAAGTTCTTGCCATCACCAATGCTCGCCAAGTAGAGCTAGAAACCAAGATAGACCGAGAGTTAATTGGTGGTGTGATCATTAAAGTAGGATCGCAGGTAATTGATGCCAGTTTACGGGGTCAATTGCGTCGTCTTTCCTTGCGCTTAAGCAGTAGCTAGTAATTCGTAATTCGTAATTCGTAATTGCGATACTGCTAGAGTTTCCTTGCTTTACTAATAGTCTAGCAGGGTAAGTTTGCGGGAGATGAAATCACAGGCAAAGGGAACGGGGACGGTCTTTCCCCACTCCCTACTCCCTACTCCCCACTTCTAAGCAATTACTTCTTCCTTCTCGAAAGCAAAAAAGATAGAAACATGAGTATTTCAATTAGACCTGACGAAATCAGCAGCATTATCCAGCAGCAAATCGAGCAATACGACCAAGAAGTCAAAGTAGCTAATGTCGGTACCGTCCTCCAAGTGGGTGACGGTATTGCCCGGATCTATGGTCTAGAAAAGGCTATGGCTGGGGAACTATTAGAATTTGAAGACGGCACAGTTGGCATCGCCCAAAACTTAGAAGAAGACAACGTGGGCGCGGTGCTGATGGGTCAAGGTCTGAACATTCAAGAAGGTAGCTCTGTGACTGCTACTGGAAGAATTGCTCAGGTTCCCGTCGGTGAAGCATTAATTGGGCGGGTTGTAGATGCCTTGGGTCTTCCCATTGACGGTAAAGGAGAAATCAAAACTACAGAGAGTCGTTTGATTGAATCTCCAGCACCTGGTATCATCGCTCGTCGGTCTGTACACGAACCCATGCAAACGGGTATTACAGCTATCGACTCCATGATTCCCATCGGTCGGGGTCAACGGGAATTAATCATTGGTGACCGTCAAACCGGCAAAACTGCGATCGCCATTGACACCATCATCAACCAAAAATCTGAAGATGTAATTTGTGTTTACGTTGCCGTTGGTCAAAAAGCTTCCACCGTTGCCAACGTGGTGCAAACCCTACAAGAAAAAGGCGCAATGGATTACACCATTGTCGTCGCCGCTAACGCCAGTGACCCAGCTACACTACAATATCTAGCTCCTTACACCGGAGCTACCATAGCTGAGTACTTCATGTACAAAGGCAAAGCTACCTTGGTGGTCTATGACGACCTTTCCAAACAAGCTCAAGCTTATCGTCAAATGTCCCTGCTGCTACGTCGTCCACCCGGACGCGAAGCTTACCCTGGAGATGTTTTCTACATCCACTCCCGCTTGTTGGAACGAGCAGCTAAATTGAGTGATGAATTGGGTAAAGGAAGTATGACTGCCCTACCCATCATCGAAACTCAAGCTGGTGACGTTTCGGCATATATTCCCACCAATGTAATTTCTATTACCGATGGTCAGATATTCTTATCTTCTGACTTGTTCAACGCTGGTATCCGTCCCGCAGTGAACCCTGGTATTTCTGTATCCCGTGTAGGTTCTGCGGCACAAACCAAGGCAATGAAAAAAGTTGCTGGTAAGATTAAATTGGAACTAGCGCAATTTGATGACCTGCAAGCCTTCGCGCAATTTGCTTCCGATTTGGATAAAGCCACTCAAGACCAATTGGCACGGGGTCAAAGGTTGCGGGAATTACTCAAGCAGCCACAAAATGCTCCTCTGTCAGTATATGAGCAAGTAGCAATCCTATATGCTGGTATTAATGGTTACTTGGATGACGTCCCTGTAGATAAAGTAACCACCTTTACCAAAGGTTTGAGAGAGTATTTAAAGACAGGCAAGCCTCAGTACACTGACCCCGTAAAAACCAAGAAGGTGCTAGGTGACGAAGAAGAAACAGCCTTGAAGGAAGCACTAACTGAATACAAAAAGACCTTCAAAGCAACAGCATAAGTGAAGTGCTGAGTGCTAAGTGCTGAGTGCTGAGTAAAACAGAAGTTAGAAGTTAAACGCTAATTTCTTTTAGATTCAGCATTCAATACTTGTAGCCACTCAAAACTCAGGACTAAGGACTTAAAACTTAAAAATATGGCTAATCTCAAAGCAATACGCGATCGCATTCAGTCGGTCAAAAACACCAAAAAAATCACAGAAGCCATGCGGCTGGTGGCGGCGGCTAGAGTACGTCGCGCCCAAGAACAGGTCACAGCCACCCGTCCCTTTGCTGATCGCTTGGCACAAGTACTGTATGGCTTGCAAACTCGTCTACGGTTTGAAGATGTAGACTTACCCCTACTAAAAAAACGGGAAGTTAAGACAGTTGGGCTGCTGGTAATTTCAGGCGATCGCGGTTTGTGTGGCGGTTACAATACTAATGTGATCCGTCGTGCCGAAAACCGCGCCAAAGAACTCCAAGCAGAAGGTGTAGCGTACAAATATGTGCTGGTAGGACGCAAAGCCATCCAGTATTTCCAACGTCGGGAACAACCCATTGATGGCACTTACACTGGTTTAGAGCAAATTCCTACCGCCGCAGAAGCTACGGAAATTGCCGACCAATTACTTTCTTTGTTCCTTTCGGAAAGTGTAGACCGCATTGAGTTAATTTACACCAGATTTGTCTCCTTGGTTAGTTCCCGTCCCGTGGTGCAAACCCTGCTTCCTTTAGATCCTCAAGGACTGGAAGCAGCAGATGACGAAATCTTCCGTCTGACGACCCGTGGCGGTCAATTTGAAGTGGAACGGCAAAAAGTGACCAGCCAAGTCCGCCCTTTGCCCCGCGACATGATTTTTGAGCAAGACCCGGTGCAGATTCTTGATTCTCTACTGCCCTTGTATCTGAGTAACCAGCTATTGCGGGCATTACAAGAATCAGCAGCCAGTGAACTAGCAGCGCGGATGACAGCCATGAACAACGCCAGCGACAACGCCGGTGAATTAATTAAAACTCTGTCCTTGTCTTATAACAAAGCAAGACAAGCCGCTATCACCCAAGAACTTCTAGAGGTCGTGGGTGGTGCTGAAGCACTAACTTAGGGAATTGTTAATTGTTTAGTTATAAAAAATAGCTAGTTGCTAGTTGTGCTGATGATTAGCAATTGGCTATTTTTAGTATTTGTCACTTTTAACTAGAACACCACACAATTCCTTAGCCAAGTATTATAATTGAAATATGAAACACATGGGTCCGTAACGGTTTCGACAGGTTGGCGAACGCTGCTCTGTGATTCAGGTCGAGAGTGAGTCTCCTCTCGCAAATCAAAGGCTCAAAAAAAAAGTAAATGCGAATAACATCGTAAAATTTGCTCGTCGGGAAGCTCTAGTAGCTGCCTAAAACGCCTCTTATAGGTTCGAGCGTCTCTAGTTTGACTCCGTTAAGGACTAGAGACCAACCCCCAACGGACGCTCTAACAAGTGTTCTCTGGTTGGCTTGTTAGCTAAGACTTAATCAGAGCATCCTACGTTCGGGATAATGAACGATTCCCGCCTTGAGGATTAGATAGGCTAAACCTGTGAATGAGCGGGGGGTCAATACCCAATTTGGACAGCAGTTCGACTCTGCTCGGATCCACTAATAATCAAAAACAAATCCACCAAGCAGTTATGTGTTGAGGTGGATTTTGTTTTGCTGTGTAAATAAGTGACATTCTTGACACCAGATTGGATATCGGTACAGAAATAATCAGGATTTTTATTGTACGGCTGATATTTTGCACCTGTCTCATATGCTGCCAAGAAATAAATGGCTGGTGATAAATCAGGGTTTGTGTGGAAAAACTAGCTAGAAGAGCAAGGATTTCAGGTAAGCTAACAAAAACCGGAAAAATTTAACAGGGGTACATGAATGGCCAGGAGAAGACCCAAACCGGAAGCTGCATCAGAGAATATTTGGGAGTGTAGACAGCAAGACTGCCAGAGTTGTGGTCAAGCGATGTGGCATCGACACGTGAAAACCCTTAAGGGAGTGGTGCAACTACGCTTAAAAATCCGGCGCTGCCAAAATCCAGTATGTGAAAGCTTTCGACTAATTAGGCAAATTTGACAGTTTCTACATTCTCAGATTTTCGCCAAATTTCGCACTTTTATGCCTCATTTGCGCTCATTTTTCCCTGCAAGCAAACTCGCTGAAATTGTGCAACTTCTAGGCAATTTTCCGGGAAATGAACTTCTTGACCATCTACCCAAGCTTGTTGAACTTCCACACCATGAAAGTGGAGTTGAACTGTGTTGTCAGGAAACACATAATTTCCTTGTTGCTGCCATGTGAGTTCTAAAATATCGCGATCGCGCTTGAGATAAAATTCATCTAATCGCCACGGGCCATATCCATCGCCAGCATCGCTGTAAACTCGACCTTTACCAGTTAAAGTCACAGGCGCATAGATGTGCAGTATAAGTTGCTGATTTGCCGACATTGGCAGAATGCTCCCCGCCTTGACAAGTAAAGGTATCTGCTCAATGGGTGCTGCTATATGCACTGATTTTGCCCCCTCCAACAAGGTATCGTCCCAAAAGTTATACCAATACCCTTTGGGTAGCATGATGGCACGAGAGGTGGCGCCCTCCTCCACAATGGCAGCCACTAGCAGAACATCACCCAATAAAAAAGCATCTTCGATCTCCCAAAGACGCGGATCAGAACTGTCAGCCCAGAACAGAGGACGCACCAGAGGATGACCAGTCTGGTTTGCTTCCCAGGCTAAAGTGTACAAATAAGGTATCAGGCAGTAGCGTAGACGTAAGAATTCCCTGACAATACTCAAAATTGGTTCGCCAAAACTCCAAGGTGTTCGTGGCTGAACATTATTAGCAGAATGGGTGCGGAAAAATGGTAAAAAACATGACATTTGGAACCAGCGCAAATACAGTTCAGCACTGGGATTCCCCTTAAATCCCCCAATGTCTGCACCACTGTAGGGAATTCCTGATAAACCCAAATTCAGTACTGTGGGAATGGTTTGGCGTAAACCTGTCCAACTAGTTTCAATATCTCCAGTCCAAGTCCAGGCGTAGCGTTGTAAGCCAGCCCAACCTGCCCGTGAAACAATGAAAGGGCGGTGTTCTGGTTGGTATTCACTGAGTGCTTCATAGGCAGCCTCAGCTTGCAGTAACCCATACACATTATGCGCTTCCAGATGGTCGCCACCTCTGCCTTCAAGAAAATGCTGAGTTGAGTGTTGAGGTAGGCTAGGGTCTCCCCACAGGACAAATACTCCAGGCTCATTCATATCATGCCAGAAACCAGTGAAGCCTAAATCAAGCAGATATTCATACTGCCGACTCCACCAGTGGCGGGCTTGGGGATTGGTGAAATCTGGAAAAGCAGACATTCCAGGCCAGACCGGGGCAATCACCAGTTTGTCATTGGGGAGTTTACAAAATATATCTTGTGCCTTTCCTTCCTCAAATAATTCGCTGTTACGGTCAGCTTTCACGCCTGGATTGACGATCGCAATCAAATGTATTCCTCTGGATACCAAATCCTGGTTAAAATCAGCTAACTTAGGAAAGCGATCCGGGTCAATAGTAAAGGCGCGGAATCTTTCTTGACAGTCAATATCCAGATGTATAGCGCTCAGGGGCAGGTCGTGGGTAAGGAATCCTTCAGCCGCTTCTCGAACTGCTGCTTCTGTTTCATACCCCCAACGTGACTGATGATATCCTAGTGGCCAACAGGGAGGCAAAGCGGGGCGACCTGTTAACTCTGTATAACGGTTTAACAGTTGAGCAGGTGAGCCAATACTTAGGTAATAACGCAGCGCGCCCCCGGCAAAATCAGCTGCGGCGAAACCATTGAAGCTAAATGTGGCGTAATAGGTATTTTCATAAAAAATTAAGTAACTACCAGAGTGATGTAAACCTAAATAAAGCGGAATGCATAGGTAAAGTGGGTCAGTACCTGGGCCATATCTGCCACCAGCATCATAGTTCCACATCTGGTAGGTTGTAGTTGCTGGAGATTTACGTAGGTTAAGAGGGGCAGCTCGTTCTCCTAATCCGTAAATATGTTCTTCTGCTCGTAGTTTCGCCTGATGCAACCAACCGGAGATTTTTTGCTGGGGAGGTAGTTCCTCTCGTATTGTTTTCCCCAGGGCATTTTGAATTTCCAAACTGCCATTGGCCCTCACAATAACCTTAAGTGTCGCACTAGAGATCACCCAGCAATCGCCTACTTCCTGAAATTTTACCTTGACTTCTGGCCAATCTGAACGAGCGATCGCATAGGGAATGGGAAGTACTCCAGGTTGCCAATCAATGCGAACTAAATCGTCAGACAGAAAGCAGATTTCCAGTTCTACATTTTGGAAGTAGAAGTGTCCACCTCTTGAAGTGGTCTCAGCACTGAGGATATTGCCGATTTGAGTAAACACCTCCAAGGAACTCTGAAACTGGCGCTCTAAAGAGTCCCGTTGCAGGGGATAGAAAAATGACCCTAAAAACCGTCGCAATTTAATTAAGCGCAGATTTAATAATGCCTGTTTCCAGAAATTCATAACCCTAATTTTGAGGATTGTGGGGAATCGATGGCTAATTTTATGGGGTATTCATCGCCGTAAAGCCTCAATTTCATAGTTTTCCTCCAATATTTGAATAGTGCTGTAATATCTGTCCTGGACATCCTGGCGATCTTGTGGTTCTAGTAACCCTTCATGGCTACCACGTTCAATCATGTCAGCATGATGCCGTAAAACTTCCCGATATTGGGGATTTTGGGTGTAAGTAGCAACTAAAGCGATCGCTTCTAGTAAATGCATAGTCACAGATACATCAGATCGACCATACTGCCTAATTTGGTTAAAAGCCTGATCGACTATCCCCTCAAAATTTATCGATTGAGCAATCACCCTCAATTGGTTGTCATCATCGTAGCGGTAGGGTGAAGGAAATTGCCTTTGTACTAAATAACACAGTCCTGCACCCAAACGATCAATACATCGGATGGCAGTGAACGGATCATTGATACCCGGAGAAATAGCGCGGAGAGCAATTTCCACTAACTGTTGTATGGGAAATTCTATATCTTGCTGTTCCGTACGTTCCTTACCTACAATAAATATTTGTTGCAGTTTTTGGTTAAGTTGGCGATTGACTCGTTCACCGGGCCAGATGGTTACTAGGTCACTGCCCGTGACAATAAACTTTCCCGGTCGATATTTAACGTAAATTAGAATATCGTATTGACGAGCAATCTCTAACAATTTTTCATCATTAATTGCTTGTAAATAACCATTTTTCTTGACTTTAATTGGGTAAGCCTGCAACTGAAAATCTGAGGGAATATCTCTTGAATGTGGTTGTTTTGCTTGGGGATTAACACCAATTTTTTCGGGAAATAGCCGATCAATAGCTTTGTCTAAATCCTGACTAACACTTTCGATCACATGAGATACCTGAATGATAGTTGATGCGTGGTGAATGAAGTAAATAAGTACGCCAATACTAATAATTGCTAGTAAGATCCCGACTGTTACTGAAATATGGGGAACAAACAAATCATATTCTTCACCGTAAATAGCACGTAGTACCAGCAAAGAATAAATAAACGTAGCAATGAATGTGCCCAGGACAATTTGATTGCCTGTATCTTGCATAAAATTACGCAATAGCCGTGGTCCAAAATTAGAAGCAGCTAGTTGCATTGCCACGATGGTGATAGAAAAAGCTGTAGCAGCTACACTAACCATTGAACCTGCGATCGCAGAAAGTACTTCTCTTGCTCCATCAGGGCCACCTGTGTAGATCCAATCCCAATCATCAAAACCAATTGTGCGGTCAAGGGTCAACATTGTAAATGCCAAAATAACCGCAGTTAGTGCCAGGATTGCCGGCAAAAACCAGTAGCTAGTATGGAGTGCATCCCACAGCTTGATCAATTTGACATTCTTCATGATTCATGCTGGTTTCTGTGAGCATCTACTTGTCCATTAGCATCCTGTAATTGGGCTAATCGTTTGAGTGAACCGCCAATGCTACGTGGTTTAGGGACTTCACCTCTACCTGCGGGCCAACCTTCACGCTGACGAGAGCGATCGCCGTCAGTTTCTTCAGTTTGGTCGTGGAATAAAATTTGACTGGTGGGATATGGTAAATCAATACCGTTTTCGACGTAGAGCTTTTGCTTAATTGCAGAGATAACTTGATCACGTGAATCTAGAGCATCTGACCATCGGGGCGGTTGAATCCACCACCGGACACGGATATTAACACTACTCTCGGCAAGTTCCATCACCAGTACATCAGGAGCCGGGTCTTTTAACACCACATCTACGCTATGCATAGCTTCCAACATTAACTGCTTTGTCCACTCCAGGTCATCACCATAGCCAACACCGACATCGTACTCTAGACGACGATTCTCGAAGGCGGTATTTACCGTTACCGAATTGGTAAACAACTCGGAGTTGGGAATCACAATCCGACGACCATCGTAAGTCCTGATGGTAGTAGCCCGTGTTTCAATATTTTCTACCGTACCTTCAAAATTCTTAAACACAATTTGGTCATTGATTTGGAATGGCTCAGTTAATAGAATTAAAATGCCAGCTAAAAAGTTTTGTAGAATATCGCGAAAAGCAAAACCGATAGCGACCCCACTAATTCCCAATAATTGCACCAAATCCGATGCCCTGAGTGAGGGAAAGACAATCGATAGCGAAATAAACAAACCTACCAAAACTGTAGTACCTTGTGCTAACCTCCCTAGCACCATTCCTAGATTGCGGGCATAGCGGTGGTGGCTGGTTAAGCGTCTAACCAGTCGCTTGATTGATCTACCGAAAATCACAAAGATTGTAAAAACAATCAATCCCAGCACAATATTGGGTAGCAGAACAATGAAGTCGTTAATCATTTTCTGCACCTTGTCCCAAAGTGCCGATATCTCTGCATTCATCCAGATTCCTCACTCATCAGTCGTTGTTGATAATAGTCAAAACTCAGGTAGTTAAATACCCCCTGAGGGCTGGATATTGGTGTGCTGCAAGATAGATTTGGCAATCTCCAAAGGTCTTTCAAAAAACTTGGTTGTGCCTTGGTGGTAAAAAAATCTTGAACCACTAAGACACACAGAGTTTTTATCTGTTTTGGTGAAGGTGAAGACGCGATCGCCTGCGGGGAAATTGGCTGCTAGTACTCAGGAATCAACAAAGAAAGTCATTAGGTCATTATATTCTCAAGGGCAAGTCAATTTGAAAAGTTGAACCTTGAGATGGGAAACTTTTAACTGTGATTTGCCCTTGGTGTGCTTGGATAATTTGTTGGGCGATCGCTAGTCCTAGTCCGAAGCCACCTGTTTGCCGAGAGCGAACGGTATCTACGCGGTAAAAACGATCAAAAATATGGGGTAAGTCGTTGGGGGGAATGCCAATACCGTTGTCTTCGACTTGAATCACAGCGCGGTGAGACTGAATAAACAGCCGTAATTGTACTTTTCCACCTGCTGGCGTATATTTAAGAGCATTACTCAGGAGATTAATCACTGCTTGTTTGAGCAAATTAGCATCAGCTCTGAGCATGACTGGGTGTTCCGGAAGTTGAGCAATGAAATAAAGTCCTTGGGTAGAAGCCTGGACAGTAAAATCCTGGGCAAGCGATCGCAAAAGTTTACTCAAATCAACTGGTTTTAAGGTGGTTTCCGCTAGGGAACCCTCATGACGCGACAGGAAAAGCAAATTATTAATTAGCACACTCATGGATTTAGCGGTTTCCGCGATTTTTTGTAACCGCAGTCTTTGCTCTAAGGGGTCTTCAGGTGGTATGAGAGCAACCTGAGCATTACTCAACACTGTGGCTACAGGTGTACGCAGTTCATGGGAAGCATCAGCTGTAAAACGCTGCAATTGCAGATAAGCGCGTTGGCTGGGCCGCATTGCCAACCCACCCAAAAACCAACCCGTAATACCAATCACTCCAAAAGTAATAGGTACACCTACAGTGATAAACAAGCGGGCTTGATTCAAGCTACTGCGTAGTGAATCCATAGGAGCAGCAGTTTGGAAATAGCCAATTAGCACCGTATCTTGCAAAATCGGCAGAGTAACTTGACGAACCCAGGTTGTAGTCGTGGGAGAATCTTCTGATCCTAGTTGCACTTGCAACGCTTGAAATCCTGGTTTTGCAGTTAATTTCTTAGTCCCTGGTGAACCAATAAACTGTACAAGTCGTTTCTCAGTGTCATACCATCGGGCGTACACCAGGCCACCATTTAAAGTTACACCATTCTCTAGAAAAGCTTGGGTACGCTGAGTTTGCCATTGACTTTGATAAAGCGAGTAATGAGTTTTAGCAGCCAAGGTTTTACTGTGATGAAAGAGTTCATCATCAAACAACCGCAACTGTTCTTCCACATTCAGACAGTAACCCACTCCAGCAAAAGCAAAAAGAATCCCACCCATCGATAAGGCAAACCAGTGAGCAAGATTTCGACGACTCCGATCAAACATTTAGTCATTAGTCATAAGAAAGTTTCTTCTCCCCTGCACCCTGATAGTAACGTGCTGAGTGCGCTGGCCCTGAGCGAAGTCGCAGGGGAGTGCTGAGTATAAACCAGTTGCTTTAGAGCTTTGAGTAATCAACACAATCCTCACCTATGTGACTACAGCTATACTTCTTTCTACTCTGGGGGAGCCAACCGATAACCTATCCGATGTACTGTTTCTATCCAATCTTTAGCATTAATGGTTTGTAGACGTTGGCGCAGACGGCGAACTAAAGTTGTGACTGCATTACTTTCGGGTTCATCTCCGCAACTCCATAAGGCTTGCTCAATCTGGTCATGGGATAAAATTTGACGGGGGTGACGCATAAAATATTCCATCAATTGAAATTCCCGGCTAGAAAGTTGAGTCTTTAAAGAACCACGTTCAATTATTAAATTAGATAAATGTAACTGCAAATCGCCTAAGCTGAGGATATTTCCTTGCCACATCGGCGATCGCCTGCCCAAAGCCCGGACTCGAGCTAGCAATTCTAGTACATCTACGGGTTTAACTAAGTAATCATCCGCACCAGCATCCAACCCCATAACTTTATCTGTAACTGTATCTTTCGCTGTTAACATCAGCACAGGAGCCACTTTCCCGGCTTGCCGATATATCTGACAGAGTTCTACCCCACTTACTTTGGGCAACATCCAATCTAAAATTAGCAAGTCATAATCTTTGCGAACAGCAAACCATTGTGCTGTTTCTCCATCTTCAATGGCATCCACAGTGTGTCCCACTTTTAATAATGCTGTCCGCAGTGGCTCTAACTGTGATGGATCGTCTTCCACCAGTAAGATTAGCATTTTGTTTTCTCAGGTGGCTGTGATTTTTACTTGCTAGTTCTTAGATTATGCTAAGAGCATGACACAAAAGTGACAGTCAACTGTAACTTCTATGGGACAATTTCCCCTGTTTCAGGTGTTGCGATCGCTTGGCTTGGTATTTTGGTTGTCCTTGCCGTTCATTGGTTTGGTTTTTTGGCTAGGAAGCAGTTTTGTAGAAGAGCAAATTTTGAGTCGGGCTTACAGTACTAAAAAATCTTTGCAAGCAGATACACAATCGGCACGGCAGATGATGAGAAAAGTCGTGGCAATTAAGGTAGAAATTTTGCCGTCACAAGGGGTTTCATTGGTATATGTAAAAACAAATCATTCGGTTCTCAAAACCATAGCTTTTGAGTTTCCCATCACAGAAACTAGCCAACTGGAAGTTGCCTTAAGTCGGGAGTTGGGCTTACCTCGTGAGCGAGTTCAGGAATTAATGCGTTATTGAAGTAGGAAGTCGGGAATAATACCCAGTAACCTTACACCATTTCCACATGAAAGCGATCGCCTTACTCGGCAAGTTTTTGCAATAGTTCTTGATAAGAATATATGATTTGACATAACTTTGTCATATTTATATATAAAGATACAAACTAAGTAACATTCATATTTTAATTCCCACAAATAATTGACCGTTGATCACCGACGGTTGACAGTCTTCTGAATTACGTATCGCTAAAGCGAAAGCTCCGCTAACGCGTTAGCGTGCCGTAGGCTCTATTACGAATTACAAAATGGATACTTCTGAGGCTCAAGCTACAACTGTGGAAACTCCACCAGACAGTGCTGGATCTCCTGATTTAGCAACTACTAGTTCTCGTAAGCCGTGGTTCTGGTTGTTGTTAGTCCTGTGTTTAGCAACTGGTGGTATTTGGCGGCTGTTAACTCCTAGTGAGGCGCAACAACCTTCTGTAGCCCAACAGCAGCAGTCACCACCCCCAAGGGCTATCGAAACAACTACCCTAGCAACGGGAAATGCTACAAGAAGTGTACAGCTTTTAGGACAGGTAGAAGCTAGTCAGCAATCAACAGTCCGCGCTCAAACTAGTGGGATTGTGGAAAGAATCTTAGTGCAACCAGGCGATCGCGTCAATGCAGGGATGACAATCGCTGTGCTTAATGACTCTGATCAACAATTAGCAATTACTCAAGCACGCGCCCAGCTAGCACAGCAACAAAGTAATTTAGCTCGTTTAGAAGTAGGCACACGTCCGGAAATTATTGCTCAACGTCAAGCTGCTGTAACTTCTGCCCAAGCGCGAAAACGAGAAGCAGAAGATAACCTCCAGCGTACCAGTGATTTGGTGAAAGAGGGTGCTTTATCCCAAAGATTGCTGGTGGAAGTGCAAGCAAGATTAGATGATATTCAAGGCGAACTACTAGAAGCCGAAGCAGAACTCGCCGAAGCCAAAGCTGGCCCAATTCGAGAAGAAATTGCCGCCCAAAAAGCCAACGTTGCAGCAGCCAAAGCCAGTTTAGCTCAAGCAGAACTAGCGCAGCAGCGTACTCGCATTGTGGCATCTCAATCAGGTGTAGTGCAGACTCGGCATATCAGCAATGGTGATTTAGTGCAGAGTTCCAGTGAAATTGTCACCTTAGTTGCAGGCGATCGCTTCGATATTTTTCTGGAATTACCCGAAGAACTCAGTAGTCAAGTCACGCCTGGTATGAGCATTGATCTCACAGCTCGCGCCTTACCACAATGGCAACAACGGGCTACTATCACAGCAGTAGTACCCATAACCGATAGCGCCTCTCGTCGCCAACGTGTACGCGTGCAAATCAATAATCCGCCACCAGGATTATTACCAGGAATGGCGATCGCCGGGAGCCTTAATATGCCCACCAATGGTTCTAGTTTTGTTGTATCCAGAGATGCTGTAACTAGAAGACAAAATAGCTGGTTAGTCTTTGCAGTTAACGATAATCAAGCCCAACAAATTGCAGTAGAGATGGTGGCCGATATGGGTGAACAAGTGGCAATTTACCATCCCAGCTTGCAAGCCGGTCAATCCATTGTCTTACGTGGTGGTGATGGCTTACAAGATGGCGCACCCGTAAAGATAGTGAATCGGTGAAACTAATTCGTAATTCGTAATTTCCCAATCCCCAATATGAACTTCATCGAAACTGCTGTACGTTGGCGACACGGAACCTTTGTCTTGTTTTGCTTACTAGCAATGCTGGGAGTCTTCTCCCTACTGGGGTTGCCTTTAGAATTGCAACCAGGTGGCGATCGCCCGGAAATTACCATTACCACGGTGTACCCAGGCGCAGGGCCAACAGAGGTAGAAGACCTGATCACCCGCCCGATTGAAGAGCAAATGGAACAGGTGCTGGGTGTGCAGAGAGTAACTAGTACCTCTCGTGCGGGACGTAGTTCGATCAATTTGGAATTTGCTCAGGATGCTAATGTGCAAGAACGCATGTTAGATGTGATCAACCGTTTGCAACAAGCACAAAGTTTGCCCCCAGAAGCCCAAGAATCGAGTGTGGAATTGGTGGGTAGCAACAATGCACCCATGATGTGGATTCCTTTTGATACCAGAGCAGGATTTGAGCCGGATGCCAACCGTTATCGAGATTTAGCGGAAGAAGTAGTAATTCCCCGCTTGCGGCGAGTGCAAGGAACGGGGCAATTTTTGGTAGTCGGTGGACAAGAGCGAGAAGTTGAGGTACAAATTGACCCGAAAGCTTTGTCTGATCGCAACTTGACTATTGGTGATGTGGTGCGGGTGCTGCGGGAAAATAACCGTGATATTCGGGGAGGCCCGTTAATTTTAGGACGCAGAGAATATCGGGTACGCACCGTCAGCCGATCGCAAGATTTATCGGAGATTACAGGCTTTATTTTACGACGCGACCAATCCGGGACAGTTTACCTGGGAGATGTCGCACGAGTAGAGATGGGACGTAAACCCCAAGATAGTGCTTTGATTTTCAACAGCAAACCAGGGGTAGCAATTGGTGTAATTCGTCAGGTTGGGGCCAATGTCCCAGCAGTCGCCCAAGGTATCCGGGCAGAAATTACTGCCTTACAAACGGAGTTTGACCAGCAAAATCAGGGAATACTTTTTGTCTATAACTACGATGAGAGCGAGTATATCAATCAATCTGTCAGTTTTGTGCAAGGTAACTTGCTGGGTGGAGCGCTACTCGCTACGATTGTTTTGATTCTATTCCTTGGTTCTATGCGTACCGTGGCAGTGGTGGCGCTAACTATCCCCACAGCCCTGATTATGGTGTTTATCGTCATGTCTGCGCTGGGACGTTCATTGAATATTATCAGTTTGGCAGGACTGGCATTTGCAGTGGGTATGGTCGTAGATAATGCCATCGTCGTGCTGGAAAATATTTTCACCCATATTCAGCAGGGTAAAAGTCCTTTACGCGCAGCTATTGAAGGCACTCAAGAAGTTTGGGGGGCGATGCTGGGTTCCACCTTGACCAACGTTGTGGTATTTGCACCATTAGTTGTGGTTACAGGTGAAGCCGGTAGACTCTACGCTGATATGGCGATCGCTCTTTCTGCTGCTTCTATTTTCTCGTTATTTGTGGCTTTGACATTAGTACCCATGCTATCGGGATTATTCCTCAACCAATCAGAAGCAATGCAAATGATGGAGGGTGGAGAATATCGCGGTGGTAATTGGTTAGAGCGTGCAGTAGCTCAAACTTCCCTAGTATATCGTCAATTTCAAAGTAAGCTGGAAAACTTCATTGCTTCTACGGTCAGTTGGTCACTAGGACGTAAACGTGTTGGTCGTCGGTTATTAGTGCTATCAATTCCTGTGGCACTGTTAATCATTAGTGTGTTACTTTTACCACCAGCCGATTATTTACCAGAAGGCAACCGTAACCTAGTAGTCTTACGAGCAGAACCGTTACCAGGAACAAGCATACCGGAAGCAATTCGTCAATCAGAACCCATCCGAGAATTTTTGCGATCGCAACCAGAGGTAGACCGCATCTTATATGTTGACCGTCCAGGCGCACTGCGAGGAATTGCCACTGTCTTAAAGTCAGAATTTGCTACCAATCGGGGATTAGCACAGATGGTAGATCGATTACGCGCCCAAGCTAATAACTTTGCTGGCTACCGCTTTATTGTCCCGACGCGTATTTCCATCTTCCGCAATCCAGGTAAGGAATTTGAAGTGGATATTATTGGAGATGATTTAAATCAGTTAAGCGACTTGGAAAAGCAAATCACAGGACAAATCAGGAATTTGCCGGGAGTGCGAAATATCCGTTCTAACTTTGTCATGGGTGCAGGGGAATTACAAGTCATTCCTAATCGAGAACGCATTGCCGAAGTAGGACTGGCAGAATCTGATATTGGTTCCATAGTAGAAGCTGCTTTAGGTGGCCGCATTGCTTCTAATTACCTGGATGGCAAACAAAATTTAGATATTTCGGTGGAACTACAAAATACATTTGTAGAAACACCAGAACAACTGCGACAATTACCACTATTCGCTCAAGGACGACAGGTGCAACTCAGCGATGTAGCCGAAGTCATCGAAACCACAGGCCCCGATGTCATTAATCGCGTCAACTTGGAACGTTCTATTAGTCTGACAGTTTCCTTAGCACCTGATGCGCCACTTGCTACTTTAGTGCAACGCACCGAAGAGGAAATTTTGACTCCCTTACGTACCAATCTGCCTACAGGTTATCGTTTAGACTTAGCAGGTTCCGCAGACGAGTTAGCAACTACAGTAGGTGAACTAGCGGCTGCCTTTGCATTCTCGATTTTAATTACTTACTTGTTACTGGTGGCATTGTATCGTTCGTTCCTTTACCCAGTAGTAATTATGGCTACCGTCCCCATGGGAATGAGTGGCGGACTATTGAGTTTAGTGATTACCAACCATATTCCCGGTATGAATGTGCAGTTGGATATGATTACAGCCTTGGGCTTTATCATCCTCACAGGAGTAGTGGTGAACAACGCTATTTTGTTGGTTGACCGCGCCTTGCAGTTACAGCAACTGGGTCATGAATATGATGCCTCGCTGTATAATGCCACAAGCGATCGCCTCCGGGCAATTTTCATGTCTGCTGGTACTAGTGTCTTGGGGATGTTACCCTTAGCAGTTTTACCAGGACAAGGTTCAGAACTGTATCAAGGATTAGGGATTGTCTTAACTGGCGGATTGGCATTTTCTACCATCTTGACCCCTACTGTTGTCCCGGCTTTGATGGGTTTATTACATGATATTTCTGGTCGGAAATCGTTGCGATCGCCTGTGAAAAAACAGCCTGACAAAGTAGCTAATGTCACCATATCAGAGTAATCACATTTTGCTGACCTTACTCAGTGCTGAGTGCTGAGTCAAAAGAAGAATACTCAAGACCTTTTCCCCCATTCCCCACCTCAACCAACCCGCTCAACAGCACCACTAAACAGGGATTCAATCAATTGTTCCAGCAGTAAAACTTCTTCAGTCTGTCTCAAAGCTTTTAACGTCAGCAGATTCTGAATTTGTTTTTCTAACACAGGAGTCAGCTTTTTGGTTTTGATGATTTCTGCTACCGAATCCTTCAAGGTGAGAGATTGATAGAGTTCATGAATTTGAGCAGCAACAGCTGCACAACTAAAACGAGATTGAACCCAGTTACGTGCAGCCACACCATAGGACTGCCATTTTGGCAAGTCTGCAAACACATCCTGAATAGCGATCGCGAAAGCATTTGAGTTACCCGGAGCAACCAGTATTCCTGTTTCACCATTAACTACTGTGTGCCTCAATCCACCCACATCACTGGCAATTACAGGCGTACCAGCAGCCATTGCTTCTAAGGCAACTAAACCTAAGGGTTCGTAGTAACTGGGGATAACACAAACATCTGCTGCTGCATAGTAAGCAGGTAAATCATTCTGGGGAACTTGCCCTGTAAATACTGTTACTGCTGCCAAGCTGAGTTTTTTAACTAAGGCTTGAATGTGCTGTTGTTCTGGCGATGCTTGATTTTGAAGGCTACCTCCTACCAGATATAACTGGAAGGGTTGAAGCACATGAGCGCAAGCTTTGACTAAAGTTTCAATTCCCTGACCTTTGTCAAAGCTTCCCACGTACAAAATCATCCGGGAGTTGGCAGCAATGCCTAACTTTTGGCGGGCATTTTTTTGCTTTAAGGAACCAAAATATGTAATGTCAATGCCATAAGGAATTACCTTGATGCGTCCCTGTAGGGAAATGAACTCACGCAGGTCGGCGACTTCTTGAGGACTGGTGGAAACAACACAATCTGTTTGCTCCAAACAAGCCCATTCTACCGCCTGTCTCAGGGCAGCTATCTCTGGCGGATTTTCTAGGCCCCGGTACTTAACGGCTCCTAGAGAATGGTAAGTATGGATCTGAGGCAATCCCAGTTGAGACTTCAGTTGTAGCCCTACCCAACCAGAAAGCCAATAATTCGTGTGTAGCAAAGTATAGTTGCGTCCAGACTGGCGCTGAAACTCCAACCAAGCTGCAACAAACGCTGGTAAATGTGCAAATAACTCTGTTCTAGGGATAAATTTTGCTGGCCCTGCTGTTAAGCGAATAGTGCGACATCCTGGTGAATGTACTACTATCTCAGCTTGGTCAGGATCTTCGCGCCGAGTAAACATATCCACCTGACATCCTCGCTGTGCCAGTGCTAAACCTAGTTCACGCACATAAACATTTTGTCTACCGACTCCTGCTTGACCAATTTTTGCTGTGGGGTCACCATGAACTGAAATCAAGGCGTAAGTGGGTAGAGAATTTTGAGCGATCGCACTATCACCATTAGTAAATATATGATCTAATGGTCTCAGAGGATCAATATCAGTAGTAGTCATATTTTATTTTGAAAATTGCCAGATAAATGGTATTAGCCTGCATAAACTTTGCTAATTTACCTGGGTTTATCTGGTAGAGAATCAATCAGTTGTTGGATAATTTGATTGATAGATACTGTCTTTTTTGCTGCGTAAATTTTCAGTTTCCGATATTGCTCACTTGTCAAAACTAAATTGGGAATAGCGATTTTCACATCTTGAGACATGACGATTTACCTCAATTGCAAGGGAGTAGGGAGTGGGGTAAGATTTTTTTCTTTTTCCCTCTTCCTTCGTTAACCGATACTCTTAAAGTACTTTTTAGAAGTTGAAAAAGTGGGTAAAAATCGGGCAAAAATCGGGTAGAGCGTTCACCTGGTAGACTGATACCAATTCCCGAAAAGAATGTGATAGATGCTTCGTTGGGTTAAACGCAGTGAAACCCCACTAGCCAATATTGGCTAACACTCAGCCCTACTCTAAAGGTAAATTGCTAGAGCGGATGTGCAAATCCCTTTGAGGAAAAGGAATTCGGATATGATACTGCCTGAAAAGTTCTTCAATGCGAAAATACAAATTACTTTTAATGAGGTATTGCTGATGAGGGTTAGCAGTCCAGACGAGTAGTACAAAATTGAGCGAACTATCCCCAAACCCAATGAAGAAAATCGTCGGTGTGGGAACTGATAAAACTCCAGTTTGCTCTTTAGCAGCTTCTAGCAGTGCTGCTTTAACTACACTGATATCAGAATCATAGGCAACACCAACGGGAATTCGTAGCCGCGAAACCGGATTTTTGTAGCTCCAATTAATAACTTGATCTTCCAGAAAGCGGGAATTGGGCACAATAATCGAAATTTGATCTACAGTGCGGATTAAGGTACTACGACCACCAATGCGCTCAACTGTACCTTCTATTTCACCAACTTGGACAAAATCGCCCACTTGAATCGGGCGTTCAAACAGCAAAATCAAACCACTGCCAAAATTTTTGGCGATGTCCTGAAAGCCAAAGCCAATCCCCACGCCCAAAGCACTTGCCAAAATTGTCAGTGAACTTAAATCTAGTCCCCAAACTTGTAGCAAGACAATTGCACCAATGAAAATAATCGTATATTTGCTGATGATAGCGATCGCTTCTTGAGCGCCCCGATCCATGCCAGTAAATTGCAAAATACGGGTTCTCAAAAGGTTAGTTACAGCACCTGCTAAAATCATCAGTCCTAGTAGCAATGCCAACAAGACCAACAAATAAATAACAGAATATTGACTTTGACCCAAGGTCAAGATGGGAGATGTCAAGCTTTGAATCAATTGATTAGCAAGACGATAGCTCCAAATTCGACTGATAGGAAATAAATTTGTAATGTAGAGGGATACAGTAACCCAAAGCCAAATTCGTGCCGCAATCAAAGTAAAACTGAATAGTAAATCTAGCGCTTTGGATGAACTAGAATCTACATCTGTTTCCTCTGGATATGCAGGTAACCGCCGCAAAATTTCTTGTTGGAAATGTTTCCATAGCCATCCCAAGAACTTGTGAAAGGCAGTTGCTATCACTAAAACGCCAGCACTCAGCAGCAGCGCGTTACGAATAAACCCAGCACTCCGCTCTCTCTGAGCTTGTTGCAACACCTGACTTAGTTGCTCAACCCAGACTTGTGCTTGTGCTTGTGGAGTTTTACCATCCAACACATCCGCTTGGGTGACAGTTAGTAGGTATTGCTGATTCACCAAAATAATTTGCGATTTATTCCGTTCCTCAATTGTTACCTGGACTTGTTCTTGAGATGTGACAATTTGACGTAACCGCAAGTTAATCAAATTTGCCCGTTCTTTGGCAGTAAATTGTTCAGAATTACCGACTTGAAACAGCAGACGACCATCAATACTAACAGGTGCTTGTTCTGTTGCTTGAGCAGGCGCAACTATGAATAATAAGCTGAGAATAAAAGCAATGAAAATTTTGGTAACCCTAGACCGAATCAGGTTTGATGGTTGTCGAATACGTTTTTGAGTCATTGATTTTGTTGGCTTACTCAAGCTGCTTCAGGCGATAACCTAGTCCGTGAACCGTCTCAATCAAATCATCAGTAGCACCGACATCCCTGAGTTTTTGTCGCAATCCTTTGATATGTGACTTGACAGTTTCCTCACTGGGTGGATCTTCCAAAGACCAAATTCGCTCAATAATCCCGCCTCGGCTGAGTACACGACGACCATTAGAAACCAGCAGTTCCAGAAGCGCATATTCTTTAGGAGTTAGGTACAGAGGTCGATTTTCATAAATCACTTCATAGGTACTGGGATTAAGGTACAAACACCCCCAAGACAAACCAGACGACTCTGGAGAACTACCTCGACGCAGGAGCGCCCGAATTCGCGCCATTAACTCTGGCATCTCAAATGGTTTTACCATGTAATCATCTGCCCCAGCATCCAAACCAGTAATCTTATCTGCAAGGGTGTCGCGGGCAGTTAACATCAGTACGGGCAAAGTAGAATTACGTTCTCGCAATCGTTGGCAAAAACTCACACCGTCTAGTTTGGGTAAAGTTACATCTAACACAATCAAGTCATATTCTAGGGTTTGTACCCAATCCCAGGCAGATTCACCATTCTGCACCACATCCACCACATACTGACGGTCTGTAAGTGCTTCTGTCAACATTTCCGCCAACTGCATATCGTCCTCTACAACCAAAATACGCATTGCTAAAACACTCCTGAACTCAGAAATAGAAAGCAGCTACAGTTTGGCTATAAGAGTAGTAATAACTTTCTCATCCGTGCCGTTTTGTGTTGCGGCATCTGCCACATAGCTTAGAACATAAATCAATCATCAAACCCAGACACCAAGAGATTTCTCAGCTTGTTATCCTACCCTTTGGGAACTCATATCTTGCACCAGGCGACTGGAAGTCGCGGCTACACAGGCCAAACCCGCCTACGCGGGTTAAAACCCTTGATTTTCCGTGAGTCCGCGCAGGCGGACTTAGTTTGTATAGCCGCGATTTCTAATCGCCAGGGCTAGGTGCAAGATATCAGGGAACGCCTGACGGCAGTTGCTCATGGGGAGCCACTGCGTTGGGGAGACAGCGCCGTGGGCGGGTTTTCCGACTTGTAGACGCGCTCTGCGCGGCTTCTCGCAGAGTGGCGACTGTCGTCGGCTTTGCCGATTTGTAGCCAAGTGGCGTGGAAATCCCCAAGACCTTGCTGGCTCACCTGTCCCCTGCTATACCTTTCGGCTTTATTGAATCTAAATTGGTATAACTCTCTATGAAATGGTCTCTTAAAGGAAAATGGATTGCCGGGGGGTTTAGTTTGGCATTGCTGCTGACAGGTCTTGCCAGCTTTATATCTTACCAAAATGCTAGTCAATTGATTGAAAGTGCAGCCAAGGTACAGCGCACCCGCAAAATTCTCAATATTGTCACAGATATCTTTGCCAGTCTGGTAGATGCCGAATCTGGACGACGGGGTTACCTGCTATTTGCAGACCAAAAAGAGTTACAGCGTTATCACAGTGCTATTCAAAGCATTGATCCTAAAGTCAAGCAACTCAGGCAATGGATTGCTGACGAACCTGAGCAAAAACAAAGGTTGGTAATTCTGAAAACTTTAATTGCTCAAAGGTTGTCTTTATCTGAACAGTCCGTTAGCTTGTATCAGCAAGATCCATCAGCAATAAAGAATCAGGCTCTCCTCCGGGAGCAAAGTTTGAAGAACCGACAGGAAATTCAGCAGATTATTACCGAAATACATGCCAGTGAGGAGCAGTTCCTAAAACTTTGGGTGCAACAATCTCAATCCAGCACCCGCTATCGAATGTTTATAGAACTCCTCAGTACTGTTTTGAGCTTTGGTATTCTGTTGGGTACTTTTGCTCTGCTCTATCGACAAATGCTCAAGCGCCAAAAAGCAGAAACACTCCAGCGCATTTTAGCTCAGGAAAACGAACTCAGTGAACTCAAACTGCGCTTTTTCTCCATGGTTTCCCATGAATTTCGTACTCCCCTCAGCATTATTTTAGGTTCGGCTCAACTTTTGGCAGAGAGTAGCCAGCAATGGACTGAAACGAAGAAACTCAAAAACTTGCATCGTATCCAGTCCTCAGCCCGCTCCATGAATCAATTATTAACTGATATTCTCACCTTTGCTAGGGCGGAGGCAGGAAAATTAGAATTCAATCCAGACCTTTTGGATTTGGAATCTTTCTGTCTCAATTTGATTGAAGATATTCAGTTTTGTAGTAAACCGCAGCCTGCAATTAAATTTATCAGTCGCGGTCGATGTATCCATGCCAGGTTAGACGAAAATTTACTTTATTCAATTCTCAGTAATTTACTCTCAAATGCCATTAAGTATTCGCCTCAAGGTGGGATTATTCAGTTTATTTTAAGTTGTGAAACGGATGTCGTCATTTTTCAAATTAAAGACCAAGGAATTGGTATTCCTTCAGAATCTTATCAAGAGCTATTTGAGCCTTTTTATCGGGCTGATAATGTCAGGAATATTGTTGGTACAGGATTAGGATTAGCTGTTGTTAAAAAGTGTGTAGATATTCATCAAGGGCAAATTTTTCTAGAAAGTGAAGTGGAAATGGGAACAACATTTACAGTTAAAATTCCTAAGAGATAATCGCTTCTTGTACAAAGACCTCTCAAAAATCTCTTTTTTCTCTCTGCGACCTCCGTTTCTCTGAGGTTGAAAAGTAATTAATTTAACCGCAGAGCCGCAGATAATACAGAGAAGAGCAAAATGATTGTGTCAAAATCTGACCTACCTGGCAAGAGCTAGTCTCTAGTACTCTGCGGCGTAAATAGGGATACCCTTTGAAAAAGCTCAAATGCTCCCAATAAGAGCCTTTTGACTTCACGGTGGTACTGGTTCTCCTGCTTGCCGTTGAAGTCATCATCATATAGTCACGGTGGAAAAATTGTTGATGTGATGAAATTAAAACCATGCTAAAAAGCTGGAAAATTTTTCTTGTCTTTCAATGGTTGTGTTATTTTGATTGATCAGCTTGCTGAGAAAATTGTTAAAAAATTTAAAAATTGTAGTAAACATACTCACTACGATTACTACCCTTGTATTTTTAGATAAATGTAGTTTTTTAGATATTTATAAAGTATTGGAGAGTCTAAATATATGAAGATACTGGTACTGAGTTGGGAGTTTCCACCGAGGATAGTTGGCGGAATTTCTCGTCATGTGGCGGAGTTATATCCAGAACTAGTCAAGCTAGGACATGAAATTCACCTGATTACAGCAGAGTTTGGTCAGGCATCGATGTATGAGGTAGTCGAGGGAATACAAGTACATCGGGTACCAGTGGCACATAGTCACGACTTTTTCCATTGGGTAGTCAATCTTAACCAGAGTATGGGACATCACGGTGGTAAATTAATTTTGGAGGAAGGGTCGTTTGATTTAATTCATGCCCATGATTGGTTAGTAGGGGATGCAGCGATCGCCTTGAAGCATAACTTCAAAATTCCCCTAATTGCGACGATTCACGCTACTGAACATGGACGCTACAACGGTATCCACACAGAGACTCAAGGCTATATTCACCACAAAGAAAGCCTATTAGCTTACAATGCTTGGCGGATTATTGTTTGTACTAATTATATGCGCCGAGAAGTAGAACAAACGCTACACAGTCCTGGAAATAAGATAGATGTTATTTATAACGGTATTCGGCCAGAAAAGAAACAGCACCACAAAGATTTTCATGCGCAAGATTTTCGCCGCCAATTTGCTGAAGACTATGAAAAAATTGTTTATTATGTTGGTCGCATGACATACGAGAAGGGTGTTTCCGTATTAATTAATGCTGCGCCCAAGGTGCTTTGGGCTATGGCAGGCAATGTTAAATTTGTCATTATTGGTGGTGGCAATACTGATCATCTCAAGCGTCAAGCTTGGGATTTGGGAATTTGGCACAAGTGTTATTTTACTGGTTTTCTCTCTGATACATATTTAGATAAATTCCAAACCATTGCTGACTGTGCCGTGTTTCCTAGTCTTTATGAACCCTTTGGTATTGTGGCTTTAGAAAGCTTTGCTTCTCGCGTTCCCGTCGTGGTTTCTGATACAGGCGGTTTTCCAGAAGTAGTGCAACATACTAAAACTGGCATTGTGACTTGGGCAAACAATGCTGATTCTCTCGCTTGGGGAATTTTAGAGGTTTTGCAACATCCTGGTTATCGGCAATGGTTGATTGATAATGCTTACAAAGATTTGGCGCAACGCTTCAACTGGAAAAAATTAGCCAAGCAAACAGAACAAGTTTATCAGCAAGTGGTGCAAGAGCGATCGCGAATTGTGTGGCTTTAAAACTGACAAGTCATGCGGAGGTTTTCATCACATAACGCAGAGAATTAATGATTACTCTGCGTTATTTGGCGTTAACAAACAGTACAAACCCTGTACGCTGGAAATTTCACCCTTTATGGTGAGAGAGTTAGCAATAATTGTGGTTTGCACCAGCAGCTTAGTATGACAAAGGGATTCCCAAGCATAGCAAAGTGGTTAAAGACTGTAGGAACCAAGTTGATGAAGATGGGAGCCTCAATCATCACCCGTCTTACAGCATACCTGAAACCTGACTTCCCAGACAAAAAAATAGATATCCGTCCATCCTTGTTTAACCCCTTAGCAGGCCCTGTGCACATCTTGGGTGGGGGTGGGCCTGATGTGGAGGAGGCTATCCAATGGATGATTCATCAAGTTAGGGGATCTACTAGCTACTCCACCAAAGTTAATGTTGTAGTGATTCGCACTTACGGTAGTGATGATTACAATCGGCTAATTTATGGCATGAAGGGAGTGAACTTTGTCGAGACTCTGATCATTAGTAATAGGCAAGATGCAAACAGATCTGACATCGTTGAAAAAGTCAGAAATGCTGATGTAATTTTTTTTGCTGGTGGTGATCAATGTGAATACATCCGCAGTTGGAAAAACACCAAGCTGGAAACTGCTGTTAAGTCAGTTTATGCCAAAGGCGGTGGTATTGGCGGCACCAGTGCAGGTGCAATGATTCAAAGTGATTATGTCTATGATGCTTGTGCTTCTTCTGAAGACGGCATTGAAACTAAACAAGCCCTCGAAGATCCCTATAGGGACATTACTTTTTCTTATAACTTTTTCCCGTGGAGTCATTTGAGGGGAACCATCATTGATACTCATTTTGACAGTCGCAAGAGAATGGGTCGAATTATGGCTTTCATTGCCCGTCAAATTCAAGATGGTGTATCGAAAAGCGCTTTAGGCATAGCCATTAGCGAAGAAACATCGGTTGTTGTCGATAAATACGGCATGGCGAAAGTCATGGGTAGGGGTGCGGCATATTTTGTCCTGGGAGATCATCCACCAGAGGTATGCAAACCCCGAACCCCGTTGACATTTTCTGATTACAAAATTTGGCGAGTTCCCCGTGGTGATACCTTCAACTTAAGGAACCTACCAACTAGAGGTTATTATCTCAGGAGTGTACAACGGGGAAGGTTTAGTTCAGATCCTTATTAATGAGGAACTGGAAGAAAGTTGGAAAAAGCCGTAATTTTTCTCTTACCCTCTTGTAGAGCGGGCATCTTGCCCGCTTTTGGATTAACAACGGATATAATTTTATTTTCCAGATTTTGCTGTACTATGCTGTAAACTTTGAACGGTAGAAATTACCTGCTGTGCTACTGTGTCTATTTCCTCAGCAGTATTAAATCGTCCTATACCAAATCGCACTGACGCATAGGCTAGTTGTTCTGGGTGTCCCAAAGCTGTGAGAACGTGGGAGGGTGCTGTGGTAGCTGAGGAACAAGCAGAACCAGAAGATACTGCCATGACTGGTTGTAATCCTAATAACAGTGCTGCACCATCCACCCCCTCAACACTGATATTCAAGTTTCCTACTAATCGCTGGGTGGGATGTCCATTGAGGTGTATGCCTGATAATTGCGAAAGTTTCTCCCACAATCTTTGCCTGAGTTCGGTGAGGCGTTGATTTTCTGCCTCTTGTTCTGCTAAAGCTATTTCTACAGCTTTCCCAAAACCAACAATTTGCGGTGTGTACAAAGTTCCAGAACGCATTCCCCGTTCATGTCCACCGCCATGCTGTTGGGGTGCTAGTTGGACTCTGGGGTTACGTCTGCGGACATACAAAGCCCCAATCCCCTTGGGGCCGTATACTTTATGTGCAGTCAGCGACATCAAGTCGATTTTCATCGCTTGGACATCCAAGGGAATTTTACCAATAGCTTGGGCTGCATCGGTGTGGAAAATTATCTTGCTTTCCCGACAAATTTCCCCAATTTCTGCTAACGGTTGCAATACACCAATTTCATTATTTGCAGCCATTACTGAAACCAAAATTGTTTCAGGACTAAAAGCTTTTTTTAACTTAGTTAAATCAATGATACCATCTTTTTTAACTGGGAGAATAGTAATATCAAAACCTAGCGATTTTAAATAATGACAAGGATCGAGAACTGCACTATGTTCTGTCGCCACAGTAATAATATGCTGTCCTTTTTGGAAATAAGCTTCAGCTACACCTTTAATCGCTAAATTGTTAGCTTCTGTTGCCCCACTGGTGAAAACAATTTCTTCTGGAGTAGCATTAATAGCTGCGGCTAAAAGTTCCCGTGTTTGTTTCACAGCCGCTTCTGCTTCCCAACCGTAAACATGACTAATACTAGAGGGGTTGCCAAAGTGTTCTGTAAAATAGGGAATCATCGCTGCTAATACCCGTTCATCTACAGGCGTAGTAGCGTGACAATCGAGATATATAGGACGAATAGACATAAATTAACTTAAAATTTTACTGAGGTTTTTTAAAATACTTAGGACTGTATATAATTCATTTTCTCGCTTTGATAAAGTAAATTTATCAGACAAAGCATACTCAGGTTTATCTTGTTTTATTAACTTGATAAATTGAAAATCTTCTCCACTAGTCACACATCCAAACATAGGGTTTTCTGGATGAGGATTAGCCAGCATATAAGTCAGTGCTTGGGGTATAGCTTCTAAAAGAGAAAAACTAGCCCTTTTAGATTCAATCACCAATAACCAAAATTGTTCTTGAATAACTAAAATATCTATTCGCCCTCTGATAATTTCTCCTTGATCTTCTAAGGCAAGTTCTATAGATTCTTCGGTAGCAAAATAAAACGGATCATCATAAAATCCTGCCAAATCTAGTAAAGGAGATAATACTACCATTTTTACAGCATTTTCTAAGATAGGGGGATGCTTAACTAATCTAAGATAATTAGCTTTAACCCTGTTTAAATACTGCCTTTCTAAATCTGTAATTTCCGGTAAATTATCCAACCATTCTGGAAAAAATGACTCGTCCTCGGTCTGCTGTAAACCAAATCTTTCTTCTAAGTAGGCAATACCAACATTTTGCGCTTGGATAAATTGAACCATAGTTTTATCAGAAGATATATTTTGGTGAATGAAAACAAATAATTAATTCAATTCTTCAGATTTTTCTAAAGCAAATTTTTCCTTTAAGTAAGTTAGGGTGATATTTTGTGCTGGAATAACTTGAACCATGTTTATTGCAACTGACGAAAAGTCCTATACCCTACTTCGATGATAGCGCTGTCAGGTTCTTAAAAAAGTGCTGTTAGCGGTAGCGGGGCGTTTAGCCCGTGCTGAGTGCCGAGTAAGGCAGGAATTACGCAACCAAAATTTGTCATTGCGACCGAAACGTAGTGTCAGGAAGCAGTCCCAGAGTTTTAGGCGATTACGTCGCTATCGTTTGTCCGTTCCGGACATGCTACGCAAACGTAATGAGGTAATTACATGAATTGAGCGGAAGTCTTAAAAAAAAAGTGAAACCTAACCAGCATGAGGCGTGGCTGCTAATTCCTGTAATTTAGTTAATACTGCTTGTGCATGACCTTTGGTTTTGACATTAGGCCAAGTGTAAGCAATTATCCCATCAGGTGAAATGAGAAAAGTTGACCGAGCCACACCCATATATTCTTTACCCATGAATTTTTTTAAGCGCCAAGCACCGTAGGCTTCTATCAGATGATGTTCAGGGTCACTTAACAGGATGATTGATAAATTATGTTTGTCAATAAATTTACAATGAGCTTTTCCTGAATCTGGACTTACGCCTAAAATTTTTGCTCCCAGTGTGCTGAAGTCTGGATACAACTCGCTAAAGTCTTTAGCTTCGGTGGTACAGCCTGGGGTATCATCTTTGGGGTAAAAATACAGTACAATCCACTGACCGCTAAAATCACTGAGGCTGAGGAGATGATTATTTTGGTCAGGGGTGGAAAAATCGGGCGCGGTTTGTCCAGCTTGGGGAATATTGCTCATAATTGGTATTAGATGGCGATCGCCTACAAATTTTACAACTTAGAGGTTTGCTACAGTGAAGGTTATCCGGCACGTTTGAGGATTGGCAAGCTGTTTTCAGGGCTGTGGCTAGCGGTAGAGATGGCTGCAAGCAGGTTTAAAGTCACCGGAACATGCAGAATTTGTAGAGTAATTGAGAAAAAAATAGCCAGGCGATCGTCTATCGAAGTGTAGAAAACACCACCACATAGATTTATTTTGCCAGACTACTTAAGTCAACTGATATACTTATATGTATTTAGTACTGAATTACTAAGTTAAAATTTTTACATCTCATCAATACCTTTTACCACAAATAGGTAAAAGTTAAATTCGTTATGACACCACACTATAATTAATTGCATAACGCCATGACTGGACAAAATCACTCGTCTGATCGTTTTCGCTCTGCTACAGAATTTCCCAAGACAATCACCAATTTAAAAGCAGCTGAGGCTGATAAATTATACCAAGAAATGCGAGATTGTCTAATTTTCACTAATCGTAGCCGTTCACAACTAGTCCGCAGGAATGAAGAACACAAACTGCGGTTAAAAACAGATGTAGAACGTCTACAAACAATGCTTAGTCAACTTAAACTAGAAAAAGAACAACTTGCTTCTAGTAATCGGCAAATCGTCACAGACCTAGAACGTGAAATTAGCTCAATGGCTGGATATTTAGATACACTTTCAACAGCATTTGATGCAGTGGCAGATGTAGATAATCCAGAAAAAGCTTATTGGGGATATGTATCTGTTCCTGGTAGATTCTTTAAATTTCTCCAAGCAATTAAAGCAATTGTACTTTGGTGGCGTGAAGATAAAAGTATAGAAACAAAAACATTAAAAGCAACAACAGTATCCTCAATTTCTTTGCCTGATGAAGTTACAGACGATGAAGATCGCACAGAAAATCCACAAATGCATACAGACCAGGCTTCAATAGGACGCTCACTTTTAGACAAATAAAATTCATGGGAAAAAAACGGATTACTCAACTCCTAGAAAATCTCAAAGAAAATCAACAGCATGAATTACAAAATGCCGCAGCCATCTATACAGTTGCCCAAGTTGCTGTAAATGAACTGCAACAGCAAAACTTACAGGTAAAAGAACAGCCTATTGCTACCTTACCTTCTACACTCAACATAATCGATAAAGCTCAACTACTCCAACAGTATGGTTCATATAACGCTTGTCGCAAAGTAGCTAAAGAAAGAGGAATTAAATTTTCTCGAACTCCAAGCTGGGAACAATTAGCAGCAGCATTAACTTATGCAGAAGCTTTTCAAACAATCATCACAAATTATATTCAAACCTATCCCTATCCAAAACTACAAGGCACTACATTTGAATTAATTTTCAAATAATTAAATCAGTTTTTAATATTAAATAATTTTAATTTTCTAACTCTCTGCGTGATCTAAATGCAAATTTTCACTCAGCAACACCAATCTAAAAAATGCCATCTGAATTCAACTTTTTCCAAAACTGGTATCCTTTATCACCTACTGAGGATATTGATCCCACCCGACCAACTCCAGTCACTCTTTTGGGAATTCGTCTAGTTATCTGGAAACCTAAGTCATCTGAGACTTATCAGGTATTTTTAGATCAATGTCCCCACCGCCTCGCGCCTTTGAGTGAAGGACGTGTTGACGAAAAAACTGGCAATTTAATGTGCAGTTATCATGGCTGGCAATTTGATTCTCAAGGCATTTGTACTCACATTCCCCAAGCGGAGAATCCAGCAATTGTTACCAAGAATCAACAAAAATTCTGTGTAATTTCACTACCTGTTCGCCAAGTAAATGACTTACTTTGGGTTTGGCCTGATGCTAAATCAGCCAAAGAAGCAGCCAATACGCCGTTACCACTGTCACCTCAGGTAGATGCTAGTAAAGGATTTGTTTGGTCTTCTTATGTCCGTGATTTGGAATACGACTGGCAAACTTTAATTGAAAATGTAGCAGATCCTAGTCACGTACCCTTTACTCATCACGGCGTGCAGGGTAAGAGAGAAAATGCTAGACCTATATCTATGGAGGTTGTGCAATCAACATCAAAGTTAATTGAAGTAGTTACGGCTGGACGCTTCAAAACTACAATTACTTTTGAACCTCCTTGCCGCTTGGAGTATGACATCAGCTTTGGCAATTCTGACGAAAAGAAGATGGGACTTGTAACTTACTGTATTCCTGTGTCCCCAGGTAAGTCCAGAATTGTCGCCCAATTTCCCCGTAATTTTGCTAAAAGATTCCATCGGTTGACACCCAGGTGGTGGACTCACATCCAAACCCGTAATCTAGTTCTGGATGGAGATATGATTGTTTTACATCAGCAAGAAAAGTTTCTACAACAAAGACAATCTGTTGAAAGCTGGAAAACAATCTATAAGCTACCTACAAGTGCAGACCGTTTGGTAATTGAGTTTCGTAATTGGTTTGATCAGTATTGTTTTGGTCAGCTACCGTGGAAAGAAGTGGGAATTAGTGTATCAGAAAACTCAAAAATTAATGATAACCGCTCTGTATTGCTTGATCGCTATATGCAGCATACCCAGCATTGTAGTAGTTGTCGCAATGCACTGAAGGTGATACAACGCTTACAGGTGGGGCTTTTGGTATACAGCATAATTACTGTTGCTGGAGTTGCTTTACTTCCAGATGCACTCAGAATCAAGCTTGGTCTCCCCTTAGTAATTACAGCAGGATTAACTATGGCTGCTTACTCTTGGCTAAAATTCCAGCTAATTCCTCAGTTCTATTTTGTAGACTATATCCATGCAGAAAAAGAATAGTTTCAGGAATTACGAATTAAAATCATGCGACGTGACTTTACTAACCGTGATGAACTAACAGACTACCTGCGTGAACAATTCCCCAAAGCAGCAGAACGTGATGACCATATTAGCGAAATCGTTGGGGGACGACAAGCTGCTGAGAAAGCACTGCAACAAGTTAATCCAGTAGCTTACGCAAAAACACGTAACCTGTTAACGGGTGCTGTTACCAGACTTTCGCCTTATATTCGTTATGGGGTTTTAAGCTTGCGAGAAATTCGAGATTATGTGCTTGATCAAGTACAACACCCAGACGAGTCCACTAAACTAATTAATGAATTAGGCTGGCGTGACTATTGGCAGAGATTATATGTCAAACTAGGCGATCGCATTTGGCAAGACCAAGAAAATTATAAAACTGGATACACCCCAACAGATTACGCCCCCAATTTACCACCAGACATCACCCAAGGCAGCACAGGCATGGTTTGTATCGATAGCTTCAGCCGTGAATTGCACGAAACTGGCTACTTACACAACCATATTCGCATGTGGTTAGCAGCTTACATCGTTCATTGGCGGCATATTCGTTGGCAAGCTGGGGCAAAGTGGTTTCTCGAACACTTGCTCGATGGTGACCCTGCTAGTAATAATATGTCATGGCAGTGGGTTGCCAGCACTTTTAGCCATAAACCCTATTTTTTCAACCGTGAAAACTTAGAACGCTACACCAAAGGTGTTTATTGCCAAAAATGTCCCCTTTATGGTCATTGTGACTTTGAAGGCAGTTATGAAGAATTAGAACAGCAACTTTTTCCCCAGGGTGAATTCACTAAAAAAGCTAATAGTCAAAGTTGGCAGCAGGGCAAAAAAGGTAAAAGATGAGTCAGCCAATAGTTTGGGTACATGGAGATTGCCTGAGTCCAGACAACCCGGCATTACAAGCATACCCCGATGCCCCAGCAATCTGGGTATGGGATGAGGCGTTAATTGAAGAATGGCAACTGAGTCTCAAACGCATCACATTTATCTATGAATGCTTACTAGAATTACCTGTAATCATTCGCCGTGGTAATATAGCCCAAGAAGTTGTAGCATTTGCCCAAGCACATCATGCCGATTTAGTTGTGACCGTGGCAAGTCCCAGTCCCAGATTTGATAATATTTGCGACGAAATAGAAAAGTCTTTAAAACTAGAAGTGTTAGAAGTGGCACCGTTTTTTGACTACGACGGCTATATCGACCTGAAGCGGTTCTCGCGCTATTGGAAAGTAGCTGAGAAATATGTCTGGGAATAATTTACACCCTATTATACAGAAAATAGGTCTGTGAGAATAGCGTCAATTAAGCCAGTTAAAATGAGTAATTGTCGCCCTACTAAAAATTTATTTCACGTCAGCAACTAAGATTCAATTTTCTGTGCTTCTTTTTGGGCCACCTCACTATATTTTTTGTATAGTTGGGTGCGGATTTTAGCTTCCTGATAGCGGCTGTGATCTGGTGATACCATACCCATTAAATCTGAAGCTCGTTGCCACTGAGCAGCTAATTCTAACCACTGAGTTGAGGTAGTAGCTATTTTTCCCCCAGCCGAGGCTTGGTTGGCAATTCGTACTGCTTCGCCAAATGGGTCATCAGCAGGGACGGAAACACCATTATTGGTAGAATGTGGTGCAGTTGCCATTCTACTTGTGCTTTCATCAGTGTTTGTATTGAAAGAATTGAAAGCTTCTAGTTGCATGAAGTTTTTCAGTTGATCGCCTAATTGGGCATAAACAGCCCAACCAAGTAACAACAATGAGCATAAACCCACTGCTGTGATGATTCCTGTTTTGGGTGAATTTTTAATAAGTACTGAAGGACGAGAAAATTGCACCTTAGGTAAATTTATTTTTACTACTTCCGATTGAGCTTCTGTCAAATCTCTAATGAACTGCTTGAAGATGTGTGGCTGATCTAGTGTAATTTCTTGTGACCAAAGTAATTGATTATCGCGATCGCGATAAATTTCTGTCAACCACAGCAATTGTTGTTCCCGAACAATGCGACTGTTGATATTGACTCGCCGAATATTACGGGGTGTGATGGCAGCCAGGATTTGTTGGATTTGTTCTACTAAAGTAGACTGCTCTAATTGCTCTGCCTTAGCCGCTTCACACAAAAGTTGTAGAACCCCGTCGGCAAAAATTGCTCTGGTTCTCACACCAGAGTTAGCTAGCTTTTCGTTCAATAATTGAATAATCGCAGCAACGCTACCTTGGTGAGCCTGCCAAGCGATATCGTTTATCCGATCTACCATTGGAGATTTAGTGATAGCTCTCGCACCCTGACTTATTAACTGACTCATCAATTTAGGGAATTTATTCTACTGAGTTTTGCTTTGTCTTCGATTTTACGAGCAAAAAGATGAGGTTGCCAAATAAAATTATAAAAATCCAGTCTCCTGCTTAATTTATCAGGAGGCTCTATCACTATTAGTCAGCTAACGCCGATGCTGGCGTGCAACCTATTTGTGTAGCATAGTATATTATGTCTTTTAGCGATCGCCTTTAGTCTGGTTGCGGTGGGCGAATGAGTTTGCTCATCAAAATTTATTCTGGTGGTGCTGGTTCCTCTACTGGACGGATAATTGCTGGAGCTGGTGTCACCTCTGGCTGGAAGATTCCCTGTAATGCTTGTTCTAGAGTTGGTGCCATCACAATGCGGTTTTCAAAAGCGACGATTACCCGCACCAGAGTTGGCAGTCTATTTTGAGTAGCTTCTAAGTAAATTGGCTCGACGTATAGTAAGGATTGCTCAATAGGAATAATCAGCAAATTACCCTGAACGGCTCGCGAACCCTGACGATTCCACAAAGAAATTTGTTGAGAAATCACTGGATCTTGATTAATCCGCGCCTCAATTTGCTCTGGCCCGTAAACCAAGCGTTCTTTAGGAAATATATATAACAATAACCTACCGTAATTTTCTCCATCTGATCGCGCGGCTAACCAAGCAATTAAATTAGACCGTTGTCTGGGTGTGTAAGGCAACAACAGGATAAATTCTTCAAAGGGAACGGTAGGAAGGCTGGTAATTAAATAGTATGGATCTACTGGACGCGTTTCATCGCCATAAATTTCATTGGGTATTTGCCACTGGTCTTCCCGATTATAAAAAACCTGGGGGTCTGTCATGTGGTAGGTCATTAACCGCTCAGATTGAATTTTGAAGAAGTCCACAGGATAGCGGATGTGACTGAGGAGGGTGGCTGGCAAATCACTGAGAGGTTTAAAGGTGTGGGGAAATATTTTTGACCAAGTGGCAATAATTGGATCTCTGGGATCGGCAACGTAAAAGTTAACAGTGCCGTGGTAGGCATCAATTACTATCTTGACCGAGTTACGAATGTAGTTAATATTATCGCTGGTGGTGTCTGAATAAGGATAGCGATCGCTTGTGGTGTAAGCATCCACTATCCAGTAAAGATAATTTCCATTACTCGGGAAATCACTATTACCATTATCTGGATTGGCATCGCCGGCGACTAGATAAGGGTCGCTATCAAATTGTAAAAAAGGTGCGATCGCGTGAATGCGTTGGTTAATATTCCGGCGGAACAATACTTTGGTGTCTGGCAAAAAGTCCCGTGTAAATAACATCTGCCAATCTTTCAAATACATGGCAAATAGTAATCTTCTCCAACCCGTACCAATACGAACACCACCGATGCCATCATAGACGTTGTAAACGTTATCACTGCCACTGGGATAGTCTAACTCTCTGACTCTTGTCCCAGTCATCACATAAGTATTAGTAATTTCACCGTAATAAATCCGGGGTTGTCCAATGGGAACACTGTCACGAATGGCTTCACTAGAGGTCGTCAAGGCGCTTTCGTCATTGCCGGCAATATCTTTGACAAAGTACTCTGGTAGACCACCCGGCCCGACTGTGTTCACTGGACTCATGGTAAAACCATAGCCATGAGTATAAATTAAATGACGATTTACCCAAGTTTGTGCTTGTTGGGGTACAGCAGTATAGTCTAGTTCCCTGGCAGCAATTAATACTTGCCTTCGTTCTGTGGGTTGATTCTGTTCTTGGTCGGGTTCTGGAAATTGGTCTGGTGCTGCTGGTCTGTCTGCGGGTACTTCTGTAAACAGAGTGTAGCGGTCAATATCGGCATCGGGAAACCGATAATAAAGTCTGATTTGTTGCAGTTGGCGGTTAGTTTCTAACAGTGGTTGCTGATCCCAAAGGCGAATATTACGAATGGTCAAATCGTTTCTTTGAATATCTGCTTCCGTCAAGTTCCCTGTGGGGTTAAAGGTTTGAGCATCAATGACTTCTAAATCAAACGCTTGCCGCGTCAAAGCGATCGTACGCTGAATGTAGGGTTGCTCTCGTTGTAATTCGTTGGGTTGCACAACTAAATATTGCACCACATTAGGCAGGACAAAATCAGCTGCGATAACCACCACTAAATACAGTCCCAACCCATAAAATACAAATTGGCGATATCGAGACTGAGATTTCCAGGAAAATGTCCGCCAGAGTAAGTAAAAGGCCACCGCTAACGCCAAAACGCACAAAATGGTATAAGCTGGCAAAACTGCTGTGACATCAGTATAGCTAGCACCGTAAGTGACCCCACGTTCAGAGTAAACTAGCTCATAACGACTCAGCCAATAACTCAGGGCCACGACCAGCATAAATAAGCCACCCAAGCCGTATAAATGACGCTGTTGCTGAGACGAAAATCCCGGAAAAATTCCTTGACTGAGACTATCTGCTGATAGAAGATAGCTCAGGCTCACAGAGATGAGAGCATACAAAAATAACCCCATCAGCCACAGTTCTAACAGTTCCCAAAATGGCAGAGAAAAGATGTAGAAACTAATATCTTGACCAAATAAAGGCTCAGAAGCGTTAAAAGAGGTGGGGCGAAAATATTGCAGTACCCTGGCCCAGTTGTGAGATAGTACCCAAGCAAACAAAACACTAAACCCAACTGCGATCGCCTGCAATAAAATTTGCGGAGACATTAAAATAGAGATCGCTACTCCTGCAACTAAGCCAATATACCAACCTTGGGAGAGAATTTGCACACTCATCAGTTGCCAAATTCTCTCTGGTCGAAATAGGGGGGGAACTGGTGGAATAGACCCAATAATGGGAGAATGCCAGTAAGTAAAGGCTATTTGACCGTAGTGAAACAGCATTAACCCCACCAACAAAGTTAACACCAACGCCACAGGTAACAACCACCGTAATCTTAAAGGTTTAGTCCGGGATTTAGGTGCAGAAATTTCATCGCGTTGGGGATAATGAGGACTAAGAAAGTTTTCTAACTCACTATTAAGTCCTGCTGACTCACGCTGGACTTCTTTAATTTTTAAAGACTGAGGATATCTTAGCTGTCTTGCTAATGAGAGGTTTCCTAGCAGATAAGCAGCAGTTGCAACAGCTATCACTACCCATATCCCACCCCTAGTCAGTATTCGCAGCAGAAATACTTGCAAGTAGCCGATATTTTCAAACCAGAAAATTTCTGCTCCCAGACGAGAAACCAAATCCAGGATGAGCCAAAGTCCTAGGAATCCTATTAATAATCTAAAGCACCATTTCCAGAACATGACTTGTGGGGAGTGGGGAAGGTGGAGAGTTAGGGAGGTGGTAGAAGATTTACATCTAGTCCTTAGCCTCTAGAACAACCAATTCAGTCATCCTGGAAGAACCTCTCCCCCAACCCCTCTCCGATGCGGAGAGGGGAGTTTAGCTCCCCCTTCCCTAGTAGGGAAGGGGGTTGGGGGGTTAGGTTTTTGATTACTGAATCGATACTCTAGTCTCTAGTACCTGATTCTATTATTCAGCTGGATCGATGCGATTGACAAACAAAGCTAAAGGTAGCATTGGCAATGCGGGAATCAAACAAATCAGCCATTGATTTAAGTTTAGGGGTGCTGTTCTAAACAAAGTATTCATGATCCCCCACTGGCTAAAGATGATTTGTAGGACAACTGTGCAGATTATACCAAAAGCCATTGCTCGGCCATCGCTAATGTTGGTTGCTCTACCTTTGAGTTTGCGGAAGATCGCATTGCCTAACTGGCTGATGCTCAATAAGTAAACTATTCGCCCAGCTACTAAAGCTTGAATTGCCATAGTCCGGGCTAGGTCTATATTACCTGTATCTTGACGCACCCATTCAAACATGCCAAAAATCAGAATCCAGTTAAAAATTGAAACCGCCGCAATGCGCTGGAACAATGTACCGGAAAGTAATGGTTCCCGTGGATTGCGGGGTTGGCGTTTCATTACCCGTTCAGATTTGGGTTCAAATGCCAAGGGTACGGTCATGGTGACGGAGTTTACCATGTTCAACCACAGGACTTGCAAAGATAAAATTGGTAAATCTCTGGCAAATAAGGCACTAATTAAAATTGTCATTGATTCGCCACCGTTGACGGGTAGGATAAAGGCGATCGCTTTGCGTAAGTTCTGATAAACCGTCCGTCCTTCTTCCACTGCGGCTTCAATGGAGGCAAAGTTGTCATCGGTGAGTAGCATATCAGATGCTTCTCTAGCTACGTCTGTACCCATACCGCCCATGGCTATACCAATATCAGCTTGTTTCAAGGCTGGCGCGTCATTTACCCCGTCTCCAGTCATGGCGACAATTTCGCCTTTAGACTGTAAAGCTTCTACCAACCGGAGTTTTTGTTCGGGAGCAACTCTGGCAAATACTACACCTGCTTCTACAGCCTGGGTTAATTCTGAGTTATCCATCTCAGTAAGTCGTCTACCCTCGAAGGCCTGAACCTTGCCGTCTTTTTCTAACCCAATACGTTCAGCGATCGCCTTGGCTGTGGTAATGTGATCCCCTGTAATCATTTTGACTTGAATACCCGCAGTTTTACAGGCGCGCACAGCTGCGATGACTTCTGGTCGCGGTGGGTCAATCATTCCCTGTAATCCTAAGAAGAGCAGCCCAGTAGCAATATCCTCGTGATCTACTGAATTTTGGTGTTCTGCTACAGCTTTATTCGCAAAAGCTAGCACCCGTAGCCCCTGTTGCGCCATTGCTTCTACTTGCTGTTCTATTAATTCGCGGTTAATTGGTTCTGGCTGTCCATCGGCATTGAGCATTTCTTGACAACGGCTCAAAATTGCCTCTACAGAACCTTTAACGTAAATAGTTTTAGCACCATTACCAGCTGGCTCTACTGATTCATGGCTATCATGTAGCGTAGCCATGTACTGAAACTGAGACTCAAAGGGAATACCGTCTCTTCTGGGAATTAATTCAGCCATCTGGGACTGATTCCAGCCTGCTTTGTTGGCAACTGCAATTAAAGCACCTTCTGTAGGATCACCAACTACAATCCAATTACCATTCTTTTGTTCTAAATGAGAGTCGGTGCAAAGCAACCCAGCCATGAGACAAGCTTTGAGAGAGGGGAAATTGCCTGATGCTAAATCTACAGGTTGCTGCTCAAATAAGATTTCCCCTTCCGGATTATAACCCGTACCACTGACAGTGAAATGCTGTCCCCCAGCATAAATTGCCTGTACTGTCATCTGGTTTTCTGTCAGAGTGCCAGTTTTATCAGAACAAATTACCGTAGCACCACCCAAAGTTTCCACGGCGGGTAACTTGCGAATAATGGCGTGACGGCGTGCCATCCGATCCACCCCAATGGCCATGGTGACTGTGACTACCGCCGGTAATCCTTCGGGAATTGCACTCACTGCTAAGGCCACAGCCGCTTCAAACATTGCTGGCCAGGACTGTCCTTGTCCTAAGCCTACGGCAAAGGTCATGGCTGCTAGCCCTAAAATAATGTAGAGGAGTTGGTGACTAAATTTGTCAAACTTGCGAGTTAGGGGCGTACTCAGATTGGTCTGCCGTTCCAATGACTGGGAGATACGTCCCATTTCGGTAGCATTTGCTGTGGATACAACAATACCGCTTCCTTGGCCAAAGGTGACAAAGCTACCAGCATAAGCCATGTTAACCCGCTCTGCTAAAGGAGTATCTGCGCTTACAGTTGTAGTGGATTTTTCCACAGGTACAGATTCCCCAGTCAAGGCTGACTCATCTACCTGTAAGTTGCGTGTATTTAGTAGACGCAAATCAGCAGGAACCTTGTCACCAGAAGTTAGCAGCACTATATCCCCAGGCACTAATTCTTGGGAAGGAATGCGAGATTTTTGCCCGTTACGGATTACCGTTGCTTCAGTAGTGACAGCTTGTGCCAAGGCGGCGATCGCACCTTCTGCCTTAGATTCCTGAACAAAGCCGATAATGGCATTAATCAGGGTTACGCCCCAAATTACTGCTGCATTCGTCCATTGACCCAACAGCGCTTTGATTAACCCTGCAACGAGCAGAATATAGAGGAGAGCTTGATTAAATTGCCATAAAAATCTCAACCAAGCTGGTTTTCCGGGTTTACCCTTGAGTTCATTTTTGCCAAACTGTTCCAGGCGTTTGTTAACTTCTTCTAAAGTTAAACCTTGATCGACATCGCTATTGAGGGTTTTAGCAGCTTCTTGTGCTGGTAGTGCGTGATACTCACGTGCCTGTCGGCCACCCACTGTAGTTGCAGACATAGAATTTTCCGAAGTACTAAAGTGGTTAAATTTTGGTAAGTGCTGAAAAAGTTAAAGCTGCTAACATCAGTAGCAACTAAGACTTTCATCACTCGTACTGACAATCTGCCAGTTATGTGCTTTCAATAGTTTGTCAACAACTTTTCAAGGCACGGGTTTTCTTTTATATTACTATTTACTTAATCTGCTTTCTTCCCCCTTAAGCGAGAGATTATTACTTGAGCTATTTGCGGATAACTGGCTAATTTTGCCCTGATTTATCCAATCAGCGCCCTTCTTCTTTCTTCCCTCTGACTTCTGACTTCGTTGATTTTTACAACAATGTAACTTGCACGCTTTCAATAATTTCATGAATTCAAGAGCTATTCTGACTCCCGATGGCATTTATCGCAGTTACCACGTAGCTGAGGACATAAACTAATCATCAAACCTAGACATCACCTGGTATATCGATGAATCTGACGATCGCATCCTCGGCCTACTGACCTTGATATTTTTAATGTATGAATTTTAACTTTAAATTATGCTCAGCAGCGTTGACCGTTTATTATTTGTCCGGAGAGTGCCGATTTTTAAAGAATTGCGCGATGATTTTATTGTGCGGCTGACTTCGGTGATGCATGAACTGTCATTTCCCGCTAATTACACTATTTTTAAACAAGGAGAAGAGGGGCGATCGCTCTATATTGTTGTGTCAGGTAGAGTTAAAGTCCATATTGGAGATAAAAAACTGGCAGAAGTAGAACAGGGAAAATACTTCGGAGAGATGGCAGTATTTGATACTCAACCTCGTTCTGCTTCGGCGACAACTCTAGAACCTTGTGAGTTTTTAGAACTGACCCAAGAGCAACTATATGACGCAATTGAAGAAACTCCGGAAATTGCCGTAAATATTATTAGAGAGTTGTCCCGCCTGATTCGTAGATTAAACGATGATATGAATGTGACCACTTCTCGCAGTCATTAGTCAACAAAGTCAAAAGTCAGGGGGAAGACGGAAGAAGGAAGAGGATCATCCTTCTTGTTCAAAGATTCAGCCCTTAACACCACTACCTGTTTCCGTCGGTACAATGTAACGCTGTAAGAATAAAAATAATAACAGGACTGGGGCAATAGAAATTATTGATCCAGCAGCTACCAATCGCCAGTCTAGAGAAAACGTACCCGCTAACTTTGCCACTCCCAAAGGTAGGGTATATAGGCTTTCATCTTGGATGACGATTAAAGGCCAAAGAAAGTCACTCCAAGAACCGATGAAGACAAAGATAGCCAGGGTAACCAATGCTGGGCGAATTGCTGGTAACATGATATGCCACCATAAGCCTAACTCGGAACTGCCATCCATCCGGGCAGCTTCTTCTAGTTCTTTGGGAACACCCATAAAAGCTTGTCGCAGTAGAAAAATCCCAAAAGCAGACGCTAAACTAGGAAAAATTATGCCCAAATAAGTGTTTCTTAAACCTAGCTGGACTGTCAAAATATACAAGGGAATCATGACGATTTGGAAGGGAATCATGATTGTAGAGACGATCGCAATAAAAATCGAGTCTCGCCCCACAAATGACAGTCTGGCTAACGGGTAAGCGGCTAAAGCACAAAAAAGTAGATTTAAGCCCACTGTCAGCACTGCTACTAAGGTACTGTTATACAAGTATTGTGCAAAAGGCAGCGATCGCCACACACTAAAAAAATTATCCAGTGTCGGTTGACTGGGTATTAACTGCGGTGGCGACTGCAAAATATTTTCTGTGGGAGATTTCAACGCTGTACTGATCAGCCACAGCAAGGGAAAAAGCGTTACCAATGCGATCGCGGCCAATAAAGCATAGATTAATAAAGTTTTCAGTTGTGAATTGGGGATTTGAAAATTAATCATTTTGATTCTACTCCTTAGCTTTGACAGGCAAGGTAATGATAAACTCTGTACCTTCTCCTGGTATGGAGTCTACGTTAATCATTCCACCGTGTTTTTCAACCACAATCTGTTGAGCGATCGCCAATCCTAATCCTGTACCTTTTCCCACACCTTTGGTAGTAAATAAATGGTCAAAAATTTTCTGTTTTACTTCCTCTGACATACCTACGCCATTATCTTGAATGCGAATCACAATATGATTTTCATCTTCACTCAAATTAGTTTTAATTGTAATTTGATTGGGATTGGCGGCAATTTCGGCAAAACTATACCCTGTATTCGCTTCCTCTAAAGCATCAATTGCATTAGCTAACAGATTCATGAACACTTGATTAAGTTGTCCAGGAAAGCATTCTATAGGAGGCAATTTACCATAATCTCGCACCACTTCAATACTAGGATGCTGCTCGTTAGCTTTTAAACGATGTTTCAGAATCAAAATAGTACTGTCGATGCCATCGTGAATATTACAGACGATTGGGCGATCGCTATCTGCTCGAGAAAAAGTGCGTAGGCTGTTGCTAATCCCCCGAATTCGCTTGACACCCTCTTTCATGGTGGAAATTAAATTCGGCAGATCAGACCGGATATACTCTAGGTCTATGGCGGCAATTTGTGCGTCAATTTCTGCTCTAGGTTGAGGATAATGCTCTTGATAAAGGTCAATCAGGCTAAATAAATCCTGCACATAGTCAATAGCAGGTTGCAAATTCCCAGCGATGAAGCCCACAGGATTGTTGATTTCGTGAGCTACCCCAGCGACGAGGTTACCTAAGGCAGACATTTTCTCACTCTGCACTAGTTGCAGTTGCATCTGCCGTAATTCGTTAAGAGATTGTTCAATTTGTTGAGCATAGTTCTGGGACTGCTGGTAAAGACGCGCATTTGCCAAGGAAATAGCTGCTTGGGAACAGAGCAAGTTGAGAATTTCGACGCGATCGCTGGTAAATACACCCGTTGTCAGGTTATTCTCTAGATATAAAATCCCCAACAGTTTGCCTTGATGCAGAATAGGGGTACACAGCAAGCTTTTGGGTTGTTGCTGTACAATATAAGGATCAGCTAGCAACGATGGATGTACGGTTGCATTCATGATGACCGCAGGTTCCAATCGGCGCTTCACAATGTTGATTAAAGTTAGAGGAACCTCTTGGCTTTCCTCTACTGGCATCGATTGTAAAACAGTAGGTGCTTGTGTTAATTGGGCGATCGCTTCAATCATCAAACGCTGATCTTCAAGTAACATTAACACGCATTTTTCGGCTCCCGCATTGGCAATAACTACTTGCATCAAAGTAGAAAGCAAGTTCTGCAACTGAATTTCGCTGGAGAGGGTTTGGGAGACTTTCAAAATTGTCGCCATATCTAGAGTAACTGAAGCGCCACTAGAGGATGAGGTGCTGGTACTTGATTGAGACAATGCAACAATCGTTTCATTAGCGGTGAATGCTGTTGGAGTCTGTTGCAAAATAGGCTCCAATAGCTGTGGATACCGTTGTTCTAAATCCTGGACTTTAGCTTGAGCGCCCCAACGGATATAGTTATAGTAGGCTTGTGTCAGATACTCCTGAGCAATGCGATTCTTACCCCAGTCTAAATAGAATTTGGCTGTGAATTCATTTGCTAATGCTTCATTGTGGATTAACCCATTGTCTTTGGCTGACTGGATCGCGCGATCGTATAAATCCACTGCTACTAAAGATTTACCAGTCACGCGGCTGAGTTCTGCCTCTACCAGCAAATATTTATGTAGAAAGTTTTCTGGACAAATATCAGCCCAAATTTTTAGTTGTGTTTGATTCGCCTCTACCTGTTTGTGATATTCATTTTGTTCATCTAATGAAGCCTCTGGATAAAGGTTTAATAAGATGAGAGAATAGTAAAAATTATATTTAGAATAAGTTGTATGTCCGGCAATACTATTGAGGATTTTGCTGGCTGCTAAAGCATGATTAAATCCCTGAGCAAAATTTCGCTTGATGCAGGCTAATTGCATTTGAAAAACATAATAAAGACACAAAGCAAAAAAGCTGTGAGATAATTCACACTGTTTCACAAATTCGTCTTGAGATAAAGCCGCAGATGAAAAATTTTCTTGCTTAACTGAATTTGCCACCAAATCCAGAACAAAAAACTGAATTCCTTGTAAAATATAATCAGCAGATTGATTCTTAGTACTATTAATAAATGGTAGATACTTCACAATATCCGCCAGAATCAGATCTAGTTGAGTTCCCTGAAATAATTGATTACAAGCCTTACCAGAAATATGATAACCAGCGTGTTGTAAATCCCCTGAGTTTAAACCCGCTTGATAACCTTCATCATTAATTAAAGTTACACCTTGAATTGGTTTGGCCCAAACATGAATAAAATTTGCTAAGACAAAACTTGTTTGGCAAAGTTGAGCTAAATAATTAGATTTTTGACTTAATTTAAAACCAAGTAACCCGAATTCATATCCAGATTGATAATCACCCAAAACCGAGCCTAAAATTAGCCCATAACCGGAATATCCCATTGCTGATTCCGGCATATTGCCATATTGAATTGAGATATTCATGGCTTTTAGCGAAACCAGCATGTATAAGCTAAAATTAGAGGTAACGTAAGCAGGTGGAACTAGAGCAATCAATAATCTCACTACTAATTGCTGTTTTATATCTACCATTTCTGGTAGATCAATCAAAGAAGAAATTTGGCGATCGCCTAAGTTTTGTTTAGCCTGTGCTAATTCTTTTTGTACATCCGTGTCTAAATTCGGTGGAGCAATTTCTACATCTAGTAAACGCAGTGCTGTAATGCCAGTTTGAATTGCTTCTGAAAACTGCGCCATGAGGCTATATTGTATAATCAGTAACTCATACACTTCAGCCTGGTCAATACTGGATTTTGCTTGAGCTAAAATTTGGTTAATTAATGCTAAAGATGTTTCAAAATCACCATTGAGAAACTCAGACTCTGCCAGTTCTCTATGCAAGATAAACGTTAAATCATAATCACTTTGCCAGCTATCTTCTGCCAAAAAAGTGATTCCAGTACCTAAATATTCCACAGCCGATGCATAAGCTGTAGAATTTTTAGCCTTGCGACCAGCAATTAAATTTAATTGAATCAGTTGCTTTTGTTGAGTTTCTTGAAAAATGAGATTTGCTCCCATATTCAACTGATTCACAATATCGAAAATTCTCTCTTCCTGCTCTAATTCTGACAAGTTATTTAATAGTAATTGTCCAATTTGCAGATGGGTTCTCTGTTTTTGTACTGCGGGAATTAGTGAATATGCAGCTTGCTGTACGCGGTCATGTAAAAATCGGTAAGAAATTGCACTCTGAGTAGTCGCTGATGTCATAGATTCATCACTCTGGAAAAACTTATAAACTTCTGTCAGAGGTAAAATTAAACCTTCCTGTAAAGCTTTCCAGAGGTCTATTGCTGTTTCTGCCTGAGATTTCTCATACACAATTGCCAGTGTTGCTAAATCAAAAGAGTTGCCAATACACGCTGCCAGTTGCAAAACTTGCTGAGTTTCTCTTGGTAACTTCTGCAACTGAGTTGCCATAAATTCCACGACATTGTCGGTGAGTGCTAAAGCTCTAACTTGGGTAATATCACTCTGCCAATAACCATTTTCTCGGTTAAAATTAATCCATCCGTCTTCATGTAAGGACTTGAGAAACTGATTGGTGAAGAAAGGATTGCCGTGAGTTTTTTGATATACCAACTCCGTCAATGGTGCGGCTAATTCTGGGGCACAACTGAGAGTATCCGCAACCAACTGGCTAATATGGGATTCAGTAAGTGGAGATAAAATTATGATGTTAACTGTGGTCTCTGCTTGGCGAATTTCATCCAGGGTTAACATCAAAGGATGAATCGGACTAACTTCATGATCTCGATACGCCCCAATCACCAACAAATAACCAATCTTGGTTTTACCCATCAGCAATTGCATCAACTTCAGCGATGCCGAATCTGCCCATTGCAAATCGTCTAGAAAGATCACTAAAGGATGTTCTTGGGTAGTAAAAACTTGAATAAATTTCTCAAATAGTAAATTGAAGCGATTTTGTGCAGCATTACTCGATAGTTTGGCTACAGATGGCTGTTTGCCAATGATCTGCTCTAATTCTGGAATCACCTCAATGATTACTTGACCATTTTCACCCAGTGCAGTCAGAATCTGAGATTTCCACTGTTCTAATTGAGTATCTGTTTCGGAAAGCAATTGCCCCATCAAATCTCGAAAAGCCTGTACAAATGCAAAAAAGGGAATGTTGCGCTGGAACTGGTCAAATTTGCCTTTGATGAAGTAGCCGCGTTGTCGGGCAATCGGTTTATGTACTTCATTCACTACTGCTGTTTTGCCAATGCCAGAGAACCCTGCAACCAGTATCAACTCACTGCTACCGCAGCTGATACGGTCAAAGGCTGCCAAGAGGTTATTTACCTCTGTTTGGCGACCATAGAGCTTTTCTGAGATCATAAAGCGATCGCAAATATCCTGCTGTCCCAAGACAAAGTGAAAAATCTGCTGCTTTTCTTGCCACTGGTGCAGACATTGTTCTAAGTCATACTTTAGCCCTAAAGCACTTTGATAGCGCTCTTCTGCATTCTTGGCCATCAGTTTATAGACGATATTTGACAGCGCTTCGGGAATATCTAAATTAAGGTCGTAGATGGCAGGGGGTTGCTTGGCGATGTGACAATGTACCAGTTCCATTGGATCATTTGACTGAAAAGGCAATTGTCCTGTGAGGAGTTCGTAAAAAGTCACACCAAGAGCGTAGAAATCACTGCGATAGTCAATACCTCGGTTCATCCGTCCTGTTTGTTCAGGAGACAGATAAGCAAGAGTACCTTCCAGGACATTAGGATTGTAAATTTCTTGAGTTTCTCTAGGTAGGAGAGAGGCAATAGAGAAGTCAATTAACTTTACCTGCCGACTATCTGGGTTAATCAGGATATTGGCTGGCTTGATATCTTTGTGAATTACCCGATACCTGTGGACTCCATCTAAAATTGTGGCAAGTTGCTGGGCAATGTGTAAAAATTCACTAATACTCTTAATTCCACTATTGCCCTGAATCGGCAACTCCAGATTTTCCCGTCTTCTCATTTCTTCTTTGAGTGAAATGCCCCCAAAATCCTCCATAATCAAAGCATACCGATTGCCACACATTTCTAAACTGTACGGCTTGACAATCCCAGGAATATCCAGGTTTTTGGCAATGGTATATTGGTTACGGAATTGGACAAGTTCACTAAAGTTAGGGTATGGATTCCGCATGAATTTGATCACCACGGACACAGATTCAGCCTCTACCTTTCCCCGACAGACAACAGTACTAGAACTCTCATAGATTTGTTCACCGATGCAGTAACCAGGGATTTTTAGGTCTGTTCTGATTAAACTCATAGGTTCTACCCTTAGCAGTTACTATTAGGCTTACAAGTTAGTATGCCCAAGATAGGTTCTGACAATAACAAAGGGTAAAAAGTGCTGAGTTAAAAGTGGTTTTCAGTGATAACTAATTGTAATGGTTTATCCCAAGTTTCAATAGGTATTTGGGGCAAATAAGCAAAATCAAATACAATGCCTATGGTTGGTTTGTTGGCCCAGTCTGGTGAACTGAGTAAGCGGTCATAATATCCCCCACCATAGCCCAGGCGATAGCCTTGATAATCGCAAGCAACACCGGGAATGAGAATTAAATCTACTTCCACAGGATCTATAGTTGGGGCGTGGGGATGGGGTTCGGTAATGCCATAACTACCGACTTGAACAGCATCTTGGGGTTTCCAGAGATGCCAATTCAGCGACTTACCAATGCAGCGCGGAAATCCCCAACGATATTTGGTGTCGGTAAATAATGGACTAAGATCAGGTTCTTGACGAAAGCTGAAATAAGCCAGTATGGTTTTTGCTTGGGTAAATAAAGTAGAGTTTTGCAGTTGCCTACAGATGCGATCGCTTTTTTCTCTCCATTCTTGAACGGGTATTGATTGCCTTTTTTTCAGTAGACGACGGCGTATTTCTACCTTATCTAATTGTTCATGTATTCCCATACTGTCACCTGTCACCTATCACCTATCACCTGTCCCGAAGGGACTTTGTAACAAACTCTACTAAATTGCTGCTCAAAATCCGTTAATTTAGTGAATGCCATCAGTGTAATTCAGGCTACATAAACATGCGGCTAGAGCAGTTGCAAGCCTTTCTGGCGATCGCGGAAACCGGCAGCTTTCAACAAGCAGCCCGAAAATGTAATGTTACTCAATCGACTATCAGTCGTCAAATCCAGTCACTGGAAGCTGATTTAGGGGTAGAACTATTTCACAGAACCAGTCATGCCAAACTGACTTTGGGTGGTGAATCTTTGCTACCTCGTGTCCGCAAAATTTGCCAAGAGTGGCAAACTGCTACACAAGAATTAACAGATTTAATTGCCGGAAAGCAACCAGAACTATGTATTGCCGCGATTCACTCACTGTGTGCCTCTTACTTGCCACCAGTATTACAAAAATTTTGTCATGATTACCCACAAGTGCAATTGCGAGTCACATCCTTGGGTAGCGATCGCGCTTTAAAAGTCCTCAAAGATGGATTAGTGGATCTGGCAATTGTGATGAATAATCGCTTTTTAACCACTGGCAGAGAAATGGTGGTAGAACCACTATATGAAGAACCAATAGAAGTCCTCACAGCAGCCAATCACCCTCTAGCCCAATATGAACGTATTCCTTGGTCGGAGTTAGTGCGTTATCCGCAAGTGGTTTTTAAAGATGGTTATGGGATGCAACGCTTGGTACAAGATAAATTTGAGCGACTGGAAGCTAAACTTCAGGCAGCTTTAGAGGTAAATACCCTAGATGCCTTTCGGGGAGTGGTACGCCAAGGAGAATTGGTGGCTTTGCTACCTCACTCAGCACTCATGGAAGCACTTCATGACCCCAGCCTAGCTGTGCGACCCTTAGCTGATAATGGTGGTTTTACTCGTGGAGTAGTCATGGTAACTACTCAAGATCGCCTCCAGATTCCTCCCATCCAAAACTTTTGGCGACTCGTGCAGGAAAATATCCCACCACAATTTGCGCAACAGCGATCGGCTTCCTAAAGTTATGATTAGTCAAAATGTTGACCGTTGACTAATCGCTGCCATGAGCAACGCATTCAGGGATTTACTCAAAAAGGTAGGTAGCGGAAACCATACAGCAGAGAATTTAACTCGTGCTGAAGCAGCCACCGCTACTAAAATGATGCTACTGGGTGAAGCAAAACCAGCGCAAATTGGGGCATTTTTAATTGCCCACCGCATCAAACGCCCCACGGGGGAAGAGTTAGCGGGAATGTTGGATGCCTATGATGAATTGGGGCCAAAACTGCAACCAATCGCTGCTGCACGTCCAGCGATGGTTTTGGGACTACCTTATGATGGCAGAACGCGCACAGCACCAATTAGCCCAGTTACAGCTTTACTACTCGCCGCAGCTGGACAACCAGTAGTGATGCACGGAGGCGATCGCTTACCAACAAAGTATGGCTTACCATTAGTAGATATTTGGCAAGGTTTAGGTGTTGATTGGACTGCCTTACCATTAGCAAAAACCCAGCAGGTGTTTGAGCAAACAAATATCGGCTTGATTTATACACCTGTGCATTTTCCGTTAACTAACACTATGTGGGAATATCGCGACCAACTCGGTAAGCGCCCACCCTTAGCGACAATGGAATTAATTTGGTGTCCCTATGCTGGGGATACTCATCTTGTGGCTGGGTTTGTTCATCCTCCCACAGAAGCCATGTTTCAGGTAGCCTTGGAACTGCGGGGTGTGACGAAATTTACCTTAGTTAAGGGATTGGAAGGTAGTTGCGATTTACCACGCGATCGCACAGCAATTATTGCTTTGTCTAAAACGCCCCAAGAGATAGAAAGGTTACTGCTCTCACCTCATGATTATGGTTTTACTACTAAAAATGTCTCCTTAGGAAGTACTGAAGAACTACTTGCTGAAATTCAGGGAGTTTTAGTTGGTGAACCCGGTGAATTACGACAAACAGCCTTGTGGAATGGTGGGTTTTACCTCTGGCGGAGTGGCATTTGTTCAGATATGCGATCGGGTTTAGCCAAGGCGACAGAATTACTTACTAATGGTGCGGTAGCGGCAAAACTCCAAGAACTCAGACAGGCAGTAAATTCTGCTGCCCAAACAGTTGGTAATCGAGTATAAAATTATATAGACTTCTGGCAAAAGTAAATATTTTGGACATTCAACCTGTCAACCACCTCGACATCCGGGAAATTTATGGACTGAGTGCCACCTACTTACAGCACAACTTTTTAGCACCTGGCATCCAGTTTGCCCACTTGCAACACCCCCCCAGAGAAGAATCAGGCAGAACCAAAGATCATCTAATTTTCATTCATACAGATGTTCCCTCAGCAACTTATCACGAGATGGTTACAGATGGTATTTCTTCTGCAGGGGAACTGAAAACTGGCGATACAATTATTATTCCGGCTGGCGTAGACTGTACAGCCAACTGGGATCAAGAGCATTATTATTTACTCCTAGCACTGGAACCGCAAGTTTTCCAGCAACAGTTAGGCGAATTTGATCACCGGGATGAAATCGATTTACATCCCCAATTCTTTCTTCCTGATTCTCTGCTGTATCATCTGGGAGTTACGTTGCAGCGAGAAGTAGAAAATCCGGGTTTCAATGGACAGTTATATCTGGATTCCCTTTTAACTACCATCTCCCTACACATAGCCCGCCACTACTGTACTCACAAAGCACGCAAAATTCCCACCGCAGGACTGCCAACTACCACCCTCAAGCGAGTATTAGACTACATTGGTACTCACCTTGAGCGTAATTTGACCTTAGCAGAACTGGCCGCGATCACTCAATTCAGCCCAAATTATTTTGCCATACAGTTTAAGCAATCCACCGGACTTGCGCCACATCAGTATGTCTTGTACCAACGGATCAAAAAAGCAAAAACGCTATTGGTCAATGGATATGAGATTGCCGAGGTTGCTAATCAGGTTGGGTTTGCCCATCAAAGCCATTTCACCCGCCACTTCAAAAGACTGGTTGGGGTAACACCTAAACGATTTCTCGCCCAAAAGTAGATAAAAACGTGCTAAAGATCGGAAAAATAGGCAAGACAGTTTGAGTTCTGGAATCGTTCAATAGATTTATGAATGATTCAGGAGTTAGCTAAAGTGTTAAATAAGACAGAAACCATAATTCCAACAACCGCAAGGGTTCTAGCTGAGGGATTTGTCAATGATCCCATGCTAGCTTTTCTGTTTCCTGACTTTCACACTCGTGTGGAAGCCTTAACAAATTGGTTTCAACTGTTTGTTAAAGACGGTTGCAACCGAGGAACTGTCACCTTAGCACCAGCAGATCAGGGAGCAATCATTTGGTATCCTGCTGATGTTTCGATTTTCGACCACAATTTTGACCAATTGTTGAGTGAAGTTGCGATTATTGTGGAAAAGTTTGGCGGCTTAGAAGCAGTGAGTCGCTTTCAGCAATTGGGTGAAACCATAGTCAGTGCTGAACCCGACCTGCCTCACTGTGAAGTATTTTGGTTAGCACTGTTGCCAAAATCCCGTGGGCAAGGTTTGGGAGGAAACCTTTTACAACCAGTACTTCAGTCTGCCGATAGTCACCAAGTCGGATGTTATCTGGTTGCTTCTCATCCCCGCAGTATTAGTTTTTATGAAAAACACGGATTTCGACAACTCTTGCCACTACCGATTGGAGATCAACTGCTCCTCACTGCTATGTGGCGAGACGCGCAAACTTCTCTTTGAAAATCTATGAATAAACGAAAAGTTGTGATTGTCACGGCTAGTAGTCGAGGCATTGGAGCCGGATGTGCGCGTCAACTGGCGGCTCAAGGATATGTGGTATCACTGATGTCCCGGTCTTCCCAAGTGATAGATTTAGCTACGCAACTTGATGGAATTGCTATGCAGGGGTCAATTACTAACCCAGAAGATTTGCAGCGATTGGTGGAAACAACCTTGACAAAGTTTCAACGTATTGATGCTGTTGTCAATAGTTTTGGCGATCCGCCCAGACCTGATCTGCTTTCTATCTCCGATGAAATGTGGATAGAAAATTTTGAAATGTTATTTCTCAGTGTTGTGCGGCTGGCGCGATTAGTTACAGAGGCAATGCAAAAACAGGGAGGGGGAGCAATTGTCAATATTTCTGCTTGTGATTCACAAGAACCAAGTTTAGGAACACCATTTAGTGGTACGTTGCGGGCAGCAATGGAAGGATTCACAAAATTGTATGCCCAGCGTTATCGAAGCGATCGCATCCGCATGAACTCTATCGCCCCTTTTTTCGTCGCGGATTCCCTTAGTGAGTTAGAGGGGTGGAACGTACCTCCAGACTTGATGTGGAAAAGACCTGCAACTTATGCCGAACTGGCTAAAGTTGTGGTTTTTCTACTTAGCGATGATGCCAAATTTATTACCGGAACAACGCTGAAAGTTGATGAAGCTCGTTCTGTCTGTATTTAAAACGCCTTGAGAACATCTTCGGTAAAAAATGCACCTAGGTTTTAGTCACAGATAACACTAAACCTTCACAGGCGAGTAATGCTTTGGGAAAGACAGATTGAATTTCGAGTTGCACTTGGTCTAGAAAATCATCGTTGTCGTCTGGATGGTGCTGAGAAATGACTAACCGTTGCACGTCTGCGCTGCGTGCTAAGTCTACAGCAGTTTGCCAATGTACATCAGCCGCTTCATGGTTGTAAGCTGTTGGGGGAGTGTAGGTGGCATTGGCAATTAGTAAATCAACATTTTGAATGATTGGTAAAATGCGATCGCGCTCTACTTCATCAATATTTTTGTGTAAATCTGTGACGTAGGCAACGCTGTATTCCTTCCCAGTGATGCGATAGCCAACTGAACGCTGATTTTGATTGATTAATGCTGTGGCAATCGTGGCATCATCTAGCTTCAACTCGCTACCCGGAGTCAAATTGTAGAACTGTAATTCAGATTGCATCGCCTGTAAAGGATAAGGAAAGTGTGGCTGGAGCATCTGATCACACAAGCATTGTTTAATGGAAGCGCCATTTGAGGCGGCTATACCATAAATATGAAAGCAATTTTTGTCTACAAATGCCGGGGCAAAAAACGGAAAGCCTTGAATATGATTTGATTGAGAGTTAGTAAAAAATAAATGGGCTTCTAGAGGTTCTTGCAGTTGCTGCCAAGTTTTCCCTAGGACACGTAAGCCGGTACCACCATCAAAAATTAAATGTTTGCCAGCGACATTGATTTCTATACAAGCAGTGTTACCACCATAGCGCTGGGTGTTACTGCCTGGGGTGGGAATTAATCCCCGCACACCCCAGAATTTTACCAGAAATTCACCCACAGGACTACTGAGCGGAATCATGGGCTTTTCAGTTACGTAGCTTTGGGAAACCGACAGCTCAAAATTTGACATTTTCCTTGACAGTTAAACCTTACTGAGCAGGTCATCGTAGTGCCGCACTTCTAAGAGTCGGTTTTTTTCGTCCACAATGACTACTGTAGGAGAGTAATTTTTTAACTCTTCTGGAGTGAACTGCCCGTAAGCCATTATAATCAAGCGATCGCCTATAATGCCTAAACGTGCTGCTGCTCCATTTAGCTCAATTACGCCGGAATTAGCGTCCGCAGGTATGGCATAAGTAATAAAGCGTTTACCATTGGCATTATTCACGACTTGTACTTGCTCGTAGGGTAAGATCCCAGCCTTGTCTAACAAGACTTGATCGATGCTGATACTACCCACGTAGTTGAGATTTGCCCCTGTGAGGGTGCAGTTGTGAATTTTTGCCAAAAGGAGAGTACGCTGCATTTTTTTAGGGGTTTTGTGGCAATTTTTGCAATTTGCAACAGTGAAAGCTGTTGATATTCCGATGACTTAAACACAGTTAATCTACAGTTAGGAGTTAAAAGTTAAGAGTTAAAAATAAAAACTCATAACTCACAACTTATAACTCATAACTTCTCCATTATGCTTTAGCAGCCTTGATGAATTTGTCTACTAAGGCTGATACCTTGTCAACATCTTGCCAGCCGAGAATTTCTGTTACCTTTTTTTCCAAATTTTTATAACTGCGGAAAAATTCGGCAATTTCATCCAAGCGGTGTGGCGCTACATCTTTCAGGGATTTTACTTGAGCGTAGCGAGGATCTTTATCAGGAACACAAAGAATCTTTTCATCGCGATCGCCACCATCAATCATCTCTAGCATACCAATTGGTCGTGCGGCAATCACACAGCCGGGAAAGGTTGGCTCATCCATCATCACCATCCCATCTAGGGGATCGCCATCATCAGCCAAGGTGTTGGGTACAAAGCCGTAGTCATATGGATATCGTACCGAAGAATAAAGTACTCGGTCTAGAGCGAAGGCTTGCAAGTCTTTGTCAAACTCGTATTTATTTTTGCTCCCGCCTGGGATTTCAATTAAAACGTTGATTATACCCGGTTTTGGTTGGGCAGGAATACGGGATAAGTCCACAACAAAACTCCTCTGATAACTGTGAATTCAGGTAGCACTCAATTTGGCTCCCCGTGTAGAATTTTAGGGCCAAGATGGACTTATATGTTAGTCATTGGGTATTGGGCATTGGGTATTGGGTATTGGGTATTGGGTATTGGGCATTAGTTTAGTTATTCTCCCTCACTCCCTCACTCCCTCACTCCCTCACTCCCTCACTCCCTCACTCCCTCACTTCAGTCCAAACAGTAAAAAGCGTTGTCAGGATTCCCCGCAACGCTTTTTACAATTCAGATATCTATCTCTGGTTAGAAACCACAAAATATTTAGTCCGCGTCTCTAAATCAGTCAGAAGACAATACAGATTCAGAGTTATGTCCGGTTAACTACACATCCAAAATATTAGCTCACAAGCTGTTTTCTCCTTTCTCGAGTTAACTTGCTGTGAAATCTTAGTTGCAAATGTTGTTTAATTTCCACTTCTTGGTAGTGTATAGGTTCGGGGTGGGCGGTTATTTGGAACATCAGTTGAATAGTGGGCAATGACAAACACAGGTAGTGTTAGAGTTACTAGAGCGATCGCAGTTCCCACAATGTCTGCCAAACGATGGGAATATGTATCGGGAGGGTCGGCAGACTGGCTATTTGCATTCATACAAAATTGAAATTCTTCACTTCTCTTGTAGGTTTACTCTCAGAAAGAGAGCCTTGATGCTATTTTAACTATTTTTTGACTGTCAACTATGTAGCGGTCAAAAACTTTAACCAGTTTGGCAAGTGTCATAACAGTAATCTTTGAACTGATCATCTTGATACAAAGTTACAGGTAAACATTGCAGTCTTAACTTGGTGACTAATAAGTTACATTTCCTGATTGTAGTTTGTCACAATTTGGTTAAGGATAGATTAAGAAACAGCATCATAAATTACATTTTTTCATCTGACCACATATTAATTATTAACCTGAATTATCGAGTCATGCTAGTATTATAACATCTTGAAATAGCTTTCCCAGGTCAGTTTTAGCGATTTGTCAGGTTTTAAATACATTAAATATCACCGAGATTTTACTGAAAAAGCACAGTCTTTTTTCACCATGCAACTATAATTACCTTAAAATTATGGGAAAGCGGCAATTACTGGGTAACTATGATGATAAAAATCCTCAATTTGTACCGAATAAATACAGATATATCAGCTACATTTGTTGGTATTTATTCAGTGATAACACCAAAAAAATATTTCAGCAGAATAAATACTAGATCTGAGTAATATTACCCCAATTTTGTCAATCTATATATAGGTAGAGTATAAATGCCTTGACTATAGTTCGAGACTCTTAGACATCACTTGTTCACGAGTGAAGATGCAAATTCCCACGCAAATTTATATAACTATGAGAAGAGTTGGGAGTAAATCTAAAAAATATAAAAAAGATATCTGATTTAAAAATTAATCAAGAGAAAAACCGCCACTAAATTAGGGCGGTTTGGTTAAGCAATCGGAGGTTACTCATAACTTAACTCTGCTGATTTTCAAGTTGTTGTAACATTTGCACTTTTTGCTAGCCTGAATTAAATACAAGGGAAAATCATAGAAGCAACTTCACCCCACTTTCTACTCCCTTCCATAGGCATTCATTGGTTCCTTCAGAAACCGAATATAAAGATGTTTAAACGTGGACTTAATCACACGAGGCATGGCGAAATCAATAGGCATTAATTTATCTGGTAGTTGCCAATCTTCTATTTGTAGTAAGTCAGGATGTAATTTGGGAAACTCAATAGCAGCAATTTCTGGACAAACTCCTAACCGTTGGGAAGCGGTAACGGTGGGGACTTGATGGGGTGGTACGTTGAGGATTTCCAGCATAGCCCTATCTAAGGCAAATACATCTGATGCTGCTGCCAAAATACCCAAGGGACGAGGTTCACCACCACTCGGCCCGTTACCTTCATGACCGATGATGCCATCTAAAATGGTTAAGTCGGGATTAATTGCCCTAGCAGTTTCTACTAACATTTCACCAAAGCGGTTAGCATCTTTGCCGGCTTCCATGTGCCACCAAGCTTTCATTTTACCGGGAACGCAACCAAACAAATTTTTTACCCCCAGTGTCAAAGTCAACTGCACATGTGATTTGACTTTAGGTAGGTTAATTACCACATCTGCTTCCATTGCTTCTTTGCACAGCAGCAGATGATTAAAATTTTCATTTACAGTTTGGTAACGCTTCCCATGAAACTCGATAATTGGCAAATTTAGTTCTTGTAAAAGAGGACGATAGCCATTTGCTTGTGCTACTCCTTTAGCACTTCCAAAAGCCGGACTATCTCCCAAAAATGGCTTACCACCAGCCTCTATTACCATCCGGGCGACTTCATAAACCAGTTCTGGGCGGGTTGTACATTCTTTAGTAGGACGTGCCCCTGTGAGGAGATTTGGTTTGAGTAAAACGCGATCGCCTTCTTTCACAAAACCTGCCATCCCGCCAAAAGGTTCCAGCAGGGTAACTAAAGATGCCTGTAAAGTCTCCCGTTCGTAGGAAGTAGCCCGAATGAGACTGACAGATGGTTTTTGAGTCGGCATGGCTCATACATTAGGATTGCTGAAGATAGAGGTCAAGAAAAATTTCTGGGATTTTCTATCTTCATGCTTTCTTTTTAATCTACTTCTCCCGATTCTGCCATGAGGGGTAAGATACCACTCATCTGTTCTAAATTTAACACCGTGGCTAATTCTGCTTCACTCATTAGTTCTCGTTCTAAGACAATTTGCCGGAGAGATTTGCCAGTTTCTAAAGATTCTTTGGCTACAGCTGCTGCATTGAGATAACCAATGTGGGTATTAAGTGCCGTGACTAAAGCTAAACTGCCTTCGGCGTATGCTAGACAACGTTCCTTGTTAGCAGTAATTCCTTGGATGCAGCGTTCGGTGAGGGCGGCGATGGTATTACCGAGAATTTCGATACTGTGAATCAAGTTGTAGGCAATTAGCGGCATCATCACATTTAATTCTAATTGTCCTGCTTGGGCTGCTAGAGCGATCGCATTGTCGTAACCCATCACCTGAAAACACACCATTGATGTCATCTCTGCCATAACGGGGTTATATTTCCCTGGCATAATCGAGGAACCTGGTTGTACGGGTGGTAGTTGAATTTCTTTTAACCCAGTTTTTGGCCCTGAATCCATCAACCGCAAATCGTGGGATATTTTCGCTAAATCCTGCGCCAAGTTGCGTAAAGCACCGGAAACATTGACAAAAGGTGCCATACTCTGCATTGCTGCCATTAAATGGGATGCAGGTTCTAGGGGCGATTCTATCAATTGGGAAATCACTTCCACCACACGGGCGCGATATTGGGGATGAGTATTTAAACCTGTGCCGACAGCACTACCACCCAAACCCAATACCATTAAATCCCCAGAGGCTGTGTAAATGCGGTTTTGGTGTTCTGATAAGATATGCGCCCAAGCGCGAAAATTTTCGCCTAAACGTACAGGTACAGCATCTTGCAGATGGGTTCTGCCAGATTTGACGATATCCTGAAATTCTCCAGCTTTGCTGTCTAAGGCGGTAATCGCCTTTGATAAAGCTGGGTGTAATGTTTGGGCAAGTGCCAATAAACCACCAATGCGAATTGCTGTAGGAATCACATCATTGGTAGACTGCCCGTAGTTCACATGATCATTGGGGCTAACTCGTTTGTAATTGCCTTTTTCTTCGCCGAGAATCTCTAATGCACGATTTGCCAGAACTTCATTGACATTCATGTGATGAGAAGTCCCAGCGCCAGCTTGATAAACATCAACAACAAACTGATCGCGGAACTTACCAGTGAGTATTTCATCAGCTGCTTGGATAATTGCCTGACTGATATCTTGGGGAATACAACCCAATTCTCCATTCACAATTGCTGTAGCTTTTTTAATAATGATGCAAGCATCTACGTAAGTAGGCAAGGGTTTTATGCCACTAATGGCAAAGTTTTCAATTGCCCGTAGTGTTTGAATACCGTAATAAGCGCTACTAGGAATGTGGCGATCGCCCATCGAATCATGTTCAATACGAAAATCTGTATTGTCAGCCATAGTATTGTTTGGATAATCTCAAAATACAGATCATGCCATGCAAATACACCAATACCAATTCGTAATTCGTAATTCGTAATTCGGAAAGTCAGATATCTGAGTTGACGAGTTAGGCTAGACTGGGGGTTAAATAGCAGCAGGAAAAATATTATGATTAAAACACCAACTCGCCGGATAACATTAGAGGAATTTTTACAATTACCAGAAACAAAACCAGCTAGTGAATATATCAATGGCGAAATTATTCAAAAACCTATGCCCCAAGGTAAACATAGTACACTTCAAGGTGAATTAGTTACGTCGATTAATGGTGTAGTCAAACCGCGCAAAATTGCCCGCGCCTTTCCAGAGTTACGCTGCACATTTGGTGGGCGTTCCATTGTGCCTGATGTGGCAGTATTCGCTTGGCAGAGAATTCCTGTAGATGAACAAGGCAATATTGCTAATGTCTTTAATACATATCCAGATTGGACAATTGAAATTCTTTCTCCTGAACAAAGCCCGATTAAAGTGACTAGAAATATCTTACATTGTTTAAATCATGGTACTAGTTTAGGTTGGTTAATTAACCCAGAAGAATATAACATTTTAGTTTATCCACATCACCAACAACCAATATTTCTAGAAGACGCACAAGATATATTACCAGTCCCAGAATTAGTTAGTGAATTACAGTTGACATTAGGGCAATTATTTGATTGGTTGAAGTTATAGATAATCTCCAACCCAAACTCATGACTCTACCCAACTGGATTACTTTTTCTCGACTCTTGGGAATACCATTTTTACTTTACGGTTTATATAATCCCTCATCCCAAGCCAGATGGGTATGTTTGACAATATTTTTAGTTGCTGCGTTGACTGATTGGTTAGATGGCTATTTGGCGCGCAAACTCAACCAAATTACTGATTTAGGTAAGTTTCTCGATCCTTTAGTGGATAAATTGCTGGTACTTGCACCATTATTAGTGTTAGTGGAATTAGAAAGAATTCCTGCTTGGGGCGTATTCGTTATTTTAGCGCGGGAATTAGCGATCGCTGGGTGGCGAGTCAATCAAACTACGATTACCGGGGCGAATATTTGGGGTAAACTCAAAACCGTTAGTCAGATAATTGCGATCGCGCTTTTGATTGCACCTTTACCAGAATTATGGCAAACTCCCTCTATTATTGCTTTTTGGCTTGCTGTTGCCTTGACATTAATCTCTGGAGTAATTTATATTCTGCCACCGAAAGTTAGCATTGCTGAATAATAATTATAACTTTGTAGTGAGGACTTTAGTTCTCAAAATAATCAACAAATTCAAATATTATTACTCTAATTTTTTATGATCATAATTTTGTTTTAACCAGTTTTTGTAAGCTCCTGAGCGAACTTGATTCACCCACTCCGGATTATCCAAATACCACTGCACCGTCTTTAGTAAACCACTATCAAAGTTTTCTTGAGGTTGCCAACCTAAATCCTGACTAATTTTACTACAGTCAATTGCATATCTTCGATCATGTCCAGGACGGTCTTTAACGAAAGTAATTAAAGAAGAATGGCTGTAATCTGATTTAGGAACTAATTCATCTAAAATGGCACAAATTTTCTCAACAACTATCAAGTTAGTTTGTTCGTTAAGTCCACCAATATTATACGTTTCACCAATTTTTCCCTGTTGAAGCACAAGTTGAATAGCCTCGCAATGATCAATAACATAAAGCCAATCTCGGATATTTTGCCCATCTCCATATATAGGTAAAGGCTTACCATCCATAGCATTGAGGATAGTTAAAGGAATCAGTTTTTCAGGGAATTGACGAGGCCCATAATTATTGGAGCAATTGGTGGTTAATGTAGGCAATCCATAGGTATGATGGTAAGCTCTGACAAAATGGTCAGATGCTGCTTTTGAGGCTGCATAGGGACTATTGGGTGCATAGGGTGTATCTTCTCGAAAAGCTGCGTCTTGTGATTTGAGTGAGCCGTATACTTCATCTGTAGACACATGCAAAAAGCGAAACTGCTGCTGTCTTGATGGTGAAAGTTTTTGCCAGTAAAGCCGACTTGCTTCTAATAGTTGAAATGTGCCAACTACATTAGTCTGAATAAAGTTTTCGGGATTTAAAATAGAACGATCAACATGACTTTCAGCCGCAAAATTGATAATTGCTTCTGGCTGATACTGTTCTAATAAATAACTGACTAACTCAAAGTTCCCAATATCGCCTTGCACAAAATGATAGTTTTTCTCACCTTGTAACTCTGCTAAATTTTCTAGGTTGCTAGCATAAGTTAACTTATCTAAATTAATGACATTAGCCCATGCTAATTTTCTAGCAAGCAGGATGAAATTAGCACCAATAAAACCTGCCCCTCCTGTGACTAATACTGTCTGCATATCTTCTCAAATACTCTACTTCATTATTTAACAACTAACCCTGAAAATTATATGTGGGTAATCCAGTAACTTCAGTTTTGAAGGCAAACAAATCACCAGAATAGTAGATTTTGTCAATTTCCGCTTGTTGGAGTCCCACAGAAGCAGTGGTGATATAAAGTGTTTGCAAATCTTCGCCTCCGAAGTTGCAGCTAGTTACCAATGGGACAGGCATTTGTAAACGTGATATCTCCTCACCCGTTGGGCTGAAGCGGATCACACACCACCCATTCCACATGGCTGACCAAATACATCCTTCACTATCTATGGTTAATCCATCAGGATTGAAAGATTCATTAGTTAAATTAACCACAGTCCGCCGATTACTAATATTACCTGTACCTGAGTCCAAATCGTAAGCGTATATTTTTTGTTGGGGAGAATCTGTTAAATAAAAGGTTTTTTGGTCAGGACTCCATCCCAAACCATTAGAAATAGTCAGTCCTTTCTCCATAACATGCAACGAACCATCAGGATCATAACGGTAAAGGCTGGCTTGAGGTTTTTCTGAAGACATTGAGCCAAACCAGAAGCGACCTTGAGGATCGCATTTACCGTCATTAAGACGGTTATCTGGTAAATCTGCTTCAATCTCAATCATCGGTGTCACCTCACCTGTCTGAGTGTTGAGGAATGCCAATTGGTGGCGCAGTGCCATTATTAAACGATTGTCTCCTGCTTGAGCGATCGCACCCACCACATCTCCCACATCAAAAAACTCATCTTTCCCTGTGGCTGGGTTAAATTGATGCACTCGATGGTTATAAATATCCACCCAGTAAAGTAAATTTTCCGTAGCATCCCAGATAGGGCTTTCTCCTAAACGCGCCCGCGCTGCTAAAACGTTTTGGGGTGAATTTGGCAATACTTCAGTCATTTGATTAACCTATAAATCAAAAAATTACCGTAGCCTGGCAAATGGCACGGATATTCTAGGGTAAAAAATCAACTGAATAAATGCGTCTTCCCTAAGTATCAGAAAATAGTTTCACCTTGAGACTTTGAGCTAACTTCGCTAACTTAAAGTTATCAGGAATCCCACTCCCTACTCCCCATTCCCTACCCCAACTTATGTATCAAACAGACCCTCCTCTTCCTGCGAAAGAAGCTCTACCTACCATGTATGATCTCCCTAGTGAAAACCCTGAGGAACCTGGCTTGCCTGACGAATTTCACGATTTTCAACCCCAACTTTTGCGCGAAACTTTCTCCCCACCCGACTATCCGTCGGATCAAGTATTCGTAGCCAGTGACTTAAACCTTTATTACGACCCCCACCATCCCCTATGGTACAAACGCCCCGATTGGTTTGCATGTGTGGGAGTTTCTCGCCTCTACGAACAACGAGACTTACGTTTAAGTTATGTGATTTGGCAAGAAGGAGTTGCCCCCTTTGTCGTGGTAGAGTTGCTATCTCCTGGTACAGAAAAAGAAGATTTGGGACAAACTCTACGGGAAGTTAACCAACCACCAACAAAGTGGGAAGTTTATGAACGGATTTTGCGAGTTCCTTACTACATTGTCTTTGACCGCTACACTGACAAATTACAGGCGTTTCAACTTGTTGCAGATCGCTACAGCAATTTAGAATTGAGTACACCAAGAATTTGGATGCCTGGTTTGCAATTAGGATTAGGGCTTTGGCAAGGTGCTTATCAAGGAATTGAGCGATTGTGGCTGCGTTGGTACGATGCTAATGGCAATTGGCTTCCCACGCCCGTAGAACAGGAAAGCCAACGGGCAGAATTATTGGCAGCAAAACTGCGAGAATTGGGCGTAAATCCAGAACAGCTTTAAACAGCCTGTAAAATCTCCTCATCTAAAGAGAAATCGACCTCAGCTTTATCTCGCCCATTCGCCAGATAATCGTTTTCTAGAGAATCGGCTAGTCCAGAAATTAAATCATACTCAGGTTGCCAATTTAATTCTGTTATCGCTTTATTTACCGATGCGAAGAAATGCTGCACCCGCATCGGAAAAGCTTTGCGCTTGCCGAAGTCAAATTTTTTCGGGTCGTAATGCACGATTTTTACAGCATCCGGAGATTTGCCAGCCGCCACAGCACAAGCACGGGCTAAACCATCAAAAGTGACATAGCGATCGCCGGAAATATTATAAATTTGTCCTATAGCTTGCTGATTGCCGATCACCTGAGACATAGCCATAGCTAAATCTTTGACATGACCTAACTGTGTAATATGTAACCCATTACCAGGAATAGGAATCGGGCGATCGCGAACAATTCTCTCAAAAAACCAGCTTTCCAAAGGATTATAATTCAGCGGCCCATAAATATAAGTCGGACGAATCGCCGTAAAAGGTAATTTATATTGACTCAAGTAAGCTTCCGTTTCATGCTTACCCTTGTGACGACTCTTCGGATCTACTGCATCGCCTTCTATGTGAGGTAATTGGTCAGATTTGAGATATACTCCCGCAGAACTCATATAGACAAAATGTTGTACTCGGTCTTGAAAAATTTCTGCCAATGGTTGCGTATCAGTAAGTTCTCGACCATTATTGTCAAAAACAACATCAAAATTTTCTTGTGATAATTTTTCCTTTAGTTGGGTAGCGTCAGTGCGATCGCCTATAATTTGTCCTACTCCCGGTAAAGCAGGTACAGGACGATTACCCCGATTGAACAGTACCACCTCATGTCCTTGTTCTACCAACAGTTGAGTTAGATAGACACCAATGAACCGAGTACCACCCATGATTAAAATTCGCATAAATTCCCCATTTCTATTTTTAGTTGCTTTTGAAGAAGTGGGGAGTAGGGAGTAGGGAGTGAGGGAGATGAGGGGGGTTTTCTTAGTCCCCATTCCCCATTCCCCATTCCCCATTCCCTATTCCCCATTTGAGGTTATCAGGTTGCAGTATCCCTCTGGAACCACTTTTGGGAGAATTACGTCTTAGGCTCAATCTGGGGCGCTTCCCATTCCTTGATTACAAAGGGAAACTTTTCAGTTAACCTAAACAATTGCCTTGCGTTTTTTCTACTTAATTAAAGTTAGCTGTGCCCTTGAAATACGCTTTGGTTCATGAGTGGCTAACACCTAAAGCCACAGGCGGTTCAGAACTAGTTGTGCAGGAAATTCTGAATCACATTGATGCCAATTTATATGCCCTGATTGATTTTGAATCCACCAATTATGAAAGTTATTTATACCAACGTCAGATTGGCACAACTTTTCTTCAGCATCTACCCTATGCCCGTAATGGTGTCCAAAAATACCTGCCTTTGTTGCCGTTAGCCATTGAGCAACTAGATTTGCGGCATTATGACGTGATTCTATCTTCATCCCATGCTGTCGCCAAAGGAGTCCTGACAACTCCTGATCAGTTGCATATTTGCTACTGTCACAGCCCTATGCGCTATGCTTGGGACTTGACCTTTGATTATCTACGCCAAAGCAAGTTGGGAAATGGTTTAGCTGGATGGGTAACGCGGTATTTACTGCATAGTTTGCGCCAGTGGGATGTACTGAGTGCTAACCGTGTTGATTACTTTATCGCCAACTCGCACCACACAGCCCGTCGCATTTGGCGCTGTTATCGGCGGGAAGCAAAAGTTATCTATCCCCCAGTAAACATCGATAATTTACCGTTTTTGCCACAAAAGGAAGATTTTTATCTGATAGTTTCCCGGTTAGTGAGTTACAAGCAAGTATCCTTAATTGTCAGGGCTTTTAATCAATTACAACGGCCACTAGTAATAATTGGTACAGGTTCCGAAATGAAAAAGATTCGCGAGATAGCCAACTCTAATATCCAAATACTAGGATGGCAACCCGATGACGTGGTAAAAAAATATATGGCTAGAGCTAAGGCATTTGTGTATGCAGCTTGTGAAGATTTTGGCATTGCTTTAGTGGAGGCACAAGCTTGCGGTACTCCGGTAATTGCCTACGGTGCTGGGGGTGCTCTAGAAACTGTACGAGATTTGCGCTCTTGTATGGACACAGCAACAGGTATATTCTTCAGGACACAAACAGAAGCAGCTCTGATGGAGGCAGTAGAAAAATTTGAAATGTATCAAAATTCATTCAACCTTGAGTATGTGCGATCGCACGCCGCCCAGTTTTCACCGCAAGTCTTTGCCAAGCGTTATCTAAAATTTTTAGATGAATGCAACGAAAAAAAACTATCCCCAGAGCGATGAGCAAAATTTAATCTCTTGTTTTGTGGGCTTTTGGAAATTTCCCACCAGAAGCACTTCATTTTGGCTTTAAGATTGGGACTATGTGTGGTGTGGATTATTAAGGAGTATGATGACTGCCCAGAGCTCACTCCTCTCCGGCAAGCGATACCTACCCTTCAGGAACGGCAAAGCCCAAGGGCAAGACACTAGTGCGTCTACGCGTACTTTCTTAAGACGCGGCCAAAAAACAAAGACGCCTAAGGTTAAACCCAGAGGTTTGTCCTTTCAGGGTTTAAACGGAGAGTTCGCTAAACGACTGTTTGATATAGTGTTTTCTCTGTTGGTGTTAATTTTGTTCTTCCCCGTTTACTTAATCTTGTCCTTACTGATTGCTTTTAGCTCGGAAGGGCCGATTTTTTATATCCAGAAACGGGTAGGTAAAAACTACAAAACTTTTAATTGTATTAAATTCCGAACAATGGTGAGCAATGCAGATGAGATGCTCATGCAAATGATGGAAACATCGCCTCAGTTGCGACAAGAGTTTGAAAGCAGCTTTAAGCTCAAACAAGACCCCAGGATTACAAAAATTGGGCGATTTTTGCGAATTACTAGCTTGGACGAATTTCCCCAGTTCTGGAACGTTTTAAAAGGGGATATGAGTGTTGTCGGCCCACGACCTTTAGTAGGGTCAGAACTACCCAAATATGGTTGTCATATTGATCACATTTTAACAATACGTCCGGGAATTACCGGGTTATGGCAAGTATCTGGACGGAATGACATTCCCTACCCAAGAAGAGTCCAAATCGACCTGCATTATGTCAAATTTAGAAATTTTTGGCTCGACTTATGGATAATATTTAAAACGATTGATGTGGTTATTATCCCTAAAAATAACGGAGCGTACTAAACAACTCAAGTGGATTCTATGGGGCAGTTAATGCCCCTAAACGAAAATTCTGCTAATACAATCAAGTCTCAATTTATTTAAACTTTACACAACAAAAATTGTGTAAAGTTTTGGCAAAGATTAAAAAAATATCCAACATACTCTAATCATATTAGTTAGGCTGCTTGGGTCTGACTTGTGAAATTACTTTTTATTAAGTATATTTAGTGACGGAAAACCTCTATTAATCATGAAAACCCGTAGGTTTCCCATTAGGCAATCTAGTGTTTAGCTGCTAGGTTGTATCGATTGGCCTGTAGCTATTTATCAAAAACAACAAGGGATAATTGAGCATGACCCAAAACAAGCGAGCGTTGATTACTGGTATTACTGGTCAAGATGGTTCATACCTAAGTGAGTTTTTGCTAGAACAAGGTTATGAGGTTCATGGAATTATTCGCCGGACTTCTACCTTCAACACAGACCGCATTGATCACATTTACGAAGACCCTCATAAAGAGGGAGTGCGGTTGTTTCTTCACTACGGCGACTTGACGGATGGTACAACGCTGCGCCGCATTTTAGAAGAAGTCCAGCCCAAAGAAATTTATAACTTGGGCGCTCAATCCCATGTCAGAGTAAGCTTTGACTCACCGGAATATACGGTTGATGCAGTAGGAATGGGAACGCTGCGTCTATTAGAAGCAATCCGCGACTACCAACAACGCACCGGCGTTCAAGTGCGTTTCTATCAAGCGGGTTCTTCAGAAATGTATGGTTTAGTACAAGCGGTTCCCCAAAGTGAAACCACACCGTTTTATCCCCGCAGTCCCTATGCTTGTGCTAAAGTTTATGCCCATTGGCAAACGGTGAATTACCGTGAATCTTATAATTTATTTGCTTGTAACGGTATACTTTTTAACCACGAGTCTCCACGTCGGGGTGAAACCTTTGTGACCCGCAAAATTACTAGAGCAGTTGCCAAAATTGTGGCTGGTAAACAGAAAAAAATCTACATGGGCAATCTAGATTCCAAACGTGATTGGGGCTACGCGAAGGATTACGTCCGGGCAATGTGGCTAATGTTGCAGCAAGACCAGGCTGACGACTACGTGATTGCTACTGGTGAAACCTACTCTGTGCGGGAATTTTTGGAGAAGGCATTTGGCTATGTGAACCTCGATTGGCAAGATTATGTTGAGTTTGATGATCGCTAGCTCCGTCCGGCAGAAGTAGACTTGTTAATTGGCGATCCTACTAAGGCCAAACAAAAATTAGGTTGGAAACCGTCAGTAACCTTTGAAGAACTAGTCGCCCTCATGGTGGAAGCTGACCTACAAGCATTGGGTCACACTTCACCCAATGGCAATGGTGCAACTATTCCTCATGATATTGCTACTATTCGTCAAGAACTGGGCACTCTCCACTTCTGAGTAAATATCACAGAGGATAAAACTATGACCGCCTTAGAACTAAAAAATAAACGAATTCTTGTCACTGGTGGGGCAGGTTTTCTAGGTCGTCAGGTAATCGATCAGCTGTGTAAGGCTGGGGCTGATAGGGCAAAAATTACAGTACCGCGATCGCGTGAGCATGATTTGCGTCACCTGGAAATTTGCCAACGTGTAGTTGACCATCAAGACATAATTATTCACCTAGCGGCTCACGTCGGTGGTATCGGTCTCAACCGCGAAAAACCCGCAGAGTTATTCTACGACAACTTGATCATGGGCACCCAGCTGATTCATGCTGCCCATCAAGCTGGAGTAGAAAAATTTGTCTGTGTGGGGACAATCTGTGCTTATCCTAAATTCACTCCAGTACCATTCAAAGAAGATGATCTGTGGAATGGCTACCCGGAGGAAACTAACGCTCCCTACGGAATCGCTAAGAAAGCGCTTTTAGTCCAACTGCAATCTTATCGTCAGCAGTATAACTTTAATGGCATTTATCTACTGCCAGTAAATTTATATGGGCCTGAAGATAACTTTGACCCCAGCAGTTCCCATGTGATTCCGGCGTTAATACGCAAAGTTCACGAAGCCCAAATCAAGGCAGAAAAACAACTTCCTGTTTGGGGAGATGGTAGCCCAACTCGCGAGTTTCTGTATTCAGAAGATGCGGCGCGGGGGATTGTTATGGGTACTCAATTTTATAACGACTCTGAACCAGTTAATTTGGGTACAGGTTCGGAAATCTCCATTCGTGATTTAATTACGCTGATCTGCGAACTAATGGAGTTTGACGGCGAGATTGTTTGGGAAACCGACAAACCTAACGGTCAACCCCGGCGCTGTTTAGATACTGAACGGGCCAAGCAAGCCTTTAACTTTACGGCTCAGATAGGCTTTAGGCAAGGGCTAAAGAATACGATTGAGTGGTATCGTCAAAACGCTGCTTAACTACTGTAGGGTGGGCGTTGCCCACCTTTTTTATTTAATTTCAAAACTTTATTTTTACCAGGGATCTAATAATAGTCATACCGAATCATGAATCACGAAATCTTTCCAGACATTGTTTAAGAAACTTTTGCGGCATCTGTGCACTTTGTCCCCAATGTAAATGAATATAAGAGGCGTGAAGATTCACAGGGCAACCCCAGCCCTCACATCCCATGTTTTCGTTGCAATCGTAGCGATAAGTTTCAAATAATGGCTGATGGGGATTTGAAGTTAAACGGGAACGATGAAACTCATGTCCGTAAATATTTGTACCTGCTGTTACTAGTAAACTATTTTGCCAAGCAACTGCGCGGCGATATCCTAAAGTTAAACGCCCGTCCATGACAGCAGATGTGGGTAAAACTCCCACCATCGACCAAGGTTTACCGTCAAAATCGATAATTTGCTCACATAAATACATCAAACCTCCACATTCGGCAATTGTGGGCATTCCGTCTAAAATTGCTGTTGCTACTGCCTTACGAGCGTTGATATTTTCTGCAAGTTGCTGGGCAAAAACTTCTGGAAAACCGCCACCAAAATACATTCCCTGCACACCCGTTGGTAGTTCAGCATCTACTAAAGGACTCCAGAAAACTAATTCTGCACCTAATTTTTGCAGTAAATCCAGATTGTCTTGGTAATAGAAATTAAAAGCGCGATCGCGGGCAACTGCAATCCGTAGAGGGGAATGGGAGATGGGGGGAGTGGGGAAGTGAAGGAGTGGGAGATGAGGGGATTTTAATAAGGGTAATAAATACTGCCAGTCAAAGCAAGTATCGCCTAAATCAGCCAGACGATTAATTACAGCATCCAATTGAGGAAGTTCGGCGGTTGGGACTAAACCCAAATGGCGATCAGGTATTGTGATGTTATCTTGACGACGCAATACGCCGAGAATGGGTAATTGTAATGGTTTTAGAGAATCTATGAGTAAAGATAAATGGCGATCGCTTCCTACTCTATTTAATACCAGTCCAGCGATTTTAATTCTCGAATCAAACGAGCAATAACCGTGGGCGATCGCCGCTACAGAACCCGACAAGCGACTACAATCAATTACCAAAAGTATAGGTAAATCTAACAGTCGTGCAATGTGTGCCGTACTAGCAAAATCGGTGGATAATTGAGAATCTTCTTCTTGATTTCCTACGCCATCAAATAGCCCCATTACGCCTTCAACTAGAGCATATTCACTTGTTTGGCTATGAAGAGCAAAACATTGTTGAACATAAGCTTGTGAAGTTAGCACCGGATCTAAATTGCGACAAGCACGATGAGTAACGTGCTGATGAAACATCGGGTCAATATAGTCTGGGCCGACCTTAAAAGATTGCACCACCACACCACGACGGCGTAAAGATGCTAAAAGGGTGAGCGTAACTGTTGTTTTGCCCACCCCACTACGTTCTCCGGCAATGACTAAAGCCATAAGCTTGTGCTTTTACTTGGTGTCTTGGTGTCTTTGTGGTTCATACAATTCATTTTTTCACCACAAAGACACAAAGAAGACTCAATTTTAAAAATGACTTTACGCTTCTAACTGCAAAATTTGCCCAATAACTGCCAGACTTTCTTCAAACAGGGATTCTCGTCCCCAGCGTTGCACTTGCTGACTTAGCAAAGCCTCGGCTTTTTGTTCCGAAAGTGAACTCACCTGTTGAAATAAACCAGCAGATTGGGCACCACCGTGGGTTTCCATCCGCATACAACCGCCAGTTTCTGAGCAGATAACTGTACCACAGTCTGCTTGAGGATTAGTGGAGCTAAGGCGTAGGGCAATTAAGTCACCCACCACTTCACCCACATCAGCTACAGGTACTCCGGCTAACTCTGCTTCTACTTGTCGCTGGTCTTGGGCTACAAAGCGAATTTGCGTAATTTCATAATCTCCATTTTCCCGTTTATAGGAAACTGGTAACCATTGCAAGCGACTCGCTAACCAACCCAAAAACAGCAATGCTTGGGTGGGGTTGCCTTTTTCATAGTCAATCGTCACCCGGTCAATTTCTTTCAGGGCTGCACGACGATGAGGTGAGTCGTAAGCTTGGGCTGTCAATTCCTGCCAGGCGGCTAAACGTCGCCAATTCAAGTCAGCTAAGGGAATACCAGTTTCTACCAACTCTTGGAGACTGAGTAAATCACTTTCTGGCTCATTAAAGTTGCACGAATCAACAATTACATTATTGCAGACAGCGGCCAGTCTCTTGAACAAAGCATTGTTGGGGTCTGGTGTCGCCTTCCACCACAGAAACTTGGGTAAACCACCAATTAACAATGCCGGAATCATGCCTCCCACCCGTTCTAAGGCGGCGGCGGTTCCACTGAGGGTAATGTATTCGCAGCAAATGAGTGTACTGGAAGATTGCTTTTGGATTGGGCAATATGCAGAAACTTGAGCTTTCACCCCTTCATCTTCGCCAGCAATGGGAAATAGAGCAATAATCCGGCAGGGATTACGGAGGGCAATTTCATCGGCGATGGTAGGACTTGTGGGACTGAAGTTATAAGCAACACTGTCTCCTGAAGCTCCTGTTCCCTGACGCTTGGCGAATTCTTCCCGCAATACAGCCAGTGTTTCCGGGGTAGCTGTGCCAGTTTCCGGCAGTCCATATTTTACTTGTACTTGCCGTAACGCCGCGCCCATTTGTGGGCCTAAAATCCCATCAATGGGGCCGTTATAAAATCCTAAAGCAGCTAACAAATACTGGGTTTCTTCTGGTTCGTAAACCACCAAAGTAAATGTTGTTGCTCTAGTAGCAGCAGGAAGCCCACCATCTGCACCAGTAATGCCGTAACTTTGCCAAATTTGATTCAGTTCCGCTTCGATTTCGTTGAGCGAAATATCCTTGGGTGCCTGAAGTGAAAAAATTGTCGGAGCTTGGGAAATCATAGTAGTTTAGTCATTAGTCATTGGTTATTGGTCATTGGTCATTAGTCATTTATTGTTACTAATAACTAATTCCAAGTCTGAATGAAGAGTGCTAAGTCAGGAAGAAAAAACATCACCCATTTTTGATAAAGCACATAGATGCTATCTTCACTCAGCACTCAGCACTCAGGAAGGAAGCACTCTTTTACAGTCTGCGCCAGCGACGACCATCTTGATTGATCAATAATTCTGCTTCTGCTGGTTCCCAAGTACCAGCTTCGTATTTGGGAATCGTGGTGGGATCTGCGGGTGTATCCCAAACAGAAAGCGCTGGGGTGACTACCTGCCAAGCTGCTTCTACTTCATCTGCTCTGGTAAACAATGTTTGATCGCCCATCATACAATCAAGGAATAGGCGATCGTAGGCATCAGAAGTGGCTTGGATGCCAAATGATCCATAACTAAAGTCCATGTCAACAGAACGGGTGCGGAATTCTGCTCCTGGCATTTTCACATCAAAACGCAAGGAGATTCCTTCATTGGGTTGAATCCGCATAGCCAAAACGTTGGCATTTCTCTGTTGCGCGGCGGATTGAAACATCCGAGAAGGAACATCACGAAAGTGAATGGAAATTTCACTGACTTTTTTCGGCATTCGTTTGCCTGTACGTAGGTAGAAGGGTACACCCTGCCAACGCCAGTTGTCTACCTGAAACTTCATGGCTACATAAGTGGGTGTGGTGGAGTTGGGATCAACGCCTGGTTCTTCATGATACCCTGGCACTTGTTGACCTTTCATCCAACCGGCACTATACTGACCACGAACTGCTGAACGTGATAAATTGGCCACATCAGCTAATCGAGTAGCTTGCAGTACTTTCACTTTTTCTGTCCGAATACTATCGGCATCCATGGCGTTGGGTGCTTCCATTGCTGTCAGACAGTACAGTTGCATCAAGTGGTTTTGCAACATATCCCGTAGGGCGCCGGCTTGTTCGTAGTAGCCAGCCCGGTCTTCCACACCTACGGTTTCTGCCACAGTAATTTGTACGTGGTCAACAAATTGCCGATTCCACAACGGTTCAAAAATTGCATTGGCGAAGCGAAATACCAGCAGATTTTGAACTGTTTCTTTACCTAAGTAGTGGTCAATGCGGTAAACTTGGTTTTCTTTGCAATATTTCTGCACCACTACGTTGAGGCTTTGGGCAGATGCTAAGTCCCGACCAAAGGGTTTTTCAATTACCAGACGATGCTTGTAGGGATCTTCTAGCATCCCTGCTCCCCCTAGCTGTCTGATGGCTTCAGGAAAGAAATTAGGCGCAACGGAGAGGTAAAACATTCGGTTTCCCCGTGTACCCCGTTTTTCGTCTAATTCACTCAGAAGTTCTTTCAGTTTTTGGTAGCTCTCAGGTTTGTCTATGTCCCCAGGACAATAAAACAAACCTTGAGAGAAGTCTTGCCAGAGTTCCCCTAATTCGACATTAGCATGAGCCTCTTCCATACCCTTCTGCATTTGTTCGCGGAAGTAGTCATGGCTCCACTCTCGACGTGCTACGCCAACAATAGTGGTCTCTGGTGCAATGCGTCGTTCTCGCCGCAATTTGTAAAGTGCTGGTACCAGTTTGCGCCAGGTAAGGTCACCAGAAGCGCCAAAGATAACGATAATTTGGGGTTCGGGCATCCCTTGCTGTTGCAGTCCAACGCGCAAGGGATTTTCTAGCAGACTAACCATAGAAGTTTTCAGTGGGGTGTTGAGTGGTGTGTGGCGTAGACGCAATTTATTGCGTCTATAAGGGAGTTGTGCCCTTTGGCAAGCTCAGGGTAAACGTTGGAAGTTTACACTGGTGACAATAACTTGACTTTGTTTTCTAAAGAGTTCATCAAGGACTGGAAAGGCTTGACGAACTTGTCAATACCTTCAACTAGTAATTCGTCCATTACGAGTTTGAGGTCAATGTTGATGTCTGGATCTTTGAGACTTTCCATCAGCTGGTAAGCTGCTTCAACGCCTGTTTCCACGCGGTTAGCGACATTGCAGTGGTCAGCACAGGCTTTAATGGTCGCAGGTGGTAAGGTATTAACGGTATCGGGGCCAATTAATTCGTCAACATACATCACGTCGCTATATTTGGGGTCTTTGGTGCTAGTGCTGGCCCAAAGTAAGCGCTGTACTTTGGCTCCTTTGGCTGCTAAGGCTTGCCATCTATCGCTAGCAATAATTTTCTTGTATTCTTGGTACGCAATTTTAGCGTTGGCGATCGCGACTTTGCCTTTAACAGCTTGCAATTTTGCTTCATGGGCAATATCATCAATGCCACGCTTCAACTTCTCATCAATTTTGGCATCAATGTTGCTATCAATCCGGCTCAGAAAGAAGCTCGCTACTGAAGCAATTTTGCTAATGTCTTGACCTTGTGTCACCCGTTTTTCTAAGCCCCGAATATGAGCCTCTGCTGTGTTAATATAGCTGTCTACCGAGAACAACAGTGTAATATTGACATTGATCCCTTCAGATATTGCCTGTTCCACTGCTGGTAAACCCGCTTCTGTGCCAGGAATTTTAATCATCACATTTTCCCGCCCAATTTCTTGGAAATAGCGACGGGCTTCAGCTATTGTTGCTTGAGTATCATGGGCAATGGTTGGTGGTACTTCGATGCTCACGTAACCATCTTGTCTATTCGAGGCTTCATATACAGAACGCAGAATATCACAGGCATTGCGGATATCTGCAAAAACTAGGGATTCGTAAATTTTGTATGTGGGTAATCCAGTGCGAATGCCTGCTTCAATATCGGCATCATACATCGCATTATCGGCGATCGCTTTCTCAAAAATGGCTGGATTGGAGGTAATTCCAGATATTCCTTGATTTTCCACCAGGTTTTTCAGTTCACCTGATTGAATCATGTCACGGGTCAAATTATCCATCCAGATACTTTGACCATGTTGTTTAATTTCTAGTAAATGATTGGTTGCCATAGCTGTAGCTTGTTCCACTCCTGTTAATGATGTTTCTAAGTGAAGTTAGCAAAACTCATCTAACAGTTATTTAGTTGTTAGTTATCTTGATTGATAACTGTTGACTATTCACTGATTGTTGATGGTTACTTTTGAATTGTGGCGTTGCCAATCACTTATCACATCGGCCAGCTGAGGTAATCTTTAATTCACATCCAACAACCGCTATTGTGCATCCCCAATCCCAAATAGCCAATGATTAACTTTTCATGACTAGCTGACGCTGGTTGTATTTAGTGTCCATTTTGAATAAAAGACTCCACTTTTGCTACATCCTTTTTGCTACCAATAATTAAAGGTGTGCGTTGATGCAGTTTTTTGGGGACTACATCCAAGATATCTACCAGTCCTGTGGTAGCACGACCACCTGCTTGCTCAATCAACATAGCTAGGGGAGCAGATTCATAAAGTAGGCGCAATTTCCCTTCTGGTTTTTGAATTGTACCTGGGTAAAGAAACACGCCACCTTGAACCAAAATTCGATGGATGTCACTGACCATCGCCCCACTATATCGAGCGGTATAGCCTTCAGTGCGATGGACGTAACGAATGTATTCTCGCATTGATTCTTCCCACTGCCAAAAGTTTCCCTCGTTAACGCTGTAAACAGAACCGTGGTCGGGAATTTGGATATTTTCTTCGGTGAGAATAAACTCTCCTAGGCTAGGATCAAGGGTAAAAGAATGAACGCCATTACCTATAGTATAAACCAGCATTGTGCTAGGCCCATAGAGTATGTAGCCTGCGGCGATTTGCTTGCGTCCGTTGGTGAGGAGGTCAGTGGCCTTACCATCGCTATCATTGCCTTCCTGTTGGCGAATGGCAAAAATGGAACCCAAACTGAGATTAGTATCTGTATTTGATGAGCCATCAATGGGGTCATACAACAGGGTATAGCGACCAATGGGGCAGTTTTCGGGTATGTAGTAAGGTTCTTCCATTTCTTCGGAGGCTAGGCGACAGACTAAGCCACTTTGCTTAAAGACTGAGATAAATACGTCATTGGCATAGACATCCATTTTTTTGACGGATTCACCTTGCACGTTGACATCGCCAGTAAATCCCAGAACACCTTCCATTAACCCAGCGCGGCTGAGGCGACGAGCAACTAGTTTGCCTGCTAAGGCAATTCGATTCATTAGCGCACTCAAATCTTGTGCATCTGGAGAAAAACTGTGAAGTTGCTGTAGAACGTGACGAGATAAGGTTGTACAATCACGATCTAGAGCTTTGTCTGTGAAATCATTGATCGATAAATCCAAAGATTCTGGCGCTTGAGTCATTTTGACCTTCTTCCTAGCGACTGGCTGTTAGTTGGGCTAATTGATTTGTGAGCAACTTGTGGTTGCTACCTCTATCTTAGAAAGGTAATTTGATAACTTAGATGTGATTTTAGATAAACTAAAGAAATGAATATTTTGTGGTTTTCTGGTCCAAGGTGTAGATGAGCACAGGTAGTTTGCTTTAAGTTGACAGGCGATCGCGCTCCAGCCACTATGTGTTAGTTCACACAACCTAGCCTGAACTACTACAAGTATTTTGACTCAATAGACAAAGACAACCAGCCGTGATTAGCAGGCAACGGTCACGACTGGTCGGTGGTAATTTTATAGGATTAAGTATTGTTTCTAGTAGCTTCTAGCAACTTACAATATAGTGCGTAACTAGAGAACAATGTGGCTATGGTGATCTTTCGTACTGATTAAAAGTCTTGATTTTTTGCCCAACTACCTCGTCGGTTATCCTCTCGTGGTTTGGCTTTATTGACTCTAAGTTGACGACCCATCCATTCTGCGCCATCTAATTCGGTGATAGCAGCATCTTCTTGAGCATCTTCATTCATTTCAACAAACGCAAAGCCACGCATTCTGCCTGTTTCGCGGTCAGTAGGTAAAACTACTCTTTTGACTTCGCCATAGTCCGCAAATACGGCTTTTAAGTCTTCTTCAGTAGCGCGGTAGGAGAGGTTTCCAACGTAAATAGTCATGTGGGATCACGTAATTTTCAACAAAGAGCGCTTAGTTCAGCATGGGAAACAGATCTAAACAAACTGCAAATATTGCATAGTCTCCTCTGATTCACCGATGGCGAATGTTGTAGGACAGCAATTTTAAGATGCTGGCATCGTCTTCAACTAAATGGGCCATGTGGCTGAACTCACGCATACGCTCATATAATAACTGATTGTGACATTTTTCAAAGTATGAGATTTTACAAACTCTAATAACATAAAATCAGCCGTCCTTATATGTTTTCTGTTATACAAATTTTTGTGTTAAAATTAGTAACTTTTTAATTTGCTAAGTAAGGTTTTTTAGCAACGGACAATGGGTTTAAACCTGTTATGTATTCCAAACATATAGAAATATCTATAGATAGGAATCAAATCAGATTTGGTGAATTACTCATGAGACAAAGAAAAGGGAACAAGACAGAAAAGAAATGTAAGGTGTACTAAGTTTTTTGGAAAAATCAAATCACAACTTCCTTGCTCAACATTGGCGGCGACCTCTTATCTCTTATAATGAACACGTTGCTCCCATAACACGTCTACTCCAATTCATTCTCGGTGGATAGAATTACTGCATCCATAACCTCTTTAACTTTTTTGTTGTCTAGAGACAGACCGGGTGGTACCTCTTCCACTAGAAAACCAGCAGTCCCTCCCCTTTGAACTAAATCAGTCATAAGCGAGGCAAATCGGTTCTGCTGACCTAAATCACCATCCCAGTTAATCGACAAAGTTTGATCAATGACGAAATGCTCTATTCCACTTAGCTGTACGAAGTGATAACCCATCAGTATCAACTCATCATCCCCAATTTTTACAATTTTTTTCAGGTGATGACTGTTACCACACCAAACCAGAAGCTTTGCATTAGATGGCAATTCTTGTAAAGCATGGGCTAAATTCTCTGCCTGCACCCTCTCTCGTAAGTTATTAAATTCCCATGAGAGGGGATCTTTAGAGGGATACTTTTCAATATCAATTTCATAAGGAATTAGCGTCCAGCTCAAGTCAAGGGCTTTTTGAATAAAGGCTCTCATCTCTGGTTGAGCTAGGTAATCTGTGGAATTTTCGGGTCTTATTGGCAGTTTTCGGGTAGAGTTTGCTTCATTTGACACTGATATTGGTAATGCTTCCATTGCTATATGCCGTACCCCTAAAGCATTAGCAGTGGGTAAGATGCGCCGTCCAATTTTACGACTCCGAATATTTCGCTCTGCCCCACTGTGGGCTTCATTCATCATCACAACACGCGATCTTTCAAAGCCTATAGTGACAAGTTCTTCAGGTGAACGCCAACAAATATCTGAGCTTGGTGTAGCCCAACTACGCTTGTGTTGGATAATCCCTAAATTGACTAAAGCACCCACACCCATAAAAAAAATTCGTCTCCCAAATCGAGGGAATGATCTTTTGTGTGTCAAAACAATTTTCCTCTGCCAATGCTTACATTCAGTAGAGTTACGACGAGAGATTAATGAGGGTCTTCTGGCTCTATTTAGAAGAATTGAGAAAAAGATAAAACTTTTTCCCATTCCCCATCCTCAATCAATCGAAATTTGCTGAGGCCCAGTAGCTTTGCCATTATGTGCCCCAGTATTTGGGGTAGTATAACTAGTTGAATGAATTTGTTGATCCAACCAGCTTTTAACGGGGTCGTCCTTTAGGTTGAGTCGCAGCACACCAGAGAAAAACCCACCCATAAATGAAACTGGGTGCTGAGTCAACTGTTTAAATATTGGTGACAATTCATCAATGAACATTACAAGTCTCCTGGTGTTGTCATAAAAAATTATCAGTTCTTAATTGATCGTAACTTGGAAAGGCAGGTCATGGGGTATTGGGACAAGGGGACAAGGGGATTAAGGGGATAAGAACAAAAATGCTCCTTCACTCCCCTACTCCCTACTCCCTAATTACTTGGTTGCTGATCTGGAAACATACACTTATCAGAGTCACAGCCACTAGGCCCAGCCTCTGCTAACTCACCTGAATCGTAGCGGCTGAGGACTGCACAGAAATCATCTGTTTTGCGTCGTGCTTTTACTTCTTGACTCAAGCGCTCATAAGTTGCTTTGTCTATTGGCTCAAAGGGTAAACGGGGGAATGATTGCAGATCATCAAAACGAGCTAAAAGCGCTGCTGAGATATATCCTTCATCATTCTGGATAGTTTCGTAAATCTTTTGTCCTAAAGGCTCAATTTCTTCAGACCGTAACTCCAAAGTAGCAGATGTATTATGAGTTACATACCAGCGCTGAACTTGCAGAACGAAATCGAATTGAGCCAACACAGAAAACTGAGAAACATCTATTTCATCGGCTCCTGGTAAATCAGCCCAAGGTACAGCAACAGGGATTTCCACTAGCCATTCACTGACGCGAGGATCAAAGGGATCATTTAACAAATTGCCCTGTTCATCCTTGTCGGATTGGGAAGGGATGACATTGTAACCGTAATCAATACAAGCTAAGGCTACTGGGTCATTTTTACCGAAGGTGATCCGACGAATAAATCTTTGTGCTTTGGGGGGATGCCAGCCGGGACTAGCACCAGTTAATAAAGATTTAGTGCCACTGGGTTGGACTGTAGTACAGCGATTGGGACGTTTGAGATTATGGCGATCGCAATATTCCCCAACAACCCGATGCACTGTATCTTTCCAGAAACTTAAGTATTTTTGTTCCTCGTGCTTAAAGGTCAATCCTTGGGGTGTTGCGGGTCTTCCTTCCTGCCACCAACGCAGCCAGTCAATACCAAAAGCATGGACAAAGAAATCAAATAACCCTGTGAAAGAAACTCCGACAATTGGGTCTAATTCCCGGCTTTGTTGGTAGCGGGGTTCTAAAAATTTGTGATTCAAAAGCGCTGCTACAGATAGCGCCCCAGCTGTAAAAGCTTCCTCTTGTTCTTTATAGTTATTAGGGTCAATTTGATTGAGGTGAATCTCAGACAAATTGCAGTGGAAGTTGCTACCAATAATTTCCATTTTTGTTACCCTAGAGGCTTTTTATCCCCTAGTTCTATGAGTTCTTAATTCCTCATAGATCCGACTATATTTTCTACTAACAAAAAATAGCATTAGTAGCCGGAGACTCGTGGAGCCGTTGTGAACAACGGAGGTAAAACCCAGATTATATTCTTTTCAAATTATCAACAAAATTTAAAAAGTTTCACTCTCTAGTCTGTACGGTGTCAAAGGTGCTTGAATTCCTCTGATTACCTCGGTATTCCCATCGCAGGGTTCACCGATTTTCCCCGGTGTTTAATGTGAGGCAAAATTACTTACCACACGGATTTAAACCGTAGCGAGCCAAACGATGTTCTAGCTCATGAGCATTCAGATCAGGATGGCGTTCTTGTAACCATTGCTTGGCTGTTCCTTGTTCGTAAGATTTCAAGAAATCAACTTTCAAGGCTTGTGTTGGTAGCAAATCACAATTAGCTCTAGCTACAGCTTCACCAGCCCATTGAATCGCACCTTCGCCACTGTAATATTGTTTACGAACGGCTGCAATAGATTCTTCTAATGTGGGCTTGCGGTGAAATACTCTGGTATGATTTGCCATGCGTAAAGCATCACGCTCTGGGTCAATGCGCCAGTTGCCATTTTCATCTTGTTGCCATAGGTTATCTTTGGCTGTGGCTGCTATTTGATCGTCAGCAGTGAATTGACGCATCCCGGCACTTCTTCGGATATTGCCTGCAACAATTGTCACAGCAGCTTGATCAATTAATAAACAGCATTCTACAGAATTTAATTGTCGTCCTACAGCTTTATTGAGGATGGATGCACAATTTTGGTAAAGTGTGGGTAACTTCACAGGATTGGCAACTCCGCCAAAGCCACTGAGAGTTTCTCCGGCTTTACGTACATCACTGATATCAACTACTACTTGTACTTGTGCAGTAAATCTTTCATTTGTGGAAAGTTCTAACAAGGTTTTATATGATTCAACCCAACCTTCACGACTATCTCCTACATGGATAGTGACGCTGTTACCTTCTATATGGGTTTCAGTATATTCACGACGCTGTTGTTGAGGAGTACTACCAAGCTCACCCTGTACATTTACATTTAGGTAATTGCGGATGATAGGCAACTGATTAATATATTGTGGTTCAATGACGGCTCCAGTGCCACAGCCCATCATTGCCAAATCCATCATCAATCCAAACGCACTCCAGTCCTGGAGGTTGGTGGAGGTGCAATTGTAAGCCCCCGAAAAGTTTTTGGGTTTAGCGATCCAGTCTGTACCACCAACCCATAACCAGCGCCCACTGGGTAAGGCTTTGAGGTTACGTTGCATTTGCTCGAGAATGGCAATTTCTGCTGGGTTGAGCTTCCCCAGATCAATAATGCCTTGGAGCGTGCGATCGCACACCTCATCCCATGTTTCTCTCAGTCCTGCCTTTGTCCGACGGCTGTAGGTTCTGAAAAATACAGGATTAGCAGCCGGGGCAGTTTCTGGAAACTCTGCACTCTGACGTTTTCGTTCTAACTCTCGAACCATAGATCAATTCTTGTTGCTTGCTAACAGATTATGACTATACGCTAACTAGATTGAGGATAAAAGATTGCCAAATTTTCCAATTTGCGCTACTGCTTCAAATGTCTTAATTGCAACATAAATTTATGTTGTATAATATCCACACTCTGCGGTTGAATATTTATACTCCTATTTTCACTTACCCAATTTCCCGCCCAGAAATTTATTTCTGGGCTGATAGCTGAAGTTTACTAAATTAGACTGAAATTCATGCTATCAAAGGGTTTTAGTCTGATAAATATAGTTTTTGTTATTAGGCTGATTTTCCTACAATCAGGCGGTTTTTAATCCTGATGTACTATTTAAGTATACTGAGTTGCAAAAATAACTAAATATGGTGAATAAAAAAACTGGGAATTAACTTAAATTTTGCCCAACAATGTTATCGGGGGACTACAAATTGTTGTCAAGGCAATCGCCCCTGATCTTAAAGTATCTAACCAATGGGAAAGTGCTAGTTCTACAGGATGCTTGATTGTTTCGTCAAAGCTAAATTCTCAATTGACAAACTGCGATCGCAGTGATGAGGTGAATGTAGGTGATGTCTACAACGGGCTACGCCTACGCACTTCTGATGATGAAGTTAATGTGAGCGATGTCTACGACGGTCTACGCCTACGCACTTTTGATGATGGGGTTGATGTGGGCGATGTAACAGCGCCAAGACGCAGAGTGTCTACGCAAGTTAGTTATTTATTAAGTTAAAACACTACCGGATAGGCTGATACAGTAAAATTATAGTGATAGGCTATAGTAACTCTATTAAAGCTAATAGGAGATGTCATACTGCAATATCTCTGATATTTTTGATTGCAGCAGCGAAAAATAGAGATGCAGCATCAATAACTACATAAGACAGTCAATTAAATAACGGCATAAAGAAAACAATTTCTAATAATTAATAGAGGTGAAAATGGAAACCACAACGAGAAAAAAAGCTTTAATAAAAGCGATTTATGAGCGATTAGAACAAGCTTATGAAGATACTTTAGAGGATGTTATAGAACTTTTAGATATTCGTAAAGCAGAAGACCAAGAGGATATTAAAGCTTTACACGAAGGACGGGAAGATATTAAGAAAAATGGCACTATTCCCTGGGAACAAGTTAAACGAGAATTAGCCAGTGAATAAATATAAAATTGAATTTTCTCATGCTGCATTTAAACAACTTAAAAAACTACCTATAAAAGTACAGACCAGGATACAAACAAAAATTGATGAGCTAGCTGATAATCCCCGTCCTAAGGGAGTTGTTAAGCTAGAAGACTCGGACAATGGTTATCGAATTCGAGTCGGTAGTTACCGAGTTTTATACGATATTTTTGATGATGTGTTACTGGTCAGTGTTGTGAAAGTAGGGCATCGTAAAGAGGTTTACCGCGACGAGTAAGAAAGCAATACTAATAGCAAACGTATCTGCTTTCGGTATATTCTCCTTCCCATCTTGTCTCCCAAGTGCGATCGCACAGAGTCCCCACATGCGGCGATCGCTAGTTCTACTCTCATTTCTAGTGGGTATTTAATACCGAATGTTCAGTATTTGGGAAAATACTTACGTCTCTTTAAGGATGTGATAACTGATTTTGTGGTGTTAAAGTTTGAATATTGCCCAAATTTGTTGAATCATAATCACAAAACGTCGATTATGGCAATATTCTTTCAGGAGTGAACGTGAATACTACTTTTCTTCGCCCAAGTTTTTTTTACTTACCCAGTTTAGCTGCACTTGCAGTTTTAAGTAGTGGTTTATCTGCTGTTGCTGAAACAGTAAATACAACAGTAGACAGTCAGCAGTTAGCTGAACCTGCGGTAACAGCAACGTCTACGGATTTGATTGATTCACAGCAGTTTGCCGACGCTGCTAACCAGGAATTGGCAAGTCGAACACTCATGCCTGTACCAGGGACAGCATCAACCCTATCGGCAGCTTTAACTGCTGAATCAGAACCAACTGAACAACCTGCGACTTCTCAAGTCGCACAAGCGGATATTAATCTAGGTAGACCTACCCGTGGTGGTAGAAGTTATATCGGTGTTGCTGGTAACGTTGGTTTAGGTGGTGGTGACTCATCTTTGGGTGATGGCAACTTTGCGGTTGTCAGCAAAGTTGGACTGACAAATGCTATATCAGTAAGACCATCAGCTGTGTTTGGTAACAATACGACAATTCTGCTTCCTGTGAGCTACGACTTTTCCTTACAGCAAGCAGATCCATTTGCAGAACCGTTAGCGATCGCGCCTTTTATTGGCGTAGGTGCAGCCATTAAAACTGGTGGTAATTCTAGAACTGCCTTCTTAGTCTCTGGTGGTGTTGATTTTCCTCTAACTCCTCAATTTACAGCCACAGCTTCTGTAAATGCTGGATTTTTCGACCAAACTGATGTTGGTTTGTTGTTAGGAGTTGGTTATAACTTCACTGGCTTCTAATTCCGATTAATGTGTCAAACAAAAGGCAAAAGTGAAACGTACTTTTGCCTTTTGCCATTTTTTAACTGAATTTGTCTTCAATAAATACAGAATTGATTCTGGAAGTGAGATAATAGCGATATCAGCGACAAAGAAGCGAACTTGCTAAATTAGATAGTTCTTTATGTTGATGCGATCACATAAATTTGCTGTTCATACCCATATCCTTTGTTATCGCAGGTAAATTGCCAAGAAGATTAGCACAAAGGGTTTCCCAGTAATCCGGCTTGATGTGCTTTGATCTGTTCTTAGTTGTTATTGGGATTTATTGAAGTTTGTACAATTAGATGTAGATTTTTTAGAAAAATCCAAATTTACACACAAGAAAAGTTTATGTATAAGCCCGCAAAAACATCAAATGAGAGCAAGTTTGTGGAAGAGAAGCGCAGAGAACAACAACTTATGCATGACGTTCTTTTGTCGCTAGAAAATTTAATTTATAGGGAAGAAATTACAGTTAAGCTCATCTTAGATTATCTCTATGATGTAGGGTCAATAAATCTGATTAATCAAAGATTTCATTCTCGAACTCTTAATAGAACCCTGAAACTAATTTCCAAAACATCTAAGCCAATCTTTAAAATTTTAGCTTGGCGCTGGTTCAAGAAGAATTGTCCTGAGTTAATTACTGACTGGCTGCACAGCAAGGTTGTTTTCAAAAGCACAGAGAAACCCAAAACAGCACCAACACAATTAGTTTTAGAGAATCCAGATACAAGCTTCAATTCCCTTGCCAAAACCCAGTATCAAATTCAGGAAGTAAAACATCTTCGCTCCCAGGTAAAATTGCTCACTGGTATTTTGGCTGGAGTCGTTACCTTGTTTGGTGGTAGTTTTCTCTGGTTTGGTTATTCGCTAGAGCGTTCAAATCTGCAAATGCAAAGAATTGAAGAACTACAAACTCAGGTTAAAACCCTAGAGGCTAACGTTAATCAGCGCTAGTAATGATCCGCTCATCGCACTGATAGAGGAATTGGGGGAGAGGTTAATCCAGGCGATCTCTGTAAACTAAAGGAGTAACTAAAAAGAACACGAAAAGTTTAAACATCCAGGAAAATTATAAGGTTACCAATTGCGATTCTATTTCTGAGGATTTTAAATCACGCCCAATGAAAACTAAGCGGGTTTGTCTTGCTTCTTGTGGTTGCCAGGGACGATCATAGAATTTATCGAATCGGGTTCCTACGCCTTGCATCACTAGGCGCATAGGTTTGTTAGGTACTGCGACAAAACCTTTAATTCGGTAAATTTCTTGTTGATGTGCTAGTGTTTGCAACTGTTGTTGTAGTTTTTCTGGATCAAAGGCACGATCTAAAATCAGGTGAGTTGAGGTAATTTCTTCGTCGTGGTCGTGGTCTTCTTCAGTGTCGTGATGACAGGGGCGACTATCTAAATCATCTTCAACTGCGGCTTGGAATCCTAATAAGATAGAGGTATCAAGTGTCCCGCGATCGCTTTCCACAATCTTCACAACTCTGGGCAACTCTTGCTTAATCCATTCCTCAACTTGAGTTTTTGTCTCAGCATCCACCAAGTCAGTTTTATTCAACACCACCAAGTCTGCACAAGCAAGTTGGTCTGCAAATAGTTCTTGCAAAGGGGTTTCGTGTTCTAGGCTATCATCTGCTTGCCGTTGGGCGGCGATCGCTTCAGGATCACTAGCAAATGTTCCTGTTGCTACTGCTGCACAGTCTACTACAGTAATCACGGCATCCACAGTGGCGGTGGCGCGAATTTCTTGCCAGCGAAAAGCTTTTACCAACGGTTTTGGTAAAGCCAAACCAGAAGTTTCAATCAAAATGCAGTCAATACTATCTCGCCGCTTGATTAACTGTTGCATCGTGGGATAAAACTCTTCCTGTACGGTGCAGCATAAGCAACCGTTAGTTAGTTCAAAAATATTACTCCCGCCGTCATCTTCTTCGGGGCAAATCTGACAGGATTTCAATAATTCACCATCAATACCGAGTTCGCCAAATTCGTTGACTAACACCGCAATACGGCGACCTTGGTTGTTTTGTAGTAGATGACGAATTAGGCTGGTTTTACCACTACCTAAGAAGCCTGTGATGACTGTGACAGGAATTTTTGTAGCCATAATTTTGCCCGATTTTCTCAGTATGGCAAGTTTTAATATTTATAACACGAAATACTGAGATTAAGCTGGTTTTTAAGTTTGACTTAGTTATTTTAACGTGAGTTCGACAAATATCAAAAACCCCTCTCCAAACCTCTCCCCTGCCAGGAGGAGCCACTGCGTTGCGCGGGTTCCCCGCGTTGTAGCACGTGGCGTTAGAGGCTTTAAAAGCCTAATTTTTCGCTGTACTTTCAGCCCCTCTCCGACACGGAGAGGGGTTGGGGTGAGGTTCATCGAATTCACGTTATTTTAAGCTGAAATCTCACAGGAATTCTCAAAAAAATGATTTATGGCAAAGTGCTGAGTTGAAAGGCCATTCACACTTCGAGCCGCTCAGTGACTACAAAGGGCAGGCTTTTACTAAGTACATAAGTACTGAGTACTTTATTAATTTACTCAGCACTGACGATGATAAAAGGATTACCGTCAAAATACCCAGTACTTTTTATATATAGGTAACCAGCCTAGAGGAAGACGTTAGTTCAATCAAGAATTTTCTAATATTCAAGCATTTATTAAAAAGCTAGGAGACAATTTTTCCATGTTAGAAAACAACAAAGTTTTTAATCAATTGCGTCGCCAAATTTCGCTAATATTACTAACTGCTTTAGTTTGGTTTATCAGCTTACCTACTAGTGCAAGTCAAGCGGCTGGTTATTATTCGGATAAAAGCCACAATGTAGAAATATCTCAACCCTATTATATCACCAAGGAACGGAGAATTTTAGTACAAACAGAGCCTGCCAAACCTTACTATTCAACTAAAGAGCGAAAGAAGGAAAAAGTTATCATCAAGACACCAGAAGCTGAAAATAATTATATCGAAAGTGGTAAGCGACCAGGAGCAATGATGCCTAAAGATTCAGAAACTGGAATTCGACCAAAAAAATAATCGCGAAATGATTTGGCGCAGAAGCATGAGTTAACGAAGAAAGAAGAAAGAAGTCTTCTTGCGCGTTTTTTGCGGTTCGATGCTTAAATCTTGGCAAAAATGCGCGATCGCCCCTAACATACATAGCCCACCAAAGGCGATCGCCCACTTTTCTACTGATAAGTATCCATAGGCAGACAAGAACAAACAAAATTCCGATCACCAAAAGCCGCATCAATTCTGCCCACACTAGGCCAGAACTTATGTTCACGAGTCCAAGGCGCAGGATAAGCAGCTTGTTCACGAGAATAAGGATGATTCCATTCCCCAGCAATCAGACTTTCAGCAGTGTGAGGTGCATTCTTCAAAACATTATCTTGAACATCCATCTTGCCAGATTCAATTTCCGCAACTTCCCCACGAATAGCAATCATCGCCTCACAAAAACGGTCTAATTCTGCTTTTGATTCGCTTTCTGTCGGTTCCACCATGATAGTACCCGCCACAGGCCAAGAAACAGTTGGTGCATGGAAACCATAATCCATCAGCCGTTTGGCAATATCATCAATTTCGATACCCGCAGATTTTTTCAGCGAGCGCAAATCTAAAATACACTCATGGGCAACTAAATCATTTTTGCCTTTATACAGAACAGGATAGTAAGTACTTAGTCTGTGGGCGATGTAATTAGCATTGAGAATTGCCACCTTAGTTGCTTGAGTCAAACTAGCTGCACCCATCATGGCAATATACATCCAAGAAATCACCAAAATACTAGCACTACCCCAAGGCGCAGCTGCGATCGCGAAGCGCTCCGTAGGAATCGCGCCAATATGAGAGTGCTGAGTTGTGGGTACTATCGCGTGTCCCGGAAGAAACGGTACAAGATGAGCAGCCACACCAATGGGCCCCATACCAGGGCCACCGCCACCATGGGGAATACAAAAAGTTTTGTGCAAATTTAAATGGCAGACATCCGCCCCAATATCACCAGGACGACAAATACCTACTTGGGCATTCATATTTGCCCCATCCATATAAACTTGTCCACCGTGATCATGCACCACAGCGCAGATTTCCTGAATTGCTTCCTCAAATACACCGTGAGTTGAAGGATATGTCACCATCAAGGCTGCCAATTCTAACTTATGCTTTTCTGCCTTCGCTGTTAAATCATCAACATCAATATTACCTGCCGCATCACAGGCAACGGCAACTACCTTCATCCCGCACATTACCGCACTCGCCGGATTGGTTCCGTGTGCTGAGGTGGGAATTAAACAAACATTACGGTGTCCTTCCCCACGACTTTCGTGATATTGCCGAATCACTAAAAGTCCTGTGTATTCGCCTTGAGAACCAGCATTTGGTTGTAGAGAAATTCCCGCAAACCCAGTAATTTCAGCTAACCACGCCTCAAGTTGCTGGAACAGAATTTGATAACCCCGCGTTTGAGAAAATGGGGCAAATGGATGAATCTTGCCAAATTCTTCCCAAGTTACAGGAATCATCTCCGCCGTTGCATTCAACTTCATCGTGCATGAACCCAAGGGAATCATGGATGTAGTTAGGGATAAGTCCTTAGTTTCTAGCTGATGCAGATAACGCAACAACTCAGTTTCTGAATGGTAGCGGTTAAAGACGGGATGGGTGAGATAGCTGCTGGTGCGGACAAGGGGGAGGTGGGAAGATGAGGGTGAAGTTAACTCTTCTATGGTGAACGGGAGGTTATCTGTACCTGCGAAAATTTGCCAGAGGTCAATTAAATCTTCTGGTGTAGTAGTTTCATCTAGGGAGATACCCACAGCCGTAGCATCAAAAATTCGTAAGTTAATATTTCGCGCTTGACAAGCATCAAGGATTGCTTTTGCAGAGTGTGTACCCAACTCTACTCGCAGAGTATCAAAGAAATTTTCGGAACTGATGCCATAACCCAGTCGCTGCAATCCTGCTGCTAAAGTTATAGTGAGTTGATGGATGTTTTCGGCGATCGCCTTGAGTCCAGCAGCACCATGGTAAACTGCATACATACTGGCCATGACTGCCAACAACACCTGGGCAGTACAAATATTACTAGTAGCTTTTTCACGGCGGATATGCTGTTCACGGGTTTGCAAAGCGAGACGCAATGCAGGCTTACCCTGAGCATCTTTAGATACTCCCACAATTCGCCCTGGAACCTGCCGTTTATACTCTTCTTTCGTGGCAAAGTAAGCGGCGTGAGGCCCTCCAAACCCTAAGGGAATGCCGAAGCGTTGAGTACTACCTACAGCAATATCCGCACCAAATTCACCGGGTGGTGTGAGTAAAGTTAAGCTTAAGGGGTCTGCTGCTACTGTCACCAATGCACCCTCAGCATGGGCTTTTTCAATAAAAGCACGGTAGTCGTAAATAGTGCCATCACTAGCAGGATATTGTAGAACTGCCCCAAAAATCGGTTGAGCAAAATCAAATGTCTGATGGTCGCCGACAATGATGTTAATCCCCAAGGGTTTAGCTCGTGTCTGCAACACATCAATAGTTTGGGGATGACAATCACGAGCAACAAAATAAGCATTTGCCTGAGTTTTGCAAACACCATAACTGAGACTCATTGCTTCTGCTGCTGCTGTGGCTTCATCAAGTAATGAAGCATTGGCAATTTCCAAACCTGTGAGGTCGATAATCATCGTCTGGAAATTCAGCAGTGCTTCCAGTCGCCCTTGAGCAATTTCTGGCTGATAAGGAGTGTAGGCTGTATACCAACCAGGATTTTCCAGGATATTACGTCCAATTACAGGAGGGGTGATGCAATCGTAATACCCCATCCCAATATATGAACGACATACCTGATTTTTAGCAGCAATTTGTTTTAACTTTGCCAGTGCTGCATACTCACTTTGTGCTGTTGGTAACTTCAGCGTTTTTTTTAGCCGGATAGTCTGAGGTACTGTTTTCTCGATGAGTGAGTCCAGACTGGGAAAACCCAAAACTTCAAGCATTTGCTGGATTTCATCAGAGTTAGGGCCAATGTGTCGTTGTGCGAAATTACTTGACTCTAGACTCCTTTCACTCAGCATCTGTTGATGGCTTGATTGAGGAATAGGGGCGAAAGATACCACAGCTTGAACTCCAGACGTAACTATTTAATATTTTGCAACAAATACTCTTGACAAGTGGCAGTCACTTAATTTTTGAACGGAATTATTTAACCAAGAGAATAATTTTAGTGAAAAGTCAAAGGTAATTTTTGACTTTTCACTCAGCACTCAGCACTCAGCACTCAGCACTCAGCACTCAGCACTTTTACTCTCCCTCTACCTGAGCGCGATACTCATCCGCAGTCAAGGCATCCAACACTTCATCGGGGTCATTAATACGCACCTTTAAGAACCAGCCTTCACCATAGGGGTCGTCTGCCACTTCTTCAGGAGATTCAATCAAAGCTTCATTGCGTTCTATAACTGTGCCGGTGATTGGTGAACTCAGATCTTCAACGGCTTTCACAGATTCAATTGTGCCAAAAGTTTCTCCCTTGGTAACTAAGTCACCAATTTCTGGTAGTTCCAAAAAGACGACATCACCCATTTGGTCTACAGCAAACTCAGTAATGCCAATAGTGGCAATTTCACCATCTAGCCGCACGTATTCATGAGTATCCAGGTATCGGAAATCCTGAGGATATTCAAAAGACATATCACTTCCCCTTCGATATCAAAATAGTTAGCGCCCCAAAGTCATCCAAGTGATGGTTGGTAATTAACCATACTGTAGATTTAGTAACTCAAAACACATTATTCCTTAAAAACATGGGCGGTTATCAGTTAATAACACGATTCTTTGAGCGATAAAAGGGACGTTTTACAACAACGGCCGGGTAAGCTTTGTTACGAATTTTTACTTCCAGCTGTTCACCAACTGTTGCTAGCTGAGTGGAAACATAGGCTAAGGCAATAGGATAACCAAGCGTAGGCGATAAAGTCCCACTAGTAACTTCTCCTACGACTTTACCGGCTGATACAATTGGATAACCGTGACGAGCAATGTTACGTCCTGGCATTTGTAAGCCTACTAATCGGCGCTGCACTCCATAGGCTTTTTGCTGTACCAAAACTTCCCGACCAATAAAATCACCTTTGGTATCGAGGTGAACTAACCAACTCAAACCTGCTTCTAAGGGGGTAGTAGTGTCATCAATATCTTGCCCATAAAGTGCCATGGCTGCCTCTAGACGTAGAGTATCTCTAGCACCAAGTCCGCAGGGAATAACGCCAGCTTTATGAAGTTTTTGCCATAACTCTCTACCAACATCTGGATCTAGCATTACTTCAAAGCCATCTTCCCCGGTGTAACCTGTGCGGGCAATAAAAGCAGGTTTACCTAGTATTGTGGTTTGGCGGTGACCAAAGGCTTTGATTGATTGTAGGTCTTCTTTTACTAAGGGCTGAAGATATTTAACAGCTTTTGGCCCTTGCACGGCGATTAAAACTTTTTCCGACGATAGGTCTTGGAATTCCACCTCATCTAGGTCAAGGTTTTGTAATAGCCACGCTTTGTCTTTATCGGTGGTTGCCGCATTGACAACGATCGCAGCTCGTTGTTTACCAGTGGTATCTTTTCCCTGATCATAGACAATAATGTCATCAATAATTCCCCCTTGGGGATTTAGCAATACAGTGTATTGTGCTTGACCTGGTTGCAACCGATTTAAATCTGAAGGCACTAAACGCTGAAGTTGGTCAATCAGATGCTGACCTTGGAGGATAAATTTGCCCATGTGGGAAATATCAAACATCCCGGCGGCATTTCTCACAGCTTCATGTTCGCGATTAATACCGACAAATTGTACAGGCATTTCCCAACCACCGAAGCTGGTAAAGCGGGCTTTGAGTTCTGCACCCATTTGATATAAAGGGGTTCGTGCTAGGGATTGGGTGATATCTTCTTGATTAGCCACGGGTATTTTTGCGATCGCACGTCAATATTTATATATCCTACGGGATGGTTTATGGTTTGACAGGCGGGTATCTTGAGGTAATTAACAAATCTCTCCCAAATCAGAACTGTTGGACTTTGCCGTAAGGTTTAATAGTTAATAGTGCAAGTGTTGAGATTTGTTAACAAGAGATTATGAAGTATTGGCAACTACTGGCTAGCTTTGTTTTAGCTATGGTTCTTTTTTTGTTTCCCCTATCAGCGCAAGCCGCTAGTTCTTCTAGCATTACCCGTTCCGTGGGTGAGGAACTTGAGGCTAAGGATTACTCTGGTCAAAATTTGGTAGGAACTGAGTTTACCAATGTAATTTTAGAGAATACTAATTTTAGCAATGCTGATTTTCGTGGTGGCGTGTTTAATGGCTCTCTGCTGGAGGGAGTGAATCTGCATGGTGTAGATTTTAGTGATGGCATAGCCTATTTGACACAGTTTAAGCGCGCTGATTTAAGTGATGCGATTTTGACCAATGCCATGATGTTACGTTCTGTTTTTAATGATGTTGACATTACAGGGGCTGATTTTACGAATGCAATTTTAGATGGGCCGCAGATTAAAAAACTCTGCGCTCAAGCTAGTGGAGTGAATTCCAAGACTGGTGTGGATACTCGCGAGTCTCTAGAATGTAGGTAGAAATACGGTTTAATTATGTCACGCAAAGGCCAGACAGTGCGTTACTTTGGTTTTCCCAGTTGTAGTGACTGCTGTGGCAAAGAGTAATTTTGCGTCTTTGCGTGATTTTTAGTTCAGACTAATGAGTAACTTCTAACGCAAAATTAACCGTATAAGGTTCCTCCATTGGTTGCTGCGTACTCGCTTTGATCGCATCTAGATAGCGACGCAAAACTAGCAATTGTGTGAAATTAGGACGATAAGTAAGATTTCCTTGCTTGGCAAACAATGGTGCAGCTGCGATCGCCTGATAGTCAGAATTTTCTTGAGAACTTTGAGCCAGCCAAGTAGCGTCTGGAGTTGCAGGTATTAAACCCGGTGGTAATTCACCTTCTAAGAAAGCCAACAACCGTTGCTGACAAATACTGGTATTAATGCCTCTTTCTTCAAATAACTGGAGAATATCGCTAAAAGATAAAGTTCTATCTGGCAAAAGTCCCAGTAATTCGGTAAACAGGAAATAGTCGGTATACTGTTGCCTGGGTTCTTCTAGCACCTGGGGATGTAATGGCAACATCGCTAGACCATAGGCAACTCGGCTACAATTGGGAGCGCCGTTGTCACCGAGATACAAATCTTGAATAATTTTGGCGTTGGGGAGTTTTTGCCGTAACCAATTGTTGACAACTTCTAAAGAAGCCACCCCACCAGTTAAAAGAGCTTGATTAATTGCTTCTGTGGGTATACCACGAGCTACTAACAACTTGTTAAGTTCTCGGTTCAAGCGACGCACAAAGGGGACAAACACCTGATTTTCTAAGTCTCGTCGCTGTAATACCCACCGTTGATCAGCCAAATCTAGGGTAAAAGATTCTTGATGTTGCAAAATTAGCTTCAAGGCCAGTGCCGCATCTAGTACGGCCTGTCCCAACAAAGAACTTTCTAAACGCTGCTGGAGACGAATTCGAGCCGTGATATCTGGTTCCCCTACTCGCGGTAACTCTAATTCTGCCAATGCTAAACTTTGCCAACGCATCTGATCTAAACCAGGAAAAGCAGGTTGCCATTGCCAAGGGTTACTGGTAATTGTTTTGCTGTCGCCTTGGTTTTCCAACCGTGTTTGACGGTATTTTGTGGGCAACAGCAACTGACAGATAATATCCTGTTCAATGCCCTTACTCGCATAGGCAAAACTATGGAGCATGAAATCACTGTGATTTAATTGCAACAGGTTATTTGGCAAATCTACCAAAGCCATTTCGGTGGCAGTTGCCCCAATATTAATGACAAAGGTGTTTCCTTCTAAAGGCTGATCGCTAGTTTTAGCAGGACGTAAGCCCTGGTTTTCACTTAATTGGACTGTTTCACCATTGGCACTATCGAGGGTGCTGAGTAGACTAGCGATCGCTTCCTCCACAAAAAATACTTGCTGTGGATGTTGAACTAATTTGCTCGTAAGTAAAGCTTCTCGGACATTAAAGCGATATTGTTCTGACCAGCTAGCTGGGCAGGTGCAGATCACCCCAGTAATATTATTAATAATGCTATGGAAATTTTTTTCATTTAAACCAACAGCAGCAGCAATTAAACCTTGAGTTGTGCTGTGGCGATCTGACTTAAGGGTTAATAGGAGTTTAGAGAGCGATCGCACAACCCAGACCAAAGGCCCGGCAGAAAATTCATTGAATTGCAACACAGGTTCCCATTTTTGTTGCTCACTCTTGTAAGGGATTGCTACCTGTAAATATGGTTTTAACTGGGCTGAGTAAAAATTATTTTTGGGATTGTTTCCTGATTTAGGTAGCTCATTAGGCTCGATTGCTTTACCTTCAGTCTCTCCCTGAGGTACAGAAGCAGACGGCAAATAAACTTCTGCTGGTAACCGAAATGATTGCTCAAAAGAAGTAACTTCCTGTTGATTTTCTGCTGACCAATAGATAGGATACACAACAGATATGGAGCGATTCAGTAGTGCCGCAGAAATGCCAGTTGTACCTACATCAATTCCCAAATACCAAACTGAGTCGAGAATATCGAACGTAGTTTCTGGATTATTTACAGGACTGGAATTGGAAACTAAAGAGATGTCTGGCGCAGAAGTTGTCACTTCCGTTTTTTTTTCAATTGTGGGGCTAAAGTCTAAGTCGGCTTCCGTTTGTGGCCAAGATATCGGGACAACCTGAGATACCTCTAAATGAGAGAAAGCCAAATTTGGCGTACTCAGTTCAGTTAAACTTTGCTGGTCAATGCCATCCTCTAAGCCTGCAAAAATATCCCAGTTAAAATCAGGCTCTAGCAGCTCATCAAAGTTGGCTAAATCCTGATTCAATTGTTGCCACTGTTCTTCATCTAGAGAAATATCAGGTACGTTTGCAGACTGGTTCTCTTCTGGTGACAGTAAATTTTCCTGTGGCGAAGCCGGAATGTATTTGTCTACCAATTGTTCCTGATCATCATCATTAATTACTACTTCCGGTGTGTGGGTAACAGTCGTCATACTTGGTGTAACGACTGTGGTTTCCGAAATAGTAGAGACTCCCAACCATTGCTCCTCGTCACCAATTTCAGCAAATAAGTCACTCAGGGCTGTAATTGTATCAGCATTGCTGGGCTGAATGAGGAAATTATCAATAGCTACAATTTCTTCTTGCGAAACCCCAGACAATAAAGATTTACCTGGGTTGGTATCTTCGTCACAAAATAGTTCTTGCCACAATTCTGATGATGAGTCTTGTTCTTTTAGGGGATTATCTGGTGTTTGTTGTAGATTTGTGTTGCTCAGTCCTAAAAAATCTGCATCTGTTTGCTCAAACCAAGGATCTGGCAACTGTTCTACTGGTTGAGTTGGAGATGCAGGTGTCGTATCTGCAATATCCGATGATGATTCCTCTGTAACAACTTCTGGTTCTACTGGTTGAGTTAGAGATGCAGGTGTAGTATCCGCAATATCCGATGATAACTCCTCTGGGATGACATCAAAACTCGAATTAGCAAAATTATCAGTACCCAACAAACTGGCATAAAGTTGATCTACTTCATCACCAATTAACTCCAAGTCATCTGGCTGTAATTCGCTTACAGTATCATTTAATGATAGCAACTCATCTACACCAAGCTCTAAAAGCATTGCATCCAAATCATCTGTGACAGCAACATTCTCGTCTTCGTCATTAAATGTGAGTGCAGATGAAGATTCTGGCTCTATAAATTCCCCAGACTGACTCGTCATCTCAGAACTTGGAGTAACAGTATTCGCTGTGGTTGATAATAATGGCGATGAAGTTAATAGCTCATTTTTTTCTACCCCCAGGAAAGATGCCAAAGTATCAGGGGATTGTTGCTGCAACTGCTGCGTTAAATTATTAAGAAAATTCATCATCAACTGTTCGCCCTGCACTCCTGTACTGTGCATTCTTGTCAGCGATTGACATAAGGACTCGTGATAAGTGTTGATATTACGCTGTAGTGCTTCAAAGACGACATTCACAGTTCCATCTAGCGATAATAAACGTTGATCCAACTCCCTGGCCAGATGTGTTAATCGTCCAGCCTGTTCTGATGATTCCCAAACAGGTTGAGTTGCAGAGCTTGCTAGTTCCATGCTGCTGTAATCACTAACACTGTTAGCAGTAGGGGAATTGGCGACATTCTGCGCTATGTGTGGTATTAAATTAGGTACAAGACGGCTCATCAGTACCTGTAAGAAATCAGAAATTATCTGCTCCTGGTTTGCCCATTGCTGGCTTAAGGAGTAATTGTGCAATCGCCTTTGCTCTAGCTGTCTAATTTCCTGTACAAGAGTTGCCCGCTCTTGCATCATTGCTGCTAATTCTGCTTGCAGAGGCTGGATTAATACCGATAATTCACTTTTTAATTGTTGAGATAAAAAATTACTTTGTTCTTGGTCAAGTTGGTTGTGCTGTGTTGGAGATGAATCGTTACCTTGTTTAACAAATTTCACCAATAAAGGTGATCTTTGCGCCTGTCCACTCAGCTCGTTGTGGTCATCACTTTTTAAAACCTCACTTTCTTCTAGCTGGAGCAGGAAGTTACGAATTCTTTCTAAAACCTCTCTAGGTTCCGGCGCCTGACTAGACAACAGCCTAGACAAGCGCTTGCCACTACTATTGAGTAAGTTGTCAATGTCTGCAATCAATTTTTGAATTTCATTTGCGCGGGAAGTCACTTTAAATTACCTTAGCTAGAACTGTACTTTAACTGGTATGGGAATTACTTGACAATTCCAAAAGTTCCGACAGAGGGAACCATGCAGATTCCTTACAGAAATTAAGTTATGGATTACTGAGAGACTTAGTGGTCATCAATCAGCACCCGTTTTAGAAGATTAACTTGACAACTAGTTGAAGTCTAGAAATACCAAAAATATTCCGAATTTGTGTTTATACCCGGTGCTGTGCCTTCTCACCAAATAAGCGATGTTAGGGCTGCACGAACTTCATATTATAAAAAACATCCAAAAATGCAACAGTTAAGCAAATAGTTTTGGATAGACGAATGCCTTGACCAGGACATCAGACCTACAAAGCTAATTTCCTTCACTTTGCACCCATACGAGCAATTAATGTAGCTAACCCGTAACTGAATGGCAAGAGGGCATTTTTTAACTTGATTTTTGATCTCTGTCAATGGCTAAAAATTTTACGTTAGCAAAAATTAACTACGTTGAGTATCATTGATCTTATCTGGCATATTTTTAAGTAATCATATTTGCAATGTAGTTGCCCCTCAAAGAGTACTCCCAGAGGTGAGCAAATGCTCTGTGCAAAAGGTTTAGGCAATTCTAACCCATAGGAAAAAATTGTTTAGAAAAAATACACTTGTAGCTTGCTTGCGTAACATAGTTTAATTTTTTTATTTAAAGGGGTTGTGCTTTGATAGCTTAGGCTGAAGATAGCGCTCTTGTTTGTTTTATACATAGCAGCTTTAATAAATATGTCGTAATGGAAGACCGATATAGCTTGCAAGCACCCACCAATCCCTGGATTATCTCGGCTCCCTTCTTTCAAGGGTTGCCAGACGCGGCTGTGGAACTGGCTCTTACTCATCTTGTGACTCGCACACACCCAGCAAATCAAGTGATTCTGCTGGAAAATGATTGGGGCGGTTCTGTATATTTTATTGTAGATGGGTGGGTAAAAATACGCACCTATAATATGGAAGGTAAAGAGGTAACACTAAATATTATTGGCAAAGGGGAATTGTTTGGCGAAATGGCGGCACTAGATGAAGTACCTCGTTCCACCGATGTAATTACTCTGACTCCAACCATAATTGGCAGTATGCCATCTCAAGATTTTGTCAAGTTACTTCATACAGAACCCTTGGCGGGTGTCCGATTGTCACAACTGATGGCGCGACGCTTGCGGCAAGTAAATCGGCGACTGAGATTGAGGGAATCTGATAGTCAGTCACGGGTGGCAGATACTTTGTTATTTTTGGCGGATGGGCAGGGAAAACAAGGGCAAACTGGAACCGAAATTCCCAATTTACCTCACCGCGAATTGAGTAGTTTAAGTGGACTGGCGCGGGAAACAGTTACAAGAGTATTAACAAGGCTAGAAAAAAAAGGGCTGATTAGACGGGATCAAGACACTATTTGTATCCCCGATTTGTCAGCCTTGGAAGGAATGATCGTTTAACAATTTTTCCAAAATGAGCATTTTAGATTCTCTGCCAGATGAAAACCCATCCCCTGAATCTCAAAACCCCCTACAGAAACAGTTAGATCAAGAGCAGTTAAGGCGACCTAGACTCAAAGTTGATGCGCCTTTACGGATGGTGGAAACAGCATTTCTAGCTAGTACGGCTAGCCTGATTTGGTTTATTAATTTCTACTTTCCCTTAGGTCCAGTTTTGCGGATATTTTTCCCTGTACCGATCGCTTTAGTTTACCTGCGCTGGGGTAAAAGAGCAGCATGGATGGCAGCTGTTACTTCCGGTTTACTGCTATCAGTGCTGATGGGGCCAGTCCGTAGTTTATTATTTGTGATGCCATTTGCTTTTATGGGCGTGCTTTTAGGGGCAACATGGCATCGTCGGGTTCCCTGGGGTGTATCTATTACCTTAGGTACACTGTTGGGTACATTAGGAGTGTTTTTTCGCCTGTGGTTGCTGTCTGTTTTATCGGGTGAAGACCTGTGGATTTATGTGATTAACCAGGTAACAGAGCTGATAGAATGGGCATTTTTGAGGCTGCAATTATTAGCTAGTCCTAGTGTGTTTTTGATCCAAGTGGGAGCAGTAGCTTTAATTGTGATTAATAACTTTATCTATCTGTTTATGGTACATCTGGCAGCGTGGCTGTTATTGGATCGCTTGGGAAATCCTATTCCCCGTCCGCCACAATGGGTGCAGGTTCTTATGGATTATGAAGGGTGAATAATTGATTCGTATTTATACTCAAATAGAGCAGGGTAAAGAATGGATTGCTAAGTATCGTGGTTGTTTACCCGTGTTTGCTTGTGTATTAGGTTTTACAGATACTGGTTTAATTCCCGGGATTTCGGCGGCTGGTAGCACCCCAGAGGATCGGAAATATACGGCTTGTGCTGATGCGGAATTTTTATATTATGGCCCACAACGAAAGCCTCTATATCCCCTACCACCACTAACTGCGGGTGCGTCACCTGTACTTATTTCTCGTGCTGTAGTTGAGGCACTAAATATTCCAGTTTATTTGTTTAATGCTGGGTTACCCCAACCGCCTGCTGTGCCAACAATTGATTTAGGTGGCTGTCCAGCTAAGTGCTTAAGTGGAGGTGCGGCGATGGAAATGACAACGGTACACCACTTGTTTAAGCAAGGGTTACTTTGGGGAGAACGTTTAGCTGCCAATATTCAACAGGGGTATTTAATTTTAAGTGAATGCGTGGTTGGCGGTACGACAACAGCCCTAGCAATTTTAACGGGCTTGGGCATAGACGCAGTGGGAAAAGTCAACAGTAGCCACCCTGTTTGTAATCACGCACAAAAATGGGCAGTGGTGCAAGCTGGGCTGGAAAGGATGAGAGGGAGAGGAGGACAAGGGGACAAAGAGACAGAGAAATTATCTCCCTCATCCTCCCTGATAGATCCCCTAGAACTCGTGGCGGCGGTGGGTGATCCGATGCAAGTGGTGGTGGCTGGAATGGCGATCGCCGCTAGTCGTAGTTGTGGTATCTTGCTGGCAGGTGGTACACAAATGCTGGCAGTTTATGCTTTGATGAGTGCGATCGCTGATGCTTATGATTTATCTTGGCAACCAGCAGCAGTAGTTGTAGGTACAACCCGTTGGGTAGCAGAAGACTCGACTGGTGGTACTGTTGATTTAGCCCTCAATCTAGGCAAAATTATTCCTCCTTTATTTGCGACTGAGTTAAGTTTTGCTAATTCTCGTTATCCCCAACTCCAAGCTTATGAGCAGGGATTTGTCAAAGAAGGTATAGGCGCTGGAGCTGCTTGTATAGCTGCTTATCTCAGCCAAAATTGGCAACAACAGCAACTTCTAACTGCCATTGAAGCTCAACTAGAGGGGCTTATAGCAAAGTGCTGTTAGCGGTAGCGGGGCGTTTAGCCCGTGCTGAGTATAAACCCAGTGGCTTCAATGCTTTGAGTAATCAATAATGTCTTAATCTAACGTGAATTCGATGAACCTCACCCCAACCCCTCTCCGACGCGGAGAGGGGCTGAAAATACAACGAAAAATTAGGCTTTGAAAGCCTCTAACGCCACGTGCTACAACGCGGGGAACCCGCGCAACGCAGTGGCTCCTCCTGGCAGGGGAGAGGTTTGGAGAGGGGTTTTTTCCACTTGTCGAACTCACGTTAATCTATGTGACCACGGCTATAAAAATTACTTAGTCTAACAGAGGTAGATTATGTACGATTGGATGCATAGTTCAATAGAGCAAGCGATTAGTGTTTTTCAAGAGTTTTCTCTTGATTGGAACATTCGCTTTCAATAATCATACAAATTAATCACTGAAAGCTTCGCGAAAGTCGTATTCCCCAGCCCATAATAAAAATACCGGACTCAGAGAGATGCCGGCAATTTTAAAAATTGACTAATAATTAGTGAATTTAATGAATTCTTTCTTTCATTAATTGTTCTTCTAAAGCAGCAATCCGATTGTATGCTGCCGTCAATTGTGCTGTTAGTCTTTGTATTTGAATTTCTGGTGTTAAGTTCTGATCTCCACTTTGCCGATTCATGTCTAAAGACATGCCATCTGTCAATACATCCTTGTGTTCCATTTCTGGATTAAAACTGATGTGTCCTTTTAACTGGTAGCCGCCTATATCACTATTTTCTACATAATTACTCTTTGCTTGTGTATTTGCTAAAGAGCACTCTGAGAAAGCTTGAGCGACTTTGCCGTCAAGTTGCTCAATTACCTGGCAGAGGGCATCCAGTTTCTGACTCAAAGTCAAGATTTGTTTTTGTAATGGCTCCATTTAATACCCTCGTCCGCATATTTTCTCTATGTTATTCAATTTACTGGTGATCTTAACTATACTTATGAATTATTTAATTTTTCAAATATTTTGTCGAAACATGATATTTAAATATTTACTTATAAATGTAACTCAATATTTTTTATGAGTATTACTCATGAGTATTTTTGAGAAAAGTTAAGTCATTAGCAGTCAATTTCAGAAAAATCCTTTAAAGTTAGTCAATAAGTTGATTTGACAGCAATATCCAAAAAATATAGCTAAATAAGCACTTAAGCACACAACTTTATATATATGTATCATCCCAAATCCCCAATTCCCAATCCCCAATCGATAAATCGACGGTCTTTTCTGTTGGGTGCAGGTGGACTGGCACTTTCGCAACTACTGGTTGGGTGTGGTGGTAGTAACCAGACAAAATTAAATGTACAGCTATTAAAAGGTTCTATCCCCAGTCAGGTAGTTAGTCAGTTTCGCCAGAGTTTGCAGCAACGGGTAAATTTAAAGTTTGTCCCTGTCGAGCAGATAGAGCATTTATTTAAGCAATTGCAAGGTTGGCAGGAGAAACCAAAAACTACTGATTACCAAGTGTGGACTCGCTTCTTACCGTTTGGGCAATCTGAGACAGTTGCAGCATCTGACTTGATGACATTGGGAGATTACTGGCTCAAAGCGGCTATTGAGCAGAAACTAATTCAACCACTGGCAGAGCTAGAGGTCAAACAATTAAAACAGTGGTCTGCTTTGGATGAAAGATGGCAGCAACTAGTAACGCGCAATAATCAAGGCGATGTGGATACCCAGGGAGAAGTTTGGGCTGCTCCTTACCGTTGGGGGAGTACGGTGATTGTTTATCACCGGGAAAAATTCCAGAGATTGGGTTGGACACCACAGGATTGGAGTGATTTGTGGCGAGATGAATTGCGATCGCAAATTTCTCTCCTGAATCAACCCAGAGAAGTGATTGGTCTGGTTTTAAAAAAACTAGGAAAATCTTACAATACGGACAATCTGGACACAGTACCAGACTTGGAAAAGGAACTACGGACATTAAACCAACAGGTAAAATTTTACAGTTCCCATAACTACCTAGAACCTCTAATTATTGGTGACACTTGGCTAGCAGTTGGTTGGTCAAGTGACATCATGCCAGTTTTAGCACGTTATCCCCAACTTACCGCCGTTATCCCAAAATCAGGAACAGCAATTTGGGCAGACTTGTGGGTACGCCCCGCAGGCGTTACTCAGGAGGCTGTGTCATCCCAATGGATTGATTTTTGTTGGCAACCGAACATCTCTAAACAAATCGCTTTACTAACTAAAAGTAATTCGCCAATTTTCCCTGAGATTCTTTCTTCTGACATCCAGGAACCATTTAGACGTTTATTACAGAGTAACCGTGAAGTCTTCGGCAAAAGCGAATTTTTGCTTTCCTTACCTCCATCAGCCATCCAGCAATATGAGTCTTTATTCGCCAAAATTAAACAAGCATAAGCATGAGGAAATTTTTCTAAAGAGAGCGCAACAACCCTAACCTATTTTGAGTATTCATCTGAATGCGGCATGATTCTGGACTTGTATTAAAGTTACAGGTGTAGGTTGCCAAAAGATCTCTTTGATAATTGAAAACCCGAACATTATACCCATCTGTTCTGGCGCTGTTACCCAAGCGATTCACGAAGTCGTAGCGGTCTAGATAGTCTAATAAGCTCCAAATTTGCTGATTTACGATTAAATCTACTCGGGCGGGTTCATTCTCGGATACTGGATATGCGATCCAGTTATCCAACAGCTTATTTTCGGAGTTTTCTTTTTCCCACCATAAACTGGGTGTAGTTAATCCTTCTGGGTCAATGGTATTGGCTGTTATCACAGAACCATTTGGCTGATTCAATAAGGCCAGTTCCAAAGGAGCATCCGAAGGCGACGGGACTGGGGGTGTTTTTGCTAATGAGCGTGAGACTGGTAAAAGCGCAATCGTACTCAGACTAATAGTTAAGTAGGTGAATTTAAAAAAAGATAAAACAGACCTAACCCCCAAAAGCAGAAAGCGAGAGTCCCAGCTTTTCGCCTGATAGAAATTTAATTTAGTTGAGTGATTTAGTAAGGGGAGCGATGTTTTGCGACCAGGTAGTTTGTGTTTAAGCATAAACGAATACCATTTTCGATTTTGGATTAATCTCCAATTCGCTCATAAATTACGGGTAATGCAATTTACAACATATTAATAATTTACCTAAATAATTGCTGTTTGTGTGTGAGCAATAGGACTTACGCACAAGTTACGGAAGAATCAAACCGCAGAGGCACAGAGGAGCCATTGCGTTGCGCGGGTTCCCCGCGTTGTAGCAAATGGCGTAACACGGAGGAATGAGAGTTAGAGAAGTATTTTGCGTAAGTCCTAAGCAACTTTAAAGGCAAGGATGCGGAGTCTTTTATAGTCCGCCGTCCAAGTACCCTCACTATACAGTGTCGGTTTTAGGGACTGCTCTACCTGACGAATGACTTGTGTTTGCTGGTCAACAGATAATCCTGCTAGAAAAGTACTGGCGAACATTTGTAGCCAGTTTGCCATACCTGCTTGTTTCTCTGCTAGGGAAGTGGGACGGGCAAATAGGATGGCATAAGTGACATCAAAGCCTTGCTGTTCTAGCAGTGTAGAGTATTCGCCAATACTAGGAAAATACCAAGGATTCAATGGTTCTGCGGTAATACCAACCACTTCTAAAGCAGTGTACAAAGCCTGGGTTATCGCCTGTATATTTCCCTTACCACCAAACTCAGCGACAAAACGCCCCCCTGGTTTCAGCGCTTGATACACGCAAGCGATCGCAGCTTTTGGTTCTTTCACCCAATGCAAAGTCGCGTTGGAAAATACCGCATCTAATGGCTGGTCTACCTGAAAGTATCTAGCATCAGCAAGATCAAATAATATATGAGGATAATTTTGTTTAGCCTTTTCAATCATCGCGGGTGCGCTATCGATTCCCATAACTTTAGCGCCAGTCAAAGCAATTTTTTCGGTAAGTTGTCCTGTACCACAACCCAGATCCAAAATATATTCTCCTGGTTTGGGGTTGAGCAATTTCAGCAAATCTTCGCCATATTGCCAGACAAAGGCGTGCTGATCTTGATACAGATCACTATCCCATAGTTCAGGACATTGAGAGCGATCGCTTGTCATTAGGCTGAGAGACCTGGAAAACATGAGTATTGTGAACAGACTTATTGTGATGCAGTAGTTATTCTGATTGCAACACTGAAATGCTCATACTAATCCATGACACCTCAAGAATTTTTAGACAATTTGGCAACAGCAGGAACAGATCCCGAAAAACTCATGGTTGTTGCTCAATACCTGGAAACAACTGCGATGGACAATGCAACTACCCCAAAATGGCGCAGCATTGCTTATAGTTCCGAAATTGAAATGGCGCTGAATAATCTGGCGTTTCATTTAGAAGCACTCGCCGAAACAGGAAATTAATTAGGCTGATTTAATTGCCTTGTTGTATCCACTCTCGCGCCGCTTTTTCGGCTGCTTCAGGCGTATAGTAAAGTTTGCCCTCACCAAAAACTGCTCCACCAGAACTAATCAACCGAAATTCCCAGCAATCAGCCTCGGTATAAAACACAGATAGGGTAACGTTATCAATGCCAACGACTAAGTGAATCTTGATAGTATTCATTAGTGGTATCTCAACGTTTACCCCTTTTTTATCATTTTTAATAGAGAAATATTATGCTTATGCGATCGCTTATTCTAAATATCACAAACTCATAAATCATACAAATTTTTAAACCAGGTGATAAATCCCTGTACCTTTGCATCTTGCGGATTTAAAATATTATATTTGATAGCTTGATGTATTTGCCTACCCGGTTCATTTTGCCATGCTAACCAAGTGTAAATTTCCGCTTTATCAATATAGGAATCTTTGAATGTTGCTCCTTGATTTTTCGCCTCCCTTGCTACTTCACAAGCATATTGCCAAAGACATTCTCCCTGTTGAGGAATCATATAACCTAAAAAGGTTTCTAGCATACCTTGTATGATATTATCTGGCATCATCCAGACACCAAATTTTTTGTCATCTGGTATATTCATAATTAATCCCGTTTGTGGTATTTCTTCAGGAATATTTGGAATACTAGGCAAACAAGCATTTCTGATGCTTTGCCAACGTAAAGACGGATGATCATCTGCATCTACCATCAAACCTAAATGTGTACGTCTTCCAGTTTGCAATTCTGTATATATAAGGTCTGAAGTGATATTTTCATAACCTCCACATTCTTCAATTAATACAATTGGTTGCTTTTTATTGTCAACCCAAGTAATTCCATTTTTTTCAATTAACTCTGGTATTACTCGTAAATCATCTTTACCTTCAACTAACATTTTTTTTGGGTTATCATTTTTTGCCATTGCTTAACGTACCTCAAGTTCTCTTTCAGCAGCAATGACGATTTGAGGTTCAGTAAACACTATACTTCTTTCTTTACCTTTTTCAATTCTATGAATTCTAATACCATCCTCAGTTGCATCTTCTTGTTCTGCAATATCGGCTAAACTTCTCCAGCAATCACTATTATGTGTAGTAGCAAAAACTTGTACATTTAATTTTTTGGCTGTTTGCCAAATCATTTTCCACATATTGGACATGGTAGTAAAATGGAGTCCAGTGTCAATTTCATCTATAAATAAGTATCCATCTTTAGCGCACACAGTAGCTAATATAATCCCTAGAATTCGCCAAATACCATCTCCCATGCTACCAATTGGTACGCGCTGTTTACTATCAGCAAGACGTACAAAAAAACCAGTATGTGAATCAGCAGAACGTAATCTCATCATTTGACTAGCCTTTTGGACATTTGCCGGAGCAATACGTTCAATTTTTTTATCAATAATTCTCAGTGCTTCTGTTGCTAATTCTTCTTCGGGATTTAACACTACTTCCTCAAATAATTCTGTCATTTTTGCAGTAGTTAAGGAAGACGAATTAATAAATATAGTTCTAGGTGCTTTATTTCTTTTGTCCCTACTAGAACGTTTAATAAATTGTAAATCTAGACAATTATCATCTGATAAAGGTAAATTTAAAATTTCTTTTTGTTCTTCTTCTCTATGCCAAATAACTCGAAAATTCAAGCTTTTGAGATCACTTGATAAATCGTCAATAATTTCTTGTTTGGCTTCTTCATCCAAATCATATTCATTTAAATCAGAATGAATATGTGATTTCCGTTCACCTATGCTTATAGAAAACTCCTCTTTAAGGTCATTATTAATTCCTGAAATTGAAAATGTACTATCTATCTGAAATTCATGTTCATGAAATAAGTGACAAATATCAAGTTCACTTTCTCCTCTGAGATTGAAATTATCATTCCAAAAATACTCACCTCGATTCATCATTATTTCACCGAGTGGCTCAAGATTAGTTCGTGAGCATAAAAGTTGAATAGCTTCTAATACGGATGTTTTACCACTGTTATTTTCACCCACCAGCAGATTAATTCTACCTAGCTGCTGAAGCTCGAAAGATTTGAAACCTCGAAAATTCTTTATCTTTACGCTCTTTAACATAATTTTTTCAGCCAGAGACAACAAAGAGCTAATATACTTATCACTCTAGCAAAACAAGCGATCGCGCGGAGCGCAGCGCCGTAGGCGATCGCCTGATTCAACTGCATTCTTCAACATCGGATTCCACAAGCTCAAACTGCACCTTGTTATATAAATCTTGTAGAGAAATTTCCAAGGGTACAGTTGCAAGTGCGATCGCCTGATCTTCTTCGTCATACTCACGCAGCGACCATTGTTTTTTCCCAGTCTTAGAAAATTGTTCTACATAAATCCGGGTTTGGTCAATTAATAGATATTCTTGTAACGTGGCAATTGTGCGGTAAGCCTCAAATTTATTCTCGCGGTCATAGCCTTTGGTCGATTTTGATAAAACCTCAACAATTACCTGTGGATTGAGTATTATATCTCGACGGTTGTTGAAAAATTCGGGTTCACCCGCCAGAATCATCACATCTGGATAAGTATAGATACGCTTTTGGGGTATCCATAGACGAACGTCACCCATGTAAACTCGGTAGCTTTGCTTTTTGAAAGCAAAATTTAACTCTGTACTTAAATTGAGTGCTATTTGGTTATGATTGATTGTCCTGCCTGCCATTGGTATTATTTGCCCATCGATATATTCGCTTTTGTAGTCAGCAGCTTCCTCTAACGCTAAATATTCCTCTGGAGTGTAGTATCGCTGTTGTGTTAATTGCATAGTTTTTTAGGTAGCTATGTCTTTATTTCTATATTTTATAATTATGAATTAAGAATTACGATTTATACATTTATTCCCACAATCTTCTACCAGCTTTCCCATTTAATCGCTCGTGAGTATCATCCAATAAAGCGGGAATATTTAAGTTTTCGGGACATCGAGGTAAACATTCACCGCATTCTGTACAACGGTTAGCTTTCATTCCAGGAAACCAGTGACCAGCATTTTCAAACATTCCGTAACGATATTTTCCATAGTCGGTCATATCGTAAGCTACAGCCAGATTTCTTAACCGCAATACCTCTGGAATATTGATATTTTCTGGACAAGGTAAACAAGCATAACACTGGCTACATTTATCAGTTTTTAAAGCAGTTTTTTGATGTTTTTCTAATCGTTGAAAAGCTAAATCTTCCTCTAGGATTAACTCATAATTACTATCAGCAACTTGTAACGGTTCTATTAATTCATCTGGGACTGCTGCCCCTACACTCAAGGTAGTAATGCGATGATCACTCAGTAAAAATCGATAATTTAACTCTAAGGGTGAAAACGGCTGACACAAGTCTTTCAAGGTTTGGGGTGGCGTGTAGAGGCGTCCTCCCTTATCAGATGGAGAAATAATAAAAACGCCCATGTCCTTTTCAGCTGCTAGCTGAATCGCTGGTGCGTTCCGTTGCCAGAAATAGTAATAATGCAGATTGACAAATTCAAAAAAATCTGAGTTGATTGCCGCCAGAATTATATCTAACGAACCGTGGGTGGAAAAACCAACGTGCTGCACGCGACCGTCGTCAACAGCTTCCCGAACAGCCTTCATGCAGCCACTGTTGGCTTGTACCCATCTGAGATGCTCCCAAGTATTTAAGCCATGAATGCCTAAGCAATCTAGATAATCCAGATTTAATCGTTCTAGGGATTCATCGATATACCGACGCATACTATCAGCATCAGCTGTAGGCGGAATTTTGGTGGTGATGTGAACCTGGGAACGGGGTACAGACAATCCACCTTTGATAGCGGCTCCAAGATACTCCTCACTTTTACCGTAACCTCTGGCTGTTTCTAAATGATTAATTCCTAGCGCTAAAGCTTTGGCAATTGTCTGCTGGGCATTTTCGGCATCAGCCAAGTAGCGCATTGTTCCTAAAGAAAAAACCGAGAGGCGTAGGTTTGTTTTGCCAAAGCGTCGGTATTGCATAAGTTAAGTGCTGAGTGCTGAGTAATTTACTTTCCCCATCTCCCTACTCCCGTACACTTCGGGACGCTTCACGAACGGCTGACGCTTACGGCGAAGCCTACCCCCCACTCCCCACTCATCTAGCTGTCGCCATTACCAAAACGCTTGATCAAATCCTCAGGGCGAAGATTGGAGATAAATTCCCGGAAGGCTTGTTGTTCTGCTTCATCAGCATCGCGATCAACGGGGATTGAAGCATCCGCAACAACTTCTTCCATTACCCAGATGGGAGCATTAGTACGGAGAGCAACGGCGATCGCATCGCTGGGACGTGCGTCAATTTCTTTTTTGATTTCGCCTTGCTGAACAATTAAGGCTGCATAAAAAGTATCCTTCTGTAAGGAATGAATTATCACCTTTTCTAGAATCATCGAACATGACTCTAAAAGACTCACAATTAAGTCGTGGGTTAAAGGCCTGGGAGGCTTTTGATTCTCCAGCGCACCCATAATTGCCCTAGCCTGTTCCTGCCCAATATAAATGGGCAAAGCGCGCCGATCTGAGGCATCTTTCAACAGTACAATCGGGCTGCGGGTTATGGCATCTAATGCTATGCCAGCGACTTTCATTTCAATCATTGGCTAAGCCTCTACAATCCTTTGAACGATTGGGCGCTGTGTAACAAATAATACCCTATGTCGGGTTCGATTGGGGGCGGAAATAAACATAAGCATTGTTCTCTATAATTGCTTCTATTAAACTCCGAACTTGTTGTGAACACCAGAGTAAGTCAAAGTGGTCTACCTAGACAATAACCTTCTTAACCAAGTATGCCTTGTGAAGGATGCGAATGTGTTAAGAACCTTATAATAAGAACAGTCAGAAATTATACTTAAATGATTCTGCATTATTGTGAGAATTACAGTGGATTTCCGGCAAAATTAGGCAATAAATAGAGTTAGTTTGAGAAAAAAGCCGTGTTTACAGGATTAATTCAAGCCTTAGGAACGATAAAACCCTTAGGGGGTGATTCTTGGCAAATTACTTGTGCAAGTCAGTCGTCTGTTGTCATTATGCAGGATTTGGCTTACGGTGACAGCGTTGCTGTAGATGGCGTTTGTTTAACAGTAGAAGAAATTTTCCACAATGGGTTTATTGCCACCGCTTCACCGGAGACTTTACGCCGCACAACCCTAGGAGATGAGCAAACACAACAAAGATACGTCAACTTAGAAGCTTCGTTGCGGGTAGGTGGCAAAGTCGGCGGTCATTTTGTCATGGGCCATGTAGACGGTATCGGTCAATTAGTGGCTGCCGAACAAACGGCTAGTTCTTGGGAAATGACTTTTACTGCACCCGAAGCGATCGCGCGGTATATTGTCCCCAAAGGTAGTATTGCTGTGAATGGTATCAGCCTCACAGTAGCCGCATACGAACCAGAATTATCTCAATTTACGGTAGCAGTAATTCCCTTAACTTATGCCGAAACAAATCTCCGCTATCTTGTATCTGGCAGTTGGGTAAATCTAGAAGGGGACATTCTTGGCAAATACGTAGAAAAGTTTCTTGTCCCCGGCAAACAACACCTGAAAACTGATATGGTTACCCCTGCGTTTTTGGCAGAACATGGGTATTTGTGAGTAGGGAATGGGGAGTGAGGGAGTGAGGGAGTGAGTGAGGGAGTGAGTATTTTTGTTCTTGTCCTCTTGTCCCCTTGTCCCCTTGTCCCTGTCTCTTATA
>JADEXK010000078.1 GCA_015207155.1 Nostocales cyanobacterium LEGE 11386 | reverse complement strand
GGGGACAAGGGGACAAGAGGACAAGGGGAGAAATTCCTACTCAGCACTCAGCACGGGCTATAAGCGCAGCTATGCCCGCAGGGCTTTACGCCCCGCTACCGCTATAAGCGCAGCTATGCCCGCAGGGCTTTACAGCACTCAGCACTATTCAAGAGGCACAATACATTCAGGACTATCGTGTTGAGGTTTGTTTACCCAGGTACTAACTGGGTAGGCAGTCATTGCTTGAGCTGGATAGGGACACAATAACTGCTGTAGGGGTTCAGGTGTTTGTATTTGCGGATTTAACCACAAATCGTAATCTTGTGGAGCCAAAATCACTGGCATCCGGTCATGGATTGGTTGCAATAATTCGTTGGCGGCGGTTGTCAAAATTGTACAAGATGTAATTTCTTCATCTTCAGTCCGCCATCTTTCCCACAAACCCGCAAAGCCGAAAGGTTGTCCATCTGAGAGATGAAAATAAAACGGCTGTTTTTTACCATTTTGCCGTTGCCACTCATAAAAGCCATCAGCCAGCACTAAACAGCGCCGATGCTTGAAAGCTGATCTAAAAGCTGGTTTTTCGGCAACTGTTTCTGCCCTAGCATTAATCAGCTTTGCTCCCATACTTGGATCTTTCGCCCACGAGGGAATCAATCCCCAACGTAACTGCTGAAACTCCCGCTTGCCACTTTCCGGGTTATGTAGCACCGTTGCCACTCTTTGCGTAGGTGCAATGTTATATTGGGCGGCTAAATCTGGAATTTGTTGTATATGGAAAAATTCGCCTAACGCTGCTGCTGACTGGTTTAAAGTAAATCTTCCACACATAGTTTTATTCTCAACTACTGAATCAAATTAACTTTTTAAATACCAAGAATAAATTATCCTATTGTTTTTATTTTCTCAGATAATTGTGCTTGGTACACAAATACGGAAAATAAATAAAAATTATCCTGTTTATCTAAAAATATTTTGTAAAATATTGTATTTTAGAGCCTCAATTATCTCCACATTCATTATTATATTTTCTGACATGGAAATGATGCGATTGTACGATTTTTTACCCTCAGGTAATGGTTACAAAATACGCCTTTTATTGACACAAATGGGTATGCCATTTGAGAGAGTCGAGATGAATATTTTGCAAGGCGCAACTCGAACCCCAGAATTTTTAAGTAAGAATCCTAACGGTAAAATACCAGTCTTGGAAATCGAGACTGGAAAATACTTGGCAGAATCAAATGCCATATTAGTGTATTTGAGTGAAGGTACAGAATTTTTACCTTATGATCGCTTTTTAAAGGCGCAAGTACTGCAATGGTTATTTTTTGAACAATACAGTCATGAACCTTTTATTGCTACATCAAGATTCTGGATATCTATTTTAGGTAAAGCTGAAGAATATTGTTTAGCTTTAGAGCAAAAACGTGAACCGGGTTATGCAGCTTTGAAAGTGATGGAAAACCATCTCATGTCTCACAACTTTTTTGTAGGTGAGCGTTATACTATCGCTGATATTGCCTTGTTCGCCTATACTCATGTTGCGGATGAAGGTGGGTTTGATTTGACAAAATTTCCCGCTATCCAGGCTTGGATAGAACGAGTCAAGTTTCAGCCTAGATACATTAGCATTATGCAAGAGTATAGTTTTGTTGACTAAATATTTGTGTGTCCTTCCCAAAAATATTTGGAGAACACGTGATGGTAGTAGGTAAAAGAGTACACATAAGAGTTATCAAAATTAAATATCTGTATCAATTTCAATCAGCTTTTGCCGAGAGGATAAACCAGATTTAATTCTGATATGAGATTTCGGCACACCAAACTTCTCGGCTAATAATTTAATCAACTCTTCATTAGCTTTACCATCTACCGGTGGAGATTTTAAGTGTACAGTCAGACTACCATCTGTTTGTTCTGCAATCTTTTGTTGTTTGGCATTAGGTTTGACCTTAACTTTTTTTTGCATACCCGATTTCTTGCAGTTGTCGCAACCACAACCACCCTAAAATACAACCCAACACATAATGCGGAAAATCCCACCAAGAAAAGGTAGATAGGGGACAGGTGACAGTATGGCGATCGCGGCGCATTTGTTCCAGGTGAAAAAGTTTACCACTAAATTTAACATAGGCTTTTAAGTGGATTTAACTAGTTGGGAAATGATGGTAAGTAATTTCTCCGGCGTTATAGGTTTAGCCATGTGCCTTTGAAATCCTACTTTGAGTGCCTGTTGCTGATTCAGTTCCCCTGCATACGCAGTCAGAGCGATCGCGGGGATCTGTCCTCCTTGTTCTGGCGGCAAACTTCTAATTTGACGCAAGAGCATATAGCCATCGATCTCCGGCATCCCAATATCTAGAACCAATACATCGGGCTTTGAGTGTACTAACGCCTTCATCGCGGCAAAAGCTGATCCCACTGCGACAACCCTTGCCCCATGATTTTCCAGCAAAAAAGTCACTAACTCTCGCGAATCAACTTCATCGTCAACAACTAAGACTTGAATGCCACTTAAATCCAAGCGATTACTAGGCTGTTCAGGTCTTTGAATTGTCTGAGGTTGCACGGTCATCAATGGTAATCTCACAGTAAAGGTAGCGCCTTTGCCTTCACCTGGACTTTCCGCCCAGACTGTGCCACCGTGCATTTCTACCAGATGTTTGACAATTGCTAGCCCCAGTCCCAACCCACCAAATTTTCTGTTAGTTTTGCTATCTGCTTGACGAAAGTAATCAAATACATGGGGTAAAAAGTCGGAGCTAATTCCCTGACCTGTGTCGATGACTTGGATTTGAGCTTGTGTATCCACCTGCTCTAAGCGAATTTCTACGCGCCCACCAATTGGTGTGAACTTGACAGCATTGGCAAGCAAATTCCAGACAACTTGCTGCAAGCGGGTGGGATCTCCCAATACCAGACCTAGATTCTCTGGCAATACAGTATGAATTTCAATCTCTTTGGCTTCAGCTGCTAATTGCACAATCTCTAATGCAGCTGAAATTATCGATACTAGATTGACAGAATAAATATTTAGGCTCAGTTTACCCTGTAAGATTTGAGAGACATTGAGTAAGTCTTCTATCAGTTGAGCTTGTAATGTGGCGTTGCGCTCAATAATTGCCAAGGCAGCCTTCGTCTTAGTTTCATCTAACTTATGAGTGGTTAGTAGCTTAGACCAACCCAAGATGGGATTAAGAGGCGATCGCAACTCGTGGGATAAAATAGCCAAAAATTCATCTTTAACACGGTTAGCAGCTTCTACTTCTGCTCGTGCAGCCCTTTCTCGTTCCAGTAATTGTTCTCGCTCTTGCTCTGCTTGCTTACGTGCAGTAATATCCTCAATCAATCCATCAATCACGGTGGTGTGATCAATAGTTGTAAAAGTTTTACTAATGCGTACCCAAATTACACTGCCATCTGCTCGACGCAATTGTACTTCCTGCTCACGAACACCTGCATCTTGTTGTAGTTGATGTAAAAGTTCAACATAAGCTTCCGGCTGAAAATACGGCTCTAGTGTTTGATTTTCAGGAATTTCCGGCAATGAATTCAGTCCAAGCAGTTGCAGAAATGCATAATTACCTTCCAGTAAAACACCATCTGTTGTTAAACGATAAACTCCCACCTTTAATTGATTGAGCAAAGTTTGAAAGCGGATTTCTAGCGCTGCGACTTTGCGTTGAGTTTCAAATCGCTCCCATGCCAGACGTACTGCTATAGGTAAACGTGTGTAGTGTTTCGGGGACTTGATGACGTAATCATCTAACCCTAATTTCATTGCCTCTACAGCAATTTCCTGTGAGCCACTATTGGTAAACATGATCACGGGATAGTGAGGATAAAGGCTTTTAATTGCCCGTAGAATTTTCAAGCCATTACTCCATCCCAGTTGATAGTCGGTAATTACTAAGTCAAATTCTCCTGCTGACAAGGCCTGCTCAAATTCTGTAGCTCGAATAATTTGCTGGACTTGAATATCTGTAAATTCTCGTTCCAGAGCGCGAATCGCGAGCAAGCGATCGTGGGGATTGTCATCAATTAAGAGAATACGTAACATTTAACTGTCAGATAACTTCGTAAAAAAATATATTGAGCGCAAAAAACCAGACTTTAAGCAGTTTCTATTTGTGGTTTTTCGTTAAAAATTAGCCAATGTTGGTTAAGAAGACTCACAATTTCGACTAAATCATTAAAAGCAAAAGGTTTAACCATGTAAGCATTAACACCTATATCATAAAGGTGATTAATATCGGCATACTCTCTAGAAGCAGTCAAGACGACAACAGGTAGACGCCTAATCACAGGTTGCTGTCTTAGCCACATCAAAACTTCATCTCCAGAGCGACGAGGCAACTTGAGATCAAGCAAGATTAAGACTGGTAAAGGATAGAGGGTGCGATCGCCATAAGGTTCCTCTCCAGATAGATAAAATACCGCCGCATCCCCATCATTAACTACTTGCACTGGGTTAGTAATACCAGCTTTATGAAATGCTCTTTGGATGAGGAGGATATGTCTTGGGTCGTCTTCTACTAATAAAATTGTCTCCTCTGTTAGCAAAATATCATTACCCTCCTTTGCATATTTGCGGGATAATTTTGCTAGTTTTGTGGGATGGGCAATCTTGCCCGTCCCTTGTATTTCCGGGCGGGCTGTCCGGCCCACCCTACAAGAATCATCCCTTGGTTCAGCAACGCCACATTTTTAATTACCCCTTAAATATGCACTCATGATGATTTTTACCCATACCAATACTGTTGTCTTCTATCCAGAGGTAAAGGTAACTTCAGTAGTGCTGAGTCAAAAATATTAATCCCTAGCAGTAGATCTATCAAGGTGGGTAAAAATTATTTAGAATTTTGCCCAATTTTCAGCTTTCCACCTTTGTGTCTTTGTGCCTTTGTGGTTCAAAAGTCACTTCTTAACCACTAAAACAGCAAAAAAAATACATTACTAATCCCTAGCCTCTGCTTTTGGTAAAGCAATCCAGAAGCGACTGCCTTTCCCTAATTGGGATTCCACCCCACATAAACCTCCCATCCGTTCTAAACCTTTACGCACGATCGCTAAACCAATACCTGTACCGGGATAGGCTTCTATGCCATGTAGTCGTTCAAAAACTTGAAAAATTCGCTCCTGATGTTCTGGTGCAATACCGATACCGTTGTCTACTACCCACAACCGTATCCATGTTTGACCTTGGTGAATATACTCATCAGCATAAGTATTTACTAAAGGTAATACATCTGACTTGACAAACTTGATCGCATTGCTTAACAAATTGGTCACAACCTGTACTAAAGTAGGGCGGTGAGCTAATACCTGCGGTAGAGGAGCCGCAACTGTGACTTTAGCTTGTCGTTCTTGAAGTTGTGCGTTCACTTGTTCTAAAGCTTCATTGATAACAGAAGTCAAGTCAACAGGTTGAATTTGAATTTCCGCACGATTCAGCCGGCTGTAATTGAGCAAGTCGGTGATTAAGGTGTCCATTTGCATGGCACCCTCAGTAATGTAGTAAAGATAGCTTTGCCCTAAAGAATCTAATTGCTCGCTGTTATCTTCTAACAAAGCCTGAGCAAAGCCTTGCATTGTCCGTAGTGGTGCTTTTAAATCGTGTGCAACGGAGCGATTAAAAGCTTCTAATTCTTGATTGGCTTCTTGCCACTGGATAGTGCGTTCTATAACACGCTGCTCTAGTTTCCCAGTATAATCTTGTAGTTCTTGGCGGAGATGAGATTGGTGGATAGCGATCGCTAACTGTTCTACTACTTCATGCACAATCTCCTGTTCTTCAATGGTAAAACTTTTACCCTCAGTTTTGGCTAGACAAAGTTCACCAATTAAGTTTCCCTGTACCTGCATCGGAACTGTCAGGCAGCTATGCAGCCCTGTGGCTAAAAGTCGTTCTAAAATTGGTGGACATGGCTGGTACGTGGAAATATCTTGAACCGAACGTATTTGTCGTTGTTGTAAAATTTCAATCGGCGCAAAATCTTCAATAAGAAGCTTTTTACCTTCCATCAGTTGTAATGCTTCATCAGCTTGATCTGTCATGAATTGAGCTGTTCCAGTCTCAAAATTGAACAAAACTAGAAATGCTTGTTGACAATTAACAAGTTGACGCAACTGTTTGAGAGCATCCCTAACTGTAGTGACATTGGACTCAGCTGCCAAAATTGCCCGATCTATATGATGCAGGTCAGCCAGGCGTTGAGCAGAGCGTTGAGCCTTCTCAGTTTGCTCAATTGCAGTTTTTAAAATATCTTCATAAAGCTGCGACACCTGTAGAAGTTCTTGGCGAATGAAGTAAGCTAGACTACATCCTACTGCCAGTACCAAAGCCATGGTAGTTGCGCTCACCTGTTGCGTTGTCCGGAGAGCAGTTTGGCTGCGGAGGTTGCGTAGTTGTTCTTCTCTAGCCACAAAAGCCGTTATTTGGCTACGCATTGCGTCCATCTGTTGTTTACGAAGTTGGAAAATTGCCAAGGGTTCAACTTCACCTCGTTGTTGGCGTTCAATTCCCAAGAGCAGCAGACGGTTCCACTCTTCGTATTGTGACTTCAGTTGATTGACTCGTTGAAACTGACTAGGATCGTCTACAACCAAATCTTGCAATTCGGCGAAAATAGCATCAATGATTGAACTAGCTTCTTGATAGGGTTGCAGAAATTCTGGCTCTTTTGTCAGTCTGTAACCACGTACCCCTGTTTCCAAATCTAGGAGCAATTTTTGGGTACGGTTGGCTTGCGCTATGACTTGGTTTGTCTGAGCCACCGATTCTAGTGCTGATAACAAACGAGTAATTTGCCAAAACGAAACCCCAGATAACAATAGTAGTAGAGCGATTGGTAAGGCGATCGCTCTGATCAGCCGACGCTGAAACATGACTCGAGCAATTAGCAGCATACTATTCCATTATGCTGCTCTGCCTAAAATTGGGCATGAGGTATGAGAGGTAGAAGGAAAAGAACTTAATATTAGTCATCTCTTCTACTCCCCTACTCCCCATTCCCTACTCACTATTTAAGGATATCTTCTACTACCAGCACCCACTACACCAATTTTGTGACGATAGGAGAGTTCAGCTCCAAACCAGCCGGTAATACTAGTCAGCGTCCCGACAACCAGCGAGAGAAACAATCCCCAAGGTAACAGTCGCGACTCAGGATCACCCAAACGAATGATTAAGTTAAGGGTTGTAAAAAGTAAAATAGCTATGTTAAGAATCAAATGCGTCCAACCGGCGGTGCGCTTGCGGACACGTTCAATTCGCAAAAAGTCGCTCATCCCCGTGATTGCGGCGATGATTCCTCCTAGCAGTCCTAATCCAATTAACCATAGTGATGCCCTAGCCCAGAAAAAATCACGAGTTAACCAATAGCCAACGTCGCTTCCCAAAGCACCAGCTAAAAAGGCGATGGGAAAAATCATCGTTAAAGGGTGTAAAGGATGTCCGGCGATCGCTACTGTACTAGGTACGCCACTATCACGATATTCTCTATCGTCACTTTCAATAATTGGGGGAATATTAGGAAATGGTGTGGAAGTTGATTCTGTTCCTGTAGTTTCCATTATTTATTATCCTTTTTTAACTGAAAGGAATTTGAATTTGCTCAATATCAGCTGCCACTTGCAATATTAGTTTGCCTGCTACTATTTCTAATTGCTTAATTTGCAGGCTCATTCCTGATAAATCAAAGTTACTCAAATTCAAAATCTCGCTAGTTTGCTCTACTAAAGCCTTTGTTAATTCTGGTGATATTTCTTCACTTTCACTGTACTCAACATTTTTTAAAGAAATAATTTGCCCGTTATCACTAACAAAAGGTACTGCGGCAAAGGCAATCTGGTGAATTTCGCCGTTTTCTAATAACAATACGCTGGCATGTAAGGTAACTTTTCCCTCGTTAAGTAGGTGAAAATCTACTTTTTGAGGTGCGATCGTTATCACTTGCTCATTAATATGTATTTGCTGATTTTGCAGTTTAGCACGGACATATTCAGAGTTAAATGCACGGTTAATATCGGCTTCATTTAAAACTACCCGCGCACTACCAGCAGTAGATTTGGTAAGTTCAATTTTGCCGAAAGTGATACTGAGAGGATTAATAGCAACACTACTCATTTGCATTTCCATTGTTTCCATGCGGAGGTCTTGCTTCATAACCAAACCTTCGCCTTCAATAGTGACAGCATCCACTTCACCTTGAACCACTTTTAGCGGTGTAGCTGCGATATTTACATCTAAATTTTCTACTGCATCTAACTGGCTAGATAAACCTATCTCTGCGGCTTTATTCAATGCCTGCTCTCCCAGTCCAGGATTGTCTGGCATTCTTAATTAAGCTCCTGTTGAAATATCCTTGAGTCAATTTATAAAAATAGAATTAAAAATTTATCTATCTGACGATGGAGTCCACTTTATACAGTTATCTATCTTTAAGTATAAGTGAATAATTGCTGAGAATAAATATCTTATTTTCTATCCCTAGTTACGAAAGCGATCACTCAAAAGAAAGATGGAAAACACCTACAACATATGCCAACCTGAAATAAGTAATAATACGAACACTTTTCAGAGGAGAACTAAGCATGGTATCTACTTTAGATGATACAAAACGCAATGCTATTGCCATAAAACTAGCAGATATGAAATTAATTCAACAGTTGCTCATCGAAAACGAGCAACTGTTTTTGAGAGAATCAACTGATAGTGAAATTTCTGATCGCATTCGGAAGATGCTCGATGATGATCAAAAAAACCAAGGTGTTCTGGAAACTGTAATTGTTCAGTATGGCATCCACGGAGATCCGAAACAAACAATTCAAGAAATGGTCAACAAAATCCGCCAATTGATGCAAGGCTCTGAATTGAGTTTCTATGAAAAAGTATTTCAGCATGAATTGCTCAAGCATCAACAAGTAATGTCTGGCGTGACAATTCATAAGGCGGCTCAAAAAGTTGGTGCTGACGTGATGGCGGCGATTGGGCCTTTAAATACAATTAACTTTGAGAATCGCGCTCACCAAGAACAACTCAAAGGCATTTTGGAAGTTTTAGGTGTGCGTGAACTGACTGGACAAGATGCAGACCAAGGAATTTGGGGACGAGTCCAAGACGCTATTGCTGCATTTAGCGGCGCAGTAGGTAGCGCTGTTACCCAAACCAGCGACAAAAAGGATATGAATATCCAAGATGTGATTCGCATGGATCACAATAAGGTTAATATCCTGTTTACAGAGTTACTACAAAGCAACGATCCGCAAAAGATCCAAGAGTATTTTGGTCAAATTTACAAAGACTTAACTGCTCACGCTGAAGCTGAAGAAGAAGTCGTCTATCCAAGAGTACGTTCTTTCTACGGTGAGAGCGATACCCAAGAACTTTATGACGAACAAGCTCAACAGAAGCGGCTGTTAGAAGAGATACGCGCTATTAATCCCTCTACTGCTGAATTCAAAGATAGAATCAGACATTTGATGGACATTACTGGCGACCATATTCGTCAAGAAGAAAGCACAATGTTTGCTGCTATTCGCAACAACTTAAGTACCGAACAAACTGAGCAACTAGCTACACAATTTAAAGCTGCTAAGAGCAGAATTCAAGAGAGATTAGGAGGTAGTAAGACCGGAGCAAATGTTTAGTCTAAAACCTCTGCTGAAGCTAGTAAATTAGCTATACATAGGCTGTTTGCTAGTTAAGTCTGCGTCAGTTTTATAATCGTCGGCTTAATTAACGTGAGTCTCCAACGGAGGCGAAGTTGCGGGAAGGGCGAAAGAAACATAATCCTCCGTACTTTTTACTCCTCACTCAGCACTCAGCACTCAGCACTATTTCTTAGGAAGTTCATCGAATTCACGTTAATTAAGTTTTGGCATCCCAACATCTTAATGTTGGGATTTTTTATTGATTTCTGCTGTTGTGACAATCCCCTTTGTTTAACGTGAGTCTGACAAATATCAAAAACCCCTCTCCAAACTTCTCCCCTGCCAGGAGGAGCCACTGCGTTGCGCGGGGAACCCGCGTTGTAGCAAGTGGCGTAGAGGCTTTAAAACCTTCAACAAGAAGGAAGAAGTTTGGAGTCAGAAGGTGATGGGTATTTAATATCACTTCTTCCCTCTTCTGTCTTCCCTCTGACTTCGTTGAAAACCAGGGATATTTTTGCCCTTCTGGGCGTCACAGAGGGGTTGGGGTGAGATCCATCGAATTCACGTTTATTTACAGCCAAATAATAAATAAGTTATATATGTCAATTTGCTCGATGATTTGGCTAACTTTTTGATATATTTCTCATCTTTTTTTACTTGTGTAACTATTAATTGATATTGCGATCGCCTTTGATCCCCGGACTAATTTGACCGGATTTTCCAGCTTTTTCTGATTACACAATCCATTCCGAGGCGCGTTCACCTAGATCTAGGGGAATACTCACTGCTTTACCAAGTCTGGGGCGATCGCGTGTTTGTGTAATAAATGTTTGGACTTGTACTGTGCCACCTAGAGCGTGAAGATAACTAGCAACACTATCAAGATGCTCTTGGTATTCTGCTTCAGTTAAGGGAAAAGACGCCTGCTCAAGATACTTCCACATGACTTGGAGAAATATCTTCCCCTGTGTACGCCGGAACTGGACATCGTAAGAGTATCCCCACTTATCAAGCAATAATTTGCGTAATTCCTGTCCTGTCATAGTTTTCTCCATTAGATTTTACATTTAGTTATGATGTTACGTTCCGTAACTCAAGTATGATAGGGATATAAAGAAATGTAATGCTAACAGAAGAGATGCTACAAATATCTTGAAACAAAGAAGTTGAGCATCGTTGTGGGCGTTGGCATTTCAACTCAAACAGGAGTGGCTCAAGTACTGGTACTCTTGTAAGAATGCTTAACAAAATACACAAAGAGCGCGTAGATTATGGCTCAATTTTCTGAATCAATGGACGTGCCCGATATGGGGCGTCGTCAGTTCATGAATCTGCTCACTTTTGGAACTGTCACAGGTGTGGCTCTGGGTGCATTGTATCCCGTAGTCAAGTACTTTATTCCACCTGCTAGTGGTGGCGCCGGTGGTGGTACAACAGCAAAAGACGAACTAGGCAACGATGTTACCCTCAGCCAGTTTTTAGAAAGCCATAATCCAGGCGATCGCACCTTAGTTCAAGGACTAAAAGGCGACCCTACCTATATTGTGGTAGAAAGCAAGGAAGCGATCGCTGATTACGGCATTAATGCTATTTGCACTCACTTAGGTTGTGTTGTCCCTTGGAATGTGGCTGAGAACAAGTTTAAATGCCCTTGTCACGGCTCACAGTACGACGCAACTGGTAAGGTTGTTCGGGGCCCAGCACCACTTTCTTTGGCTCTCGCCCACGCCAAAACAGAAGACGACAAAATCGTCTTGACCCCTTGGACTGAAACCGATTTCCGCACTGGCGAAGACCCTTGGTGGGCTTAATATAAGTGCTTCCTTCCTGAGTGCTGAGTGTTAGTTCAAAGTCTAAAAGATGACTCTTGACTAATGACTAATGACTAATGACCAATGACCAATGACTAACTAATCGTTGTCCTTATCGAGATGAGAAATGCCTGTACAACAGCGAGGTTAACTCGCACTGCTAGAGCGATAGTCAAAACATTGCTCATCGCGATCGCTACCGTGACATTTTACTTCACCAGCGATCTAGCTCTTCCTCAAACTGCTGCTGCTTATCCCTTCTGGGCACAACAAACCTATCCTGAAACCCCCCGTGAACCAACAGGACGGATTGTTTGCGCTAACTGTCACCTAGCAGCCAAGCCAGCAGAAGTGGAAGTTCCCCAATCAGTGCTGCCTGATACTGTGTTTAAAGCGGTAGTGAAAATCCCCTACGACACTGGCGTGCAGCAAGTTGGTGCGGATGGTTCTAAAGTTGGCTTGAACGTCGGCGCTGTGCTGATGTTACCTGAAGGTTTTAAGATTGCGCCTGAAGACCGCATTCCTGAAGAACTTAAAGAAGAAGTCGGCGATGTTTACTTCCAACCCTACAGCGAAGAAAAAGAAAACGTCCTTCTTGTCGGGCCGATACCAGGCGAACAATATCAGGAAATAGTCTTCCCAGTCCTATCTCCCAACCCCGCAACTGATAAAAATATTCACTTCGGTAAATATGCAGTTCACTTAGGTGCTAACCGGGGACGTGGGCAAGTATACCCCACTGGTGAAAAGAGCAATAATACCGTTTACAATGCTTCCGCTACTGGCACAATTAGCAAAATTGCCAAAGAGGAAGACGGGGACGGTAACGTTAAATATTTAGTGAACATCAAAACCGAATCTGGTGAAGTTGTCTCTGATACTATTCCCTTAGGGCCGGAACTAATTGTTTCTGAAGGTCAAACAGTAGCAGTTGGTGATGCTTTAACCAATAACCCTAATGTTGGTGGCTTCGGTCAACAAGATGCAGAAATTGTATTACAAGACGCTTCTAGAGTTCAATGGTTGATTGCTTTCATTGCTCTTGTCATGTTAGCTCAAGTTATGCTCGTGTTGAAGAAAAAGCAAGTGGAAAAAGTCCAAGCTGCCGAGCTTAATTTCTAAAATCTTTGCTAAATCAATATTTATGATGACAGGCATTGCGCCTGTCTTTTTTTATAGTAGGGAATGGGGAATGGGGAACGGGGAACAGGGAACAGGGAAGAAAGAAGAAAGAAGAATCTACTCAGTTTGTTAAGTGCATAGCACAGGCTACGCCAGTAAAAATTAAATAGGATTCCTGTACTATTTTTTTTGATTTTCAGAAATGTATTTCGCGGAACTTGTAGCTGCAACTGATAATCTTTGACTTTACTGGTTAAGGAATCATTTATGCTAGCTATTCAATTTCAAAATAGATTTTTACTTATATTAGTACTGGCTATAACTTCCATTTTGGGATGTACAAAGGTCAACTCAAATGTTCCTGGCGAGGATTCAGCAATTGCTCAAAGTTCCCCGAAGCCCGCACCCCAAGAAATAGTTTCAGACGGAGAAGTACGCGCTTTACCTGGCCAATTGGATACAATACCTGTATGTAATAGCAATAGCCCAGAATGGATCAAAACTGAGGGCATTTTGCTTTCTACATTTCCTGCTAATGGGAAAAAAGTACCCGCAGCACACCTGAATTTTCCTTTTCAGGGACGCTTTGACTTATTTGCCCACCACTACACCCATACTCCCAAGGATTTACAAACGCTTTACCTGGGTGTAATTGTACATAATCCTGGTAAAAAATCTGTCACTGTAGATGTATTACAGGCAGCTAGTTATTTGCTAGAGGATGCACCCTTTGTTACCTTACCCACTTATGTAGAAAATAATGATGGTAAAGCTTACTCAGGGCCAGGGAATCGTGCTGTGAGTGATGTGCTTCGAGGCGTTCGTCAAGCTGAGTTTCCAGCAAAATTAGTAATTCCTCCTGGAACCAGCCGCATGTTACTTAATCATCCTATTCCTGTACGGCATTTAGAAAAGCCTATCAATGGTCGTTCTACCCTGATGCGCCTTAAGAGTAATGGCAAAGTTTATGCAGCTAGTTTAGCCAGTTTTGCTAGGAAAAATTCTGATGGTAGCGATCGCGCGCCTACTCTGAGAGAATGGCAAGCATTATTGGATAATGGCAACTTCGCTGGGCCAAGAGATAAAACTCCTACTCCCCCAGATGTTACTAGTGGACAATTAATTTATGGGCGTGTAGCTGGTGTCTCTCAAGGTTCTCAATGGCAAGCCAAGTTAGTAGACAATCCTCAAGTTAATTATTTAACAATTCCTCAACCGGGTAAAGGCATTTCCTATGCTTTAGATACATTGCGGAGTGGTCGATTAGGAACTGAACAAATCCAAACTGCGAAAATGCTGGTACGCTATGCCGATACAGCCTATGAAGCACATGGTAATTATGGAGTGGAATATAACCTAAATTTACCGCTAAAAAACACCACTAACCAAAATCAAAAAGTTACTCTGACTTTAGAAACACCTTTAAAAGAAGATAAATTGTCTCAAGGTGGAGTACGTTTCCGCAAGCCATCCTTGGATTTTCCCTTTTTCCGGGGTACAGTCAAATTACGCTATGTTGATGACCAAGGGCAACAAAAGACGCGCTACGTGCATTTATGGCACCGAACTGGCCAAGTTTTGGAACCATTATTGCAACTTACCCTACTACCCTCAGAGCAACGCAATATACAGTTAGATTTAATCTATCCACCAGATTCGACACCACCCCAAGTTGTGACGGTGAGAACTTTATAAGGGATTAGGGACTGTGAGATCTTGCACCTAGCCCTGGCGATTATGAAAGAGCCTCCGGCACGCTACGCGGTAAGCGGAGCTATGCCCTTTAGGGCTTTACGCGGCTATACAAACGAAGTCCGCCTGCGCGGACTTACAGAAAATCAAGGATTTTAACCCGCGTAGGCGGGTTTGGCCTGTGTAGCAGTGACTTCCAGTCGCCTGGTGCAAGATGTCAGTTAAACACCTGTCATTGCGAATTTAGACTCAACATCACATGCGGTACTATCGCTATTGGGTGGGAGAGGAAAACTGAGCAAAAACTTCTGCACCGGTCATATTATGTGTTTGATTGGCAAAGCAGTAATATGAAGGCTTTTCATCAATGAATATCTGATGATCGAAGATAAAATCTTGAGGATTATCGAATAACCCAACAGGCATGATGTATTGGTTATTCTGTTTCAATCTATAAAATAAATGACTTCCACATTGATGGCAAAATCCACGTTCAGCCCAATCAGATGAACTAAATACGGTAATATTTTCTTTCCCTGCAAATAAAACCTCACTCCCGCAATCTACAGCAAACAAGGGGCCACCTGTCCACTTCCTACACATTTGGCAATGGCATACCCCCATGTTTTTACTGATTTGTTTGACAGAGATACGAGTTGCACCACATAAGCAGCTTCCTTGAGCTTCACTAGCTGTTACATTTGCCATGTTTGCCCCCAGTATTGTCAGTATCAATTTATTGCTACTGCAATTTATCAGTACAAATATATTACTATCAACGGTTATGCAACACAACTCGATATCGCTATTTTATTTACCGCCGTAAAAAAAGGCAATTTCTTTTTCTTTCAGGGGTGCAAAACCAGCATCAACAAGCAATTGGTCAAGTTCTGGCTGGGGAATGTGTTTGGCACCAATCCGCACAATGCGCGATCGCATGGTATTGGATACACCACTACGTTGTCTATTCGCCTCTAGTGCCATTACTTTGTTATACAGTTCGAGCTTTACAGGCGGAATCGGGGAACCATCAAAATCAATTCCCTGGGCGATCGCTTCGTCAATCGCATCAGCACCTTTGGTTGTGGCATTTACTGGATTAGTTTCAGCAGGCATGACAATTTGCTCTCAAAGCTATAGGTAGATTTTACCAGCCTGGCTGAAACCAAAAGATTTTTGAAAAATTAATTTTGAGACAGTTGGATTCTGTATATTGCGGCGATGTCTACGACGGGCTACGCCTACGCACTTTAATTTTGCTACCAGAAAACTCAAGATGGTACTTGGCAAGGTTTTGATACTAGTACTAACTCTTGGGAACCCCTTCCTCCATTTACAATCATGGACAGATCCAACTGAATAGTTTAAATTATCGCCTTAGCACAAACCTGTATGACTGAAACAACCGTTCGTGAACAGTATAACCAAATGGCAACCTTCTACGACCAACGTTGGAGAAGCTATATTACCAATACATTGTCCTTTCTCAAAACTTGGGCGCATATTTCACCAACGGCTAAAGTACTAGATGTTGCTTGTGGTACAGGCGAGTTTGAACGGCTAATATTAACAGAGAATCCAGAACAACAGATTATTGGAGTAGATATATCGGATGAGATGCTGGCGATCGCTCAAAAGAAATGTTGTCTTTATCCCCATGTTTCTTTTCAGGTTGCAAGCGTTTTAGCATTGCCATTTGCTAATAATAGTTTTGATGTAATTGTATCGGCCAATTCATTCCATTATTTTGATGATCCATTAGCCGCTTTAGTAGAAATGAAGCGTGTTCTTAAGCCTGATGGAACAGTAGTCATTTTAGACTGGTGTAGAGATTATTTATTATGTCAACTATGCGATATTCTGTTGAAAATTTTTGATCCGGCTCACAAACAGTGCTACAACCAATATCAATTTCACAGCTTACTAGAAGCTGCAAAGTTTGATGTAAGTCATGCAAGTAAAGTTCGTTTTGGTCTGGTGTGGGGATTAATGATAGCTAGAGCTAATCCCATTTCTTAAATAATTCTGCTTGTTGAGAAATATAATAAAGTGTTGAGTATAAACGTGGTGTAATATCATATCCGGTCAATCAAACTAAATAAAAAATGTTTGCTCGTAGACAGGACTAAAGTCCCTACTAAAACAGGTCTTATTATGGGTAATTTGGCGGACATCTTATAAGTCCTATCTCAATTAATCACGTTGGCGCGTTACCGAACCGCCGACGAACGCTCCTAAAATTGTACCTATCCATATTCCTGTTGTACTGCCTTGCCAAGTTGCACCCGGAGTTACCCAGACATTACACATCACCTTTAAGCCCCAAGGTTGGTTTTGACACTTCTGATTATGCAGCAGCGATGTCATTTGTCCACCGATATAACCACCAAATAATCCTGATGTCAGAGCTAAAAAGGTACAAATTAAAACTCGATTTTTAGTCATTAGTTATTGGGTATGGGGCATGATAATTCTAACCACTCCCCACTCCCGTATCCTTCGGGACGCTTCACGAACGGCTACGCTCACGGCCAGCCATTCTCTAATCAACCTGTATTTCTCATCCCAGCAGCAATACCATTAATAGTTAACAAGGCTCCTCGCAATAACTCACCTTTGCTGTAACGGGAGTGGATCACGCCAGAAGTGGCAGTAATATTGCGGGACTGTCGCAGGCGTTTGAGTAGAGAAACTTGAATAAATCCTAAAGGTACAATCGTACCATTGCGTAACTGTACTGAACGTTGCAATACAGGATCGCCATCCAAAAGCCGATTGTGTCCGGTGATTTTTAGCACTAAATCTCTGGTGAGATAGAATTCGTTGGCAATTTGCTCAAATACTTTCTCCAGCCGGGATTTATCTTCAGGGTTTGCTAATTCTTGGACGTAGTGATGTGCCATTTGCATATCTACTTTAGCTAAGGTCATTTCTGCCTTGGAAATCACCATTTTGAAGAATGGCCATTTCAAATAAAAGTAGCGTAGCAATTTCAAATGTTCTTCTGGTTCTTCATGCAAGAATCCCTGTAAGGCTGTGCCAATACCATACCAAGAAGGCAGCAAAAACCGGGTTTGTGTCCAGCTAAATACCCAAGGAATAGCTCTAAGGCTGCTTAAATCTTTTTTACCAGAAGGACGACGCGCTGGACGGGAACTAATTTGCAACTGGCTAATTTCTTCGATGGGGGTGACTTGATGGAAAAAGTCGATAAAATCTGGTTGCTCGTAAATCAGATTACGATAATGCTGACGCGATCGCACTGCTAATTCTTCCATGATTTCATTCCAAGGTTCAATATCATCAAACCCTGTCCGCAACAGGCTAGCTTGAATTACAGCAGTAGTGATTGTTTCCAAATTATACAGAGCTAAATCTAGTAAGGAGTATTTGGAAGCTAAAACTTCTCCTTGTTCGGTAATCTTGATCCGACCATTAATGCTGTGTCCCGGCTGCGCTAAAATCGCCTCGTAAGCTGGGCCGCCACCTCTACCTACAGAACCGCCACGTCCGTGAAAAATGCGTAAATTTAAATTATATTCTTCGGCGATTTTTTGCAGTGATTTTTGGGCTTTATGAATTTCCCAGTTACTACTTAAAAAACCAGAGTCTTTGTTGCTGTCAGAATACCCCAACATCACTTCTTGGAGGTTAGGGGTGAGAGGGGAAGCAGTGGTGGGGATCAGTGGTAAATGGGGAGATGAGGAGATGTTTTCTTGGCTGACGTCAATTGCTGCGTAACCACCTGCTAATAAAGCCCTATATAATGGTAGTTCAAATAACTGCCGCATGACGCTTCTAGAGCGTTGTAAGTCTTCTACTGTCTCAAATAAGGGCACAACTTGAATTGTCCCGACAGCAATGGCGGGGTCAAAGAGTCTAGATTCTTTAGCTAACAACAAAACTTCTAGGACATCGCTTACTTGGCGACACATACTAATAATGTAAGTTTGGCAGATGTTGACACCAAACTCTTGTTGTAGCGATCGCAAGATGCGGAAAGTTTGAATGACGTCGTTGGTTTTGTCAGAAAATGGTAATTCTGCTGGAATTAACGGCCGGCGGGTTTGCAGTTCCCCGGTTAGCCAAGTAACTCTCTGTTCTTCTGAGAGTTCGTTATAAGATTGCGGCAAGACTTGCAGATATTCCAGAATCTCATTGAGTGCATCAGAGTGTCGAGTCGATTCTTGGCGTATATCTAACTGAGTTAAGTTAAAGTCAAAAATTTCTACTTGACAGATGAGATTTTCTAATTCCCGACAGCTTAAACCTGTTTCGGTCAAGTTCCGGTGAATCAATCGCAGTTCTGCTAAAAACTCTGACCCTGAACGATACATAGGGGTGTCTTCGTTTTTGGGCGTTTCTCGATTGTACAAAGCTACATTGCGATCGCGGGTATTTTCTAACCGTCTCAGTACATACGCTAGTTTCAAGCGATAAGGTTCTTGGCGATAACGCAGCGCTAGTGCATCGTACACATCACTTAATTGGGATTGATCCAACTCTAGCGATTCCAGTAAATCTGGTAAAACATCGCTCCAATGCATCGATACACTCAATAATTCAATCAGCTGTTTCACTGATTTAATGTATCTCTCTAACACCATTTTGCGCTGATAGCAAGCTGTCTGCCAGGTGGTTTCTGGTGTGACAGATGGATTACCATCTCTATCTGAACCTACCCATGAACCAAACGAGCAAAAGTTTTTCCTCGGTGGTTCTAACCAAGCAAATGTCTGCCCCAAAGCATATTTCAAGCGTTTATATAATTGGGGAATGCCATCAAATAACACTTCTTGGAAGTAATGCAAGGCATAATCTACCTCATCCAAGACCGTGGGTTTAAACTGGTGCAGTTCGTCTGTACGCCACCACAAACGAATTTCTTCTAGCAATTGTTCTCGCAAATCTGCTGCTTCCCAAGGATATCCCCCTAGTGTGCTGTCTGTGCGATTTTCTACTGCATCCAGTTTTTGCAGGAGGTTGACTACCTGTCGTTGTTTATCGCGGATGGTGTGACGCACAATTTCCGTCGGGTGCGCCGTAAACACTAAGCGCACATCCAACTGTGAAATTAGGCGTTGAATTTGCTGGGGTGGCACATTTAACTTAAATAAATGGGGAAACAAGGTAGCAAAAGTACCTTTTTGTTTTCCTTGAGATTTAGTTACCCAACTTTTGGCGAATAAATCTATTTCTATGCCTTTGTTAACAATGGGATCATCTTCATTTTGATTGGAGGAATAAGTAACATTTGATCTAGTTTCCTCCTGAATTACTGTTTCTGGTTCTCCATCCACATAGCGGGTCAATTGCTGCCGTTGTTCATATTCCTGCTCTATGATGTTAATCAGCTGAAAATACAGAGCGAAGGCTCGAGCTGCGCGAATTGCCTCGTTGATGTTGAGTTGCTCAATCAACTTCACGGCAGATGAGGCTTGGTCGTTAGTCGCTTGTCCCTCTGGTGAACACAAATCGCGCAATTGCCGCAATAAATCCACCATGTTTTGACCACATTCTTGCCGGAGTACAGATTCCCACAATTCCTCCACTACTTGGAGACGATGACGCAAAAATAATTCCGACGCGGGGTAAAAATTCGCCGCATGAGACAAAGAGTATAAAAGAGAACTCATATTTTCTGCTCTTGTAAAGCCGATTACTGTTTACATCTTTAGCTTTGGCAATTCCTGCTCATGGTTTTACCCCTGAGTATTCTAGGTTTTAAATATAATTGTTAACTTTGATTGCTGAATTCATTGTCATTTGGGAAAGGGAGAATCGGCAGGCGATCGCCGCGAAACAATTCTTCACTGGCTTGCCCCATAGATTCTAGGGCTTTTACTGTGGCCTTTTCTGTGGTGAGCAGCAGTAGTATAGACGCTGTACCTATTTGTAAGAGGAAAGATTGGGGAATGCTAAACAAAACCAGATTAAATCCGGGTTCATGTGAGGATTGTTGGGTGGTAGGAGTCATTGCTAATTCTTTGGTTGTTGGCAAATGAGTTGAATGAAACGCAAAATTCAATATCTGTGAGACTTTCCAGCCTACAAGTCTATCTTGGCCGATTTTGCCAGCCCATAAGGTAACAAAATTGTTAAAAAAAAGTTCCCAAGTATGATAAGCCTATGTTTCTAGTTTACAAGTACAGGCACTTCCAATTGCCTTTTCCAGTGCTGAGTGCTGAATGCTGAGTTCATCTTTATATTGACCAATGACCAATGACTAAAGTTAACTGCCCATGAAAACAGTATTACTAGATAGTCAGCAATCCCTAGTGCAATGGGTAAGCCAAGCAACAGGAATCAACTCTTTCGGGGTGAAAGTCCGGTTGCGGGGAAATGACCTTCACATTCTTTGTGAAGGTTCAGAGTGTCCTCAACGCTGGCACACTCTATCTGACCTGCTTCACGCACTACAGCAAACAGACTTGGATCGCATTACAAGTAGCGAACAACCCTCAATATACCAAGTATTTGTCTATGGGCGGAAGAAAGGAGAACATCGCCCCAAATGGTGTCATCGGGTTTATTTAAACCAACTAGAACGCCATCTAGAACAGGTAGAGCAAGCCTTAGAAGATGCGGAAAAATCTACTCAAGTGAGTGGGGCGCTAATTATCTCGAATGAGAGTTTAGCACGGCGGGGAGATCCCCATGCCATTGCGCGCTATCTCAGTGAAACCTTGAGTCCATTGGGCGTATCGGTACACGTAAAAACCAAGCCACACAGTCCTCAAGATCATGGTCAAGCTGTCGCCAATCGCTTGTGGATATTTTGTCAGTCAAGTTATAGTCCTGATTCATCATTACTAGCAGAACCAATCGCCCAGCAGTTACGGCATTTGAAATTGGCTGGTTACCAAGATGCAGTGATTGTTTCCCAAGTCAGTGGTGAAACAGCATCTGATTGGCTGCTCAGAGTGGATTTACGCCCTCCAGAGGTAATGCTCAAGGAATGGGCGCGTTGGGGGGATGTGCAGGCGATCGCGCGGCTATTAACTGAGGTATTGTCAGAGTCTCAAGTTGCTGTCCAAGCTTCTCTCCAAGAATCAACTCTACATGTCTTTTGCACCCCTGCTGTTGACCCCTTAGAAACTGCTCCAGCACCAGATAAAGCACATTGCTTGGAGGTGATATCTCGCCAACTCGAAGGAATTGCCCCTCAAGGCATTCTCGCGGCTACTGTTTACGGACAAAAAACCTCCGATAAGCAACCAGCATGGATCGACTGGCTGACTTTACCCGCAACAGAGCATCCAGCTTTGGCCCCCTTACCTTTAGAGTTGGCCAGTGATGGTGATGAACCAGCCATCATTTTTTTACTAGAGCGCTTACTCAACCCTGATTTGGATTGGCGGTTAAAAACAGGCGGTATTCGTGTACTTTTACTACGTAAAGGGGATTTATTACACATCATGTGTGATGCCCCCATTTGCCCCGCTAGGTCACAAGTAGCAAATAAAGTCACTCAATTTTTACGTCAGTTAAAAATGCCTGGTATTGCTGGGGTGCGTATCTACGGACGTCGGGCTGGTAATAAGGAACCTTTTTGGCATCATGGGGTAGACTTGGCACAACGCCAACGTTTAGTTCCAGAAGCCACCCCTGAATTTGCTGCTACTGCGGAATACGTAAGTGATTTATTAACCAATGAAACTAATGAACCAGTTTTACGTAATGATTTAACCTCAGAGGAAGTTCAAAGTTTTGTTTCGGAAGTAGCACGAGATTGGACTACCACTACAAAAAAGTGGCTACTGGGAACGCAGATATTTACAGAAAGCGGTCAATCAGCACAGCAAAACCATGATGTTCAAGGACTCAAGGTAGCTCTGGTCTGGGGTACGTTGGGATTACTGCTCACTTTACAAACTGATTGGATCTTGGGTTTAATTGTCACTCGCACCAGCCCAAGTTCGCCACAGGTCGCTAGTGTTACACCTGCTGTTTCTGACCAAGAGCCATCATGGAAATCCGAGGAAAATCAAAGTGAAAGAACAGCATTTTTTACCAGCACTGCACGTAAACAATCCACTCAAAATAAAAATAATGTATTTAACTCTTCTGGGTTCACTCAAGGTGATGATAGCCAGGACAGAATTTTAACCAATGCCCCACTAAAAGAAAAAGCTAACGCCGCAGCTATATTATTGGCAGCGCGATCGCCAACACCTAGTTTCAATTCTCGGCAACTAGATGAGCAATTAGCATTGTACAAACAGCGAATTGCCAAAAATGGTAAACCCGTGGATGTATTAATTATTGGTTCTTCCCGCGCCTTGAGAGGAATTGATCCGGTAGCACTTTCTCAAGCTTTGTCCAAGCAAGGTTATCTCAATATTGACGTTTTTAACTTTGGGATTAACGGTGCGACAGCACAAGTTGTAGACTTAATTATTCGTCAAGTACTAGAGCCATCAGAACTACCAAAATTAATTCTGTGGGCAGATGGTTCCCGTGCTTTTAACAGTGGTCGTGAAGATGTAACATTTAAGGCGATCGCTGCATCAGAAGGTTACAAACAGGCATTACAGAAAGCACTAACCGCCAGCAGCGATGAATCCCTACAAAATTCAAAAAATTCTGTTGGTCAAACTCAAGCAGTACAAAAACCAGAAATTAATAGTTATCAAGCAGTAAACAAGTGGTTAAATCAGGCAGTAGCAAATGTTTCTACTAGTTACCAAAACCGCGACCAGATTCAAGCTTTATTGCATCAACAACTGTTGGCATTACCTTTAGTTAGCAGTACACAGAATGTTGCATCACAGGCACAGACCAACACAGATAATATAGAACTAGAAACGCCTCAGCAGGCAGTTGATTTTGATGGCTTTTTAGCTTTATCTGAGCGTTTCAATCCCATTAAACATTATCAGAAACACCCCAAAGTAGCAGGAAATTACGACAACGACTATAAATATTTCCAAATAGAAGGTGAACAAGATGCTGCCTTTCAAGAAATTTTGCAGTTTACCCAGTCTCGGAATATTTCTTTAGTGTTTGTCAATATGCCCCTTACCGCCGACTATTTAGACCCAGTACGCACAAAATATGAACAAGAATTTCAACAACATATGTTACGCCTAGCTACCAATCCCAACTTTATTTATAGAGACTTAAGCCAACTTTGGCCAAAAGCAAATGATTACTTTTCTGATCCCAGCCATCTTAACCGCTTTGGGGCATATGAAGTCTCGAAAAAGTTAGCTAATGACCCAATGATTGCTTGGCCAATCAAGTAAAGTGCTGAGTGCGCTTCTTGCCCTGAGCGAAGTCGAAGGGAAGTGCTGAGTAGGGAGATGAGGGGACAGGGGGAATAACTAATGACTAATAACTAATGACTAATGACTAAAATATGAACTTCATCTCAATTTTCTACGGACTATTTTTGTTGAGTGTATTAGGAATTTACTGGTCTGTGACTCACCAGAAGTTACGGCTGTGGACTTTGCTGATTGCTAGCCTGGTTTTCTATGCTTCTTTGAACGTTCAGTACATTCCATTACTATTAGCACTAACTTTTATTAATTTTCGTCTGGGTCGAGAAATTGGCAAAAATACCTCACCCGGACAACACGCTGTTGACTGGCAAATTTCTAATGAAGAGTGGCAGTTTGCCCAAGCTGATTGGAGCCGTCGCCGTTTGAAGTTGTTGTGGCTAGGTGTAATTTTAAATGTTTTATTGTTACTGGGATTTAAATATCTACCAGCTTTGTTGAAGTATGTTTTTAATCTGCAAATCAATTCACCAGATTCATCTTTTAAATTAATTGCACCTTTAGGGATTTCATTTTTCACTTTTGAGTGTATTGCCTATTTAGTAGATGTCTATCGTGGTGCGCCAGCTACTGAACAGTTTCTCAAATTTGCTACATATAAATTATTTTTTGCCAAACTAATTTCCGGCCCAATTACTCGTTACCACAGTCTAGCCACACAGTTCAATACCTTGCATTTGCCCACTACCGATAAAGTGACAGAGGCGCTGTGGTTAATTGCTAGGGGCGCAGTCAAAAAAGGTATTTTGGCAGACCATTTGGGAATTTTTGTTGATTTATGTTTTGGTAATCTGCAACGAGCGGGTAGCGCTGATCTTTGGTTAGCTACATTTGCTTATGGTTTGCAGTTGTATTTAGACTTCAGTGGTTACGTAGACATTGCCCGTGGGAGTGCTTTACTCTTCGGCTTAGTTTTACCTGAAAATTTTGATTATCCTTACTTCAGCACCAGCATTGCCGAATTTTGGCGACGTTGGCACATGACTTTGGGCGATTGGTTACGAAATTATCTCTACTTTCCTTTGGGTGGTTCGCGTCAAGGTTTGACTCGCACCTGCGGGAATTTGTTTATTGTGATGTTAATTGCTGGTATCTGGCACGGTTCAGCTTGGGGTTTTATTGTTTGGGGCGTATTTCACGGCTTGGCCTTGGGAGTGCATCGACTGACAGATGTAATGAGCGATCGCTATGAAAATTTGGCACATTTCTGGCAAAATCCTCTGGGTATAGTTGTCGCTTGGTTCTTAACCCAACTGATGGTTTTTACCTCTTGGATTTGGTTCCGTCTTCCTAACCTTCAGGATTCTTCTTGGGTAATTCAACATCTTTGGGGTCATTCTGCTGACCAACAGTTTGCTCAAAAAGTTTATGTGGAAGCCTTGAATATGAGCCAATATCAACTTACTTGGTTACTAGGAATGCTAGCTGCATTGATGGGTGTACTCTATGCCTTTAACGGCAGGCTGAAGTTAGAATTCAACTGGCCCGTCAAGCTCGTCTTCGTGCCACTATGCCTCTACGCCGTGTGGTTGTTAGCACCTGAAGGCAGTTTGCCCTATATATACTTTGATTTTTGATTTTTAATACGTTGTTAAGGGTAGCGGCGGACTTTTACCCTTGATTTACGATCCAATATAAGTAAATCTAATGTTTGTAACAAAAGTCATAATAAAATTAATACTTCGCTGAACGTAAATACATGTTACGTTTATTAGAACAGACGCACAAAAATGTGTCTAATTCATTAAAAAACTCATTGCAATCATAGAAATATGACAACCACCTTACAACAGCGCTCCAGCGCCAACGTATGGGATCGGTTTTGCGAGTGGATCACCAGCACCGACAACCGGATTTACATCGGTTGGTTCGGC
>JADEXK010000077.1 GCA_015207155.1 Nostocales cyanobacterium LEGE 11386 | reverse complement strand
CCAGTTGCTCTTTCTCCAACTGCTTTAGGGTTTCAATGTCTAGTTTTGGTGGCAGGTCTTTTTCCATAATTGCTATATTCTGCTTCCCCTACCACACTTGTCAATACCCCAGCACCTGAATCCTTACGTTTTTTGAAGATTTATCATCACTAAAATTTTCCACATTTATTTCTCCCTTCCGTTTGCTGAAGAACTGACTTCTCTTTCTAAATTTATTAACCTAAAACAAGCATCTATCTAAAGGAATATTTAATTAATAATGGTTTCCTTAACAAAAAAAAGGATTTTATGTGTTGATGACTCAGAAGATAACTGCGATTTGTTCAGTTTTATATTAACTGAGGCTGAATATGAGGTAGAGTCAGCGTATTCATTTACAGAAGCTTTGCAAATAATTAAAACCAGGCAGTTCAATTTATGCCTGTTTGATATTAATCTTCCAGATGGTACAGGTTTTGAATTGCTCGAAAAAGTTCATGCAATTAATCCATCAATATCAATTATTGTTTGCTCTGGCAATGGAGATGACTTTACACACCAGCAAGCAATGCAAGCTGGCGCTCAAGCTTTTTTAACTAAACCAATTGATTTTGATCTACTAGTTAAAACCATCAATCAACTTCTGAAATTAGATTAAGTTAAGTATTTATTAGTTGTAGGAGCCAGCAATCATTAAAATCTTGAAAATTTCAAAGCTAGGCATAGGCTAGCCACGACCGTGCAATACGCCTATGCAGCACTGGCTCTCAAATACCTTGATATCTATAGGTTTTGACAATTTTCGGTAAGAAATTAATTACTAGAGTTTCTTAATTTTTTAGTACGATTAAGCCCATGTATTCAAACCCCGCTTTCCCAAGAAAATTCTCGTACTTGCTGCATTCGCTCAAAGTCACTATCACATGAAACGACAATCAACGAGTGACGTAAAGCTGTTGCAGCTATCCAAAGGTCATTAATGGAGCAACCAGGGGTATAGAAGCAGTATAGACAGTTGATCCAGCCGCAACATGACCCGCTTCATATTGGTACGGATTATACCTGTAAGTGGTCATCGTGCAGCCTAGATAAGCAAGTTTTATCAGCCAACGAAATCATGCGGGTTGTAGCCGTTGGGAATGATAAGTAGAAATTGATCGCTCGTTGTCGCGGTGGTGACACCAACGAAGATACAATACTTTTGGGGATTGATTACACGTTTTCAATATTTGGTGTAATGCCTCTTAAGGTAGAAAGGATGAAGGTTAGCGGCAACGGACAAGGCAAAATACTCAGCCAAGACGAATTAAGGCGATTGTTCACCGAAGGGTTATTGACCCCACGCGATCGCGCTCTGTTTGGCATCTGCCTGTTTACTGGTTGTCGCGTATCAGAAGCGTTGGCTCTCAACTTGACTGATATCAAATCAGGAACCATCACTTTTCGCAAGTCTACCACCAAAGGTAAGTACAAAACACGGATTGTAGATATTCCACCAGCACTAGCAGCAATATTGGCGGAGTATCAGCCCAAGAGGGAAGTGATGTTTCCTGGTAAGCGTGGTGTAACTGAACGGCTGACGCGATTCATGGCAGACAAAATTTTACGGGATGCCTGTAAGCGGATTGGGGTAGAAGGAGTCAGCACCCATTCGTTTAGGCGAACTGCCCTCACTCAGATGTCAAGCGCGGGGATACCTTTGAGGACTATTCAGGAAATCTCTGGTCACAGTGACCTGGGGACGTTGCAGCGTTATCTGGAGGTCACGCCAGAGCAGAAGCGAAAGGCTGTTTCGGTGATTGGGTTTTAGATGGGCTAAATTCTGCTTATGCTAAAAATAAACTCAATCAAACAAAGGGCTAAATATTTATAATCACTTAAAATTATAGATTTTATAGTAGTCAATTCATTTATAATTTTGAACTTCAATGTTAAACAACTATGTCCGTCAATTCCCACTTAACAAGTCTAGCAAGCACTCTCGTCCTATCTGACGAGGAAAAATTGAGTATTTCTACTTCTATCAACACGCTTTCATCCAGGCTAACTTCACACTTTAGCAACACAGTAACTTCACACTTTCAATTTGGTTCTAGCACTCGTGGTACTATTCTTCCTCGTAAGGTAGACAACCATTCTGATATAGATTACATGGTTGTATTTAATATATCCGATGGACAGAAGAAGCCCCAAACTTATCTTGACCGTCTCAGACGTTTTGTAGAGTTAAAGTACTCTAGGTCAGAAATTTACCAATCACATCCAACTATTGTTCTGTCTTTAAATCACATCAATTTTGAGCTTGTTCCGGCAATTTATAACTATAATTATCAAATTCCCTCTCCAGCTTCATCTTGGCTAGAGTGGACAAGCACAGATCCCTTAGGAACTAATCAATTACTTCAAGATAAGAATAAGAACAATAACTATCAAATCAAACCATTAGTTAGATTGGTGAAATATTGGAATACGTGTAAAGGGCATCCATTTCCCTCGTTCTCAATAGAGCAACATATTCTTAGCCGTTCATTTTCGCAATGCTCACTTTTAAAAGACTACTTTTATGAGTTCTGGTCAGGATTCAATTGTACATACGATACTGCTCAATACATTAAAGATATGGTTAATAGTGCCAAGCAGTATGCAATAAAAGCTAAAGAATACGAGAATAATAATATGCCTATTCATGCAGAAATGGAAATAAAAAAAATTGTACCATCCCTATGAATAATACAGGTAACCAGAGAGTTGATGAAGTCTCCCAGTATTACGCTCCAATTAAGAAACTTGGGACTATTAACGTGGTACTTTTTTGGAGCAATGCAGCCTTGTCATTAGCTATGCCATACTCCGTTTCAATCATTGGAAAGGCAGGGACAGATATTCTCCAAGTAATTTTCCTTGTTTTGGTCTTGGCATATTTCAGCATTTCTCAAGTATCGAGCTTGTATCTAGTACCACGAGCAGAACTAATGAGAAGAAAGCAGTTGCTTTCCGACTCATTTGGAGTACCTCTGTCTGATGATCATACATCTCTCTACTACAATAATTCCTTCTCGCCGTCATTACAGCGCCTTGGGGCAAATACTATGGAGAACGCCCTCTTCAGCAAGGAAATTGCTTCAACGATGCTAGGTCGTAAGCGAGTAATTATTTTTGGATATCTTATAGCTTGGCTCTTTGCTTTTTCTCTCCGCCATGACAATCTTGAATTGCTAGCGTGGATTACACAGTTAGTTTTCTCTGGTGAAATTCTTGCTGAATGGCTGAAACTTGAAATTCTTCGATTTCGCTATGAGCGAACGTATGACGAGCTTTATTCTCATTTTCTGCATAAATTAGGGCAGGATTCCCCTCATGCCACTGCAAATGTGTTAAATGCTTTTGTGAACTATGAAGCAGCGAAATCTACTGCTGGGATATTGCTCTCAACAGATGATTTTGAGAAGTTAAATCCGATTCTAAGCAAGCGATGGAAACAAATTTGTCAAGAACTCGACATGAAGTAGGGGCGAATATAGCCTCGCTGAAACTAGGGGTCAACTAAACTAATTAGTTTAATATTTGCCAGTGTAATTTAGTTGTGTAAACTGGATATTACCCCCAAGCCAAAATGAATGCCCAACCGCACAAATGTAAATTCGACTAATAATTATGGGAGCAATACGCTGCATATTTAGTGAATCCGAGCGCAGCTTCTTAAAGTTAGGTGGACAATACCCACTTAATCTTGAGGGAACACGTAAATTTCAGTCATCGCCGTTACGCTACTGCCTTCAAGAAAATATTTTATATTTACCTGAAGGATTTTCTGGAGAGGACTATGCGTACTCAAAGCATTTCTGTTGGGCAAGATTACATATAAGAATCTTAAATAATTTAAATTTCCATTTTGATTTCAATAAAAAAATTCCAGATGATTACTCTCTTGAAAAATTAAACGAAGCTGGGGTGGGGCTTGGGGCGATGTATCTTAAAAGACATCGAGAAGTGAATCGCTTGCGGATTTCAGTGTCGCAATTTTGCTCAACTACCTTGATTGAAGGTATACGAAGCAATCCTGAAGCAATATCAAATCTTTCAAAGGAAGATTTTGAGGCATTATGCGCTGAACTTTTTGTATCTCGTGGTTTTGAGGTGGATCTCTACCGAGCTACTAAAGATGATGGTATTGATTTTCTTGCATTCAGGACAGATGGTGTAGATACACTAATATTTGCAGTTCAGTGCAAACATCCTGACTCTGAGAATCAAAAAGGGAAACAGCCACGCACACTTCCTGTAGCAACAGTAAGGGAAATTTATGGGGTTGCTAAGGCACACAATATAACTGGTGGAATTGCCATCACCAGTTCAAAATATAGCATTGCTGCTAAGAAGTTTGCTGATCTTAAACCAGAGGAGATTGCTGTATATGATCGTTCAGATATCCTCAGGTGGATTGAAAAATACCGATGGAATGATGATGAAAAACCCTAATTTAAACATCTCGGTTTAATATCATTAAAGCTTAATACAAACCAATAAAAGCGAGACACGCGACAAATCCAAGTTCATCCGAAGCTCAAGCAGTATTTGGAAGAGTACAACCCCAACCGCCGCAAAGAGTTCTTGTTCCCTGGGCGGCATGGGTTGGGGCATATCCACAAGGTGAGTGCTGACAAAATTCTCAGAGATACTTGTGCGCGGCTGGGGATTGAGGGGGTGAGTACGCACAGTTTCAGGAGGACTGCGTTAACCAGGGTAGCCACCGAGATACCCGCAAAATGGGACACGTTGTAAAGTTTTGTAACGCAGATGCTTGAAAACCCTTGATTTTACGTTGTTTCAATACCGAATTGAGCGTGTCCTCTCTTGCGAAGACATTCTCTAAAAAGGTCATTTATGGGCAAGTTTGAGGGACAGAATAGCGTGAAGAGTTGATTTTAGCGTTCAAAAACTTGAATGTCCCAATACCATTTTTGGGCAAGTTAGTAAATTACTAAAGCACGTTCTGCAACATTTGTTTACATCGTGTCCCATTTTGCTGGTATCTGATACCGTTGGCGAATTCCCCAAACAGCTAAACTGAACCGATTAGTTCAGCAATGAAACGATTGAGAACCTTCTGAGCAGTTTTATACCCAGTAGCTTGCTTACCTAACTTCAGTTCAGACAAAACACGGTCACGTAAAATTTCAAGTTCCTCTATCGCTAACTCAACAGACTGTCTTTGGCTCTCCGTATCAGATGTTAAAGGAAACTCCCTCTGCCGTGTAATACTCGGTTGTGGTTCGTTTGACTCTTGATGAGGAGCTAAAAATTCTGAGTCTTCCCGTGTAATACAAGGGTTAGCGTTATGCCTAACAATGTATTCTAAATAATCAGCCCTGGTTAAACCCAAACACTCAGAGGCTATCCCTAAGCTCTTCCAGGTATCATCAGTCAGTCGCAAAGAACGTACTTCACGATAATCATCATTCTTGAGCGCAAACTTTCCCTGAAGGTCCCGTTTCAACATCAGCACTCCCGTGTATTACATCGTAAGTTTAACTAGAAATGACGATGTTTTTCCATGTAATACACGGTAAAAGACTTAAATCTTATTGATTTTTGAGCAACAGTCTAAACGAGTATTATCTAACACACAGTAGTGTCGGCTAGCCTTGCAAAGTGTGAGGAGCGAGTTCTAGCCCTTGGTATCTCTTCTAACCACGCGAAAACTCGACTTAGATTAATAGCAGCAGCCGTCAGAATATGCTGTAGATGAGTTTTAGCTAGACCAACATAACGGCAATCGCGCAATTCAAAAGCTCGGATTCCTTGAGAGATAGTACCTTCAATGCCTGAACGCAGCTCATACTGTTTTTGAAATTCCTCAGTTTTTTGTCGGTCTCTGGCTTTTTGAAGAGCTTCATAATCAGATTGCGCCTGTATAGTTAGCCCGCGAGGGTTTGTTTTTGCACGAGTACATTGATTCCGAACCGGACAAGCCAGACAATCAAGCTGCCGAAACTCAACGTAAATTACAGGTTTACCGTAAACACTTTTATTCTTCTTCCAAAGGTAACTACGCTTACCTTGAGGACAATAGACCGCTTTCTGCTGCCAATCTATTTTAAAGTGAGATAAATCAAATCCCAGTCCGGCTTTTGCTTGCCATCCGACATTCAAGGCTACTGGCCCCAACAGGTCAATATTATAGTCTTGCTCTGAGGTAGAAAGTAATTGTGCTGATGTGTATGCTTGGTCAACCAAGTGCTGTTGAGGCAGGAGGTTTTTTTCTCCCAAAGATTCGTGAATTGAGGGAACAACTGTTACGTCTTGAGTTGTGGCAGCAGTCGTCTCTACATGAGTAATAATATGAGGCGAATCTTCATCACAACTTTCCGTCAAATGCACTTTGTACCCTGTCCAATTGGTAGTACGTTTGGTACTGTTACGAGCATCTAAGTCATAGGGAGAGCGAATTCGCACCGCAGAAGGTGGCCCATCTTTTTCACTGCGTAACTGAATCAAGTCTGTTGGTGCATAGTATTGCTGTAACCAAACCTGACACAAGACTTCTACTGCTGGCAGTTGTCGCAATTCAATGGGGGCAGTTTGGGAATAGATGTTATCGAGTAAATAAAAGCCATCAGCTCCAATTGTCTGGGCTAAAACTTCTCGCTCTGAAGCTGTTCTGGGCAATCGGGTATCTTCAAAGCGTCTGCTATAGCGGTCATACCACTCGGCGGGAGCTAATGACTTGAGCCAAATGGGTGCAACTTCAGCCACAGCATTCAAAGCGTACCGCAGGGTTTCCCCTAAATGTTCCAGTCTTGTTAGTTCCCTGACTACTGTTAATACATGAGTTGAGTCAGTGCGCTGTTTTCCCCTTGCTGACAGTAGTTTGAGTTGCTGAAATTTCGACAGCATCAAGTCTAGTATTTGCCGCTCAACTCCACCTATAATTAATCGGTCGCGGAATTCGCTCAAAACACTAAAGTCAAAACCAGGGTCTGTTAACTCCAACGACAAAGCGTATTTCCAATCAATCCGCCCTTGCACTGCAAGAGTTGCTTGTCTATCAGAGAGATTCTCTAAATACTGCATCACCAGTATCATCGCCAACCGCCAAGGTGCTTGCGCTGGCTGACCCCGTTGTGGATACAGTGATGCGAAGTCTTCATCCTGGTAAAAGACCCCAAGTTCATCACGCAGTCGCATATATAAATTACCTTTGGGGAAAGCGGCCTTGGCTATGCGTACCGTTTCATCGGGAATAGGAGGAATTTCTTCAGGATGTAAGCACATATACTGCCTCCACAAGTATTTCTTCTAGTTTATTGATAATTGAGGCAGCTAACTTAATTTTTTTCTTTCCGTGTAATACACGGAAATGAGGGTTTACCCCTCCCATGTAATACGCGGTAAATCGGCGTTTTTATATTAAGTAATGTTTCGCCAACGGTATCCGTATCTCGGCGGCCACCCAAAAGCGCCCACAGTAAAGCATCCAGCCCAAAATTAACCCGCAAGCGATCGCACTACTGGAGACAAAGCAAAGGTGCTTTCTTAATTTTTGGTTAGTTACTACGGATCAATACTTGGTGGGTCAATATTTGGTAAAGGTGCTGGTGGCTCATTTAGCCCCGTTTCCTATACAAACTCTTAAAAATTCCGAAAAATTGCATAGTAAAATTGTATATTACTCTGTTACTACTAAATTTAAATGCTATCTAGCTTATGGTAGAACTTCTAATAGCAGCAGTTATTAGGGGAAGAGTAAATTTATCATCCACTACAATACAATATCCAAGTTCACAACCTAAACCTCAGCTTACCTATTTTCCTTCTTCTCAAATGGCAATCGTCGTTGCTACAAGCTATATTTCTAGCTATGCCTAACTTACTTTGGATACAAAATGTTCATTAGAAAAAACTTTACTACACTAAGGAATTAAGTTGATGCAGGATCTATTAGCTAGGAATATACGATTCTCTGTTACTATATCTTTGTTAATAGCTTCATCTTTACTACTTATAATAACTATCATTTTTACTAAACAAAATGAATTATTAAATATTATTGGATTAAGTATATCAACTTCTGGGTTAGCAACTAGTCTTGTTCAAATTATTGAGCAACTTACAGAAAAAATAGAGAAATTTTCCAATCAACGTAGGTTTTTGAGACTTTTTGGATGTGATGAGAAAACAAATGGCAATGGTTCTATAGCAATTATTGTTCCAGCGTTTGATCTTAGCCAAACTAACTTGCAGCAAACTGGCAACACTTTAAAACAGCAGGCACAGAAACTAGTTTGGAAGTTCTCTACTAATGCAGCTATAAAAAATGATGTAACTGCTGCTTCATACTTAGTGTCAGCTTTCTCGAAACTTGGTCTTCCTGTTCCTCTAATAAAGTGGGATGAAGAAATAAATATTGATGATGATGAAATTAAAACTTATATTCTTATAGGTCTTTCAAATGAGATAATTGAATTCGTCAACAAATCTACGGATAGATATTTCTCAATTAGCCAAAAACTAGATAATAATAATAATTTATCAGAAATTCTAATAAAAGGAGGATTCTTCGACAATAATAATCGGCTTATAGAGGAAACACGATGGACAAATTATTCAGTATTACTTAATTCTCAAAGTTCTATTCCAAAAAATAATGTTGATTATGCTTTATTTGCAAAGTTTCGGATAAATAAAAAAGTGTTTATTCTATGCGGAGGAGGCACGGAATGGGGTACTCGTGATATAGGAACACATATAAGTGGCAGTGGATGGAGACGTGTATACTCTGACCTAAGAATAGAAAAAGGCAGTCATATTACTGCAAATGAAGCATTTGCGATTGTTTTTCAATTACCTATAAATAAGCAGCAATCAGAAAGCATTTCTCTTGTACACAAATGTATTAGAAGAAAAAAATAATAATACAAAAACGGTATTGTAAGTTATTTTTTTGTTAAAATTAGATGGATTTAAAAGCATTTCTTCACGATATTTTGTTTCAGAATATTTCTCGTAAAAATTTCTCATTATATATTAAAAGTATATGGGAAAGTAAAGAAGGCTGTGTGATGTATTACCATGATCATAATTCTTTTTGTCTGAATATTTGGTTTTTATCTTTTGATAAGTTGATTACAGAACATGGTCGCAATGAACAGCCATTGTCTATTTCCCAACATTTATTTGGCGATGAAAATCATATATCAGCACGTTTAGTGTACGATCCACCAAAACAGGATAATCAAGAACCTATAGAATATCATTCTCACCCAGTTGATACAGTCATTTTTGTTGTCAGTGGTTCAGGGATATTTTCTTTTATTCGTGATGATAGTAAGCAGCCGATTGATATAGACCTTAGACCAGGTAAAACCTTATTCTTTCCATCAAATACTATTCATACAATTAAAGAAGTTGGTGATGATGGCTTAGAAACATTGAATATAACTGACCGATTAAATCAACCAAGCTATCGTCCTGAAATTATCAATAATAAGAAAGATTTATTAGTAAACCCCTCAGAAGATTTTAGTCAAAGTTATGATCTAAATTTATTCGGAAAGCATTAGGTTTAGCAGTATTAAAAAATAAGTAACTGTACCAATTTTCTAAAATTAATACAACTATTCTGCTAAGGGTCTATAACCTCGACCTCGCAATACGCCTATGCAGTAATGGCTCTCAAAATCATTGATAAGTCTCGGCTGTGACAAATAAAAGTAAGAAATTAGCTACTAGAGTTTCTTAGTTTGGGGTTTTTGAGCGACCAGAGGTGAACAATTGTTGACAAATTAAATTAGAGGAATAACCCGTAAGTAAGTTGGACGAGCCAAAAATTTTAATACAGCACACTGTTTAACCCACGATTCTTTACCAAGTGCAGTAGCTTAAGAGATGCTCCACTAGGCCGCTTTTGTCCTATTTCCCATTTTTGAACTGTTGAAGGACTTATATTCAAAATACGTGCAAAAACAGCTTGACTGACTTGAGATGATTCCCGTATTTCTTTAATTTGTGATGGTTCTAGAGGCTCAATCGGAGGTAGGCACAGGTGTTCAAATTCGCGCAATGTAGTTTGATTCATTAGTCCAGCTTTGTGTAGGTCTTCTGCTGTCTCATGAACTGCTTCAAGAATTGCTGATTTCTTCTGACGCATTACAAATCACCTCTATTAACGCATTACTACTTTTTGCCTGCTCAAGCTCATCATGTGTATAAGCAAGTAATTGCTTGGATAACATTTTCAGAGCTTCTTCTTCATCCTTGTCAATGTTACTGCGTTCGTTTTTGGAAAAGCCAAAAATAAAAAACCAACGATCTTCATTATTAGTAGCTACTAGTGTCCGAAATCCTCTACTCTTACCTTTCCCTGGTTTTGCTATGCGTTTTTTAAACAGTCCACCTCCCAGGTCAGCATCATAAAGCCCTGCTGCCATTTCGTTTACAGCGTTACAGAGACTAAGATTATTTAAGCCTTCCTTTCGCGCCCAGCGGTCAAAAGTACGGTTTTTGTAAATTTTCATTTTATAGTCTCTTTGGTTAAAGTATAGCACCTAGTCCTATACTTTAGGATAAAAATAACATAGGCACAGATGAGGAATAATGGTTGCTCTTTCTCAATCTCGCCAAAACTCGCCAATCTTGCGAGCGCTATTTTTTAGACTGCTGCTCGCTCAGTCAAAGTATCATATAAAGCAAAGCTAGTAGTTCTTTTCAACACAAAAGCGTCATTCTCCTTAATTAAATCCCCAGTACAAACGACTGGCAGCCTCTGTTGATAAGCAGTCCGAGCCTGATTGTATTCAGATTCACTCAGAGAAAGGTAAATTTGACGTGGCTTGCCCACAACAAAGCCCATAATTGTGACATTGCTGGGATGATTTCGTTCTGCTAGTCTAATCACCATCCCCTGGATTTCAGTATTTGGGATTGTTGTAATTAAATCGCTCAAAATGTCTAACTGAGAGCGTTCTTCAACTGTTTCTAGAATTGCCAAAATTTCAGCCATCCGCAGCGCATAAGACCTGATAGAAGGATTGAGAGGTAAGGTAATATCAAATTCCTCACCAAAATCACTGGCTTTAATCCAAACAGATTCTTTATTGTCAACCTGACTTTCTTGATACCATCCCTGTGCTTGGAGATAGGATGTTAATATCTGAGGGTCTAAATTTGAAAGAATATCCGGGTCACGCACGGTAACTATCATATTGGTTCTCCTCTAGCAATTCGTTGCATGAGATCTGGCAAAACTTCAACACTGAAAACATTTTCACGGGGTAAATACACAGTGACAGTGGTTTGATTTTCAGTGTTTTATTTAATAGTTTTAGAGCAAATGAAATGATTGATTTCAACTAATCGATGAGCGCACCTTGGTGATGGTGTTGAGATAATTTAAGAAGGAGAAATTAGGGATGGTGTGGCTACATCTTCTTCAATGAGTAGCTGATACACTGGACTAGAAAAAGGGCGAAAGTCGTCTTTACACTGGGCGATTATATTACACAGTAACCGAAACTGAAGCGGTGTGGGCGGTAAATTTACACGTTCTACACGCAGGTCTACTGAACTAGGATCTTGACAAAGAAGCTCAAAAACTTCACTTTGTAAGTACCGTGGGCAATACCCCACGATATAGTGATTCTCAGTATGGAGAGTTAATGCTTGGGAATCGTAGGGATTTTGAAATTCGTGAGCTAACCATAACTTCTCTCCTAGTTCCAAGTGATTAATCCGCTCAATTGCCGATTCAGGCAGGTATCTCAGCCCGTGGGCGAAAAAATGCAGCTGATACTGCCCTGCTGCATCTGGCTCTGGGCAGGGGAAGACGGTAAGACTATCTGTTTCCCGTTTTCCACCACTACGGGCTAAAATTGCCAGTGGATCATGTTTGTAGTCTGAAATATTCAGCCATTCCAGGAATTTAGCATAATCAGGCCGGGAAGGAGACATCAGCCGATTAGAGAAGACTGAAAATAAGTGAGTTGATGTATATACTTTTTCTAAGTGAGGAAATGAAGATAAAGGTGCAAAACTGCACGTCTGTTGTGCCTCTTTTACGCCTTGGGTGTAGACAAACTTGTATCTTGCACCGTCGAATGTTAACCGACCAATGGGAAACCAAGAGCGGCTCTCCGGGTCTTGCCAAGCTAAAAATAGTGTTTTTTGTGTCTTCACTGGAGTGATTTCCTTAAATCAAGTAGCCTGTTTTGGTTAAATTCCAAAATCTTCTGTGCAAACTCAATGGCAACAGTTGAGATACGCGATTTGGGAATGCGACTAAAAATCTCTAAGGTATTCGCTCTTGAGATGCGTTCAAACCGATCCAGCCAAATATGCGCTGCTTGGGGATAACGGAAAGCAACTCGGTGAAATACATCAAAAGTCTTCAGGGGCTTTTTGTCTTCAACACTGTTATAAAAAGCAGAATAACATTTATTTGCATAAGCCTCGACTGAGCGTTTCTGTCTCTGTTCGTCAGGGAGGTCACGTCCCAGACAGGAGGCATGGTCATAGGTGGGTGCTAAATGTATAGTTTCTGTAGATGCCACCTTATTTCGCACAAAACCCCAGTTTTCGTGGTGGCGATCTCCGTTGCCAATCCAGGCATCTAACAGAAGGTAGCCAACAAACACTTCTACTGCTGTTTGGATACCGCTCGGTGGTGTCCAAGCTATTGGCAAGCTAACATGATTTGTTTCTATCACTTGCAAAACAATATCTATTGTATGTTGTGATGCGCCATAGGTGGCGGAAGTAGGGTAGTTTGGCACAATTGGCGTGAGAATTTCGTTGCCATGAACCAGTGTCCCTCCTGCTGGTAAAAAGTTGGGTGAAACTACACCCCGATTACCTTCCCAAGTTTCTGCTAGATGATAAATGGCGTGGGGTAATCCTAGAAGAAAAGATAACTCTGATGCTACTTTTTCTGCCCAATCTTCTCCTAAATTTTGTCGTGCTTGCTTATATAAGCAGCGACCAAGTTGTTCATGCTGAAACCAAAATTTATACTTGCTGCCCATCGCTTCGTTACTAGAAAGCTCATAATCTGCTTTGGTAACAAAAATGATGGGAAATTCAGGTAGAGGATTCATTTAGGTCATTGACAGTGGGCATTTTTCGCTCTCATTAAGCATAGCCTGCTTAGTTTGTAATCAGGTTTTGAAGCTACAAACTATATACTCGGTGGTTTTGTCTCACTCGATTATCTATAACTTTGAGTATTTCCTCAAATAAAGTTTTACTCAAAATTATAAAATCCTCAGATAAAATAGCAACTATCACTGTCCTCAAATAAACGGTCTACCAGTACTTGGGGTGGAATGAGCAGTGATTCCGAAACTTACGCGCTGGGATTTGTCAGGATGAAGTTGCCCGCAGAGCAATTTGCTTTCTTCCTCTCAAAACAAGTTCAGCAGCGAATCTGACACAGAAGTTTCCCAATTTGATAATTTCAACCTAAACTATGCTGTAAAAGCAGAATAAAAAACTGATCTTACACCCGTGACTAAAGTCATCGCAGTATTCAACCAAGCCGGTGGAGTCATGAAAACGAGCCTCACCATGAACCTCGGCTACCAACTACACCTGAAGAAACATAAAACACTTCTCATCGACATGGACCCGCAGGGAAGTCTGACAACCTTTATGGGTCTAGAACCGCACGAACTTGAACAAATTATTGGTGATGCGATTCTCAATGAAGAAACGCCATTACCAATTCATCACGATGTGCATGGCATGGATTTATTACCAGCTAATATTTCACTAAGTGCAGTGGAACTACAACTAGCTACTGTCATGGCGCGGGAAACTCGTCTCAAGCTTGCTTTGGAACCTATACGCAATCAGTATGATTTTATCCTCATCGACTGTCCACCATCCTTGGGAGTGTTGAGCATTTTAGCTTTGACAGCAGGAACTCATGTTTTAATTCCTATCCAGACACACTTCAAAGCTTTCAAAGGCACGGAATTGCTACTCGATACAATTAAACAAGTGCGAAAACACGTTAATCCTCATCTGGCGATCGCGGGTATAGTTCCTACACTGTACAGCAACGCCAATCAAGATAAAGTAATTCTGGAAGCTCTAGAACAACAGTTATCATCGCTGGCTAAGATATATCCTGCGATTCCTCGCGCCACTGCGTTTGCTGATGCAGCAATGAGCCGTCAACCTCTAGCAGTTTATGCCCCAAAACATCCAGCAGTTACAGTTTTAAAGAAGATTGCTCAAGGGATGGAGAAGCTGTAATGTCAAAAAAACGCCTGGAAGTTCCCAAGATGCGCGGGGTTGAAGATTTATTAACTATGGATGTGGACACATCTCCAATTACTACTGTTTCTATCCACAAAATTCGAGTTGCTAAAAAACAACCACGACGTTGGTTTGACCCCGAAAAAATGTCACAGCTTGTGCAGTCGGTACGGTCACACGGAATTTTAGAACCTTTGTTAGTCCGTCCTCTCGGCAATGGAGAATATGAATTAATTGCTGGAGAAAGGCGACTGAGGGCAGGAAAGTCGGTTGGATTAGCTGAAGTACCAATTGTCAGTAAAGAACTGAGCGATCAGCAAGCTCTGCAAATCGCGTTACTGGAAAATTTACAACGCGAAGACCTCAACCCAGTAGAAGAAGTGGAGGCAATACTAGAACTGCTGGCGCTCAATCTGGATGTCAGCACTGAGGAGATCAAATCGATTCTCAATGAAGCTGCCAATGCAAAAAAACGTGATTTGGAGTTGACGGGAAACGTTTCCCGTCAACTTGAAGAAATTGAATCTTTGTTGGCAAGCATTGGTAGATTTAATGCGGAAAGCTTTCGTACCAGCCGTTTGCCGTTACTGAATTTACCGTCAGATGTACTGGAAGTGTTGCGCCAGGGTCAGCTTGAATTTACCAAGGCACGAACAATAGCACGAATCAAAGACGAGCGAAAGCGTGCTGATGTACTTTCCTCAGCAATTGCTCAAAATCTGTCGTTAACTCAAATTAAGCAACTAATAAAACAACTGCAATCATCAGAGATCAACCCAGAAGCGACACCAGAAAAAGTTTTAAGCAACCGCTATGCAGAAATAGGGAAGCGTTTACAACAAGCGCAGTTGTGGAAAGACGATAAGAAACGTAAGAAGTTGGAGAGGCTATTGAGTGACTTAGAAAAGTTGCTTGACGAATCCGATCTCAAGTAAAAGCAAAACATAGATTAAAATCTATGTCCTATCCATAATTATCAACACTAAATTTATGAAATTATGCTGAATTAAGCAAAAAGTAAGCAACGAAGTTTTTATAATTGCTGCCAAATTATATATATCAAACCTTTTAGTAGCCGATGCTGTGTATCCTTCTTGCGTGATTGAGGCTGGGGGAGCTGGGGAAGCCCTTGAGGCTGGGGGAGAAAGCCCTTCACTGAAAGATGTACTTGCTCTAGGTGAGGAACTAGGCGTTGATACTCAGTCGCCGACAGTGCAGCGAGTATTTGATTTTCTATTGGTAGATGAGGCTGATTAGATACAGACATTAAAATCCTCCAAGCCGCTATGGATGCGATATCAGCAACTAATGGCAACTTGAGAGGAGCTATTAACTAGTCCCAATATGTCAAAAGGTGAATTCTTTCAAAAATCGCCAGCGTAACAACTAACAATATCGCGTCAGACTCTACACTAGTGATGCGTTTAGGCTTGACACGCACTTTAATCGTGACACATTTTTCGTCGCTCATCCGTCCGGTTTCGTACCAACGCCGCGTATAAGCGCGATGCTTTCGCCAAAGTCCACCACAACAGTGCAACTTCCTTGCTCAGTCGCAGTAGGGCGATCGCTTACAGCACTGGCTACGTGAAACCTTTACCAAAAGCGATTGACAGCCTTAAGAAAGTCGCCCTTTCTTACCTAGTTTTCTTAATTGGGTTAGATCTCGTCGCATAACATTCTTTGTGTTGATAGCCGCAACATCGCAAAAGTGTTGCATCATCTTCCAGAATGGTGGTTAAAGAAACTACTGACTTGTAAGGAAAATAAACTTCTGACCTGAAATAGCGTAGGTATATGCCTCCAGAAATAAAACTTGTTATCTTCCAGAATTTATTATTTATTTCCTCAAGACTACTACTTTATAACTTCTACATTACCTGAGAATTATTTTCATCTCATCTGTACGAAATGGTACAGATGAACTTAAGTTGTGAGATATAAATTTTAAGAACAATGGTTCATTGTAATGCACTTTATTCATCTGATTTTCACCTGGAAAAATTACTATGATGTTCAACATTGATGAGTATGTACTAAATCCCCAGACTGGACAGGTAGGGAAAGTTATTGGTTACGGACACGAAATCATCAACAATGTATATACCATAACGCTAAAAGTCTTAATAACTGAAACTGACAATTATTCCAAGAGATTATTAGTGTTGGAAGATAGAATTTCAGCATGGAGTCTGATGTCATAGCTTAATAACTCTAATTATTGAGGAGCAAGCAATATGTTCTAAAACTTCAAGTTAAAGCATTGACTGAGAAAATGTTAAACCCGGCGACGGACAATAGCTAATTGTTTAGGAGCTAAAACTTTAGATAGCCTATATTACACAAACAAATAAAAAAGTATGACTACAACTGTTTTGGGAGTACCTAAGTTTAGTAAAGGTCAGGAAGTAAAATTTGTCGGTGGTGTAGGCATCATCAAAAACTACCGACCAGAGTCCGATTATTGGGTTTATCTGGTGGCGATGCCTATGAAACTAGAGCCAGAAATAGTTAGGATCGGCTATGAAACCATGATCTGGCTATCTGAAGCAGATATATCTTCACTCGTATAGTAGATAACTTACAACCTTTATATGAAACTACTCTATAGGCTGAGGAAAAAAGGGAGAGAAAAAGATGTTATTAAAAATATATTTAGTTAAATTTGGCAGTATCCAATTTGAGCAAACGCCAACCTCACAACCCCGTCATTTTTACCTGATGGGGTTTTTACTTTCAAAGTAAATTTAATTGATATTTTCCCATTCATTTGGTAGAAGTCGAGTTGAGAACAAGAGTTTTATTTTGGTAATTAAGTGAACTTTTTTGAAACCCTAAAAGCACAAGTTTTTTAAGATAAAAAATTATGCAATTTCAAATTGAATGTAACAGTTTTAAAAAGCAGCAAATATGCTTAATATGTAATCAGCAGTTCCAGATGGGCGAAGCGAGATTAATTGTGTGTAGCAATCAAGGTGATAGTTACGGTGATGTTTGCCCTCAGTGCATGGCTAAAGGTGCTAGTTGGATCAACAGCCAACTCCGACAGATACAATTTTGCAGTTATCCCGACCGCCGGATTCTCTCAAACAGACCACGCAGTTAGGGTAAACTCTAGTATAAGTAGGTAAGATTGAATACTTTAATTGCCAAACCACTTAAGTGCAGAATTGGCAGTGCCTGTGGGAACAGTATGAAAACCATTAAACTCTTGATAAACTACATCGTAGTCAGCACGTTGCAGTTGCGGCACAATTTTACGACTGCATCGGTCAATTGGCAAAACATTGTCCCATTTACCGTGTGAAATAAAGATTTGCGGTTTTCCTTGCAGCAGTTGTGGTGCCATAAACCCAGGAGAGAAAGCAATAATGTGTGAGAACAAATCACCATTAGTCATACCGACACTCAGAGCATAAGAAGCACCGTCAGAAAAGCCTTCAACCGCGATTTGTTTTGGAGCTACAGCATAACAATTGAAGGTTTGCACCAATGCTTGATCTATAAAGGCAATATCAGAATTGTAATCACCGTAGAGCATATCCCAGGTCTTTTGACGGGAAGCAGGCGCAAGTAGAATTAGTCCGGCATCATCAGCCTGGTGTAAAAATGGAGCCAGACCGCCGTGTGCATTGCCACCAGCGCCATGTAACATCAGTACTAACGGTGCGGGTTTATCTCCTTGGTAGCTTTTAGGTACGTAGAGCAAAGCATCGCGATCTCTATCCAGTCCCAGTGATTGCAGACCAACTGGTGCTGATTTTTGCTTGGGTTGCATTGGTCGTGCTAACAGCCGTCCTGTCATTGCTGCCCTTTGCTTTCGCTTTTGCTGCTTGTCTGAAATCATTAATTTATTCCTGTCAGAGTTCAGTAGATGGGTTTAAATAAAATCCCCCTCACATGAGTAAAGGGGGATTGTTGTTGAAAAATAATCATTGCTCAAGGTACTGATGCTGAAATTTACAGCAGACATCTCATTACTGCTGTAGGTGTTTTACCTCTAAGTTCAGCAGCAATTCATAATTTTTTTCTGGCTATAGATACTCAGAAAACTCTTGAACTAAATAAATTCAAAAATGTTTTTAAATTCACAAAACCCGTTTGATTGCATAGCAACTTGTTAAAAACCAATGTGTTGTGAGGTCAAGCCCTCGGTCTGTTAGCACGGCTCGGCTGCATACATTACTGTACTTCCACCTACCGCCTAAGAACGGGTAATCTACCCGTGACCTTACTGACTTTTGTCATGAGAGTACTCATCTTGAGGTAGGCTTCCCACTTAGATGCTTTCAGCGGTTATCCGCTCCGCACTTGGCTACCCAGCGTTTACCGTTGGCACGATAACTGGTACACCAGAGGTGCGTTCCTCCCGGTCCTCTCGTACTAAGGAGGACTCCTCTCAATACTCTTGCGCCTACACCGGATATGGACCGAACTGTCTCACGACGTTCTGAACCCAGCTCACGTACCGCTTTCATGGGCGAACAGCCCAACCCTTGGGACATACTACTGCCCCAGGTTGCGATGAGCCGACATCGAGGTGCCAAACCTCCGCGTCGATGTGAACTCTTGGCGGAGATCAGCCTGTTATCCCTAGAGTAACTTTTATCCGTTGAGCGACGGCCATTCCACTCTGAACCGTCGGATCACTAAGACCTAGTTTCCTACCTGCTTGAGTTGTGACTCTTGCAGTCAAGCTCCCTTTGTGCCTTTACACTCGTCGCACGATTTCCAACCGTGCTGAGGGAACCTTTGTGCGCCTCCGTTACCTTTTAGGAGGCGACCGCCCCAGTCAAACTGCCCACCTGAAACTGTCCCAGCACCGGATAACGGCTCTGGTTAGACTCCCATCTCTGACAAAGTGGTATCTCACGAATGGCTCCATATTCCCCACAAGGAATACTTCATCGCCTCCCACCTATGCTGCGTAGTCAGAGTTAGTTGTCAATCACAGGCTACAGTAAAGCTTCATAGGGTCTTTCTGTCCTGGTGTAGGTAGTCCGCATCTTCACAGACAATTCTATTTCGCCGAGTCTCTCTCCGAGACACCATCCAGATCGTTACGCCTTTCGTGCGGGTCGGAACTTACCCGACAAGGAATTTCGCTACCTTAGGACCGTTATAGTTACGGCCGCCGTTCACTGGGGCTTCGGTCGCCAGCTTTACGCTTGCGCGCTAACCGACTTCCTTAACCTTCCAGCACTGGGCAGGCGTCAGCCCCCATACGTTCTCTTTCGAGTTTGCGGAGACCTGTGTTTTTGTTAAACAGTCGCCTGGATCTCTTCACTGCGACCAGCTTTCACTGGCACCCCTTCTTCCGAAGTTACGGGGTCATTTTGCCGAGTTCCTTAGAGAGAGTTATCTCGCGCCCCTTGGTTTTCTCAACCTCCCTACCTGTGTCGGTTTCGGGTACAGGTAATTTAGGTTTAACGTGCTTAGAGCTTTTCTTGAAAGTATGACTATGCCACTTCCCCGACGTATCGGGTCGTACTCCTGCCTCGGCTCAAAACGTTTTCACCGTTTCTCATCACCTCGAACAGTTGAACCAGCACTACCAATCGCTGGCTGACAATTGCCTTCTTTGTCCCTCTGCACAAACCTAAATTAGTACGGGAATTTTAACCCGTTGTCCATCGACTACGCCGTTCGGCCTCGCCTTAGGACCTGACTAACCCCCCGTGGACGAACCTTGCGGAGGAACCCTTAGGGTTTCGGGGCATTGGATTCTCACCAATGTTTTCGCTACTCAAGCCGACATTCTCACTTCCGTTTCGTCCACAGCTGCTCGCCGCTACTGCTTCTACCTACAACGGAACGCTCCCCTACCGATTAATCGATAGATCAATCCCACAGCTTCGGTATGTCACTTAGCCCCATTCATTTTCGGCGCACAAGCACTTGACCAGTGAGCTATTACGCACTCTTTTAAGGTTGGCTGCTTCTAAGCAAACCTCCTGGTTGTCTATGTACTTCCACATCCTTTATCACTCAGTGACAATTTGGGGACCTTAGCTGATGGTCTGGGCTGTTTCCCTTTCGACGATGAAGCTTATCCCTCACCGTCTCACTGGCAACGTGTGCTCTGGGTATTCAGAGTTTGTCTCGATTTGGTACCGGTTTCCCAGCCCGCACCGAAACAGTGCTTTACCCCCCAGATATAATCGTTACCGCTGCGCCTAAACACATTTCGGGGAGAACCAGCTAACTCCGGGTTCGATTGGCATTTCACCCCTAACCACACCTCATCCGCCGATTTTTCAACATCGGTCGGTTCGGACCTCCACTTGGTGTTACCCAAGCTTCATCCTGGACATGGTTAGATCACCCGGGTTCGGGTCTATAAACACTGACTTCAATAAAATATTTGCGCCCTCTTCAGACTCGCTTTCGCTGTGACTTCGCCATTTTCGGCTTAATCTGCCAGTGCTTATAACTCGCCGGCTCATTCTTCAACAGGCACGCGGTTAGACGTTAAATCGTCCTCCCACTGCTTGTAAGCTTACGGTTTCATGTTCTATTTCACTCCCCTTTCGGGGTTCTTTTCACCTTTCCCTCGCGGTACTTGTTCACTATCGGTCACACAGGAGTATTTAGCCTTACGAGATGGTTCTCGCTGATTCACACGGGATTCCACGTGAGCCGTGCTACTTGGGATGCAGCTAGTATCGTTTCACTTTCGACTACAAGACTTTCACTTTCTTTGGTGCAGTATTTAGCTGCTTTGTCTAGTGTCTAGATTCCATGTCGCTGTCCCACAACCCCAGTTGTATTTACAACTGGTTTGGGCTGTTCCCGCTTCGCTCGCCGCTACTAGGGGAATCGAATTTCTTTCTCTTCCTCCAGCTACTAAGATGTTTCAGTTCGCTGGGTTGGCTCATACCTGTCTATATATTCAACAGGCTGTTCTTGGGGTTGCCCCATTCGGACATCTCCGGATCACTGTCTACTTCCTACTCCCCGGAGCATTTCGTCGGTAATCACGTCCTTCTTCGCCTCTGTGTGCCAAGGTATCCACCGTAAGCCCTTATTAGCTTGACCACAATTTCTACTTTGGTGTCTGCGATCGCTATTGATTCTTAACAGTTAACAATCAACGCTTTCTACCTGACAAGTTGCTATGCAATTTTCAAGGTTCTGTCTGGATTCCTCATCCAGCATTCTCTCTAGCTCTACTAGATAAGGTGCTGAAGAAGTTTGATGTACTTGGTTTAATTCCAATAATACTAATGTACTAGCTAATTCGCCCCTCAACAGTGGGCAGAACCGAACTCGTTGATGGGTGGTTCTACAACACTCATGAGACTTGAACCAAATATAGTTTGAAAGCCAATAGCATCAATCTCGACCGACCTGGGATGACTCAAAGCCAAAGTCTTTTATCTATTTCGTCTTTAGTCTTGTTTTTGACTTTTGACTTTTGACTTTTGACTTGAGTTGGTCTCCCTAAAAGGAGGTGTTCCAGCCGCACCTTCCGGTACGGCTACCTTGTTACGACTTCACCCCAGTCACCAGTCCTGCCTTCGGCGTTTCCCTCCACAATGGGTTGGAATAACGACTTCGGGCAAAACCAACTTCCGTGGTGTGACGGGCGGTGTGTACAAGACCCGGGAACGAATTCACTCCAGCAATGCTGATCTGGAATTACTAGCGATTCCACCTTCACGCAGGCGAGTTGCAGCCTGCGATCTGAACTGAGCCGTGGTTTATGGGATTGGCTTACGGTCGCCCGTTTGCTGCCCTTTGTCCACAGCATTGTAGTACGTGTGTAGCCCAGGATGTAAGGGGCATGATGACTTGACCTCATCCCCACCTTCCTCCGATTTATCATCGGCGGTCTCTTGAGAGTGCCCAACTGAATGCTGGCAACTCAAGACGAGGGTTTCGCTCGTTGCGGGACTTAACCCAACATCTCACGACACGAGCTGACGACAGCCATGCACCACCTGTGTTCGCGCTCCCAAAGGCACTCCCTCCTTTCAGAGGGATTCGCGACATGTCAAACCCTGGTAAGGTTCTTCGCGTTGCATCGAATTAAACCACATACTCCACCGCTTGTGCGGGTCCCCGTCAATTCCTTTGAGTTTCATTCTTGCGAACGTACTCCCCAGGCGGGATACTTAACGCGTTAGCTACGGCACTGAGAGGGTCGATGCTCTCAACACCTAGTATCCATCGTTTACGGCTAGGACTACTGGGGTATCTAATCCCATTCGCTCCCCTAGCTTTCGTCCATGAGTGTCAGTTGTGGCCTAGCAGAGCGCTTTCGCCACGGGTGTTCTTAAGAGTATCTACGCATTTCACCGCTACTCTCTTAATTCCCTCTGCCCCTACCACACTCTAGCGATATAGTTTCCACTGCTTTTATCTGGTTAAGCCAGACGCTTTAACAGCAGACTTATATTGCCACCTGCGGACGCTTTACGCCCAATCATTCCGGATAACGCTTGCATCCTCCGTATTACCGCGGCTGCTGGCACGGAGTTAGCCGATGCTGATTCCTCAGGTACCGTCATTGTGTTCTTCTCTGAGAAAAGAGGTTTACAACCCGAAGGCTTTCCTCCCTCACGCGGTATTGCTCCGTCAGGCTTTCGCCCATTGCGGAAAATTCCTCACTGCTGCCTCCCGTAGGAGTCTGGGCCGTGTCTCAGTCCCAGTGTGGCTGATTGTCCTCTCAGACCAGCTACTGATCGTCGCCTTGGTGCGCTCTTATCACACCAACTAGCTAATCAGACGCGAGCTCATCACGAGGCGGGGTTAACCCCTTTCACAGTTGTGCATATTTGGTATTAGCAGCCGTTTCCAACTGTTGTCCCAAACCTCAAGGCAGATTCTCACGCGTTACTCACCCGTCCGCCACTCAACCCCGAAGGGCTTCGTTCGACTTGCATGTGTTATGCATACCGCCAGCGTTCATCCTGAGCCAGGATCAAACTCTCAATTATTGTGAATTAGAGTTTGTTTGGCTCCAGAACTATTTGTTCCGGATTTGTTAATTCTTTACTTATATTTTAGGGACTCATATTCTGAGCTTGTCCCTATAAATACTTTTTGACGAGAATTGGATGTTTTACTTTGGCTTTCAAACTATTCTTTTTTTCTTGGTTCTGTGTGTCAGAGACTTTTCTCTTCTCACTTCTCTAATGTAACTTGGCAGCTATCTCTTTTAGATGAGGTCAACCGTACTTTCTTTAGTGTGCTTATACTACTTTTTTCAGTTGAATCACACTTGTTTTTTTTGGTTGGCTGTCAATGCTTAACATTAAAGTTGCTTGGCTTGACACTTCTCTAATATAATCTGACAGCTTGCTCTTGGAGATGAGGTCAACCGTACTTTCTTTAGTGTGCTTATACTACTTTTTTCAGTTGAATCACACTTGTTTTTTTGGTTGGCTGTCAATGCTTAACATTAAAGTTGCTTGGCTTGACACTTCTCTAATGTAATCTGACAGCTTGCTCTTGGAGATGAGGTCAACCGTACTTTTATTAGTGTGCTTACACGATTTTCTTTCCAGGTAAATCACACTGATTTTTCGGTTGGCTGTCAAAATTTGACACTCACTTTTTATGGAGGATTATGACCAAAAATAGTGAATATCTCTTACTTAAAACAGTTTTTATTAAAGTCCGAAGAAATTTTGACCCTGCATTAATATTGCAACTTATCAAATTATCCAAAATCTCATCTAAATTAACGCTGGCTTTTAAAGTGATAATATATTGCATCACTCTTGACTCCCAAGCGCTTGACGCAATTTATCTTCAAGTCGCGCTATTATGACTTTCCGTTCAAGCACCTCTCCAACTTCGACTTGAGCAAGCCCAATAGCTATTTTTTTACGGGTTTTTTCTTCCCACTCCTGATAACCTTTTTCCCATTCCTCCAGCAGTTTTAATGCTAATGCAATAACATCATCAGCATTCTCATATCTACCGCTAGCAAGCCGGCTTTGGATAAATTGCTCTTGTTCTGGTTTAAGTTGAATTTTCATATTTTTACCTCAAGTTAAGAAAGCAGCATTACCCTTGTTCTAACAAGAGCGCTAGCTGAACTGCTATTGTCTCCACCAACGAGATATCTCTGTATTTAACAAGACTTGCGCTTGCCCACCCTTATAGCCGCTGCTAAGTTCCGCCGGGTAATGTTTGCGCTTATCATCGAAGATCATCACGACAGAGACGAAAACACAGCCAGAAAATCAAGAGCGGAGGGATTGAAAATACTGTCAACAGATACTCCGGTACACACAGAAACTTAAGCCGATGAAGAGACTGTAAAACTCGTTGGTACTTGTACTAAAAAGCGGGTTTCTGTTAAACAAGAATTTCCCACCACAATGTGAACTTGGCGGGAAAGCTTAAAATCTGCCCCACATAGTCAGCATTCCACATTCTTAGTCAAAAGTGGAATGGGCAATTGAAAGTGCTTTTACCTCTGCCTATCTTGGGTATCATTGGACAGAGTGAACATTTATTTCTTGACCAAGCCATCGAGTATATGAAATTGAGCCGAGAGCGGTTGACGCGACAGGATGAACCTGGAAATTAATTTAGGAGAAACGTTTCTCCTAAATTAATTTCAGCACAACCAAATGACATTTGTAATGTAATGGCGTTATCCTCAAACATCATTACCAAGGCAATCAGCTTTTTTACATTCCTCAAAAAACTGTATCATACACTACTATTTTTTAGCGTTCGCTTGGATCTAAACTGAGAGAACCAGATCCATAAGTAAGGACTAGGAGCAGTCCACCGATAATCGACAAGTTTTTGAAAAAATTATTGAATTGACTAGGATCTGCAACAGGATTATGAAAAACAATGGTAGCGGGAATCATAAAAATGATGAGTAGAATCGCGCCAATTTCCGCTTTGTAGCCGAGAATAATGGATAATCCACCTAAAATCTGAAATGCAATTGTAAAAACTAGTAGCACTCCTACTATTGGTAGTCCAGCTTTAGCCATAAACTCACTTGTCTGAGCGAAATTAAACACTTTGTTCAAGCCAGTGTAAATAAAAATCACGGCTAAAAATGAACGAGCAACCAAAGGAATGTATTTTTTCAACATGATAGATATTTTCAGATTCAGTTAGTTGTTGCGGCTCGCAAACATAAACGCTCCGGCTTGCAAACAAGAAAATTGTTGGCTCACATTAGTTGCAAACAGAAAAGGATTTCGGCTCACATTAATTGCAAACAGACTCATTATTATTTGCAATGG
>JADEXK010000076.1 GCA_015207155.1 Nostocales cyanobacterium LEGE 11386 | reverse complement strand
CCCCATTCCCCACTCCCCTTGAGAATTACTCACATCGTTAGCGATAATGCCAATTAAGTTCAAATTGCTCAAAATTTCTATCGTTTGTGTCAATTCTTTTGGGGTTATGTGACCAATGCGCCCTACCATCACAATCCCATGACAGAATGATGCTAAAATCCTGGCATCCACCATACCTAAAATTGATGGAGCATCTACTAACACTAGATCATAGGTCTGCTCAAACAACTCTATTAGTTCTTGCATTCGTTGAGAACTCAGCAGCTTGATTGTATCTTCCGGTGTAGGGCCAGCAGTCAAAATATCAATAGCAGGGTGAATCGGCTGGATATAATCCTGAACATGGGTATTTGTTTCATCGAGTAATAACAAAGATAGTCCCCAGTCATTGGATAGTTTCAGGATTTTGTGCAGGTTAGGATACCGCAGGTTGGCATCAATCAGTAGTATGCGTCGATGCATACGAGCAGCACTAGCCGCCAGTCCCAGCGATAAGATTGTCTTACCTTCCCCAGATAATGCTGAAGTTAACATTATGGACTTGAAGAGGAAAGGATATTTGAATATTTGAATGTTTTGGTAGACAATATCCAAACTTTCGTGGCAAGGTAACCAAGTATTAGCTTCTACCAAGGAAGGAGCCAAATTTTGCCGCCGATGCCAAAACAATCTGGAAAGCCGCTTCTTGATACCACGCGGCGCTAGTTTTGGCACTGACCCCAGTAATCGCAGTTTCGTCAGCTTCTGTAATTCTTGTACAGAGTAAATAGTGTAATTAAACATCCCCCAAGTAAGGGCGACGGCGATACCTAAAATGGGACTGACGACAACTCCCCCAAGTAAAAGTAACAATCTGCGGTTACTTGTAGAGGTTCCCAGCGCCGGTTCTTCTAACACTTGCCAATCAAAACCTCCCTGAGAAATTTTCAGTCCCAGATACTGTTGCGTTTGGAGTAATTGCTCAAGTGTTTTGCGCTTTGTTTCTACCTCTGGTAATAAACGATTATATTCTGCTATGAGGCTGGGATATTTGTTGAGCTGCGATCGCAATCGTTCTTCTGATTCAGCTAGGCTCTTTTCATTGGCAATTAGTCCTTGAACAACTGTTTGCACTTGAATGAACTCTTGCACTAGTATCGGGTCAACTCCTGCTATCTGCCCTTGTGTCAACAATGTTTTTTCTGTACTTCTAGTATTTATAGTTTTGTCACTTAGTAATTGTTTTACCTCTTGTCGTAACATATCTAGTTGACTCTGGCGTTGTTGCTGGAGTTGTTCTATGATGGGGGACTCCTCTGTGTAGCGCCTTTGTTCGTTAGCTAGAGCCAGTTCTGTTTTTTGAAACTCAGTCAATAGTGATTGGTAACGTGTTGACTGATTTAAACGAGAGGTAATTAGTGCATTTTGAGATAAAAATGCTATTTCTTTTTCTAAATTATTGTAGCGAGCTTGTACATCTTGAAGTTCTGCGCGGGTAGTTTGTCGCTGTTTTTGGATATTGGCGAGAGACTCTAGCAGAATTTTACTTTGTACTTCCGGGTCGAGTATATTATGTTTTCTGCGAAACTGTTCTAAGTTTTTCTCTGCTTGACTCACCTCTTTTTTAATCTGAGGCAAGCGGGCGCTAACAAAAGCAAGTCCTTTATTCAGACGTTCATTTTGTTGCTCTATATTATAGTCTTGATAGACCTTGCGTAGAGCTTGAAGTACCCTTTGTGTTTTCACTGCATCATCGTCATAAAAGGAAACTTCAAATACTTGACTAAGCGCCTGATTAAATCCAGCTTTACCTTCTAATTGAGTAACTACTAAAGGTGCTTTTTTAGTGTTTTTATTGTTACCTTTTAGATCTTCTACAGTTAAGTTTGGATAATCAGGACGCAGAATATCTACAGCTTTTTGGATGAGTTTAGAACTGAGCATTAGTTTCATCTGAGCGCTGTAGTCAAACACCGGAAGGTTTGGCTCAGTGACCTCACTATTTACACCTACCCGGATATCACTTGAGCGTACCCCTGCATATAAATTGGAATTTACCAATATCTGCATAGAGCTTTGGTAATTCGGTTTTGTATTAACAGCCAATAAGCTAGCAATTGACATGACTATGCAGGAAACACCTAAGCACAAAAAGCGTCGGCGAAGCAAAATTTTGGGTATTTGTCTGACATCAACTGCGCTTAGTGAAGTGTTTTTAACCAGTTGCTCTTGATTCAGACTTGTGTTAGTCACTATCAAATTCCTCTAATATTGAAATACAGAAACAATATATATGGACGATCATGAGACCATTGATTGTAAATGAAGTTTTTCAACCTATAGATTCAACATAATACTCAATGTTTCTTGTATGAGATATAAAGAATTTGTGGAATAATTAATTTGGCTTTAATTGACACGCAAGTACTTTATTTATATCAATAAAAAATGATGCTTTGGCAATATTCTCTGTTTGTAAACAATAGGTATAGAAAACTACTTTAATTCAAAATCAAAGTGCTTATAGATAAAATTAACTAAATCGCCAATCAACATCTAGTAGAGGAATACAAGCATCATGAGCTAATAAATAGTAACAGGTTACACTGGTTATATTTTTGAAAGTAGTAATTTGTAAATCAGAAAAAAATACATAATAAAATATACATCTTAGTAAGTTAAAAAGATTTCAATATGTATAATACAAACTATAATTTTAAGTAGCTTTCATATAAAAAAGTAAATGATCATACATTTTTATTTCGTATTGATTATGGCAATTCAAGATTGTGTAAATATCTCCCATATTTTCCGGTTTGTCAGTTGAAGTGCTTGTGAGTAAGTAGACATACTTAAATGTAAGATAAATGTTTGTTCATAGTGAGCGATTTATCGCTTGATTACAAGGTTTTCAAGGGCTAGAGCCGCTAACTACAAACTTTTATTTTCTTAAATCTTGCTACTGATCACATGGAACAGAAAACAGGCTTGAAACTCTCTTGGTGTCCGGGTTCAACGAAGTCAGAGGTCAGAGGGAAGATCATTCTTATTCCTTCTTCCTCCGAACTTCTTCCTTCTTGTTCAATTGCTCATTTTAATTAACTCGGCTTCCCTGCGTCTAGGTACACTATGAGTCATGAAATCATAAGCCATATCTGTATTCGGGAAAATTGCCCTGGCTTCATGAAGTAAATCTTTTAACTCTACGGTATTTCCAGGAGCATAGCGGGGGCTGAAATGAGTCATAATTAATCGGTGTGCCCCAGCAACTAAAGCTGTTTGCGCCGCCATTGTGGTTGTGGAATGCAATCGTTGAAAAGCTAAGTCTGCATCTTGATGGGCAAAGGTAGCCTCATGAATTAACACATCCGCATCCTGTGCTAATTCCACCGCACCTTCGGAATAAATGGTATCTGTACAATAGGCGATTTTGCGCCCAATTTCTGTCTCACCACATAACTCAGTGCCATTAATCACTCGTCCATCGGCTAGTGTTACTGTTTCACCACGTTTGAGTTGGCCGTAAATCCGACCTGGAGGAATTTGCAACGCCTTGGCTTTTTCCACATCAAAGCGTCCTGGGCGGTCTTTTTCTGCTATGCGGTAACCAAAAGCTGTAATGCGGTGATGTAAAACACCACAGCTAACTGTAAACTCATTATCTTCATAAATGATTCCTGGACGGACAGCATGAACTTTAACTGGATAGGAAAAATGTGTATGTGAGTAGCGTGTGGCAGCTTGGATGTATTCATTTAATCCAGGTGGGCCGTAGATATCAACTCGTTGCACATTGCCAGCTAAACCGCAACTAGCAAGAAGTCCCATTAAACCAAAAATGTGGTCACCATGCATGTGGGTGATAAATATTCGAGATAGTTGACTGATTTTTAGGTCACTCCGTAAAAGTTGATGCTGAGTACCTTCGCCACAGTCAAATAACCACAGTTCTGCCCTTTGAGGTAATCTCAGCGCCACGCTAGAAACATTGCGCGATCGCGTGGGTACACCGGAACTCGTCCCTAAAAATGTTATCTGCACAGCGTTTTTTAGCCTTCCTCTTACTGAATTTGACCTGACTCAGTGCTGAGTGCTGTAAAGCCCTGCGGGCATGGCTGCGCGTAGAGCGGTAGCGGGGCGTAAAGCCCTGCGGGCATGGCTGCGCTTATAGCCCGTGCTGAGTGCTGAGTCAGAAGAAGAATACTCAGGGCTTTCGCACTTGGTACAAGCTCCGCCCCTTGCGGTCACTGAGTAGTTCGACAGGCTCACTGTATCACTTGTCGAAGTGTGGGCGGTTTTTTAACTCAGCACTCTTCATGCTCTACTTTCTATCTTGGCATGGTTCTTGAGCAAAATACTTTGTTATGTACATGGATAAAGCCGGGTTTATACGGTATCTTAATCATGATATTTCTCAAATCATTAAACTGTAATTCTGTGGTCAGCGACTCATCTCCTAGCTACTGGTATGAAGGGCGTTGTCCTCAAAGCGGCGATCTACTTAGGTTACCCCGCACTGCTTTAGTAGAGGCGATCGCTCGTGATTTAATGCAGCAACTCGCCACAGATGAAGTTGATCATCGTGAAGGTAAGATGTATGGTGTATTACTGGTGGAACTGCCTACTGGCGAAGCACAAGTACTCAAAGCATTTTCTGGTCTTTTGAATGGTTGTAGTGTAATTGAGGGTTGGGTTCCGCCGATTCCGGGAAGAGATGAAGTAGCCCTAGAGGAAGCCCACACCCTAGCTGAACTAGATGCTATCAAACAGGAAATGATTACTCTACAGCAACTAACTGAACGGCAGCAGTATGAAACCCTATTTTACGAGTTTCAGCAGCAATTGCAACAGATGAGCGATCGCCATGGAAATGACAAACAGCAACGACAGAAAAAACGTCAAATACTTTACCAAAACCTTACAGGGGAAACACTGAATATAGCCCTAGAACAACTCGACGAAGAAAGCCGTCAACAGGGAATTGAGCGACGTAAATTCAAAGCAAAGCAAAATGCTGTGTTACAGCCGCTTCAACAGTTAATCGCCGAAGCAGATACACGGATACAGGAATTAAAACAACAACGTAAAGCACTATCCCGCCAATTACAGGCTCAGATGCACGCTGCTTACTCCCTAATGAATTTTTTAGGGCAATCTATATCATTGCAACAATTGATGCCCAGTGGCTCTATACCTACAGGTACAGGAGATTGTTGTGCGCCTAAGTTATTGCATTATGCCGCAACACACAAACTCAAACCATTGGCTATGGCAGAGTTTTGGTGGGGAAAGTCTTCCATAAATCAAGATAAAGTACAGGGAGAATTTTATGGTGCTTGTGCCGAACGCTGTCAGCCATTGATGGGGTTTTTGCTTTCGGGATTAAAAAATTTCTCTGATAGGGAAAACACCAGCCTTTCGCAACAAATGCCAGAAACACACTTGTTCCCTGTTATTTATGAAGACGAATGGCTAATTGCTGTGAATAAACCTCCAGGATTACTTTCAGTTCCTGGTCGTTACCAGCAAGATAGTGTTCTCAGTCGCTTACGTTATTTGTTACCAGAGGGCAGGGAAATTATGACCGTGCATCGCCTGGATCAGGAGACTTCTGGTATTTTACTCCTAGCACGCAATCACCAAACCCATCGTCAACTCAGTCGGCAATTTCAGCAACGCCAAATTCACAAAGTTTATGAAGCCATACTTGCTGGTGCTGTGACAGGCGATCAAGGTGTAATTGAACTGCCGTTATGGGGAGATCCTCGGCATCGCCCTTATCAGCAAGTGAATTGGCAACATGGTAAAGCCAGCTTGACTAAATACCGAGTGCTGGCAAAGGAAGGAGATGATACACGTATAGAATTTATACCCTTGACAGGACGCACCCATCAGTTAAGGGTTCACGCCGCCGATAAGCAAGGATTAGGGGTAACTATTTTAGGAGATAAACTTTATGGATGTAGCGCCGTTGCTAGTCGGCTACATCTCCACGCCAGAGAAATTTGCTTTGAGCATCCGCTTTCAGGGCAAATGATCCATTTATTTACAAAAACACCGTTTTAATTGGTAAGCTAATGAGCATTCAAGTTGCAGATAACCAGGGCTAAAGCCCTGACTACAAGAATCTTTCTATAAAAATAAATGAAGATGAGCTTATCAGCATTCAAGTGGAAGTACAGAAGACAAAATTTGACATACTCCCCAGCCTAAAGGCATGGGGATTCTAGGCTCAAACAGCAATTGCAGGCACAGCCTGTCTGACATCGCCTAACCCAACAGTCGATGCCCCGACTGCACAAATATTTTTACTGGCATTTTCATCCCTCCCATTCACTGATTGACAGGACGGACAACGCCATTCTCTAGCAGACAAATCAAGACTTTCTAAAACGTGTCCACAACTAGAACAAGTCTTACTACTGGGATACCACTGGTCGATGAAAATAACCAGTTTCTTCTTCTTTTTGGCAACCCATTCTAGGTATGCAAGGAATAACTAACAAAAACTTTAGTTGTGGATTTAAAACCCACTTTAAAAAAGATGTTTTTTGAGACGCGCAGCGCAAAAAAAACGGCGTCGGAGTTTCAATCCCACTTTTTAAAATGTGGGTCTCTTTTTCCCTCTTCCTTCGTGAATAAATTAACGTGACCCTGCGAGGGGAGAGGTTTGGAAAGGGGTTTTTTCCACTTGTCGAACTCCTAAGAAATAGTGCTGAGTGCTGTAAAGCCCTGCGGGCATGGCTGCGCTTAGAGCGGTAGCGGGGAGTAAAGCCCTGCGGGCATAGCTGCGCTTATAGCCCGTGCTAAGTGCTAAGTGAGGAGTAAAAATACAAAGGAATAAAAAGTATGGAGGATTATGTTTCTTTCGCTCTTCCCGCAGGTGCGCCTCCGTTAGAGACTCACGCTAAATTACTTTATTTTTGCTCAAATACTCTGATGATAAACTCTGCCAATTCACACTAAAAACAGTACAATTTTGACAAATAACAATGATTGGCAATCATCCTATGGACATCTACGATGTAGTGATAGTTGGCGCTGGCCCTATCGGGTTAGCAACTGCAATTGGCTTACGCAAACGTGGTATAGAAAATATTCTTGTCATTGATCAAACTCGCGCTTTTCGTCAAGTTGGTCAGGTGTTGGATCTTCTCCCCAATGGATTAAAAGCTTTAAAATATTTAGATAATCAAGCTTACGAAGAAGTTAAGAAAACTGGTATGGGATTTATGAATCCCCCGCAGTCTCATGATGATAAAAATAGTGAAATATCTCAGAAACAAAATCCTCCTAAAAATTCACCCAAATGGATTTATAAAAATTTCCAGGGGCAAATAATTCGGTCAATCCCTCTGGGATTTGATCATTGGTTGAAAAATCATGGAGAGGGTCGAGTCTCAATTGCTTGGTATAATTTGCAAACTGTCCTCAGAAACCTACTTCCTCAAGATATAGTTAAAGCAAATCACCGTTGTGTCAATGTTGTAGATGAACTAGAAAATGAGTATGCACGGATAGATTGTATTTGTAATCAACAAATAAAAGCAAATCCTTATGCTTATTGGGAAGATGGTCAAAGACAAGATGATCAGCCCCAAGATTTAGATAATAACTCCCAAAAATCAATAACAAAATCGCTCCGAGCCAAGCTAATTGTGGCAGCAGATGGCATCAACTCGACAATTCGCAGGGTAATTTACAAAGATAGTTTCTACAGTGATTTTGCACAACCTGAATATTCTGGATTTGCAGCTATATCTTGTAGGGAAATAACTGATATCCCCCATGAACTCCAAACACAAATTGCAGAACAATTTCTTCAAGATTCACCAATAGTGACAATTGGTGATGAGCCAAGAATGATGTTATTTCGTAGACCAGGCAATCCATTTGGGTACATACTACATTTGGCTTTGCCCTGCGAATCTTTAGAGGGAAAATCGGGAAGTTCTTTGATTAACTTAGCACTTGAGGAATTAGCAAAAGTTGATTTTCCTCATGTACTCAAGGAATTAGTTCGTCTGTCTCCCCCTACTAATATGCAGCAACGCCCATATTACATTCACCGCGCCACCACACCTGACACCAAAACTCAACCGTCTTGGAGTGCAGGACGAGTTGTGTTGGTTGGTGATGCAGCTCATGGAATGCCTCCTTTTATGGCTCAAGGAGCGAATCAAGGATTTGAAGATGCATTAGCAGTGACAGCGTTAATTGCGAATATTGCCGAGACGAATAACTGGGATAATCGAGAAGCGATCGCTACAGCCTTCAAGAAATATGAGGATCTACGTCGCCCAATCATGACATATATTCAACGAGCAACATTGACACGATTTCCCCAGTCCTCAGACGAAGAGTGGAATAAGTATGGACAACAGGTATATCAACGCAATTTTGACCAACTAATAGCAGCTTTGTTGTAGGTAGGCATTTTTTCGTTAGGATATTTGGGTACGAGATATTAGCTGATTCAGGCAGTGTGTAAATCCAGATGAGTATTCAACAACCAGACTATAATCCTAGTGGCGTAGGTGAAATCAATGGTAATATCTTGGGTTTACCCTGCGATTATGAGTCGGCAAACTTAATTATTATTGCTGTACCGTGGGAAGTCACCGTATCTTATGGCGCAGGTACAGCCAACGGGCCACAGCGAATTCTGGACGCTTCGACTCAACTAGATTTGTTCGATTTTGATCATCCTGATGGTTGGAAACAGGGAATTTTCATGATGGAAATTCCCCAGGATATTTTGGAGAAGAACAAATACTATCGCACCTTGGCAGCAAAAATTATTGAACGACTGGCGCAAGGAAAATCATTAACGGATGTACCAGATTTAACGCCTGTACTGACAGAAATTAATCAAGCTAGTCAACAAGTAAATCAATGGCTGTTTGATCAGTCTCAAGCAGCAATTAATCATGGTAAACGAGTCGCTGTGATTGGTGGTGATCACAGTTCCCCTTTAGGGTACTTTCAAGCATTAGCCGCTAAATACCCTAACTACGGCATTTTACATATTGATGCCCATGCAGATTTACGCAATGCCTATGAGGGATTTGAGTTTTCCCATGCTTCCATCATGTTTAATGCGCTGAAAATCCCGCAAATTTCCAAGTTAGTACAGGTAGGTTTGCGTGATATTTCTCATGATGAAGTAGCAATGATTGAGCAATCAGGTGATCGCATTATCGCTTATTATGATCCTGCTATTAAACAAAAGCTTTACTCTGGCAGCACTTGGATAGATTTATGCCGAGAAATTATCAGTCATTTACCAGAGTACGTTTACATTAGCTTTGATGTCGATGGTCTTGATCCCAAGCTTTGCCCAAGTACAGGTACTCCCGTCCCTGGTGGCTGGGAATTAGAGCAAACTTTTTGTTTATTCCGGGAATTGGTAAAAAGCGAACGCAAAATCATTGGTTTTGATGTCTGCGAAGTCGGTGACGCTGAGTGGGATGGCAATGTCGGGGCGCGGATTGTGTACAAACTGGCAAATTTAATGGATTTATCATTAACTCCCAAGGCTTCTACGTAGAAATATAGTAGGGGACAGGCTTAAAAATCTGGCTTTGCATATTTGTGGGATGATTCTGCTGGTTTTGTGGGATGGGCATCTTGCCCGTCCCTTGTATTTCCGGGCGGGCTGTCCGGCCCACCCCACAAGAATCATCCCTTGGTATCCGAGTTTGATGATTAGTTTATGTCCTAAGTTACATTGGCAGTTGCCATATACCCAGTATTATGACAGTTCAGGCGATAAGTGCTTTAACTGATTATTCTCTCAATAGAGTGATGAAAGATGATTGACATTGGAGTGTTTAGTATCATTTTAGACAATAGAGCCTAAAAAAAAGCACACTATTTACTTCTTTAGACATATCAATAAATCAGTATCCGTAATGCATGATATCAACATCATCTTTTGGCATAGTTTTAGAAAACCTATTGAACGAAATTGGCATACTTGTTTACACGCATAATGGCTGATTGCTTGTAAATAGCTCTGCTTGCATCTTGCACCTGCTCAATCTCCCGCCAAGAAATTTATTTCTTGGCTAATAGCCTAAGTCCACTTTAGTGGACTGAAATTTATGCCATCAAGGGAGTTTATTCCTCTTGAGAAGACTTTTGCTATTAACCATAACGTGAGTTTGACAAGTTGAAAAAACCCTTCTCCAAACCTCTCTCCGGCAAGGGGAGAGGCTGCAAAACCTTAATTTCTCGTTGAGCTTTCAAGATATTTAAGCCCCTCTCCGATACGGAGAGTGGTTGGGGAGAGGTCATCAAACTCACGTTAACCATAATGACGATTTTGATACTCACACCAGCCAAAATTAAATGGACATAAGCAGATGAACTCGCACAAACTCAAGCACAAAATCTCAGAGTCCTCAATAGTAGTAGCTGTTCCTGAACAAATCTCTTCAGATATTGGCGATGAAGTAGTTATTCTCAACTTCAAATCTGGAGTCTATCAAAGTCTCAATGAAGTCGGAGCAAGGATATGGACTTTGATTAAGGAACCAAAAACTGTGAAAGAAGTAAAACAGACGCTTTTACAAGAGTATAAGGTGACACCTGAAGAATGCGATCGCGATTTAATTGAATTGCTGCTACAGCTACAAGCTGCACAGTTAATTGAAATAACCACGTAAGTTACTGTATTTGACGAGTAATTTTCTAGACAGGTATCAACTTGTGAGCGCAATTTTTGGAGTTTACTATCTAGACGGACAACAAATAAACTCTGCCACTTTGGGAAAGATGGCTGAGGTTTTAGCTCATCGTGGTTCTGATGGTGCAGACATATGGATGCAGGAGTCGGTGGGAATGGGACACAGGATGCTGTGGACAACTCCCGAATCTCTGTTAGAAAAGTTACCTTTAGTTAATCGCCCAGGAAATTTAGTTATTACAGCCGATGCTCGCATTGATAATCGGGATGAACTCATTTGTGCATTACAGTTGAACGATCAACCATCGGCAAAAATCACCGATAGTCAACTCATTTTATCTGCCTATGAAACATGGGGAGAATATTGCCCAGAGAAGCTATTGGGCGATTTTGCCTTTGTCATTTGGGATCAGCGTCGACAGATACTTTTCTGCGCCAGAGATCCAATGGGTATCAGACCTTTTTACTACTATCGTTCGAGCCAGATTTTTGCCTTTGCTTCTGAAATTAAAGCTCTGCTGTGCTTATCAGAAGTACCTCGCCGACTCAATGAACTTAGAGTAGGACAATACTTATCTAGAGTGTTTGAAGACCGGGAGATTACCTTTTATGAAGATATTCTCCGACTTCCAGCAGCCCATAGTCTGATTGTTGGTTATGAAACTAAGCAAACCCGGCGTTATTGGTCGTTAAATCCATCACAAGAACTGCGATTAAGTTCAAATCAGGAGTATGCCGAAGCCTATCGAGAAATTTTTACTAAAGCAGTAAGTTGCCGACTACGTAGCGCCTTTCCTGTAGGCTCGATGTTGAGCGGGGGGCTGGATTCTTCCTCTATTACCTGTGTTGCTCGTGATATCCTGACGCAACAGAAGCAGGAAAAATTACACTCTTTTTCTGCTATATTTCCCAACTTACAAGCAGAATACTTACGGCTAATTGATGAACGGTTTTATGTTGACTTGGTTGTAGCTCAAGAGGGGATTATACCTCACTATATTGAGGCGGATGAGATTAGTCCTTTAACAGACCATGACAAAATCTTTTGGCATATGGACGAGGGTTTCTGTGCCCCTAATCTGTACCTCAATTGGATAATTTATCGAAAAGTCCGAGAAAATAATGTACGTATTGTTTTAGATGGCATAGATGGTGATACGACTATTTCTCATGGTCAGTACTATCTCACAGATTTAATCCGGACATTCAAGTTTAAGAGGTTTTTGAAAGAAACTAAAGCTTACGCATCCAGATTTCACCAGCCTTGGATGCAAGTAATTTGGCGATGGGGAATGCAACCTTTAATACCTGAATTTATTGAGCGAATGATTGATAAACCTATCTGGGCTGACAAAGCAATTAATCCTGCATTCGCCCAACAGATAAACTTATCAGAATATTTTCAGGAACAGCAAAAAAGTATTGATATACCTATAACAGCTAGAGAAATACATTGGCATAGTATTAACTCTGGCTTAATTCAATATGGGTTAGAAATAGCTGATAAATTATCTAGTGCTTTTTCTGTTTCTTTGGCATTTCCCTTCTGCGATCGCAGGTTGATGGAATTTTGTTTAGCTATACCTCCTGAACAAAAATGTTCCTCTGGATGGACTCGGCTAATTGCGCGTCGTGCTATGGCAGGAATTTTACCACCCGAACTGCAAACAAGAATTTCTAAAGCTAATTTAGGTGCGAGTTTTAAACCTAAGCTTCTGGAATTTGAACAGAAAATTTTAGGAGAAATAATTATTAAGCAACCTGAAATTATTGAAAAGTATGTGGATATTACAGCATTGCGTGCCACCTATTATCGCTATTTATCTGATCCTATGCAAGAACAAGATGCTATGACAGTTTACACAGCAATTAACTTAGCTATTTGGTTGCAAAACACAACTTTTTTATAACTATAAAATTCGTTAAAGATTAGATAAAGTTGTTTCTTGGCTATAGGATAATCTGAGATTTTCAGTAATACTAATAATGTAGGTTTTCCTACTAATTAATCATTCAAAATACTCTCAGGAGAAACCAAAATGCAAACTCAAAAATCCTGGTCTAAACCCGCGTTAAATTTGTACGGTTCTGTAGAAGACATCACTGAACAAACATTTACAAAAGCACCAGGAACTGGCGATTCTATTACTTTTATCAATCCTGACGGTTCTAGCATTAATATCACTAATCCTGGAGGTGGTGCAGTAACTCAACTTAGTTAATGCATTAGCAATAGCCAGTAGTAATTGTTTCGATTGACGCTGGTTACATGTGCTGACAGATATAGCAATTTTCAATTGAATAAAGTACATCTCCCCAAAATTTCCATAAATATAGACTATGTATTTATGGAAAATCCAAGTTCCCTATTAATGAATGGGTAGCAAGCCCTCTCTTTAGCTTGTAGGAAAGGCATTCGCAAAAGCTAAAAATGTATGGCATTCAATTGTCAATTGCTATAGCTCAGGGTTGAGGTCAAAAAATAAGTTTATTTATGCAAATAGACTTAATAATTTTGTCTACTCAACCCTAGCTAAATTAAAAAATTTTAATAGTTAATAAATGTAAATTGTCCGATTTAAAAAATATGTTTTCATACTTCGCCTACGGTCTATCTATAAAATCTGAAATAGAGTTACTGGAATTTATGCCTGCACAATTACCTGGTGACATCACAATTCGCTGGGATAGAAACGCCACTATTCCAGATGAAGTGATGGGTAATCATAATTGCTGCACAAAAATGACACTAGAAGAAGCGATTCTTTTTGATAAAAATGCCGCTTTGTTTGTGATTCGTCATGGATGCGAAATTATTGTTACTCCTTTAAAGGATGATCAAAGACTAATTAGCCTCTACATTGTTGGCACTGTCATGTCAATTTTGCTTTATCAACGAGGCTTATTTGTACTGCATGGGAGTGCCGTAGAGTTTGATGGTAGTGCTATTGCTTTTGTCGGTAAGTCAGGCTGGGGCAAGTCTACCATCGCCGCAGCTCTTCATGCTAAGGGACATCGCATTATTACAGATGATGTTGTGGCAATTAGCACAGAAGCAGATGCCATTACTGTATTTCCTGGTTATCCGCAGTTTAAATTGTTTCCCGAAGTGGCAGAATTTTTAGGTCATGATAAATCTAATTTATTGTTATTGCACACTGAATTAAAAAAAGGTGGTTTCCGGGTAGCAGAAAACTTTTCTCAAACGGCCTTACCACTCAAGCGAATTTATATGTTGACTAAAGACTCAACTGTGGGAATTAAGCAACTGCGATCGCCTGAAAGTTTAATTGAACTGATGCGTAACTCACTGCCTACCCGATGGTATCAGATTCACAACACAGCTCAATTCCTGCAATGCACCCATATTGCCAAAAACATACCTAGCTACCGTTTGATTCGGTCTAATGATTTGCGATCGCTACCTACTTTAGCCGAAATGGTAGAAGCACACCTGATTGGTAACCGCCAACCATCCATAGCTTAAGCAAGTCGTTTCACACCCATGACAAATCTGATGAGCAAGTTACGTAATTCTCTAGCCCAGTCATCCCATATCATGCAGACTTTGCATTTGATTTGGGTAACAGCGCCTGTGTGGACTGTGGCTTGGTTAGTCTTGCTGTTAGTTCAAGGGTTACTACCAGGGGCAAATGTATATCTATCCAAACTGCTAGTAGACAGTTTAGTAGTTGCCATGAGGGCTGGTATTAGTGAAGAAAGCTTCAAAATAGTACTGTTACCAGCAGGTTTAATGGCGGCGGTTTTATTGCTGACACAGCTAGCAAATGCAGCTCTCGGTTTCATCCGCAAAGTTCAATCTGAACTCGTACTAGATAGTATTACAGCCTTAGTACACGAAAAATCTATTGCAGCTGACTTATCATTCTACGAATTACCGGAATACCACGATCGCTTACATCAAGCACGAAGTAATGCTAGTGGCCATTCTCTTGCTCTTTTGGAAAGTACTGGCAGTCTATTGCAGAATAGCATCACTCTGCTGACAATGGTGGCTATTTTGCTCCCCTATGGAGTCTGGTTGCCTCTGGTGCTGGTTGCTAGTTCAATCCCTGCACTCTACATGGTAGTTCGCTTCAATCGCTATTATCATCGTTGGTGGGAAAAGACGACATCACAACGCCGCCGGGCAGAATACTATGATTTTTTGATCACTCAGGTGTATACAGCAGCAGAACTGCGGTTATTTGAATTGGGTGATTATTTTCAATTATCTTATCAGGCCATACGCGATCGCCTACGTACTGAGACCATCAAATTAACTGGTGAACAAAGTTACACTCAGTTGGCTGGAGGTATTTCTGCTTTATTACTTGCTGGTGGTGCGATGGCGTGGATGGTGTGGCGAGCATTACAAGGATTTTTGACCCTAGGAGACCTGGCTTTATTTTACCAGGCTTTTAATAGCGGTCAAAGTTTAATGCGTTCTGTACTGTCAAACATTGGTCAAATCTACAGCAATAGCTTGTTTTTGGGTAATCTCTTTGAATTTCTCCAATTAAAACCACAAATTCAAGATCCTCCTCAACCCTTACCCATTTCCCTACCTTTAAAACAAGGAATTTGCTTACGCCAAGTCACCTTTCGCTATCCTGGCAGCGATCGGGCAATTCTGCAAGATTTCAATCTCACTATCCCTGCTGGCAAGATTGTCGCCATTGTTGGGGAAAACGGTACTGGTAAAAGTACCTTGATTAAACTTTTGTGCCGCTTTTATGACCCTGAATCTGGCAGTATTGAACTAGATGGAGTTGATATTAAAAAGTTTTCCCTCAGCGAACTCCGCCGTCTACTCACAGTTATGTTTCAGTTTCCCGCTACTTATCAAAAAACGGTAGCAGAAAACATTGCCATTAGTGATGTGTATTCAAAACCCAGCTTTGAGGAAATTCAGGCAGCTATTCAAGATGCTGGCGCTAAAGAAATTGTTGCTAGATTACCGCAAGGTTACGATACACAACTAGGAAAAATGTTTTCTGGCGGTACTGATTTGAGTGGAGGTGAATGGCAGCGTATTGCCTTAGCTAGAGCTTTTTTACGGCAAGCACCGATTCTGATTTTAGATGAACCAACCAGCTTCATGGATTCTTGGGCTGAACATGACTGGCTAGATAGATTTCGCCGGATGGCCAAAAATCGTTCTGCTGTGGTCATCACTCACCGTTTTACTTTAGCAATGCGTGCTGATATCATTCATGTCATGCAGGCTGGACAAATTGTAGAGTCAGGAAGTCATCACGAATTACTAGCTTTGGGTGGACTTTATGCCCAGTCTTGGCAAGCTCAAACGCAAGCTAATGTCAATTTAACTGTTAACAGCAGCATTGCTTAGTAGTGGTATTAAAGTTATTTTGGCGTTGCATAGATGCGGAATAAATTAAGATTTTGATTAAGGATAAAGTTAAGTTTTTTACACCTTTGCGTCTATGCGTGAGGCACAATTCATTAAACATTAACCATGAGCAAAAATAAGCAAAAGGTTATCACATCTCTTGATTTTGGAGATTCATGGTCAGGAATCTGGAGAAAATTTTCTAAATATTACGGTAAAATCAAGACTAATCCTCTTTGGATTTTAATGTTTATTACTAGTCGATTTCACATTGTCCGCTATCTTGTTGTTGCTTTGTATAAAAAGCCTATCAGAGATAAGCAATATCAAAATTTATCTATATTTTCAGATATTCAAGTTGATGAAATTGTCACTTCTTTAAAACAAAACGGTATTTACCTGGGAATTCATCTGCCTGACAGTATTTTTCAAGAAATTATTAATTTTGTTCAGAATAATAGATGTTATGGAGATGGTAATTATAACTGTGGGTTCTTATATGCTGATAAAGCCAGAGCAGCAAAGAACTACGGCAAATCTTTTATCCGGGGTGACTATTACAATACTACTTTGCTTTGTCCAGCAATTAAAAAAATAGCAAGTGACCCAAAAATATTAGAAATAGCTCATAAATATTTAGAAAAGAATCCTGTGTTTACAGGTAGCCAATTACATTGGGTTTTTGTAAAAAATAAATCAAAATATGACTTAAATAAAGCGGCAATGAATTTTCATTATGATTTAAATGACTACCGCAATTTGATATTTTTCTTTTATCTAACTGATGTCAATTTATTGAGCAGCCCCCATGTGTACATTCGTGGTAGTCACAAACGCAAGAGACTGAGTTATATTTTATCTTTATTTAGACGGCAATCTGAAGCAGAACTTCTGAATTATTATGAATCAGATCGGTGGTTAACTATTTGCGGGAAAGCAGGTTTTGGCTTTGTAGAGGATGTATTCGCTTTTCATAAAGCTACACTTCCCATCTCGCAAGACCGTTTGTTATTGCAAATAAAATTTGGAATGCATAATTATGGCGAACAAGATAATTATGTACATCAATCTTTACTCAAAGGCACAAGCGATTTTTTTCTAGAACCGTAAGCTCTTCACAATTGACTGTGCGATCTGCTTGCAGCAGCGCTTGGCGATCGCTTAGTATGCAGAAAATTATTTAATCAAAGTTAAAGGTTTAGATGAAAAAATCATCGTCGCCACTCAATGCCATTTGGCTGTTCTTGATTGTTGCTGCAACTGTAGTGGCAGCTTACAACGGCAAGATGGCGGCTTTAACAGAAGCGTCGTTTACAGCAGCTGAAAATGCGGTGACACTAGCTATTGGCCTGATTGGGGCGATGGCGCTGTGGTTGGGAATTATGAAGGTTGCCGAAACCGCAGGCATGATGCGATTCATTGCCCGTTTGATTCGTCCGGTGATGAGCCGACTATTTCCGGAAATTCCTGCCAATCACCCTGCCATGTCAGCCATGGTGATGAATATGGCAGCAAATGCCCTCGGTTTAGGTAATGCCGCCACCCCAATGGGTTTAAAAGCTATGGCAGAACTGAATAAACTCAATCCCCAACCGGGGACAGCAACATCTGCCATGTGTTTGTTTTTAGCAATTAATACCTCATCGGTAACACTGTTACCCCTCGGTGTGATCACAGTCCGAGCCAGTGCTGGGGCTAGCAATCCCGCCGCAATTATCCTGCCCTCAATTATTGCCACTATCTGCTCTACAGCTGTCGCCATTATTGCTAGTAAACTTCTAGCCCGCCGCGCATCTTCTCCTGTGAATTCCTGGGAATCTGAGTCAGAGACTACCAACCCAGACACCAAAATCGCATCCGATGCCACTCCAGAATCCGAATTAATACCTCCCGGCATGATTGGCAATTTCGTTTTCGGGGCACTCATTATAGCATTTGTCGGGGCTGTATTTTACCGCCTTTCAGTGCGAGGATTTCCTTATCTTTTTAGCATGGCTTTTGTCAGTAACCTTTCCAACTGGCTGCTACCTATTCTAATTTGTTTGTTTCTTTTATTTGGTTATTTCAAAGGGGTGAAAGTTTATGAAGTTCTCACAGAAGGAGCAAAAGAAGGCTTTGAAATTGCCATTCGGATTATTCCTTTTTTAGTAGCAATTTTTGTTGCCATTGGTATGTTTCGTGCCAGTGGCGCTCTCGATATTTTAACAACAATAGTTTCTCCGATTACTTCGCTCATCACCCTACCACCTGAAGCTTTACCAATGGCATTAATTCGTCCCCTGTCAGGTAGTGGCTCCTTTGGACTGATGTCAGAAATTGTGAAAAATGATCCTAACAGTTTTCTGTCTTTTTTGGTTTCCACAATGCAAGGATCAACCGAAACTACATTTTATGTAATGGCAGTTTATTTTGGTAGTATTGGTATTGTTCGCACTAGCTACACACTCCCGGCGGCGCTGTGTGCTGATGCCGCAGGCATGTTGGCATCTTTGGTAGTTTGTCGGATCATGTTTTAATTTTTGATGCTAATTTCTCCTGAATGAATATCCTCCAAATGCTTGTTACGTTTGTCAAATTTATCTCGACAATTTTGATTACCAGTGCCATTGGATGGGAATTATGGAATGTTTATGCAGCAATCACTAATATTCATATTTCCAGCAACCTGAATTTTATTTTTTGGATTGAGCGGTTTGCGGTTACGGCACACTTCATTGAAGCGGTAATTGCCGCTTTTTATGCACCCATAAAACAAAAAATGCCCATTAAATATGCTATTTATACTTTTTTTGTGGGTACAGTTGCTTTGTTAGAACTGTTTGCTCAAGAGGAGAATAGTATCAAAAAGCCAGTTTAAGATGAAAACATAGCAAAGTAATAGGAGCGATCGCTATGACTCTAACTACTGTAAAATGGAGCATTGACGATTATCATCGCATGATTGCCGCCGGAATTTTGGCAGAACGGCAAGTGGAATTGCTCAATGGAGAGATTGTAGAAATGTCCCCAGAGGGAGAACCTCATGCTTATTGCAGCGATGAAGCGGGAGAGTACCTGATTTATCTATTGGGAAATCAAGCCAAAGTCCGACAAGCAAAACCAATTACTTTACCAGATAGTAACTCGGAACCAGAACCCGATATTGCGATCGTGCAACGTTTGGGGCGAGATTACAGAGAACATCACCCCTACCCAGAAAATATTTTTTGGCTAATTGAATACTCAGATTCAAGTCTCAATAAAGACTTGGAAGTTAAAACAAAAACTTACGCCGCAGCAGGTATTCCAGAATATTGGGTGATTAACTTGCGGACTATGCAAATGATTGTATTTCGAGTAGCTACAGAAGCAGGCTATCAGTCAAAAGAAATTCTCACGCAGGGTAATATTAAACCCTTGGCTTTTCCTGATATTTTAATTTCGATTAAGCAATTACTAGGCGAATAATTTCCTCTCTCTAATACTTTAACCAAATCTCATAATCCAACCCATTCCATAGGCTCTACCTGATAATAACCTTGTAATAGCTCATAAAGTGCCGAATGCTTCCGCAGTAATTGCTGCGGTTTTTCAAAAAATGTCTCAGTTGCTACAGCAAAAAATTCTGCGGGATTAGTTGCACCATAACCATCAATTACAGTCTTGACACCTTGTTGGATATCATGACCAAGTTTTTGATATTCTGTTGTCATCACCCTAGACCAAATCACATAATCTGACTGGCGTTGCAAAATAGGTACACCTTCTGCTTTACCATCTTCTTGATCTAACTGGTGAGCAAATTCGTGTAACACAACATTGTGTCCATCTCTCCAGTTTTGAGTATCTTGTTGTACCTGTTTCCAAGATAATATTACTTGGTCTTTAGTCCACGATTCTCCTAATCTAGCATCGCGTCTTTCTTCAAGAATATAATTATCAACAGCAACAGTTTGATTCACAAAATAAGTACCAGGATAAATCAGAATTGAACGCAATTTCGGAAAATATTTTCCTCGCTCATTGAGTAGAAGTAAACAGGCAACAGCAGCAATAGTTAATCTCATTTCTTCTGTTACCTGTAATCCTTGACAGCCAATGAATTGCTTTTCTGTTAAAAATACTTGAATATGTCCTTGAAGTCGTCTGCGTTCATCAGGAGAAAGATAGAGATAAATAGGCAGATTATTTTCAATAATGGCATTCCAGAGTGGGGGAAATGCACGCTTTTTAATCCGGCTTCTGCTTTTTTTGGTAAGAATGGGACTGACCAAAATTACAGCAATAATTAGCCCAATAAGCAGAAAAATTATAATTGCTTGCATCATTTGTTGTTAAAAGATGTTTTAAGAGTTTTGGGCGAATGAATAGCAGGCTCTAGCCCTTATTTAAAGACTAAAGTCCTTACCCTACGGGTAATGCCTCCGGCACGCTGCGCGGTAAGCGCAGCTATGCCCGTCAGGGCTTTACGTTAGTTGCTCATGGGGGAAACCACGCCACTTGTTCCACTACAGCGCTGCGCGCATCCTGCGGCGGGGGAGCCACTCCGTTGCGGGGGTTCCCCCCGTTGAAGGAAGTGGCGTGAAACCCCAAGACCGCGCTAACTCACTACAAACCTTTAATTATTTACGACTTCCTACTTAGACTACTTTTATAATGCTATCTCTGCACAACAAGTTTCTGCAAAACAGGTACACAACTAGCGGTAAAATTAACATCCATCCCAAATTGGCCCACCTGTTAACCCCATGTATTGCGACTACCTGGTACAAATCTTGACTGCCCGTGTGTATGATGTTGCCCAGGAAACACCTTTGGAGTATGCCCCCAACCTTTCTACACGACTGAATAATCAACTGCTGCTGAAGCGAGAAGATATGCAGTCAGTATTTTCTTTTAAGCTGCGCGGTGCTTATAACAAGATGGTGAACCTGTCACCTGATTTACTGGCACAAGGTGTGATTGCAGCATCTGCGGGGAACCATGCCCAAGGTGTGGCCCTTGCGGCTAGTCGATTGGGAACACGAGCAATTATCGTCATGCCAGTAACCACGCCTCAAGTAAAGATAGATGCAGTCAAAGCTAGGGGGGGAGAGGTGGTTTTATCTGGGAATACCTACGATGATGCTTATACTTATGCTCGTCAACTGGAGGCAGAAAAGGGATTAACTTTTATTCACCCCTTTGATGATCCAGATGTGATTGCTGGACAGGGGACAATTGGCATGGAAATTTTACGGCAGTATCAGCAACCCATCCATGCAATTTTTGTAGCCATTGGGGGTGGTGGTTTGATTTCTGGGATTGCGGCTTATGTCAAACGGTTACGTCCGGAAATCAAAATTATCGGTGTTGAGCCAGTAGATGCCGATGCTATGTATCAATCGCTGAAAGCCGGACAGCGCGTGCGATTGTCCCAGGTGGGCTTATTTGCTGACGGCGTGGCGGTGCGGGAAGTAGGTGAAGAAACTTTTCGTCTGTGCCAGAACTATGTAGATGAAATAATTTTGGTTGATACAGATGACACCTGTGCTGCCATTAAAGACGTATTTGAAGATACACGCTCAATTTTAGAACCAGCTGGTGCTTTAGCGATCGCAGCTGCTAAAGCCTATGCCGAACGAGAACAAATCCAGGGACAAACATTAATCGCCGTGGCTTGTGGTGCCAACATGAATTTTGATCGTCTCCGCTTTGTTGCAGAACGAGCAGAGTTTGGCGAACGCCGCGAAGCCATCTTTGCCGTAGCAATTCCGGAACAACAGGGTAGTTTACGTAAGTTTTGTGAATGTATTGGCAAACGCAATCTCACAGAGTTTAATTATCGCATTGCTGATGAAAAAGAAGCTCATATTTTCGTAGGTGTGCAAATTGAAAACCGTGCCGATGCAGTCAAGATGGTGGAAACGTTTGAAAATTGTGGTTTCAAAACCATTGACTTAACAGATGATGAACTCACCAAATTACACCTGCGACACATGGTTGGTGGACATTCTCTCTTAGCTCATAACGAGTTGCTTTATCGTTTTGAGTTTCCTGAACGTCCTGGGGCATTAATGAAATTTGTTGGTTCCATGAGTCCCAACTGGAATATCAGTATGTTCCACTACCGCAACAACGGCGCAGATTATGGGCGGATTGTCGTGGGGATGCAAGTACCTCCCCACGAGATGCAGGAATGGCAGGCATTTCTTGATACTCTCGGCTACCGTTATTGGGATGAAAGCCAGAACCCCGCATACAAGCTGTTTTTGGGTTAAATTCCGTAAGACCGAGGATAGGGCTGAAGAAGTGTCTTAGCTTGATAAACATGAATCATATTGACCTCTACCCCACCCCGGCTAATTGGGATTGTGGCGATCGCAGTCAAGCTGCTAAAGTGAGTTCGATAGCTAGCCATTAAGTCCTCTCTTTTCTCAAAAGCGGCAGTAGTGATGTAGAGTGCGTCTTTTCCCAGCCATTGGTCGGCTTTTGACCAAAAAGCAAAGCCACGCAAATCCTGACCAATATCAAAGCAAGTAATTGGTGTGTCAGCTATGGGTTTAAGGGACATGGCAATCGGGCCGCCTAGGTAATAGCGATTGGTAAATATAAAGCTGGAGTTCTGTAGCGCCGTCTGCAATACAGGAGATTCAACAAAGCCACGCCGTAATTGCTGAATATCAATTAATTCTGTGGATGGGTCGTCTTTGGGAGATAAAAATCCTCCCATGAGGGCGTATTGGCTGGGTTTTTGGAAGATTCCTGTGGTCACTTGGAGTAAGGCAATCAGTAAAATGCTACCAACCATCAGTCCCGAACCTAAGAGCCACCGCCGCACCCAACGTCGAGATTGCTGTTCCCAGATAACTGCTTGTTGTCCTAACAGCAAAGTTGCCCCCCAAAATCCTGGCATTGCCCAAGCTGGTAAAATTTGCCGATATCCTCCCATGAGAGTGAAACCTAAAGTTAGGGGTAAAGATAGCCATGCAATCAATAGTTCCGCGTCTGCTAAATCTCTGCTATGGGTTTGTGATTTCCCAGAAAAAATTTGAATTATTTTAGCTAAGAATACTTGCAAATTTACCCACCAAAGCGGCAATCCTATGGTTGGGAACAAAAAAGCTACCTCAGCTAAACAGACAGCGCCCACACTCAGCAGGCTGTAGCCACTCCTAGGAACTGCACGCTCTGACTGAAAACGTAGGGATACCCAATCATGCTGTAAATTCCAAAACACAATGGGGCAGATGGTGAGCATAAATAAGCCTAAACTTAGCCAAGCCCAAGGAGAAAGCAGAACACAACGATGACGTGGACTTGTTAAACAAAAACCAACTAGCCCGAAGCCTAAAACAAAACCATGATATTTGCTTAAACAGGCTAATCCCACCAATATCCCCAGGATGGCTAAACGGTAACTGGGTAAGTACAATTCATTCTGTGACAGACTGGGTTTTGGAGTTCTCGGCTGGCGAAAAAATTCATCGGCTGCACAATATAAACTGGCTGACCAAAATAATATCAGTGGACTGTCGGGGAGACTGAGGACACCAAAGCCAACGAGAAAAATGGGACTGATAGTTGCGATCGCTAGAGTAAAGTTGGCAGCTTTGACAGAGAATAATTTCTTGCTAGCCAAATACAATAGCACCAAACTGCCTGTGTAACAAATCAGCGCTCCCAGGCGAATTGTGAACTGGGAAACAACTCCAGTTAACCAGGGGCCAAAACCAGTTGTCAGAGCTACCATCACTGGATGATCGAAATAGCTCCAATCTAAATGCAGGCTGTAGAGATAGTAATAAGCTTCATCAAAAGTAGGGTAAAGCCAGAAAGCTAAAAAGCCTCGAAATAGCAGTCCCCCAACCAGCAAACAAAGCATTGACTGATTAGTTTTTTGAACTAACCATTTTTGAGCTATTTGCATTTACTTGCATCCCTTAAAAAAATAATCATACACTCTTTATACATAAATAAGTGTTTATACTAATAACAATTTAAATACTTGAATCATTTATAGAGTAAGCTTTATCGAAACTATATCGTTATCTGTGTACGTAAAAAATATTTTCGGTAGGCATAATATATAACTAAAAATTATTTTATAATTACGGAAATTGATGTCGCTCGATTGTGAATCAAAAATATCCTTTTGCCAGGATACCTGATCACCAATTTGTCAACTCTTAATCCTCACACAAAATCTATGCAGATCAATCACAACCTTGACTTGTATTCATTCCTAGCCAGTATGCAATTGCTCAAGGAAAGTTACACCGCCAAAATCATGTTGGTGGCATTTGTCGGCACTCACGTACCACTTCTGACGTTACTTTGTAGTTTTGTTATTTCCAACTCCTATTCTTTAGAGATGGCAATACAAGTCCTGGGCATTGCGTTGTTAGCGACGTTATTGGGCACAGCAGCCACCCTCTATGCACTACGCCTCCTGCTGGCTCCAGTCATTTTGACATCTGGCGCATTGCAAAACTACCTGAACACGAAAACATTACCTAAACTACCTACACAATTTGCCGATGAAGCAGGCACGCTGATGGCCGATACTTCACAGACTCTCCACAAACTAGATGAATTAATTCACTATATCAGTAACTATGATGACTTGACTGGATTACCCAATAAGTGCATGTTTCGCGATCGCCTGTTTCAAACTCTATCTCAACCTCAGAATAGCCAAAAGCTAGTAGCTGTTTTTTTGGTGAACATAAATGATTTTACTGGTATGAATAATGCGTTAGAGCCGGAAATATCAAATTTACTATTAAGATCAGTTGCCCAGCGTTTGACAACCTGCATATCTCAAACAGATGTTTTGGCTCGTTTAAGCGAAGATGAATTTGCGATCGCCCAGATAAACATTCCTGCTTTTGAAAATTTAATTAAGCTGTCCCAGTTGTTACTGAGTACTTTAGCAAAACCCTTTTCTCTGGAGGGCAACCAGATTCATATTACAGCCAGTATTGGTATTGCAATTAATGACTTAAATGACCATAACGGCGTAGATCAACTCTTGCAACAGGCTCGGATAGCTTTGTACCAAGCAAAGCAGCAAGGGCGTAGTCAATACCAATTCTATTCACCTGAGATTAATGCTCAATTACAAGAACGACTAGCATTAGAAAATGAATTACATGGGGCCCTGGAGCGCCAAGAAATGCTGGTTTATTACCAACCTCTAATTGATTTACACAGCAGACAAGTAAAGGCTGTAGAAGCGCTGGTTCGCTGGCAGCATCCCACCAGGGGTTTGGTTTCTCCAGTCCAGTTTATTCCCATTGCCGAAGCTAATGGTTTGATTGTGCCAATTGGTGAATGGGTTTTGCGAACTGCATGTACCCAAAACCGTGCTTGGCAAATTGCGGGACTCCCCCCAATGCGGATATCAGTGAACTTATCAGCTCGACAGTTTGAACAACCGAATTTGGTGCAGGTAGTCAGCCAAATCCTGGAAGAGACTGGAATGGAAGCGTCTTATCTAGAACTAGAAGTTACTGAAAGCTTTTTGATGACTGACATTCATCGGTCTATTACAACCTTAAAAGAATTACGAGAACTGGGTATCTCGTTGGCTCTAGATGACTTTGGTACTGGCTATTCTTCTCTGAACTACTTGAAGCGCTTTCCTGTTAACATGCTCAAAATTGATCGGTCATTTGTGCAGGATGTGATGTCTAATCCTGATAGCGCAGCAGTGACAGATGCCATTATTGCCCTAGCCAAGAGCCTGCGTTTGACTATCACAGCTGAAGGAGTAGAAACCCAAGAACAGTTGAACTATCTGCAAAATCGCGGGTGTGACGAAGGTCAAGGTTTCTACTTTAGTCGTCCTGCACCCGCAGAGACAATTGCCTCCATGCTAAAGACAAGTTTTCAGGCGAGGGAGGGGATGGGAGTGGGGAGTAGGGAGTAGAGAGACTGTCTCTTATACAC
>JADEXK010000210.1 GCA_015207155.1 Nostocales cyanobacterium LEGE 11386 | reverse complement strand
GATTTCAATTACGATTTCATCGTCGGTGATAAAATCGTAATTCACTACCTTGATATCTTCAATATTAATCAGTTTAGTAATAAAATGAAGTAAGGGATTAGAAGGCATATTTATTAAAATGGTAATTTTATTTTTAATATTTATTGTCTTTTATCTTTTCAATTACTTCTGTATTTCCTTCCCCGCTTGGGTTGTTCCCACCAATCACTGCTAATTGTATTGAGATATATTTGCTTTTTTCTTAGTATTTTATCATAACCACTCTGGGAGAGCCAAAAACTTTTAGCCAATTCTGACAGATGGAATGATTGTTCTGTAAAGTCTAGAGATTTAATTGATTTGGCAGTCCAAAGGCTCAAATCCCCAATTCCTCAAGAGGCTATCGAGAAGGCAGAAACAGCCTATCCTGTGATTGAACCTTTAAAAAAAGCCATATCTTTTTTCCAAAATAACCCCGATTATCGAGAAAAATGTTTTACGGCTTTGCGAATTATCAACCCCAGTAAAATTATTGATGGTATTGATTTAATTGCGGCGGATTTATGCTTAGAAAAGACAGCTAGAACTATTAGCGAATTAAACTGTGAAACTTCCTAACCCTGAACGCGCTATCGTTGAAATAGAGAAAATCACAGGTTTCTGTCTCAAGCCAGAACATCCAGAAGGGAAACATTAAGCCCGTGTGTTTAAATCTGTCCTAAACTTAACGTGAGTTCGACAAATATGAAAAACCCCTCGTGGTCGGCTCATGGCTAGTTTCAATCCCTAATAGGGATTATTTGTAATTGGAACGCAGGATGCGAGGGCTTCATTTCCACATCATCGGTTTCAATCCCTAATAGGGATTATTTGTAATTGGAACGTGCGATCGCCTGTCTTGCGGATACTATCAAATTACTCTTGTTTCAATCCCTAATAACTCAAGTTGCTAGTTACATACCAAGAAAGATGACATAGGGGTATAAAAACAGGAAAATCCCTCCAGACAGAAAATGAGGAGGGAAATATGTTAAATGAAATAGTTACTA
>JADEXK010000075.1 GCA_015207155.1 Nostocales cyanobacterium LEGE 11386 | reverse complement strand
GGTGTGTGAGGGAGACACCAATGCCCAATGCCCCATGCCCCATGCCCCATGCCCAGTTCTATTAACTATTTTTTAACAATCCTGCACCGATCGCACTCAAGATTGCTGCACCAAATGCTAGGCGATACCAAATGAATACCAAAGTGCTTCGGGTTTTGAGAAATTGTATTAATCCCGCGATCGCTATATATGAAAATACCCCAGATGAAATTACCCCGACAACCATCGGAACTATACCTATAGGACTTACGCCTACTTCTAAAAAATCTTTTAACTCAACTAATCCCGCTAGGGTAATGGCGGGAATTCCTAGTAAAAAGGAAAATCTTGCTGCTGTTTCCCGTTCTAAGTTCATAAATAGCCCCCCTGTGATGGTGGAACCGGAACGAGATACGCCGGGGATTAATGCCAAAGCCTGAGCTAAACCCATCCATAGCCCATCTTTTAGAGTCAAATGCTCGAAGTCTCGTTGACGCTTACCGAGTTTTTCTGCCAATCCCAATAACAACGACATCACTATAGAAGCAATGGCGATCGCGGCGAGGCTTCTCAGGGGTGAATTATCATAATCTGGAATAAATCTTTTAATTAAAAGTCCAAAAACGACTATAGGCAATGTTCCTAGGATAATTCCCAAAAATAGGCGCAAATCTTGGCTTTCATAATCTTTTTGAGCGATCGCTTTTGTTGCTCCTTTGATAATTTGTGTCATATCACCCCAGAAGTACCACAACACTGCGACAATACTACCCAGCTGAATAATCGCGGTAAAAGCTACCCCCGGATCACCCCAACCCAGAGCCACAGGCACAACTTTTAAATGTGCCGAACTGCTAATGGGTAGAAATTCTGTCATTCCCTGCACAAAGCCTAAAACAAGAGCTTGCAAGATATTCATTTGTTCCCGTACCTCATCTAACCCTGGGTTAGCTTGGGTACTCAAAACTTTGAGCGGGAATGCTGCAACTGAGAGCATGGCAGATACTGCACTTATAAGCATGAACCATTGACGTTTTAATAAAGCCATTTAATTTACCTGCGATCGCTTCTATTACAACCAATTACACCAACACCTATCTGGGAAACCTTCCAGGAAAATCCCCCAAGAAAGATGGGGCGTTGGTATCCCCCTCATCCCCATCTACGCAACATAACAATCTAGGCAAAATCTAGGTAAAATAAAAATGCCCAGGGGGGGGATTTTTAAGTGTGATATCTTAAATAAAATAAAGTTTAGTAACAAATATTAAAAACTTTGATTAATAATACCTTGTCTTCATACACCACTCCTACTACTCCTATAAGTACTGATTTACACTCAACTGAAATTGGTCAAAAAAGTATTAGGGAGTTGGAATCTACACTGTCCTTATCTCCCTCTCTGCCTAGATCTACGCCTTGGCGACAAACTTGGCTAGTGTTGGCGGCGGCTGTGTTTTTGGTATCAGTACCAGTATTTATAGAAGCGCCACTGGTGCGATCGCTGCCGGTTTTCAGTGTAGCAATGACAGGATTTTGGGTGTGGCTAAGTTTTACCTTAATGTCACGTCCTGCAACTTATTTATGGGGAGATTTGCTCTTAGGCTTTAGCTGGAGTTGGTTAGCAGGAGCAATTTACTGGGGCTGGTTGCGTTGGGAACCTTTATGGCATTTGCCAGTAGAATCGATCGGACTACCATTTGCTGGTTGGTGTCTTGTCAGAAATTGGGGCAAAGTTGGCAACTGGTTTTATTTAGGTTCTTTACTCGGTACAGCTTTAACCGATGTATATTTCTATCTAGTAGACTTAATGCCCTATTGGCGGCAAATTATGCAAGTCGAACCTGCTAGTGTGTCACCAATATTACAAAACGCTTTAATCCAAGTCCAAACACCTTGGGGACAAACTTGGGCAGTAGTTTTAGCCTTAGTTCTATTAACAGTCGGGATTTTACCTTTACGTCAAAGGCAGCAACACTGGTATGCCTTTGGTGGAGCAGTTTTAAGTACAATTTTGGTAGATAGCTTATTTTTAATAGCTGCGAGTGCTGCCTGAATGAACAAAAAGATCCCAACAAAAAGATCCCCGACTTCTTTAAAAGATCCCCGACTTCTTTGAGAAGTCGGGGATCTGAGCCTATCGCTGTTTGCAACAGAGAAATAACTTTTTGTAAAAATAATATCAAACCCAGTAGCAGCAAATATTGCGGGTATTAATACGCTGTATATTAGTTTCTGATGACTGCTGTGTTTTGATGAAGCTATCTGCTATTAACCCAAGATGAAGGTCAGGGATATAGATGCATTTAGAGCGTCTTTCCTAAGGCTAGGATGAAGCAAGAGGAAATTAGTACTCTATAAGCTCCCAGATTGATCGGTGTGCTTTACTTCATAAGTCTGAATTCAGCTTACAGTTGATAGCTTTTGGCTTAAAGCCGTTATTTCAGTTTGATGGAAAGAGGTAGAAAAATCGTGAAAAGATTGGTGCGTTTATTAACAGTGTTTAGTTTATTGCTTGGCTGTTGGGGATGGCTGGGAACAACTCAGATAGCTCAAGCTGCCAATATCAACAGTGTGACTTCTTTGCAAGTTCCAGTGTTGGCAATTGCGCGGCAGAATCGAGCAGACGCTAAATTAGGGACGGAATTTGGTAAAAAAATTGATTTGAATAATACCAACGTGCGAGCTTTTCAACAGTATCCAGGGCTGTATCCCACCCTAGCCAAGAAAATCATCAAGAATGCTCCTTACCAGAAGGTAGAGGATGTATTGGATCTTCCAGGATTAAGCGATCGCCAAAAACAACTTCTGCAAGCCAACTTAGATAATTTCGCCGTGACCGAATTTGAAACCGTCTTCAACGCGGGAGACGATCGCTTTAACAATGGTATCTACAGATAAATAACTGGATTTATTTGCAGTTACTGTAGCTAACCATAGCCAATAGGAGACAAGGGGACAAGGGGACAAGGAGACAAGCAGACAGTAAAACCTATTTATTTCTTTTTCCCCCCTGCCCTTCATCTCCTCTACCCCCCTCTGCCCCCCTTTGACTTTGCCGCAAATAGATATTCCTAGCCAATTTGATGTTTTAGTAGTCGGTGCTGGTGCCGCCGGACTTTACACTGCTCTTTGTCTACCAGAGTACTTGCGAGTCGCCTTGATTACTAAAGAAACTGTTTCTCTGTCCGCCAGTGATTGGGCACAAGGTGGCATTGCTGCTGCGGTCGCCCCGGAAGATTCTCCTTCACTGCACATTGAGGATACCTTGCTGGCAGGTGCAGGCTTATGCGATCGCCCAGCTGTCGAATTCCTCGCCCAAGAAGCCCCTAAGTGTATTCAATCCCTGGTTAATTTGGGAGTAGCTTTTGACCGTCATGGTCAAGCTTTAGCTTTAACTTTGGAAGCTGCTCATTCTCGCCACCGTGTTCTCCATGCTGCCGATACTACAGGTAGAGAAGTCACCACTACCCTCACTGCTCAAGTATTACGCCGCCAGAACATTCAGGTAATCCAGCAAGCTTTGGCTTTGAATTTGTGGCTAGAACCCGAAACTCAAAGATGTCAGGGAATTAGCCTGTTTTATCAAGGTGAAATTAGATGGATCAGGGCCGGTGCTGTGGTTTTGGCAACCGGTGGCGGTGGTCAAGTGTTTGCCCAAACAACCAACCCAGCAGTGAGTACAGGCGATGGAGTAGCGATCGCCTATCGAGCAGGGGCTATTCTCCGGGATTTAGAATTTGTTCAATTTCACCCCACTGCCCTAACTAAACCGGGTGCAGATCGCTTTTTGATTAGCGAGGCTGTACGCGGTGAGGGCGCACACCTTGTTGATCATCAAGGACGACGTTTTGCCTTTGACTACCATCCTGCTGGTGAACTAGCACCCAGAGATGTCGTCAGCAGAGCTATTTTCAGCCATCTACAACACACCGCCATTGATCCAGCCACTGCTCATGTCTGGCTGGATATGCGTCCCATACCTCCTGACAAGATTCGTCACCGCTTTCCCAACATCATTAAAGTTTGTCAACATTGGGGTATTGATGTCTTCAACGAACCAATTCCTGTTGCTCCTGCAGCTCATTACTGGATGGGTGGGATTGTTGCGGATTTGATGAATCGCACAAATATTCCTGGTTTGTATGCAGTGGGAGAAACCGCCAGTACTGGTGTGCATGGGGCAAATCGCTTGGCGAGTAACTCCTTGCTGGAATGTATTGTGTTTGGGGCACAGATGGCTAATATTGAGGTGCTAGATGTGGCAGCATTATCACAACTACCAACACTGCCAATACGTCAATTCAGTGTCGATGTCAGTGAATGGCAAACCCAGCAAACACAGCTAGTAGCACTCAGAGAGAAATTACCGCGTTTAGTTTGGCAAAGTGCAGGGATTTGTCGGGAACAGTCAACTTTAACAGCCGCGATCGCTACAATTGAATCTTGGCAACAAGATTTTGCTGCTTTGCCTTTGAGTCAATTCTTGCTTAGTTTACGTCCTCACGAACCAGTTAGTTTTGACACACCAGATGTGGAACGCCAATTGCGACTTTGGGCAGAAACCCGTAATTTACTGGATGTAGCTGATTTAATTCTCAAAAGTGCCGCTTTTAGAACCGAAAGCCGGGGCGGACACTACCGCCTAGACTATCCTCAACCAGACCCTGATTGGCAAGTACACACCCTTGTGCAAAAATGCCAATGGTGGAAATCTGTAATTTTAAAAAATTAGAAATCTTTTCAGTGTTTTTAGCTAAACAGATTATCTGTACTGGACTTGACCCTGCTTTGCTAACAAACTAAAACTTGTTGGTTCTGACAACTCAAACTACATAATAAATCCACTGAGAACACCTGAAAATTACGTATAAATACTACCTCAGATGTGAATTTATCAACGAGTCCCACTACCATGCTGACTGTCAGGCCCACCATAATTTGGTGGAATATAGATATCTTCTAAACTATGAGAATTAACCTTAGGTGTGGTTAACTCACTACTGCCACTAGGGTTTAATTCATCAACTGTCAAAGCACTGATGCTTCCTGTGGCATCAGACATTTTGGGGATGATCAGATAGGCACTGATACAAAATATCACAGCGCTCGTAATTCTCAAGTTCGTTCTCATAAGTCTTGGTGAATTCCATGAATTCTAATTTCATTGCATGTGTTTTGTTGTCTACAACAGATTTAGTTATTTTTTCAGAGAAAATTCAGTTTTAATTACACTTTTTCTGTGAATAGATAACTACTGTACTGAAAAATGCTTGGAAGTAACTTGCTTGTGAGCCATAGGCTGTCGTCGTAAAACACGCTCGACACTTAAGAAATATAACTAAGGAGCAGTTCCTAGCATCAGTCTAAGGTTAGAGATACTCATTAAATTACCACAAGAGAAATATATAAATTGGCAAATTTTAATGAAATCTTAATCTTAAACCGTGTAATTACTATCGTAAAGAGTTGACAAAATTGTAAGATTACTATCCATTTCTTAAAATATTACATCAGAATCAGCAATTCTCAGTAAACTTCAGCCAATCAAACTGCCAAAATGACAGACTTTCATGAGCAGGTTATTTATAAAAATTCATATTTTTTTATTTAGGTCAAGTAATATTACCTAAATATGTTTAATGTGCAGAATAAAGTAACCATTCAAGACGGGTCAGATTTTGACACAATAATTCCCCTATCCTCTGTGTTCTCTGCGCCTCTGTGGTTTAATTAATTACTTTTTAACTGCACAGACACAGAGGAGCCACTGGGTTTATACTCAGCACGGGCTAAACGCCCCGCTACCGCTAACAGCACTTTGCTATAAATTGTGACCCTGCTATAAGACTCATGAGTTAATTCACGGACAAATTTATTGAGAATTACCCTACACCCTTCTTATTGACTAAAATTAGGCAAATTCATAACGATTTTTACCAAGATGCTTGGCACGGTACATAGCAGCATCTGCTTGTCTAATCAATGTTTCCGTATCTTGACTATTGATTGGGTAGACACTAATGCCAATACTGGCAGAAACCCTAGTGGTATATCCTTCCAAAACAATTGGATCAGTGATACTGGCTAAAATTTTTTCGGCGACCTTGGCTGCTACTTGCACGTTGGGAATTGCCCGTAAAATCACAGTAAATTCATCACCACCCAATCGGGAAACGGTATCGCTACCGCGTAAAGAATTGCTGAGTCGTTGGGCGATGGAGACTAGCAGGCGATCGCCCATCTCGTGCCCCAAAGTATCATTGATTTGCTTAAAGCCATCTAAGTCAATAAACAGCAATCCCAGTAACAAATTGTTACTTTGTGCCCAAAGTAAAGATTCATGAAGTTGTTCTGCGAAAAATTTACGATTAGATAAACCTGTCAGAGGATCATGATAAGCCAGATAACGCAAGTGGTCTTCTTTCAGCTTTAATTCATTATTAGAGCGGAATAACTCGGCAGCAGTGCGCTTAAGTTGATCTTCCATCAACTTGCGTTGTGTAATATCCCGGATAACGCCAACCAAAAAGAAATTACCCGCCGCGTCTTTGTGAAGCGATCGCTTAGTGGAAATTAAATGAGTCTTACCAGTAGCATCAGTAAACTCTTCTTCATTTTCCTTGGGTTTCTGAGTTTGAAAAACCAGCTTATCTTGTTGGCGAAACACATTTGCTTCATGTTTAGGAAAAAAGTCATAGTCTGACTTTTCAATCAATACAGTATCGGGATAACCGATTAATTGACAATATGCCTCATTGAGTACAATCCACTGATGTTGTTCATTTTTGACAAAAATCGGGTCAGCGATCGTATTGATCACTTGCTGCAAAAACTCTTTGGAGCGTTTCAACTCTTCCTGCATATAAGCAATGTGAGAAGTAATCCAGATAGCTGAACTACCAAATGCCAGTAATGCCGGAACTATTGGTATCCACCAACCGGACAAGAAAGCCAGGTATGTACACAAAATTAGTATCAAGCAAGACAGTAAAGTACTGAGGATGCTTTTTGTTGGGTATCGTATTCGCCATGTAGTAACAGCTGCTAGATAAGACCAGGCAAAAATCCATAAGTGTTCCCATAGCTGAGGCCAGACTTTAAGTAACGGTCGCCCTTCTAGAGCTGCGGAAATTAACTCACTGATAAAATAAGCTTGCAGTTCTACACCAGCAATCGGCTTTGCCGCATCCATAAGACTACTAGACTGGGGAACAAATACAAAATCTTGGAGACTAGGAGCAGTAGAACCAATCAGTACAACGCGATCGCGGATCAAGTCTTTGGGAACTCGGTTTGCTAATACATCCCTCATGCTTACCTGCATGAAACCACAGGATTCAATGGCTGAATTGTCACAGCCTGGTTTGGGAAAATTGGACAAAATTTGGTAGCCTTTAGCATCAGCTCCTACATAAGCACCATCATTGGACTGAAAACGAGTAAATACGGCCTGACCCAACTGCAAAGACTTGGCGTTTCTAGCTGCTTTTTGGGGAGTAATTCCTTCTGACTTTAAATACAATAAAGCCAGCTTCAAAGCAAAACTTTCGTGTACCTGCTGACCAACATGCCAATACAACAAACTACGGCGTACTTTACCATCAGGGTCGTATAGTACATTGTTAAAACCCACTTGCTCATGATTCATCTCTGGTGGAGGTGAAACACTGGCAATTTTATTATTTGTCAACAGTTCAATGCCAATCAAGTTCGGCATTGACTTATAAGCCTCAACGAGTTCCTCGTAACCAGGCCTAACTGGCAAATTTCGGTAGATATCTAAGCCAATAGCACGGGGTTGATGAACTTGTAATTTTCGTAATAAATCGGCAATCACACCATCTGGAATTGGCCAGGAACCGACTTGGCTTAAAGAAGCTTCATCAATAGCTACGATTGTGATCCGAGCATCAGGTGGTTCATGTGGACGTAAGCGAAAACATTGATCCAATGCTGCTAACTCCAAGGATTGCAATAATCCCACAGAGCGCAAAAACAAGATGCAAACTGCAACGCTAGAAGCAGTAATAAACTCTCTATGCCCTCGACCAAGCGTTTGTTTCAGTTTTTTCATCAACTTCACAAGCCGCTTGCATAGCTGCTTACTCATTCCCATTACCTAGTGGGGAAAAATAGTTTCTATTTCCTATAGCTATCGACTAGCTAGCTAATATGACTCGCGTGCGAACTATATTGATTTTTTCAGAATAATTTTAATTTAGTAAAGTTCCTCCCAATAATTCTGGTTAACTCTGATAGAACACCATTGATGACGATTCCTTCCCTGACCAAAAGGCAACTAAAATTTTTGTGCCTATGAGAAACAAGTTCAGTACAAATATAGCTGTTCTTGTTTAAATAAAGTATTGCATTAGTATTAATTGCTACATTCCATCTAGCGCATCGCTTGTCTATAGCGATTCCATGACTTTTGGTATATTGCACTCAATTACAAACTGCGATATTTTCTACCAGTTCAAGTTAACAAATCTTCTTTTAAGGTATTAACATCATTGTCTGTATCGATGCCGGGAATTTTAATTAAACGTGAGTTTGACAAATATCAAAAACCCCTCTCCTGCAAGGAGGAGCTACTGCGTTGGGCGGCTTTGCCGACTTGTGTAGCAAGTGGCGTTAGAGGCTTTGAAACCTTCAACAAGAAGGAAGAAGTTTGGAGTCAGGAGATAGGAGTCAGAAGATGATGGGTATTTAATATCACTTCTTCCGTCTTCCCTCTTCCCTCTGACTTCGTTGAAAACCGGGGATATTTTTACCCCTCTGGGCGTCACAGAGGGGTTGAGGTGAGGTTCATCGAATTAACGTCTAGTTAACTTTATTTACACTGACCTACTTATACAAAGGGTAGGAGTGTAACCAATAAAAAAGCCAACTGGGAAAGAATTTGTTTAACTTCAACCAGTTGACTATTTGGTTAAAATAACAGAATTACTAAAATGACAATTATCTAAAATACTGGAAGTTCCTAGCACCTGTATAATTAGAAACTTTTGCCAGTTCGTCTAGATTTTGGACTCCGCTATAAGTTTGACCATTGATAATCCAGGTGGGGAAGCCTTCAATTTTTGCTGCTTTACACAATTCTGGTTGACCTTGTGGGCTATCGGCAGCGCATTCTACCATAACCCCATTTTCTTTGATGATTTGGTAGGCTTCTTTACCAAAGAGGAGTTTTTGTTCGTGGCAGTGAGGACACCAATAAGCAACATATTCCTTAGCACCTATCTTGACAAGATGGCGTGCTAGTTCAATTTCTGCCTCACCGGAGGTAGTGGTAATTTCCCAACCAAAGGCTGGATTAGGATTTACCTGAGGAGTAAAGGTAATTTTTTGAGGTTGTCCAGGAGTTGAGCTACCAGGTGTTACACCTGATTGATTCACGCCGGCGTAGACACCTAAGGTGCCAATTAGCGTTACCATCCCTACAATCAAAGCGGTAAAGAAAATTTGCCCTATATCCTCCCAAAGGCGACCAACAATCGTCAGCACCAACAGACTTAGGGAGAACAAAGCCGAGGCGATACAGTAAGGACATAAGACCTGGATTTGGAATGCCAGCAAGTACATTAAATAGCCACTGAAGACCGACATAGCGATCGCCCCTACTAACAGCAGCCACCAAGTCGAGTTTTCCAGTTGTTTGAGGCTATTTTTATCTTCTGGTTTCCAGACCAAGGGAGTCACAGCTAAGACCACCATACTGGCATAAGCCAAAAACCCAAATAAGGTTAATGGCTGACCCAAAACTGTGGCCCAAGGACTGGAAAGTACATCGTTACAGCCTTTAGCACCAGCTTCAGCTACACAAGCGGCAGTACCTCCTGTAAATTTTTCTACAGTTAGATAGCCAGTTATCAAGGCACCAAGTCCAGCGATCGCGGCAATCAATGGACGCGACCATTTATGAATCCAAGGAGTAGAACGGCGGCGAATCATAAACTGCTATTAGTCTAAAGGGAATGGGGAATGGGGAATGGGGAATAGGGAATGGGGAATTGGGAAAAAAGAATTTCGGATTTTCCCAGTAACTAATCAAGCGCTGTTCCCTGTCCTCTGTCCCCTAAGAATGTATTTTCACTGGCCCAGAAATAGGCTTACTCTCACCTTGGGAATTCCAACTGCGATGAGCGGCTTCCACAAACTGACTGACGCGAATCGGGTCAATTGGTTGCTCAATTTTACCGTGGCGCTTTAGGGAACTGGAAACTATGACACCATTTGCTGCCTGCATCAGTGTAGCAACGTTTTCCCAATTGGCTCCACTACCTATAAATACTGGAGTGCCATCTGCTGCACCACAAGCTAGTTCTAAGTCTTCTAGGTTAGGCGGGCTACCAGTAGCCCAGCCAGATAAAATCACGGCATCGGCCAAACCTCTTTCAATTGTGTCTTTAACAGCGACCGTGAGATTTGGAGAACTCAAAGGACGGGAGTGCTTGACCAATACATCAGCGAGAATTTTGACATCACAGCCTAATTCCCGCCGATAACGCAGTAATTGATGCGCTTCGCCTTCAATTAATCCTTGATCGGTTGCCATCACTCCTGTCAAAACATTGACACGGATGAATTGTGCCCGCACGCAGCTAGCGATCGCCATTGCGCTTTTACCATCGTTCCGCAAGACATTTAAGCCTATGGGCAAGGTCACCAAATTTTGTATCCTTTGGATCACAACAGTCATAGCACTCACAACTGCTGGGTCAACCTGGTTTTTGGCAAACGGCGCGTCGAAAAAGTTCTCCACAATAATGCCGTTTACCCCACCACTGGCTAAGGCTGTTGCTTCTTGTTCCGCACGGTCAATTACTGCTTTTAAATTTCCTCCCCAACGGGGCGAGGTAGGCAGTGGCAGCAGGTGAACCACGCCAATAATCGGTGTTCGAGTTTTAAATAGCTGATATAAGTCCACGTCTTTAATCCGCTTCGCGGGGTCTAGAGTCCACCAGTCCAGAGTCTAGAAGTTGTTTGACTATTGACTATTGAACGCCAGTCACCTCAAGTCTGGGAACTTGCCTAGGGCACTATAGCTCCTCTTAACTTTTAACTAAGCTAGTCAAATGCATTTTAATCTGGTTATTTTACTGCCTCTTCCCTGAGATGGAATTTGGCGTAAAACCTCCCATAAGATATGTTAAGATAAAACCTGGCTACAAGAGGGGTTTGCCACTCACAAGACGCGGGGCAGCTTCCCGTAGTTTAGGCACCTCGCCCACGCATTGTCGTTGGCCAAGCCTGAGCATTAGGGTAGCATTACTGCTTTAATTAGGCGTAGTCGCGAGTGCGATTTCCCTGAGGGTAGCGACTTCTCACAACAAGCCCTTTGGGCGGCTTCCCGACGGGTAAATTAACAACGCACACGCTGCGGTAATATAAAATACCAACAGGCGATTTGTTAAAAAAAATTACAAGTGTCAAAGTACCCAAAGACACTCTATTTTACCCTGGGAAATAGACTAAATAGTAGAAACATCATAACATGGCCTGAAATTATCTAGGTCACAAGACCACAAGCAGTAGCTGGCAGTGGAAACCTGTTATTCTAGCGCTGACTATACAAGGGTGCGGATCACAAAGAGCGAAACGATCGCTTAAGTATCTGACTACAAAAAACTGAAGATTTTTTCAAAATATGGGTGAAAAGCCGACAATTGCAATTTCGCACTTGGGCTGCGAGAAAAACCGAATTGATACAGAACACATGTTAGGAATGCTTGTAGAAGCAGGCTACGGTGTAGATACAAATGAAGAATTAGCCGATTACGTTATAGTTAATACCTGTAGTTTTATCGAAGCAGCCAGGCAAGAATCTGTCAGAACTTTAGTAGAACTGGCAGAAGCCAAGAAAAAAATCGTGATCACTGGCTGTATGGCACAGCACTTCCAGGAACAGTTATTGGAGGAATTACCGGAAGCAGTAGCTTTAGTAGGTACAGGTGATTATCACAAAATTGTCAATGTAATTGAGCGGGTAGAACAAGGAGAGCGAGTAAAACAGGTTAGTTTAGAACCAACCTACATCGCCGATGAAACTACACCACGCTACCGCACCACAACCGAGGGTGTTGCCTACCTGCGAGTGGCTGAAGGATGTGATTATCGTTGTGCATTTTGTATTATTCCTCATCTAAGAGGGAACCAGCGATCGCGTACTATTGAATCTATAGTTGCTGAAGCGGAGCAGTTAGCTAGTCAAGGGGTACAGGAAATTATTTTAATTTCCCAAATTACCACCAATTACGGGTTAGACATTTACGGTCAGCCAAAGTTAGCCGAATTACTGCGCGCTTTGGGTCAAGTAGATGTACCGTGGATTAGAATGCACTACGCTTATCCCACCGGGTTGACCCCAGATGTCATAGCGGCAATCAAAGAAACTCCCAATGTCTTACCTTATCTAGATTTGCCCCTACAACATTCTCACCCCGATATTCTCCGCGCGATGAATCGTCCTTGGCAAGGACGCGTGAATGATGGGATTATTGAACGCATCAAAACAGCCCTACCAACTGCCGTCCTCAGGACAACATTTATAGTTGGTTTCCCTGGAGAAACTGAAGAACATTTTGAGCATCTACTAGAATTCGTCCACAGGCACGAATTTGACCATGTTGGTGTGTTCACCTTTTCACCGGAAGAAGGAACGCCCGCCTACAAACTAGCCAATCAGTTGTCCCCAGAAGTCATGGATGAACGCTGGCATCGATTAATGGCCCTCCAGGAACCGATTGCTGGGAAAAAAAATCAACAGGAAATCGGCAAAATTGTTGATGTCCTGATTGAACAAGAAAACCCGGAAAGTGGCAAGCTAATCGGTCGCTCAGGGAGGTTTTCGCCAGAAGTCGATGGTCAGGTCTATGTCGTTGGGGAGGCGAAGTTAGGAACCATCGTGCCAGTAGCAATCCACGGCGCTGATACATACGACCTCTACGGTCAAGTTGTCAATAGTTACACATAAGTGGAGACAGCGCGGTGAATCCAGCACTGCCAACCAAAGTCGCGTCAAGCCCTGTAGGCACGCCACTTGCTGGAATTCTGGCGACCGAATGCAGCAGCTTTTGATGAGTGAGTGCCATTCAATTTACAAGTCCAAAACTAAAAAACAAAATCTTAGGAGAGTTAATGAATCTTTCGTTTCAAGAACTAGGTCTTTCACAAGAACGTGTTGAGCAATTAGAAAACATCGGCTTTACCACACCTACCCATATTCAAGCCCAAGCCATTCCCCAATTGCTAGCAGGTCGGGATGTCGTGGGTCAATCCCAAACAGGAACAGGCAAAACAGCAGCATTTTCACTGCCGATTTTAGAGCAGCTAGATGTTAACCAGAAAGCAGTACAAGCCTTAGTTTTAGCCCCAACCCGTGAGTTAGCAATTCAAGTTCACGATGCCATTACCCAATTCGTTGGCAACGAAGGATTGCGAATTCTGGCAATTTATGGTGGTCAATCGATTGAACGCCAAATGATGCAACTCAAACGTGGTGTTCACATGGTTGTGGGTACACCAGGGCGGATGATCGACTTGCTGGATCGAGGCTGTTTGAAGCTTGATCAAGTCAAGTGGTTTGTCTTGGATGAAGCCGATGAAATGTTGAGCATGGGCTTTATTGATGATGTGATCAAAATCCTGTCTCAAGCCCCCAAAGAGCGCCAAACAGCTTTATTCTCGGCGACAATGCCACCATCAATTCGCATGATTGTCAACAAATTCTTGCGATCGCCTGTGACAGTCACCGTTGAGCAACCCAAAGCCGCTCCCAACAAAATTAATCAAGTAGCTTATCTCATTCCCCGTCACTGGACAAAAGCCAAAGCATTACAGCCGATTCTGGAAATGGAAGATCCAGAAACAGCCTTAATCTTTGTGCGTACCAGACGTACAGCCGCAGAACTCACCAATCAACTGCAAGCAGCCGGTCACAGCGTAGATGAGTACCACGGCGACTTGTCCCAACAAGCGCGAGAGCGATTATTAAATCGATTCCGGAATCGGCAAGTGCGCTGGGTAGTAGCTACTGACATTGCCGCACGAGGGTTAGATGTAGATCAGCTGTCCCACGTGATCAACTACGACTTACCTGATAGCGTAGAAACCTACGTCCACCGGATTGGTCGTACTGGTCGTGCGGGTAAGGAAGGCACAGCTATTTCTTTAGTACAACCCTTTGAGCGGCGTAAACAGCAAGCATTTGAACGCCATAACCGCCAAAGCTGGCAACTGCTAACGATTCCCACACGGGCACAGATTGAAGCGCGACACATCCTGAAATTACAAGAACAAGTCAAAGAAGCCTTGACAGGTGAACGTCTAGCTTCCTTCTTACCGATAGTCAGCGAACTCATCGAAGAATACGATGCTCATGCGATCGCTGCTGCTGCGTTGCAAATCGCTTATGACCAAACCCGTCCCGCTTGGTTACAATCAGGCGTCGATCCCCAAGAAGAAAACTTACCCACACCCAAACCCAAATTGGCCAAGCGTCGTGATGGTTCTGGTGAAAGAAGCCGTTCTTCCTGGGTCAAATCAGACAACAATGGTGGAGACGAAGAAAGACGAGGTACTCCCAAGCCCAAACTGCGGACAAGCCGTCGCGATACTTCTGTTTCACCCACAAGTCAAAAGTTAGGTTCACATTCAGCTAGAGAATCAGCTTCTTAAGTCCTCCCTTCCTGAGTACTGAGTCACAGTTATGAGTTTTGAATTGAAGATGAGTTTAATTCAAAACTCGAAACTCACAACTAACACTTGAGAATTTAGGACTTAAAGGAACGAGTAATTTGTTCTAGTTGACTGATTTCATCGTCGCTTAATCTCCAACCCAAAGCGCCTGCATTCTGTTTTACATGTTGGGACGTCTTCACCCCAGCAATGGGAATCACATTTCCCTGGGCGATTAACCAATTAAGGGCTACTTGGGCAGGGGTGCGATCGTATTTTTCTCCCAAGCTAGTGAGTAAAGAAATGACAGGGGCAATTTTTTGCAAACCTGCTTGACTAAATCTTGGGTCTATCTTCCTAGCACCACCGGGGGTTTCTGTCTGATCAGGCGTATACTTGCCTGTGAGTAATCCCTGAGCTAAAGGACTGTATGCCAAAATAGTCACACCCAATTCACGGGCTGTTGCTAAAATACCGTTATTCTCAATTTGGCGCGTTAGCAAAGAGTAGCGTACTTGATTCACCGCTAAAGGTACTCCACGGGTAGCCAAGATTTGCTGTGCTTCTCGCATTTGTGTTGCTGAATAATTACTCACCCCGACAGCAGCAATGCGTCCCCGCTTCACCTCATCGGCTAGGGTGTTCATCAAAGTTTCTTGACTCAAAAAAAATGCGAATGGCCAATGCACTTGATACAGTTCAATTCGCTCTACTTGTAAGCGCTTGAGGCTATCAGTTAAGGCATCAGAGACGGATTGACCTGTAAATCGCCACGGTAAAGGGCCGAATTTTGTGGCAATTTGCACAGGATTTGCGATTTTTTGCATGAATTGCCCTAATAATTCCTCCGAAAGTCCAAAACCGTAAATTTCCGCAGTGTCAAAGAAATTAATACCAGCCTCTAATGCTGCTGTAAAAGCTGCCTGCAACTGTTCTGGCCCATAACCATCGCCATAATTCCAAAAGAGTTTATCACCCCAAGCCCAAGTGCCAAGGCAAAGGGGTGTAACAGTCGGGCCATTTTGCCCTAATGTGATAGTTTCCACGTTGGCAGTATTTATTTGATTTACATTTCTTTACTTTTTTAGTGTATCTCTATAAACAAAACTGAGAAAAGTTACTAGAGAAGGGTTTAACGAGAGATTTCGTCTATCCACAGAGATATGAGATTAATCTGCCGCAAACAAGTCTCCAACTAAATGAAAATTGTCAAATTTGGGGTGGGGAAGGTTTATCTTTAGTTAAAGAGAGACTAAATCCTGTAGTGTTTCTGGTTAAAGTAGCAATGGCAACTAGCAATTTTCTACCCGATCCTGAATCAGGTCAAAAGCTCAAGCCAGTCAAGCAAGTGAACCTACTCACGATGTTCCGACTGGGCTTATTTCAGATGGGACTGAGCATGATGTCCATCTTGATTCTGGGGGTACTCAACAGAGTCATGATTCAAGAAATAGCAATTCCGGCCACGCTGGTATCGCTAGTGCTAGCACTACCTGCATTTGTTTCACCTGCCCGAATTTGGTTTGGTCAGATGTCAGATGTCAAGCCAATGTGGGGTTATAATCGCACTGTTTATGTGTGGGTGGGAGCAGCAGTATTTGCGATCGCCTCATTTTTAGCAATACAAGTGCTGTGGCAATTGAATTTGGCAGCAAGTAACACCGATGGCTGGGTATGGACAACTCAAACAATCGGTTGGACAGCACTTTTAACTTTAATTTTTGCCATATATGGGCTAGCAATTTGTGCTAGTGGTACTGCCTTTGCCGCTTTGTTGGTAGATATATCCGAAGAAGAGAACCGTTCCAAAGTCGTTGGTGTTGTGTGGTCACTGCTGATGGTGGGGATTGTGGTGGGAGCAATCATCAGTTCCAGTTTACTCAGACAATTAACGCCAGAAGCACCCATAGAAAGTTTACAGACAGCAGTCAACAGGTTATTTATTATCGTTCCAGCTATTGTTTTTGGGCTGTCGGTGGTAGCAACATTAGGTGTAGAGAAAAAATATTCCCATTATTCCCACCGTTCCACAAGAGAAAATCGAGACGACAGCGTTAGTCTGGGTAGGGCTTGGAAAATCTTAACCGCTAGTCGGCAAACAGGTGTGTTTTTCACCTTTTTGTTGGTGATGACCATCAGTTTATTTATGCAAGACCCTGTTTTGGAACCCTATGCAGGACAGGTGTTTGGTATGCCCCTAGCAGAAAGCACCAGATTGAATGTTTTCTACGGGATGGGTATCCTGATTGCTTACGGTGTCACGGGTTTTTACATTGTGCCGCGTTTAGGTAAACGCAGAACTGCGCGTCTAGGCTGTGTATTAGTGGCAATATGTGCATTCATGCTGGGTCTATCAGGATTTACTGCTAATGTCGCTTTCCTGAAATCAAGTTTGTTCTTGTTTGGGTTAGCCACTGGCTTCTTAACTACAGCAGCAATTAGCTTGATGTTAGACCTCACAGCAGCTGAAGCCGCAGGTACTTTTATTGGGGCTTGGGGACTAGCTCAGTCAGTGTCTAGAGGAGTGGCTGTAGTCATAGGTGGTAGTGTTTTAGATATCGGTCGCAGACTACTACCGAGTTTGGAACTAGCTTATGGTATGGTATTTTTTCTAGAAGCCTTAGGCATGGTAGTGTCAATTTGGTTCCTCAACCGAGTCAACGTGACAGAATTTCAAACGAGTGCCAAACAAGCGATCGCTTCTGTTTTGGAAAGTGATTTAGATTAGTTATCCATACAAAAACCAAATCTAACTATCTTGTCTTGGTTCAGGAGCGCTTTTGCGCGAAAATTATTTAATGAATGATTTTTGGACAACAATTCTCGACTTTGCTCAAACCACCACCACCAGAGTGGGAAAGCAACTCATGCAAGATTTTGGGCAGGTGCAGGCTTTGCAAAAAGCTGACGGTAGTTTGGTGACGCAGGCGGATAAATGGGCAGACCAGGAAATTCGTGATGCGATTGCTGCTAATTTTGCTGGCTACGGTATTTTGAGCGAAGAAAACGACCAAGTTTTTCCGGGTACAGATTGGTGTTGGGTAATTGACCCTCTGGATGGCACAACTAACTTTACCAGGGGTATTCCCATTTGGTCGATTTCGTTGGGCTTGTTATATCAAGGTACGCCTGTTTTTGGTTATGTTTATGTACCACCACTAGCGCAAGCCTTTCACGGTTTCTGGGCAGGTTCATCTGGTTTAGCTACACCATCCGGGGCATTTCTCAATCACCACCCCATCCACACTAGTAACGATGCCCCTAGCAAAAATCACTTTTTTAACCTTTGTTCCCGTAGCACTGCTATTATCCAAAAAGACTTTCCCTGCAAAATACGGATGTTGGGTGTAGCTAGCTATAACTTCCTGATGGTTGCGACTGGGGCAGTACTTGGTGGTATTGAAGCCACTCCGAAAGTTTGGGACTTAGCCGGGGTTTGGGTGATTGTCCAAGCTGCTGGTGGTACTTGGACATCCCTCAAGTCACAGCCGTTTCCTTTATTATCGGGGGAAGATTATAGCGATCGCTCTTTTCCCACCCTTGTAGTCAGTCGCCCGGAATTAGTGACCGTATTTACGCCATTTCTCAAGGATTTAAAAATTTAACTAAAAACTCAGTATGCTTACTTATTTGCAGTGTGTTGGCGCTTCCCTTACACTGGAACCCTGAGTGTGAAGCAATTTTATGCTGTCTAATTTAGATTTAATCAGAGAGTTTGTGCAAAACTCAATTCAGAAAAAAGAGGTTTTGTTGTCAAATCCTTTTTTGATAGCGCAAACAGTGTATAACACTAACCAAATGACAGCAAAAACCACAGGCGTGATTGCTACATATCAACTAACTAATACAATATCTGAATTCTTAATTTATGCAAAATCATCCCATTGGGAAATAATGAATCAGGCATTAGCCGAATCCAGTTATCTCCTCAAAGGAGAAATAGATAACCGTGGTTTTTATCGGTATCAATACTGCCAAGTTCCCAAAGGCTATCAAGTGCAGTGTACTAAGTCTGTCATACTATGGAGAGCTTGGTGGAAATATCGCAAAAATGCTTTAAAACCAGGAATTCCTCTCGACCTTTTGATCCAGAAACGAGATGCTTGGTATCCAATTAGAGATTTAATTATTAGTGATGGACTTTTGTATATCAAAACCTTGGGAAGTGAGATAGCAATTCATTCAGATGACTTGGTGATTTGGCTTAGTAAAATTGAAGTCAATTCCCAAAACTAATCATCCCAATTTGGGATGATTAGTCTCCAGGATTCAATACTTTATTTAAGCTACAGTCACATCTGGTGATAAGTAAACATCCTGAATAGCATGAAACAATTTCACACCTTCCTCAAACGGACGCTGAAAGGTCTTCCGTCCAGAAATTAATCCTGTACCGCCAGCCCGTTTGTTAATCACAGCAGTGCGAACTGCTTGGGCAAAGTCATTTTTACCAGTCGCCCCACCAGAATTAATTAGTCCTGCACGTCCACAGTAGCAATTCAGTACCTGATAACGAGTCAAATCAATTGGGTGGTCACTGGTCAACTCTGTATAAACCCGTTCATCAGTTTTGCCATAACTTTGACCAGTTGCTTTGGCTACTGCGCCATAACCACGATTGCATTCGGGTAACTTTTGTTTAATAATGTCGGCTTCAATTGTTACACCTAAATGATTTGCCTGTCCGGTAAGGTCAGCAGCAACATGATAATCTTGATCTTGTTTGAAAGCGCTGTTACGCAGATAGCACCAAAGAATTGTTACTAAACCCAGTTCGTGAGCATACTTAAAAGCTTGGCTAATTTCCTGAATTTGCCTAGCAGATTGCTCTGAACCAAAGTAAATTGTTGCGCCTACCCCCACTGCACCCAAATTCCAAGCTTGCTCGACATCAGCAAACAATATTTGGTCATATTGATTGGGAAAAGTCAGCAGTTCGTTATGGTTGATTTTGGCAATGAAAGGGATTTTGTGGGCATATTTACGCGAAACGCTACCCAATACACCTAATGTCGTGGCAACAGCATTACAACCCCCAGCTATTGCCAATCTGATGATATTTTCGGGGTCAAAATAAATAGGGTTGGGCGCAAACGATGCACCAGCTGAGTGTTCAATTCCTTGGTCTACTGGTAATATAGACAAATAGCCAGTATGTGCCAAACGACCAGCAGAGTAAATTTGCTGGAGATTACGCAAAACTTGAGGATGGCGATCGCTATTTAACCAAACTCGATCTATAAAATCTGAGCCTGGTAAATGTAGTAAATCCCGTGAAATTTTTGCCTTGTAGGTCAGCAGATCTTCTGCTTCTTTCCCTAACAATGACTCGATAGAATTAGCTTCTAGGAGTGTTGTAGTCATAGCAATTTCCTTAAACTTCAGCCAATGACCTTACTTCTAAGATAGCATTCTGAATGTTAGTAACTTGCTAATATTTTTTTTACTTCTGAGGTTGCCACTCAAGATATTATGGCAAAAAAACCACAGATAGTTTATCTGTGGTTGTAAATTTATAAATTAGGATTCTTGCCGTAACTCTATTTTAAAGTTGCCCTATATCAAGTCATATACCGAAAGATATATCTTTGCTCTGGCGTGATTTGTTGTATCCCACAAATATTAGAATAAGTGGGAAATTTATCCTCTAAATATCTATTTCCTAAATTATCAAATATATTTAGTGATCCTAAATAAGTTACGAACAAAACTACCTGCGACTTCTACCCTCTAAGTATCTATATTAACTTAAGTAGAACAGGGTAAATAATGAAAGGTTTGTAGTGAGAACTTTAGTTCTCAAATCAAGACTAAAGTCCTGACTACGAACTGAATTTCAACAATTTTACATTACTTTACATAGTTTGGTTTTTTCGCGTCGTTCTACTTATCACGAAAAAATTAAATCTTATTTAACTGAGACCATTGTTTGATTCGAGTTTTAAAATTTGACCATTCTGCATAAACTTCGCCAAATAATTTATCTTTACCAGCATAGAATTTCAATAAAGAATCAGTTTCTTCTCTAGCTCTTTGCAAAATTTCCTCATTGAAAGGTTTTAATTGAATACCTTTAGCAACGAGTTCTTGCAGCTTTTCACTATTTTTTTGATCGTATTCAGCTAATATTTTAATGTGAGTTTCTAGGCAAACAGCTTTAAATATTTCTTGATACTTTTTTGGGAGTTCGTTCCATACACGTGTATTGACCTGTGCATCATATGTCGTACCTGGTTCCCACCAACCTGGATAGTAGTAGTATTTCAAGACATTGTGTAATCCCAATTGAAAATCATCATGTGGGCCAATCCACTCAGCAGCATTCAATGTTCCGTCTCTGACTCTATCAGCAATTTGATCAATGGGAATCGGGAAACCTAACTGTTTATCAGATCTAACACCAAATTCTCGCAATACTTCTGCTCCTAATCCAGGAATACGCATAGTTATGCCTTTGAAGTCTGGTATCGAGTTAATCTCTTTGTTAAACCATCCTCCCATTTGTGCGCCTGTCGCTCCTGCGGGAAAGGGAATCACTTTTAAGCCTAATCTGGGATAGATTTTCTGCATAAAAGTTAATTCATCTTGAGGATCTTTTTTGTAAGAGAGCCAAGCATTTTGTTCTTGAGGGTTGAGACCAAAAGGAACTGCACAACCAAAAAAAAGTACTCTGTATTTTTCACTGTTGTAGTAGACACCACTATAGCCACACTCAATCTTGCCATCGCTGACATTTTTGAGAATTTCTTCAGTATCGCCAGTTCTATCTAGCTCAATAGTAAAGTCACCATCTGTCATTTCGGCAATGCGATCGCAGATTATTTGTGGAGCTTTATATAGCAACAGGTTTTTCGTATTTTCACCCAAAACACTCACCATTTTCCACTTAATCGGTGTTCGATGCTGACCAGCAAACCAACCTGCACTTGCAGTGAATACTGAGGTACCGATAACCGTAGGCATAAAAGCTCTGCGAGATATCCGCAGCCGGGGAAATTTGTCTGTTGTACTATTTTTTTCCACTTCTAGCGGCAAGTCACGTAATTGACTGATATCTTCACCAGATTCACTCAATGATGGTTTTGGCTTGTCACTACCTTTTTGGTTTGGTGCTTGGGTGTCAGAATTAAAGCCCAGGTTAATGTTAACAATATTGCCAGTTGAATTACTATTTGTTTGATTTTGACTATTACCATTGCCAACAGCACCCTGCATTCCCCCATCTAGGGCTGAATATTCAGCATTTTGCTGGATACCAGGATTCTCTTTTGATGATGAATTATTAGAGTCAGGCGATGGCAATTGGCTCACAGGTTCACTCTCCTAAAATCCAAAGAAGGATTTCGCCACATTTAACCAACCCAATAGTTGCTCTAGAATAGGTTGGACTTTTTCCACAAGTCCTTGACCTGCATTGAGAGTTTTACTTGCATCTTCAAGGGTTTCCGTCATCCGTTTGAGATTCCCCGCAGCCAATTTTTTATCAGGTTCTGGCTGTTGAACTTCATCAACTGCGGCTGCTAAACGATTGTTGGCTTTTTGTTTAATATCTTCAGGTAAGGTAGACCCTTGAAGAATCTGCTGAATTTCACTGAGTAGTCTGATGACATCTGCTTGAGAAAGTGATTTGTCAGCAGGTGATGTTTGAACCTGCATATTCTGCTGATTATTATTGCCGATAGCTGCCTGCATCCCACCCGACATTTGACCCGTGTTGGATTGTGAAATACCACCTGGATTACTGGACATTTTAAATCTTCCTAGTGTTAATCATGATGAGAATAACTTGAAGAAGTTTTTCTTAGTACATGTAATTTAGCATCAGTCAACGGATCGCAGTTTAGTTAGGCACAACTTAAATTACCGAAAACTGGCAGAAAAAGTAAAGATTCACCAGCTACAAGCACATTCGGCACTTGCAGATGGCAAATTGGTTTTATCGTTAGTGATTCATTTGTTGATTTTTGGTCATGTTACCTAAACCTAAAAAGTATTGGACACCTTCACATTGGGCAAGTTGGAAGCCCTTTGGCATTGGCGAACAGTACCCCAATAACTATTGGGAAGTGCTACGGGCAATTTGGCTATCTCGTGACCAGCTGCCCTATGCGTGGAATATCCTGAATCAGGGTGTCTGTGATGGTTGCGCCCTGGGAACTACTGGTATGAAAGATTGGACGTTAGATGGCATTCATCTGTGTAATGTGCGGCTGCGGTTGTTACGGATGAATACTATGCCAGCTTTTGAACCTGAGTTACTAGAGGATATCTCGCAGTTGCAAAAGCAAAAAAGCGCCCAGTTACGTGACTTGGGACGAATGGCTTACCCGATGATGCGTCAACGAGGAGACAAAGGGTTTCAGCGTGTGAGCTGGGATGAAGCTTTACAAGTAATTAGCGATCGCATCTCTGCTACTACACCAAATCGCCTCAGCTTTTACATTACCAGTCGCGGCACTGTGAACGAAACATATTATGCTACCCAAAAAGCTGTGCGGGCAATGGGAAGTAATAATATTGATAATGCTGCTCGGATTTGTCATTCTCCTAGCACAGCTGGACTCAAAGCTACTCTCGGTGCCGGGGCGACAACTTGTGCTTATAAAGACTGGATTGGTACGGATTTATTAGTATTTATTGGCTCTAATGTTGCCAACAATCAACCTGTTACCGTCAAGTATCTTCACTACGCTAAGAAAGCTGGTACCAAGATTGTGGTAATTAACACCTACCGCGAGCCTGGTATGGAGCGATATTGGGTGCCTTCAATTCCCGAAAGTGCGCTGTTTGGGACTAAATTTGCCGAAGATTTCTTTTTGGTGAATTTGGGCGGAGATATGGCATTTTTGAATGGCACAATCAAATATATGATTGCTAACGACTGGATAGACCAGTCATTTATTGCAAATTACACAGCAGGCTTTACAGAACTACAAGCTGAGTTAGAAAATCAATCTTGGGATGAATTAGAGCGAATTGCTGGCGCATCCCGTGAGCAAATGTATGCCTTTGCCAAAATGGTTGGAGAAGCCAACAAAGCTGTATTTGTTTGGAGTATGGGCATTACCCAACATGAATGTGGCGAAGATAATGTACGCAGTATCATCAACCTAGCACTCACCAAAGGTTTTGTCGGGCGGGAAGGTTGCGGTTTAATGCCAATTCGCGGCCACTCTGGGGTACAAGGTGGGGCAGAAATGGGATGTTACGCTACGGTTTTTCCTGGTGGTCAGCCTATTACCTCAGAAAATGCTGCCCAGTTTAGCCAGGTTTGGGGTTGGGAAGTACCTGAAAGTCCAGGTTTAATTGCCCCTCAAATGATTGATGCAGCCCATCAAGGGCAGTTAGATGTGTTGTTTTCGGTGGGTGGTAATTTCTTAGAAGTACTGCCAGAACCAGATTATGTAGAAAATGCCCTGAAGCGGATACCGTTGCGGGTACATATGGATATTGTTCTTTCTAGCCAAATGTTGGTGGAACCTGCTGACACAGTGGTGCTGTTACCTGCTACTACTCGCTACGAAGTACCAGGGGGAGTCACACAAACCAATACCGAACGCCGAGTAATTTTCAGTCCAGAGATTCCGGGGCCACGTGTGGGAGAGGCGCGTCCAGAGTGGGAAGTATTTATGGAATTAGCAAGACGAGTCCGACCAGATTTAGCAGACAAGCTGACTTTTACTGATACATCTGCCATCCGGGAAGAAATTGCTCAAATCGTCCCACAATACGCGGGTATTCAACACTTGCAGCAGGCTGGTGACCAGTTTCAGTATGGCGGGTCACATTTGTGCTTTGGTTGGCGCTTCCCCACACCCGATGGCAAGGCTCATTTTACTTCACTTTCTCCCGCCCACAGAGAATTACCAGATGGGTATTTTTTCGTAGCCACACGCCGGGGCAAGCAATTTAATAGTATGGTACAGGAATGCAAAGATGCTATTACTGGAGCAGTGCGTGATGCTGTACTGATGAATGCTGGGGATGCAGCAAAGTTGGGCTTAAAAAATGGTGATGTAGTAATTCTTAAAAATGAGTTAGGCAAGTTACACGGGCAAGTATATATTGCGCCTATTCAGTCAAGTAATTTACAAGTGCATTGGCCAGAAGGTAATGTACTACTAGATAAAAGCAAGCGATCGCTTGAAGGTGTGCCCGATTATAACGCCGTAGTACACCTAGAAAAACAAAGTTAATAGAAGATTAAGTATGTTAGGAGCGATCGCAGGTGACATTATTGGTTCAGTATATGAAGGCAAAAATTTCAAAACGAAAGATTTTCCACTTTTTAATCGCGAATGCCGCTTTACTGACGATACAGTTTTGACTGTTGCCGTTGCCGATGTCATTTTAAACAATGGCAAGTCACTGGAAAGTAGTCAATACATCGACCACTTCAAGTCGTACTACCGTCGCTATCCTTATGCTGGTTACGGACGTAACTTTAGAGAATGGGCAAATTCTAGCAGCCGCCAACCTTACAACAGTCTGGGTAACGGTGCAGCCATGCGAGTTAGTCCCATTGGATTTGTCTTTAATGATTTAGATACTGTATTACGAGAAGCCCAGCGTAGTGCAGAAGTCACCCATAACCATCCTGAAGGGATCAAAGGCGCTCTAGCAACTGCTGCTGCCATTTTTCTCGCACGTACAGGTCATGATCAAGCCAAGATTAAATCTTATATTCAAAGCACTTTTGGCTATGACTTAGAGCGCACCCTGAACCAAATTCGACCAACCTACCAATACGATCCTACCTGTCAAGGTTCTGTGCCTCAGGCAATCATTGCTTTTTTGGAATCCACTAATTTTGAAGATGCTATCCGTAATGCTGTGTCAATTGGTGGTGACAGCGACACCATTGCTTGTATTACAGGTGGTATAGCCCAAGCATTTTACGGTGGCGTACCCAGTGCGATCGCTAAATTGGCACTATCTCATTTGAATGAACATTTGTGTACTGTTACCGAAACTTTTATGTTTCAGTACTGTGATTGACCTGATTAGCCGCTTCTTTCACCCTGTACACCCTGGTTTTTTTAAGAAAACTTTTCCCAGGATTGAGTAAGCAATTGACTCAGCCAGCGTCGTTGCTGCTGATCCAGTACAGGGTCATCAGCTAATACTTGAGCGGTTAATTCCTCCAAGGATTGACCCTGAGAACGCACAAGTTTAATAACTCCAGCGATCGCTGAGGCTACGAGTTCTTCATCAACTGGCTGTTGTCTCAAGGCAAAAATTTCCTGGGGACTGTCTGGGATGGGATAATTCATGGCGTGGTCTTAAAAAAAATAAAAATGAACAATAGACTTTGACAAACTATTAAAAACTCTTTACTGAATCTTTATTGAACTAATAGGGCGGAGTTTAGCGTATTTTCTGCCTTTTTAAAATCTGTCTTAGTGAATAGATTTATCGGAGATGTCAGCAAAAAATGATGAAAGAAATACTTTATCTAGAAGTTCCGACTCCAAATATTGCGGCTGTACGTAGTTGGCTGCAAGTAGATTTTCAACCAGGACATGGGGAAAAAATCCTCACCTCGGATGGCTTTCGTTTGCAAATGTCGGCTGAGACTACAAATGCTAGTGCGGCGATTCCCGAAAAATTACCGACTGAACTTTCTGTATTTGTTTGGTCAGTGCAGCGAACTACTTACCTAAAAGTGTTCCGTTGGGCAGATCAGCCCCTTCCTAGAGAAAAGCAAATCCTGCAACGCCTGAGGACTGAAATTAGACAGCAATTTCCCCATAACTACCCTGAACCTCCAGCCATTGATTCCCAGCAATCGATTTTTGAGGCACTAGCGTCATATTACCCTCTCACCGTTAAATATTTTCAGCAAATGCCCAATGGGGAATATGACCTTAAACGTGCATACTGGTGGGAACAAAGATGGCGTGAAGGGGTGCGGAATCCTCGGCAGCCAAAGCAGGTAGTGTTTTTGCAAAGCAGGGGAGCAGGGGAGCAGGGGAGCAG
>JADEXK010000209.1 GCA_015207155.1 Nostocales cyanobacterium LEGE 11386 | reverse complement strand
TCCTCAGGGAATACAAATTGTTCGTGAGGCTGATCTTGAGGAGCCATCCAAGCGCGGATACCCTCGTTCAGCAAAATGTTTTTGGTATAGAAGGTTTCAAATTCTGGGTCTTCTGCTGCCCGCAATTCCTGAGACACAAAGTCATATGCCCGCAGGTTGAGTGCCAAACCGACAATGCCAATTGATGCCATCCACAAGCCTGTGACGGGCACAAACAACATGAAGAAGTGCAACCAACGTTTGTTGGAGAAGGCAATACCGAAGATCTGTGACCAGAATCGGTTGGCGGTCACCATGGAGTAGGTTTCTTCGGCTTGGGTGGGGTTGAAGGCGCGGAAGGTGTTGGATGCTTCGCCGTCTTCAAACAGGGTATTTTCGACTGTGGCTCCGTGAATGGCGCACAACAGCGCACCACCTAAGACTCCGGCTACTCCCATCATGTGGAAGGGGTTGAGTGTCCAGTTGTGGAACCCTTGCAGGAATAGGAGGAATCGGAAGATGGCTGCTACGCCAAAGCTGGGCGCAAAGAACCAGGATGATTGTCCCAAGGGGTACATCAAAAATACGCTGACGAATACCGCGATGGGGGCTGAAAAGGCTAGGGCGTTGTATGGACGAATCCCTACTAGTCTGGCGATTTCAAATTGCCGCAACATGAAGCCGATGAGGGCAAAGGCTCCGTGTAGGGCGACGAATGGCCATAAGCCTCCCAGTTGGAACCAACGGGTGAGGTCTCCTTGGGCTTCTGGCCCCCACAGTAATAACAGGGAGTGTCCCATGCTGTCTGCGGGACTGGATACTGCTACTGTTAAGAAGTTGCAGCCTTCCAGGTAGGATGAGGCTAATCCGTGGGTGTACCAGGATGTAACAAAGGTTGTACCGGTGAGCCAACCGCCTAGTGCTAGGTAGGCGCAGGGGAATAATAATACTCCTGACCAGCCTACAAATACGAAGCGATCGCGCTTTAACCAGTCGTCTAGTACGTCAAACCACCCTCTTGTGCTGGGGGCGCGTCCTACTGCGATGGTCATT
>JADEXK010000074.1 GCA_015207155.1 Nostocales cyanobacterium LEGE 11386 | reverse complement strand
GATGGGGGGAGGTAATTTTCCCAATGCCCCATGCCCAAATTATCTTACATTCCCATGATTTCATATCCTGCATCTACATACAGCACTTGCCCGGTAATGCCACTAGCTAAATCGCTGGATAAGAATGCAGCTGTGTTGCCGACTTCTTGCTGGGTGACGGTGCGTCGTAGGGGGGCTACTTGTTCTACATGGTGAATCATATCTAATATTCCGCCTACTGCTGACGATGCCAATGTCCGAATTGGCCCGGCGGAGATGGCATTTACCCGAATGTTTTGTGGCCCTAGTTCAGCCGCCAAATAACGCACACTTGCTTCTAAGCCGGCTTTCGCTACTCCCATGACGTTGTAGTTAGGAACAGCCCTAACCCCACCTAAATAAGTCAGGGTAATAATACTACCGCCCTCTGTCATCAGTGGTTTTGCTGCACCACTTAACTGGACTAAAGAGTAAGTGCTGATTTCTAAAGCAGTTTGGAAACCAGAACGAGAAGTTTGGCTAAAACCTCCACTCAAATCGTCTTTGTTGGCAAAGGCAAGACAATGGATAAGAATGTCTAGTTTTCCCCACTTTTCACGGATAGCTGCAAAAGTAGATTGAATTTGTTCGTCATTTTGCACATTACAGGGAACAAATAAACTGGGGTTGAGAGGTTCTACCAATTCCGCCACTTTTTTCTCCATTTTGCCTCGGTCATCTGGCAGGTAGGTAATACCCAAGTTAGCTCCCGCTTTGTGCAGTTGTTGAGCAATCCCCCAGGCGATCGAGCGGTTATTGGCAATACCTGTAACCAGGGCATTTTTTCCAGTCAGATTAAGCATAGAAAGTGTGAATGTGATCAATCATTAGGAGCATACTAGAATCTGAGGCGAGTTTGTCTTTGTTTTGCACAACATTTGCAAAAATGAATATTAGAGGGGCTGTTTTCAGAAAAATTTCTCTAGATAATCCTTAAGATATTCTCAAGATATCGTGAATTTTTTGCCAAAAAACCTGATGACCACAACTGTGCAAGTACTTATAACAACTACTAGCTAAAAAGATGAAAAATTATGTATCATTATGAACAAATAACTGTGAAGTTGTAGGTTTGAGTATAGGAATGCACAGAAAGGTTGACGGTGCTTTATTAATTTTTCAGGTGTATTCTTAGGTAATCAGTTTTTGTTTTTCCGGCATTGGGTAGGGGAAGGGAGATGATCGTGACACAAGATAAAGCCCTAGCAAATGTATTTCGTCAGATGGCGACCGGAGCGTTTCCGCCAGTTGTGGAAACGTTTGAACGCAATAAAACGATCTTTTTTCCCGGAGATCCTGCTGAACGAGTTTATTTCCTTTTAAAGGGTGCTGTGAAACTTTCCAGGGTGTACGAAGCAGGAGAGGAAATAACGGTAGCACTGCTGCGGGAAAATAGTGTTTTTGGTGTGTTGTCATTGCTGACGGGAAATAAGTCCGATAGATTTTACCATGCAGTAGCATTTACCCCGGTAGAATTGTTGTCAGCGCCCATTGAACAAGTGGAGCAAGCACTCAAGGAAAATCCAGAATTATCGATGTTAATGCTGCGGGGACTATCTTCGCGGATTTTACAGACAGAGATGATGATTGAAACCCTAGCTCACCGAGATATGGGATCGAGATTGGTGAGTTTTTTGTTAATTCTTTGTCGTGATTTTGGCATTCCTTGTGCAGATGGGATTACGATTGATCTCAAGCTATCTCATCAAGCGATCGCAGAGGCAATTGGCTCTACTCGTGTAACTGTAACCAGGTTACTAGGGGACTTGCGTGAGAAAAAGATGATTTCTATCCACAAAAAGAAGATTACCGTGCACAAACCTGTTACCTTAAGTAGGCAGTTCACTTAAAAGCAATTGAGGGAGGTGGAGTGGCACGTGTTGTATTTTTAAAGATGACACCCATAGCTGGAGGTAAATCTAAAATCGTGAGTAGTTTCAGCTATTGCCAACATTCCATCTTCCACAAGATAATGATCGAAAGTAGTAGGCTGTATCTGGAAGCAATATGCGTCCGGCACAATGCGTGAACGGTAGCTGAAGATGACCACCGGGTACATCCTGATCGCAGCAATTTTAATTTTGGGGGGTGTGATTGCCACTGTGGGCGATCGCATTGGCACGCGAGTTGGCAAAGCACGCCTCTCATTATTTAAACTTCGTCCCAAAAACACGGCTGTACTAGTAACTATTTTTACTGGTGGGTTAATTTCGGCATCAACCTTAGGAATCTTATTTGCTGCTGATGAAGGATTGCGGCAAGGAGTATTTGAGCTTGAGGATATTCAAAAAGACCTGAGGGACAAGCGAGAACAGTTAAAAGTTGCAGAAACCCAAAAAAGCCAAGTAGAAAGTGAGTTAAGTCAAGCAAGAAAAGAACAGGCAAAGGCACAGTCAGACTTACAAGCAATCAACAAGTCGTTGCAGGCAGCTAACGCCAAACAACAACAAACCCAAGCCCAACTGAACCGCACCATTAGCCGACAGGCCCAAACCCAAGCACAACTCCAACGCACCCAAAGTCAGTTAGGTCAAGTAGTTAATCGCTATCAACAAGCCATAACTGAATTGCAAAGCGTTTATGACCAAAGAGAGGCATTACAGGCAGCAGTTGAAGAACTCAGAGCAGAACGCGAACGACTGTATGCTGACGCGAAAAAAGCCATAGACCAAGCCAAAACAGCTATTGAGCAGCGCGATCGCAAAATTGCTGAACTCGATGGACTGATTCAAAAGCGTAATCAAGAAATAGCTGCGCGAGAGCAAGTAATTGCTACAAGGGAAGCTCGCCTCAAAGAATTAGAAAGACAACAAAATTATTTAGGACAAGAAGTGGCAAGACTGGAGAAGTCATATCTTGACCTACGTGTGGGTAAGTTGGCGCTGGTTCGCGGTCAAGTTTTGGCTGCGGGCGTAATTCGCGTTAATCAAGACATAGTGACTGCCCGTCAGGTGGTGCTGCAACTTTTACAGGAAGCTAACCGCAATGCCAACATTGAATTAACAGAACCTGGCACAAATCCCACAAATGAAGATATTTTACGCGTTACTCAAGAGATGCTTGATCAGCTGATCAAGCAGATTAATGATGGTCGAGAATACGTCGTGCGAATTTTCTCGGCTGGCAACTACGTTCGGGGAGAAAACCAGATCGAATTTTTTGCAGATGCAGCACGAAATCAACTAGTATTTTCGGGAAGCGAGGTATTGGCTACAACTACTGCTGATCCCAAAACCATGACAACTTATCAGCTGCGGCAAAGACTGGATTTATTAATTTCTGCTTCTCAATTTCGTGCCCGTAATGCCGGAATTGTCGAAAGTGTGCAAATAGATGGTACTTTTTTACGCTTTTTCTCTCAACTAAGGCAGTATGATCAACCGTTGGAAATAAAAGCGATCGCCGCAGAGGACACTTATACAGCCGGGCCGTTAAGAGTCAGACTATTGGCAATCCTCAACGGGCAAGTTATTTTTAGTACCTAATAATATTTAAATAAGGAAGTGCTGTTGGAGTCAGAAGTCAGAAGGAAAATTGGTGGGGGATTTAAACCCGTTTGGCAAGAAGAAAGAAGAAAGAAGTCTTCTTTCTTCTTCCCTCTTCCTTTGTTAAATCAAAATATTTATCGGATTTAAGAGTATTTGATATGACTTTCAGTGAATTTTCACCAACACAACCAGTCATCTTGGGCTTTGATCCAGGTAAAGATAAGTGTGGTTTAGCAGTTATGGGATTGGATCGGCAACTATATTATCACCAAGTTGTGCCCGCACAAAAAGCGATCGCTACTATTGAAACACTGCGTCAACAGTTTCCAGTTTCCTTGCTAGTTATGGGTGACCAAACTACAGCTAAACGGTGGAAACAGCAACTCCATCAGGAATTGACAGAGCAGCTAAATATCATCTTAGTAGATGAGCGCTACAGTACCTTAGAAGCACGCGATCGCTATTGGCAGATGTACCCACCTAAAGGACTAACAAAGTTATTGCCACAGGGGATGAGACAGCCACCGCGACCCATAGATGACATTGTTGCTCTTTTGTTGATTGAAAGATACTTAAATCGCTTAACTACAAGTGCTGAGTGCTGAGTGCTTTACTAAGTGCTGAGTGCTGAGTGCTGAGTCAAGAACTAGCCTCTAGCCTCTAGTTCATGTGCAAGTGCTGAGTGTAATGACTAATGACCAACGACTATAATTCAGCCCGAATAGTAAAGGCATAATCTCCTCCAGGTTCTAGCTGGTAATCTTGTTGTTCCAAAAAGCGACCAAGAGGTTCTTTGATCAAGGCACGACCTTGGGACGGCTTAACCGACAGTTCTCCCCGGCGGAAATGCCATTGGAAATGCCACTCGAAGTCACCCGCGCTAACTTCACCCTCAAGGAAGCCGTGTTGCCAGGATTGGCGGATAATTCTGACATGGGCAATGGTTTCTGGCAGACGTTTGGCACTCACAATGCTTGGTGTCACGTGTGGAATAACAGCCGAATAAATAGGCTACTTCTTTTATTTACCAAACTTCTCTTAAATCGACAAATAGACAAAGTGAGTATTTGCAGTTAATCAGGTTGAACTGTCGGATGATTCAACCAGCAGCTACTAGCTATAGCAATCCTATTTGATTTGCAAACAGCGAGAGGCTTAGATCCCCGACTTCTACCCTCCGGGAAGCCACTCTACGGGTGTCTACAAGAAGTCGGGGATCTTTTTTGCCAAAAAACAGAGAGGATCATCCTTCTTCCTTATTCCTTCTTCCCCCTTCCCTCTTCCTTCTTCCCTCTTTGGTCTGACTTTGTTAAACCTGTATTTACCATTTTCAAGACAAGGAATATCCAGTTGCTTTTTGCACAAATTTTAAAACTTTTTCATATGATTCCGGATTACTCACTGGGTTTATAATGATGGGGATAGTACCATCAGGTAACCAAAAAGTTATCCTGCCATTAGATTCCTGACAAAAAGAACTGATGCAGGTGAGGTTAATTATATATTCACTTTTCTCATAAATAATTTTCACCCAATAGGCGTTATCTAGTTCCAATCCGGTAACATGTTCTAGATATTCCAGAACTTTTTGATAGTCTACTAAATTACTTTGCGGGTTAATTACAATAGGGATAGCACTATCGGGTAACCAAAAGGTAACCCTACCGTTCTTTTCATAACAAAAAGCATTAACACGGTCGAAATTAACTACATATTCTTTCCTCTCGTAAAGGATTTTCACCCAGTACGCCACAACATCTCCTTAAGTTTGAAGTTTATGAATGATGCACCCTGTGTATAACCGAAAATCTCCTCAATTCCTAAGTCAATGTTGCTATGTGTCAATTCAAAACTCAAAAAAATATTTATTTTTTGAGTTTTGAATTAATCACGAAACCTCCACGGGTGTTGGTAAGCCAGAGAGAGAACGAGTACGGTTAATCGCGGCTTGCATGAATCCTTTAAATAAAGGATGAGGAGTATTAGGACGCGAATGAAATTCTGGATGAAATTGACAAGAAATAAAGAAGGGATGTTGGGGAAATTCGACAATTTCAACTAAGCGTCCATCAGGAGAAGTACCACTGATGACATAGCCGGAATCCAATAACAGATTGCGGTAAGTATTGTTGAACTCGTAACGATGACGATGGCGTTCTTCAACTGCTGGTTGTTGATAAAGCTTGAAAGCTAAACTGTTGGGCAGAATATTACAAGGATACCGGCCTAGACGCATTGTGCCGCCTAAATCAACTACATCTTGTTGTTCTGGCAACAGATTAATCACCGGATAATTGGTGGTGGGGTCAAATTCGGCACTATTGGCATCGGTTAATCCTGCCACATTCCTGGCCCATTCAATCACGGCACATTGCATTCCCAAGCATAAACCTAAGAAGGGAATTTGGCGATCGCGGGCGTATTTAATGGCGGCAATTTTACCGTCTACCCCTCGAATCCCAAAACCTCCAGGTACCAAGACACCATCAACACCTGCCAAATAAGTTTCTGGTGATTCGGTTTCTAAATCTTCCGAGTTCACCCACCGTAAGCGTAAATCCCCATAGGTAGCAATGGCAGCATGGCGCAGTGCTTCCACGACAGAGAGATAAGCATCACTTAAGCGCACATATTTACCAACAATGGCAATTTCCACAGTGTACTTGGGACTGTACAACCGTTCCACCATTGTTTGCCACTGCACCAGATTTGGTTGGCGTTGTTCCATTTGCAGCAAATCTAATGCTTGTTCTGCCAGTCCTTCTTGTTCTAAAATTAACGGTACTTCGTAAATACTGCTGGCATCTTGGGCAGTAATCACACATTCTTCCGGGACATCGCAAAATTCTGATAACTTGCGTTTTAATCCCACAGGTAACGGGCGATCGCACCGACAAACTAAAATATCTGGTTGAATGCCAATAGATCTCAGTTCCTTTACCGAATGCTGCGTTGGCTTAGTTTTCATCTCACCTGCCGAAGCAATCCATGGCACTAGGGTGACGTGCATATACAGCACATTCTGCCGTCCCACTTCTTTACGTAACTGGCGAATTGCTTCTAAAAACGGCAGTGATTCAATATCTCCCACCGTACCACCAATTTCCGTAATTACAACAGACGGTTTTGTATGTTCAGCAACACGCAAAATCCGGTCTTTAATTTCGTTAGTGATATGGGGTATGACCTGTACCGTACCGCCATTATAGTCTCCGCGTCGCTCTCTGTTGATTACTGCTTGGTAAATCGAGCCAGTGGTAACACTATTCAATCGCGACATTGAGGTATCGGTAAAGCGTTCGTAATGTCCCAAGTCTAAATCTGTCTCAGCACCATCGTGGGTCACAAATACTTCCCCGTGCTGAAAAGGACTCATCGTACCTGGATCGATATTAATATAAGGGTCGAGTTTTAAAATCGACACCGAATAATTCCGCGATTTAAGTAAACGTCCTAGACTTGCTGCTACAATGCCCTTGCCAATACTGGAAACTACACCTCCAGTTACAAAGATAAACTTAGTCATAGTATAGTAGTTTGAATTTCTAGCAACTTCTCAAAATACATCCCGTCATTGTGCCACAGTCACTGTGGTGAAATCTTCTGTGCTGTTGTCGTGAAAAAACTTCTAGGATTAGTAATATTAGGCTGTATTGTTACCTCCTCTGTAGCCTTGGCAGGAATGGCTGCGCCACGCATATCATCGCTTTTAGTTGTTTATCCCCCAACCAACCACCAGACAAGTGCGGAAAAAATATTCTTGATTGGCACAGCACCACCAGATGCGCAGGTTCTCATCAATGGTAAGCCAATTAACCGCAGTCAGGCAGGTCATTTTTCCCCAAGTTTTCCTTTGCAGTTGGGAGAGAATCTCTTTACTGTACGTCACCGCCACCAAGAACTGGAAATTAAAGTTACAAGGCTTTCTACTCAGCCTGAGTTACCGCAGGGGTTAGCCTTTGCTAAAGGTTCTTTGTCTCCCGCAGCTGACATTACCAGACTACCAGGAGAACTAATTTGTTTTAGCGCGATCGCACCCCCTAAAGCCAGTGTATCTGTGAACCTGGCAAATCAAAATATTGTCCTTGCACACCAACCCCAACAGGTAAGTTTACCAAGTAATTCGGCTGCCCTCACAGGAAACAACCAGCCTACTGCCCAGTCTATCCCAGGAAAGTATGAAGGTTGTACTACACTTCAACCACCTGGTTCCCTCATCTACGGTAACAACATCATTTCTGGTGCTGTGGTTCCCGATGCCAGTCAAAATCTCGATTTAGGTAAACCGGAATTTCGACTCACACTGAATGGCGAGACGATAACTCAACCAGGAACTGGCAAGATTCAAATCCTCTCACCTGCCAACTTGCAAGTTGCTGAGGTGGTAGTAGATGCAGGTGTAGCACGCACTGGCCCAAGTACCGATTATTCCCGACTCACCCCACTACCTCAAGGAACACAGGCATCAATTACTGGAAGTGAAGGTGAATGGTTACGCCTAGACTATGGCGGTTGGATAAATAGTAAGGAGACTCGTATTTTACCAGGTGCTATTCCGCCACGCACAACTATTCGTAGTGTCGGATATCGCCGGAATCCCAGTGCCACAGAGATAGTGTTCCCCTTACAAGTTCCAGTTCCCGTGAGCGTGCAACAAAGTGATGATAAATTTACCCTCACACTTTACAACACCACTGCCCAAACAGACACAATTCGTCTAGATGATGACCCTGTAATTTCTCGTCTGGATTGGCAGCAGGTAGCTCCAGGACAAGCACAATACACCTTTAATCTCAAAAAAGCTCAACAGTGGGGATATAAGCTGAAATACGACAACACAACCCTGGTGTTGGCTTTGCATCATCCGCCGACAATGGGGCGTGAAAGACGCAATCCGTTATCTGGTATCAAGATTTTACTCGATCCAGGACATGGCGGTAAAGAATCAGGCGCTACCGGGCCGACTGGATATACAGAAAAAGAAGTCAATTTAGTCGTATCCAAGTTACTGCGTGATGAATTAGTGAAACTAGGGGCAACAGTAGTCATGACCAGAGACACTGATATGGAAGTTTCCCTAGGCGATCGCATGGCCATGATACATCGAGAAGCACCCGCGATCGCCCTTTCCATACATTACAACGCCTTACCCGATAGTGGTGATGCCGAGAACACCAAGGGAATCGGCACTTTCTGGTATCATCCCCAAGCCCACAGCCTAGCTGTATTTATGCATAATTATTTAGTGAAAAAGCTGGATAGACCTTCCTACGGCGTGTTTTGGAATAACCTAGCGCTAACCCGTCCCCATGCAGCACCATCAGTGTTATTGGAACTAGGTTTTATGATCAACCCCGAAGAATTTGAATGGATAGAAAATCCCCAAGAACAGCAAAAATTAGCTAAGGCTTTGGCTGATGGAGTTGTTGAGTGGTTTAAAACTAGGGAATAGGGAATAGGCAATGGGGAGTGGGGAATGCTAGTTTGAAGAGTAGAGCATTGCATAAGAGCTAAACCATGTCATCCACAGCAGTTATCACAATTGTCAAGATGTTAGAATCTTTACCCGTTGAGGTACAAGAGCGTGTTGCAGAGCATCTTCGAGAGTATATTGAAGACTTGCAAGATGAGATGAAATGGCATGAGTTGTTTCAACGCAGTCAATCAAAACTTGTTGCTGCTGCACAAAGAGCCAAACAGGAAATTACCGAGGGACAAGCAACAGCAATGGATTATGATCAGCTATGAACTCAGCAGTTCTCCCCTCGTTCTGGGCTGAGTATCGACAGTTAAGTCACGAAATTCGGCAAAGTGCAAGGAAAGCCTATCGTTTATGGCAGGAGAACCCTTTTCACCCATCTTTACATTTCAAGTGCATCAACAGTGAAGAGGAAATTTGGTCTGTAAGGGTAACGCGGAGCTATCGAGCATTAGGGATTTTGCAGGGTGACACAGTAACATGGTTCTGGATTGGCAGTCATGATGATTATGAGCATTTCTTCTCATGAATTGCAGCCATCCAAAAATTCAAATGCAGCAGACGAACAAAATTTTTGCACTTTTCCATCTCTCAAACTTGCCCATGCGAACATTTATAGGATTAATCATCTTACTCACTTCCACCGTAGCTTGGGTGCAAGAAAATACACTAGTGGTGATGACTAGGGAAGATGATCGAGATTTGTCTTTAGTGGCACGCCAAAACATGATAGATCATAATAGAACCTGCGATGGCTTCACCCGCCGTAGGCATCGCACTAACTTTTCATTATCGATTTTTGCCTGATGATAGCGATGCGGAAAATACCAAGTAATAGAAGGCTTGTAGCAAACCTATAACTATTTCTGAGCTTCAGTACTTGGCTGTAATTGGCTAGTAGGGTGGAGTTTAATAAAACTATCAAATGCGTACCATGCCAACACATACCAAGGTATAATTTCTACTTGCAAACCTTGAACCAGCAATTGCCTAATAGCAAGCATACTGAGTCCTAAAGGAAAGATAAAGCGCAAGTCTACCTCACCTTTTGTTGCCTGTTCAAATTGCTTATTTAAGTTAGTAATTGCGCTTGTGATATTCGTTGCAGCTTCAGATTTTCCTTCAGTAATATCTGTGAAAATAACTCCTAAATTTAGTAATGTGGCGAACACATTTTCCAAGGTTTCATCTTTACCATCATGGTTAACGACAATACTACCGTAAGGAATATTTGTCTGTACCTGACTGATGTTAGGTTGTGCTTTTAATGTGTTAGCAAGGCGTTGCATTTCTCTAGCATGACGATGGGGTTGAGCAATTCTCAACCTTAGTCGTCCTGGGGTATCACTAATGATTTTCGTAGATATAGGTTTAGATAACTTGTTAAAGCTTGCTTGCTCAATAATTTTGGCTATTTTGGTGGGATTACCATGACTGTTAATTAACACACAGTCAACCTCCTAATTTATATTTTTGATTTTATCATGGCTCGTAGTGAGGACTAAAGTCCTCACTACAAACTTTCATTGGCCGATTTATACGCCATGATCTCCTGGATTGTCGCCAGGAGTGCTAGCAGCTTCAAATGCAGGGGTTTCTCTTTCCTCAGCAATTTCCGCCTTTGCTTCGGCTATAATGTCTTCCCAGGTTTCGCCCATTTCTGCAAATGCTCCTCTGCTTTTTTCGTAGGCGACAATTCCACCTTTGATGAGTGACTTAGCTAAGGGTTTACCAATTCCTGCCACAACAGGAATGATCACAGGTGCCAGTAGTACCGCCCCAATACCAGCTATAATTCCAGGAGCGCCAGCGTCTTCAACGAAATCAGTAATTTTAGGTGCCATAGTAAAATTTTCTCCAATAGATATAAGAAAGCTTTCTAGCGTAATCTGCGCGAGATTGTGATCTCATCTTGCTGATGGCAGAGTTTTATGAGCCACAGGTTTGATGATTGGTCGTAAACCGTTGACTCCAGCAACTATGGTTGAGCCATTGTTAACTACCGTCGCCGCTAAGGGGTTGAGACCAAACACAATAGCGATCGCCATTGCTGCTAAGTTAGGAATAGCGACAATGTGGGTATTTTGCTGAATTAATTGCTTGGCTTGACGAGCGATCGCGATCGCTTGTAGTAAACTATGTAAATCGTTCTGCATTAGCACCACATCTGCGGTTTCGCGGGCAATTTCGGAACCATTGCCAAAGGAAACGGAAACATCAGCGTAGGCTAAAGCTGGCGAATCATTAATACCATCACCAACAAAGGCTACTGTCTTACCTTGTGTGTGTAATTCTTGGACAATTGCGGCTTTTTCTTCGGGAAAGGCTTCGGCGTGAGTATGAGTCTGGGGAATACCTAAATCAGCAGCCACAGCATGAGCTGTTTGTTTGTTATCTCCGGTGAGCATGTGGACTTCCACACCTTCAACCGTCAACAAATCGGCGATCACTTCTTGACTTTCTGGACGCAGAACGTCACTATATTTAATTTTACCTTGAAGTTGACCGTTGCTAGCGACATAAATTACCGTACTAGCTCGCTTTTGCTGTCCATTGAGCGACTGCATGTCAATGCCTTGCTGACGCAAAAAGCGATCGCTCCCTACATATACAGTCTCGCCATCGATTTCGGCTTGTACACCTAAACCAAGTTGATAATCCCACTTACTGCGGCTGGGTATATCTACTTGCTGGGCTTGGGCGTGGCGCATCACCGCCTCAGCTACTGGGTGTGTCAAGCGCTGTTCAGCCGCCGCCGCCAGTGCGAGAACTCGCAAACTAGAAATGCCAGGATTGAGACTTTCAACTTCAATAACGCTGACTTCACCTTTTGTGAGTGTGCCTGTCTTATCAAACACAATGGTATCAACTGCTGCTAGTTGTTCTAGAGCTTTGCCGCTACGGATGAGAATGCCGTGACGTGCGGCGTAGGAGAGTGCAGCCAAAACTGTTGTCGGAATAGAAACCCGAATCCCTGTACATAAGTCAAGAGAGAGGATGCTGGCAACCCTGGCGGGATTGCGAGTTGCGGCAAACACTGCCCCACCTAGTAACAAAGTTGGCACTACAGCTTTTTCAGCAATTTTGATCGCCTGGTTTTCCATGCGGGTGTCATGAATCGGTGCTTCTTGCATTAACTTAATGCTTTGTCCAGCACAAGTATCATTACCTATGCGTTCTGCCAAGATATAAACTCGCCCTTCCCGTACCAAAGTTGAGGCAAAAACAGCCTGTCCCTGAGTTTTGAGGACTGGCATAGATTCGCCAGTGAGTTTTTGTTCATCAAATAATGCTTTACCCCGGAGGATACTGCCATCAACGGGAACTTGTTCGCCAGGATAGACGATGACTATATCACCGTGCTGTACATCTTGGATAGGAATTTGTTGCTTCTGCTCATTGCGTTCCACCCAAACAAACTGCCCCAGAGAATTGAGTAAATCCAAGGTTTGTAATTGCGAAGAACGAGCAGTGCGATCGCGAATATGTTCACCAATTTCAATTAAACTCAACATCAGGGATGGTGTGAGAAATCGACCTTGGACTGTAGTAATAGCGATCGCTACAAAATCCAAAAAATCAATGTTCAATTTTCCCTGTGTCATCCCTGCCAAAGCTCTTTGAAAAACAGGCAAAGTCGCTAAGGCAATGCTTCCTGCTACCATAATTGGTGGTACAGGGAATCCTAACGGCCCTCCTAGCACAGCTAAACCGGTAGCCACCGCCGAAAGTTGCATACCAGGCCAGGTGCTTGTTTCTGGCACAACTGATGACTTTTGCGCCTCTGTCAGATTCGCCGCCATCATCAGACAACTCAAACGCGATCGCATTTTAATATCGCTAACTTCAGCAGATTTATAAGTCACAACTAGCGATGCGGCCACAGGCTTGATCCGGATACTTGTAACGAGGGAATCTGCTGTTAATAAAGCTTGTAAGCGCTGAGTATAATCTGCATCGTAGCGTAACCGAGGCAGCCGCAGCCGCACTCTGCCCCGAATTGCATGGACAACACTGTAGGAAACTTGGGGAATCTGCCTGTGGGAGTCTCCATTGCTCTCACTTAAAGGCACATTACCATTCTCTGCCTCTACAGACTCATGAGATGTTTGAACTGAAGGCGACGCTAAGTGAACAGTGACGTTTGCCATTCCTTCTCTCTTAGTACTTTTATTCCTGTGTGTTCTGGTGTCTTAGTGGTTCGTTAAGTTTGCCAAATACGCCAGGAAAAAAGATAGCGCCGCAGGCTGCATATTAGACCATAAACCCGATACATCTTGACTAGACACCTTGATAGGATTGGGAGATGGGTTCACATCTACAGCCAATTCTATTAAATTTACCCAATGACTAATAGCCACCTCACCAGGCTGATAAGCGATCGCGATCGACGCTGCATCATAATTTACCCGCACACTAATAACTTGGGAATCGGTTTTGATTAACTTCTCCAGCCGCCTGCCATAAGCACGATCTTCAGCGATTTGTGGCACATGAAACCTTATCCTGCCAGGTATTGCATGAATAACGCTATGGACAACCTTTTGGTAAGCTGGTTTTACCGATTTGCGATCAGCTACGCTGCGCCGGAGGCGATCGCCTGTTGATTCTAGAAATTGGGGTTCCAGATAATCCATCATCCGACGAGTTGCATTTGAAGTCATCATGTAGACTGGAATCGCTGCTAAACCTCTGATTCCTAGTCCTCCCGTCACTGCTAAACCTAGCATCAAGGGGATGAACGAAATTGACTGTTCTTTCCAAAAATCTAAAGATTTCCACGCAGCTAAAAAATCTACATTGCTGACTTGAGGCAATTGAATATCAAATTTTTGAAGTATGCTCAATAACTGCGGTAATGACAACAGAGTTTCATCAAATGTGACTACCAAACTACCTGTTTGCTGATTAGTAGCAACTTCTCTTACCCCTTTGTGTTGCCGTAAATTTTGGGATATAGTTTCTAGTTGCGAGTTAAAACTATTGTTAGTAGCGCGAATGCGGATGCGTCCGTTAGTTGCATGGACAATTTGTAATTCGCCAGCAGCAAGTTGTGATTGTGACTGTGCAACTTCTGGGCTAGTATGTTTATTTACCTTGACTCCAGCGTTTTGAGCCTGAGTAGAAATAAACTCAGGAGACATGATTGACTGCGGACTTAAGCCACGACTACTAATAGTTGTTGTCATTTAATCGATGAGCTGCACCAAGACTAAGGTTAACAATAGGTTAAATATAACTTTAGCTTCAGTGTCCAGTCTCTTCCTTGAGAGCTATTTTCCTTTACGTGTTGTTAGCTATTCGTTTTTGGTATTCGTCCTCAGTAATCATATCGAGACTGTTCTCAAGACGATCTACAAATACTATACCGTCGAGATGATCATGCTCATGTTGAAAAATCCGCGCGACAAAATCAGTTAATTCTTGTTTTTGTAACTTGCCATTGCGGTCAGTATATGCAACTTCAACTGCCTGGTATCTGGGAACTAATCCTCTAATACCCGGCACACTTAAACAACCTTCCCAACCTTTGACAATTTCAGTAGCATGAGCCACTATCCTCGGATTGATCATAGCAGTGGGTTCCATTACCGGGGCGTGAGGATACCTGAGATTAGGACGGGAAGCCACAATAAATAAACGATAGGATGCTGCTACTTGCGGTGCGGCAATTCCTACGCCGTTAGCTTTGGCAACTGTTGCAGTCAAATCATCAATTAGATTTTGAATGTGTGCATCTTGAATATTGTCAACCCAAGCCGCTTTTTGGCGCAGGATAGGATTTCCCAATTGAATAATTGGCATTAATTCAGCCATAAGTAATACCAAGTTGCGATAATTATGATTATTGCTTCCATTTTGCCCATTTTTTCGGGAGGCGGGAAAAAGTCTACTCAGGTGTAAATAGTTGTTGGGAACTTAAGAGGTTGCAAGAGGTCTAAGGATTGTAGTGTAGTTAGTAATACACCGTCATTGAGTTGAAGGTATCCCTATTTATTGGCTATGCTGTAGCAGAAATAGTATTTATGTGTGAATTATGAACATAGCCAAACTGATTTTGCTTGCCTGTCCTGTGTTTCTCGCATCTATATTATTAATAGCGAATCCAGCCCATGCATCTATTCTAAAATCTGCATCTGCTACACAAATGGTTTCAGTTGCATCTCACCAACAAGTTGACGAATTTGCCGCCCTAAAGGTGACTCAATCATCTAATCCGATTATGGATCAACTCGGTTGCAACTGCGCTACTTGTGTTCAGTCCAAATTCCAGTTGTTACAAGGCAAGCTACCATCTATCGGTTTTTGATAAACTTAGGAGTTATAAATATTTTCAGGGTACAGCAACGCTGTGCCCTTTACTGTATCTATTAGTGGTTAGTTAATTTTATTATTCTGCGCGATCGCATCTCCAAAAACCTAGTACAGTTAAGGCTTGTGACATATTTTTAACCAGTTGGTGGCAATATCACCCCTCAGCTAATTGAATTGTTTACGCTAACTGGATATTCTAATAAAATAATCTCATCAAAAGATTCGCAGCATTTTATAGATGGACTGGATTACACTACTGCGATCGCTACAGTCTGATTTTGTTAAAAGGTTATCATCTGGTTGTCTGCTTCATTGTGAAACAGAAGGTCAATACAGCGAACTAACTATAATCTCTGGAGAAAGATTAAAGGCACTACGAGATTTTTGCTGGCTGATGGCTGAGAAATATAAGCGTACCTCGCCAGTTCGTGACGTTTTTATCAACAATCTTAAAGGGAAACTGGGTGAAGAAGTTGTTAAAGAACGTTTAGCTGATTTAATTACAGAAGTAGATTATGAAAAAAGATTCGGTGGCGATGGCAAAATTGATTTTACCTTGACCTCTGACCCATCTGTTGGTGTGGAAGTGAAATCTCGTCATGGCAGTGTTGATAAAGTTAGATGGTCTGTTAGTTCGGAAGAAGTCGAAAAAAATGCAGTTGTAGTTTGCGTTTTGATTCAAGAAAATGTCAATGAAGCGCAACCCGAATATCACCTGTTTTTGGCTGGCTTTCTTCCTACTCAAATGATTAAGTTAAGAACTGGAAAAATTTCCTTTGGCATCAATCAATTATTATATGGCGGTGGCTTATGGTGCTATTTAGAACAATTACAATCTTCTGTAAATCATAATTTTTCTAGACAAGAACCGCAAATTTATCAATATGCCCCTAAACAAGAACAGCTATCTCATTCATCCACAAATCAGTTAACTAAATCTATCTTATTCTCAGACAGAATTAATTATTTAAATCACCAAAATGAAGATATAAATCTACTTTATGTACAACTGGGTGATCAATGTTTTAATAAAGGTGATTATGAAGCTGCAATTAATCACTATAACCAAGCCTTGCAATTTAATAATGATGCTGAGATTTATTACAAACGCGGGTTAGCTTATTATCAACTTGGAGATTATGAAGCAGCGAGTACAGATTATTCTCAGGCAATACAGATTAATATTAACGATGGCAAAGCCTACAATAAAAGAGGTTTAGCTCGTTATCAACTAGGAAATTTTGCAGAAGCAATAGAGGATTATACAGAAGCTATCAGAATAAATCCTCATGTTGGTGTTGCTTATAAAAATCGTGCTGAAGCTCGTTCTCACATAGGCGATAACCAAGGAGCAATCGAGGATTACACTCAGGCAATTAAAATTAATCCTCATTACGCTGATACTTATAAAAACCAAGGAATTGCGCGTTATTTTATCGAATATCACCAGGGTTTTTCGCAGGCAATTAAGATGAATCCTCAAGATGCCGTTGCCTATAAAAATCGTGGGAATGCTCGTGCTGATCTAGAAGATTATGAAGGTGCAATTGCCGATTATACTCAGGCTATACAAATTAATCCCCAGTATATAGATGCTTATTATAACCGTGGTAATTCCCGTTATGATTTAGGAGATTATGAGGGAGCAATTGAGGATTTTACCCAGACAATACAGATTAATTCTCATTATGCTAATGCCTATTACAATCGTGGTAATGTTTATGCAGAATTAGGAGATAAACAACTAGCAATTGACGATTTCCGTAAAGCAGCAGAGATTTATCGCCAAGAAGGCAAGCTAGAAGCACTCAAAGATGCTCGTCAAAGAGTTTTAGATTTAGAAATTGCAGAGTCATTAGATGTTTTAAATTTCTAGAATTTAGCTAAATAAACGTGAGTCTCCAATGGCGGACTCACGGGGATACTTACGAGTTAGCAGTAAAAAATGGCATTGCAGCCTTAGAATCCCTAATTATTGCTTATGCAGCTGCGGGCGATTCACTACCAGAACCAACAGTGTGTAACGCCGCATAGTTTCAGTTTTTTTATTGAGTCAAATAGCTAAGGTAATTCAAGAACTACCCTAGCTATTTGATTTGACATTCAAAGCATATGTTTTAAACCTTTCCAAATCCGCCTGAATTGTGGATTCTACCACCCGTCCCAAAAACAAGTTATCCATAATTTTGCCAAGAATACCTGGGATGGCGTAGGAAACAGTCATTTTCACAATACTACTACCGTGGCGATCGTAAAAACGAATTGCGCCCTGATTCGGTAAACCATCAACTGATTCCCATTGGATGATTTGGTTAGGTACAACTTTGAGAATGCGGGATTTCCATTTAAATTCCAGACCGCCAGTACTCAATTTCCAAAGTGATATATCTGGATCATCGGGCGAAATCTTCACTGAATCAATCCACTTCATCCAACGAGGCATTTGCTCTAAGTCAGACCAGAGGCTCCATACTAAATCTATAGGAACATCTACTTCTATCTGCACGCTATGCTCTAACCAGTCTGCCATTTTCTTTTCTTCCTCTGCATTCTCTGTACCTGGTGCGGTATAAGTTATTTCTTCACGTTCTCCAGAATCACTTTTGCCGCACGCCGTCCGGAAATAGTTGCTCCCTCCATACTGTCGATGTAGTCTTGTTGTGTATAACTACCAGCTAAAAAGAAATTAGGTATTGGCGTTTTTTGGTGAGGACGATATACATCCATCCCTGGTGCTTCCCGGTAGAGAGACTGCGCCAGTTTTACCACGCTATACCAAGTCATATTCAATTCCCGCGATGAGGGGAATAATTCGTGAACTTGTTTGAGGACGTGTTGAGCGATCGCCTCATTACTCTGTTTAATAAAAGGATCTCCCGGTGTTAGCACTAGCTGTAACAAAGATCCTTGTCCTGGGCGATAATAATCACTGGGACTAGTCAAAGCCAAATCAGCAAAGCAAGAAAAATCAGCATCGGCGGTATACAGTAAATTATCTATCCCGGCTGCATGATTTAGCTGTTGGCGTTGCTCTGCATCTTGCAGTTCTGTCACCCAGCCATCAAATCTCAGCTGCACTGTGGCTACTGGGACGGCATCCAATTGATAAATATTGTCAAATTCTGCCCATTTGCGCCATTCTTGGGGCAATATTCGCTGCACTCCTGGAACATCGCCAGCAAACACGTAGGCATCAGCCGTAATAGTCTCTACTGTGTCACCTTCAGCAACTACGATGCCTGTGACGTGAGTTTCTTCACCTGACTCGGTAAATTGAATTTCTCGCACCTGTCGCCGAGTGTAAACTTTAGCGCCTCTGGCTTCCAGATATTTGAGTATCGGCTTGTGTAAATATTCATCTGGGGAACCTTCCAGCATCCGCAAAACTGAAGCTTCGGTTCTGGCGGCGAATAACTGAAAGATAGTCAACATACAACGAGCGGAAATATTGTCACAATCAATAAATCCCAAAGCATAAGCAATGGGATTCCACATGCGCTTGATGCTACCTTCACTACCTCCATGACTGCGGAACCATTGAGTAAAGCTAACTTTGTCTAAGTTGCGGATAGTTTTCATCGCCCCATTGAAGTCTACCAACCCCCGGACTATGGGACTAGTACCTAAGGCGATCGCATTTTGCAATTTATCTTGCAAAGAAAGTTGAGAAGTCGTAAAAAATGCTTTTAATCCATTAAAAGGCGCACCTGTCAAGAAGCGAAAATCTAAAGCGCCGGTGCGGCCCCCTTTATTAATAAAAGTGTGAGTATGTTGTTTGAGGCGTAAATTTGACAACGCCCCCACTTTTTCCATCAAGTCAAATAATTGGTAGTAGCACCCAAAAAATACATGCAACCCCATTTCAATATGGTTGCCATCATGATCAACCCAACTACTGACTTTACCACCAACAAACGGACGAGACTCAAAAATCTGCACTTCACAGCCAGCATCAGCTAAATCTACAGCAGTTGCTAGCCCCGCCAGTCCCGCACCTACTATTGCAACACGCATTCCGTCCTACCTTTTCAGTTTCTTTACAGATTGTAACTGGGTTGGTGTCGGAATTGGCTATTTATGTCAACTTCACTAGGTGTAGCAGCACAAGAGCGCTAGGACTTTTGGTAAAAAATGTATCTTAAATCAAGAAATAATTCAGTAGTTAAGAGCCAGAATTCATGCTGAATTCTGTAAGACTGGTGGATGAATAGTTGAGTTTAAAACTCTCACTAAACTGATCATTGAGTTATTTATCCTGCGGGTTCTCCGAAGGAGTACAATTAGGTAGTGATCTAAGCCTACCTAATTGCATTCTGAATTTTGCATTCTTCTTCAATACTCCTTTGAATTCTAGAAACTGACTAGATAAGCTTGTTCCATCGCGTCTTTACTTGGATATACAAACTTTATTCAGTAAATGTGGACTAAAAAAGCATGACAAGTATTTTCGGCATAGAAAACTGATGACCTACGAAGCCATAAAACCATATCCTTACTTGCTGTCATCTGATATGGGTAAGCCTCTAATCAGTTCACGAATTACATCTGTAGCAGGCCTACCTGTTTGCTGACAATATTTTTCCAGTTTTTCTGCTTCCTGTACTGCTAAATTGACAGTTATGCGTTTTACGGCCCATTTTTTATTAGTCATTATCATGCTGTCTGCTGTATATTAACATCATCAAAAAAGCAATTAACTCAAGACGAAGACGATAAGATTATCAGAGTTTGTGTCAAGAAACAAGCAAAGCCACTAGCATTAAAAATGTCCTCTTTGTCAAATGTATTGATCATTGTCCAATAAAATATAAGAATAGAATTACTCTTGTGACAGGAAAGATAGCGCACACTCTCTGGTAAAGACAGTTACACCAACAAGGTGTTCATCAAAACCTGACAATTTAATTCTATAAATGAACTTGAGATATCTACATTCACTCAATCAAGATTTCCCAAATTATTCTTGATAAACACCATTTGACCTTTTTTCTCACTCAAGGTAACTAAACATCTCTTGAGATAACATTTGCTTGCAGCTTGCAGAGTGGTACCAGGTAGACGCACTATCGTGTATATCTATAATATGGCGAGTTATCACCTCAAAGTACCTACAAACCAGCGATCGCTATGAAGATGAAAGTAGTTGCTTTCCATCTGTCTAGTGTCAGACAACTGGATACTCACCAAGCTAATGACCCCGAAGTCCTAGATCAAAGCTGGCGAATTTTTCCCGTTGTTTCCACATCTGCTCTGCTTGCTCTAGTCTAGAGACTAGGAACTATTCATTTGGTACAGACTACCAGCGCCGTTATCTCAATCTGATTGTTGAGGTTGATAAGTCTTGATGATCAAAGAAATAAGAGAGGATACAGATGGTTGAGTGTAGATAACCCATTTTTCCTAGCAACGCTTCTCAGAATCAACCACTATTTTCCACAAATTCATTAATTTGATATTCAGGGTGTGACTCTTAACTAGGAATGATGAATGACTGCTATTTTTTCAAGTTGATGATTATTTATCCTGACATATTCCACCAATTAATTGATTTTGTTCTGGTTTACTTACAGACCATAGCTTGTGGGAGATGAGATTTGCTTGACCTACTTATCTGATTCAACAAGTTGGATTATCTATAAATAGTTTTTTATCCATTGTTGATTTAGAAGATGTACTAAACTCCTGTGTGCAAAATTATCTGTAAATTTATTGCTCGATTCCTCCGGAAATTAGACGAAAATCATTTGTTAGCAAGTTCCATTTTAAATTAAAATTTGCTTCAGATTTTTCTGGTAAGGCTATTATAACCGTGATTTTTAGGCTTTAAATAATCTTTATTAAAAGGGTTTTTTCCTAGAATTTTTATTCTTTATAAAAAAAACATGAAGAAGTAGGAGTATATCTAAATTTTTAGTTAATTATGTTGACAGTTCTTAGAAGATGCAGTTTTAAAAAAGCCGATTAGAGATGAAAATATCAAAATCAGTGGGGTAAATTTGAGAAAAACTAAATTTTTACCAATTTTTTGTTGAGCATTTAGCGGTTTTCACCAAGTGAATTTCTCCAGAAGGTTACCGTAAAAGCATGAAAATATACGTACTTTATGAAATTTAGATAAAGCACCATGCTATAACAGTAATATCTATCCAAAATTTAAAAGAATCACAAGTGGTAGTGAAAAACCACAGATCAACACCAAATAACAACAATTTGGGTAAGTTTTTTACTTATAGCAGTTGCCAGGTAACTGAGGACATAAACTGAAGATAAAACCCGAACACCAAAAGACTTTCAAGCTTATTCCCTGCTATATCTGTGGTGACTGTGTGAGTTTTATTCCAATTGAAATTGCGGCATGAGTTGGAGAGTACCGAGACCTAAATCTTTAGGTGAAAGCGATCGCGCCTCAAACAAAGCCATCATATCTCGCATTTGGGGATTACCACGGGAAGCTCCTGTCAGTCCTTTGGCAATGATCAAACCGCAGTAGCCCTTGGTATTTTTACAGCGTTGATTCCATTTTTTGCGGGCTTCTCTATGAGTAGGGTCATCATCTAAAAATTCACCGAATAAAAATAATTCATCATTTTGAGTTTGCAACAAACCCAAGTCATAGCGATCGCCATCGAAAGGATCAGCACCTGGATTAAAGCAAATTGCTTTAAGTCCGCCAGCCGCCTCAATATTTTCAATTACAGTTTTAGCTTTGGGGCGGGAGGTTTGAATTAAAATTACAGGTAATCCGTCACCAACTTTGGGAATTTCACCCGCTTGATGATATTTAACTCCTTGACGCAGGAAATCCAGCATTTCCCAAGACATAACTCCCAGACTGAGGAAAGAGTCTTCTGGAATCAAATCATCTCGCAAGGAACGAAATGCAGGTAAGTTTTGCTCTCCCATCTCTAACTCTGGGACACCAAAACCTGCCATTTCCTCTAATTCTGCTGCCAACTGCGGCATAGTAGAGACATTTACAGATACGGATTTAATTGAAGTTGTCTCTGATTGAGGCAGAGAAATGCGATAGCGACGGCTGAGACTGGGAAAGTTTTCATTCTGAAGCTGGCGGCGATAATCGCGGATAAAGCGGCCAAGGCTTTCTAGAGCAACGAAGACTGCAAGTGCCTCCTCATCATACAAAACAGACCGCAGTCCCTCTAAAGGGTGTATATTACCGAAAGTTGGTTCAATTTCTGAGCCGGGCAAATCGACTAAATCATCCTCATCTTCGTCGATGTCGTCCTCATGCTCAAAGGTAAGAAACAGGCAATCTTGCTTAAGAAAAGCTTCTTCTAAACGCCCTTGTGATTCGTCATCCCGTAAAACTGCTGCCCGAAACTGCTTGAGAGAATCTTCAGAGCGATAAAACAAAATTCCGTACTCCATCCCCAGCATTCCCATCACCGAGGCATAGAGTGTACCAACATCCCATTTATTAATCTCTATTGACAAGATTTGCTGTTCTTCCAAAAATTCCCAAGGAGCTGCTTGCCAAAGAGCCAAGGCTTTATCATGTAAGGCTTGTGCATACTGTGGAGGTAAATCGGGAATTTGGCTATCGAGGACTTCGCTAAACCCACGAAACAGTTCATCAATCAAGGGCAATTCTGGGGCGTAATCAATGACAATATCCAAATCTTGCAACACACCGCGCAAGTAAAACTGAATTTCACGGTCTTTGACCACAATTTTTTGGGGTCTGGCGGGTTTACCCGGACTATGGGGATGTTCCATTGCCCGCATTAAAGTGCGAACAATTGCTTCCGGCCCTGTTTCGGGGGGTACCACGTCCATTCCGCGCACAACACCTTGTGAACCATCTACCCAAAGAATACATTCACCTTTTGCCTCTGAGTCTGAATGCTGGGCTGGTGATGATGACATTGGACGGCGATCGCCCTCCCATACAGAAGGAATTTGAGTTAATGTCTTCAATCGACGACTGGTAGAGCGATTAAAACTTGTCATAGAGTAAGTTAATCAAAACGAAGCAATTTAGAAGTAAACTATGGGGAATGACTAGCCTCGGATCAAATTTTCCTGGCTATGCCTGAAGAGTGGTTGCAACTCAGGTTGCCACAAGGCTTGAATTCCAAAAATCCCGAATCCCTCAATTCTAGAATAAAAATCTTTGGCTACTTTTGACGGAGTGTTTACAATTTGGCAACTAGCGATGTCAATACCGCTAGAATGAATACAAAAACTGAAGGGCAACCCAAGGGCAATAACAAGCCTAGACAGGTTACTGGTTAGACCACTTAAGGAGTTGAAAAACAAATGACACAAGTAACTCAGTCTCAACAACGTGGAATTCAACTGAGTGAATCCGCCTTGCGCCAAGTCAAATCCTTGCGGGAAAAGCAAGGCCAAGAACTGTGCTTACGAGTAGGAGTACGTCAAGGTGGTTGTTCCGGGATGTCTTACATGATGGACTTTGAAGACACCAGCAAGATCACCCCTCAGGATGAAGTTTTTGATTATGATGGCTTCAAAATTGTCTGTGATGGCAAAAGCTTATTATATCTCTATGGCTTAATGCTCGATTACAGCGATGCCATGATTGGTGGTGGCTTTCAATTTACGAACCCCAATGCAGCTCAAACCTGTGGTTGCGGCAAGTCATTTGGAGTGTAAGATTGTCAGTGGTCGGTTGTCAGTTGTTAGTTGCTATTGACGACTGACTATTGACTATATGATTATTAACTAATTTATTATGGCTCAAACAGTTGAGTTCCTGTTTGATACAGGTTTAGAACGCTACAAAGCTGGCGAAGCAGCAGAATCTTTAATCCCTGTATTTAAAGAAGTGTGCGATCGCGCTCCGAAAACTAGTTCAGCGTGGATTTGTTTAGCTTGGTTGTATTTGCTGGAGAACAAACCCAATTTGGCTTACAAGGCAGCACAGAAAGCAGTAAAGTTAAATCCACAAGATCCACAAGCTAGGATTAATCTCGCCTTAGCAATGTTAGAAACAGGTCAAAAGGGTTTGCGACAACACATTGATTTTGTCAAACAGCTAATTTTTGTCAGCCCAGAAGTTCAAGATGAAATCAAAGATAGCATTGCCGACGGTTTAAATAGAAAACCAGATTGGCAGAGTTTGGCGAAAGTCAAAACTTGGCTATTTGAAGAATAATTAAAGTTTATTGGGGAGTAGATGCACAGAAGTAGAGGATAAAGAAGAAATAACTTGACTTCTACTCCCTACTCCCTGATGAAAGATAAATTATTAAACTGGCTAAATTTGATTTTAGTTGCTGATGTATTCTTAGTGTTATTAGGCTTTGGTTGGTTAGCGATCGCAGCGATCGGTGATGCTGCGGGAGTAAATCTGGGTTTAGATTTATGGCATCAACTTTGGATGCCTGTATTCAACCCAGCAATTGGTATCCTCATGGGTGGCGCTATTCTTAGCGGTTTGATTAGTTGGGTATCTCGCAAATTTTCGGCTGATTAAAGGTTTGTAGTGAGTTAGCGCGGTCTTGGGGAGCCACTGCGGTCTTGGGGTTTCACGCCACTTCCTTCAACGGGGGGAACCCCCGCAACGGAGTGGCTCCCCCGCCGCAGGATGCGCGCAGCGCTGTAGTGGAGCAAGTGGCGTGGTTTCCCCCATGAGCGACTAACGTAAAGCCCTGACGGGCATAGCTGCGCTTACCGCGCAGCGTGCCGGAGGCATTACCCGTAGGGTGAGGACTTTAGTCCTCAATATAGGACTGAAGTCCTCACTACCAGCCAATAAAAATTATTTTAGTTAAGAATTTGCCTTAATGCTGATGGCAAATGAGGATATTGATACTCAAAGCCTGCTTCTAAGGTGCGCTGGGGAAGAACTTGTTGACCTTCTAAAACTACCATCGCCCCATCTCCCAACAGAGCTTCTAGAGCAAAAGCTGGTACAGGTAACCAGGAAGGGCGATGCATCACTTCCCCCAAAGTTTGGCTTAAATCTACCATACGTACTGGGTTAGGGGCAGTAGCATTATATACGCCTTCCATTTCTGGTTTAGTTAAAGCTTGCAGAATCAGGCTTACTAAGTCGTCTAAGTGAATCCATGAAAACCACTGCCGACCACTACCAATAGGCCCACCAGCAAACAGTTTGAACGGTGTAATCATTTTGCCTAAAGCACCACCATTGCCTAGGACAATGCCGAAACGCAGAATTACAAGACGCACACCAGCATCTTTAACTTTTTGTGCTTCTGCTTCCCAAGCTTGGCATACTTGGGCGAGAAAATCATTACCAGATGAACTCGTTTCATCAAAGGTAGCGGTTTCGCTAGTGCCATAGTAGCCAATAGCTGAAGCATTGACTAACACACTGGGGCGAGGATTAGCCTTGGTTATAGCTTCAACTATTTTCTGTGTGCCTAGCTGGCGACTATTGAGGATTTTCTGCTTTTGTTCTGGTGTCCAGCGTTCCTCAGCAATGGGTTCTCCTGCCAAATTAACCACACCATCACAACCCGCGATCGCCTCTTGCCAAGAACCAGATACTGTCGGTGTATAAGCAACAATTTCTACATGAGGAAAAGCCCCAGGGGGAAAAACCTTTTGGGCAAAGGTAGTGTTACGGGTTAACACCAGTACTCTATTACCATCCTTGTGGAGTCGTTCTACCAAACGACTACCGACAAATCCCGTTGCTCCAGTAATTGCTACCTTCATCTGCACCTCCACCAAACCCTTATTTTAAAGTTTTTTAGCGAATTTTTAACTTGCATTACCTTCCTATGGGGTGATAGCAAAATTTTAGTTCTTTAAATGAATCTATAATGATTTACCGTTTCGATGCTTCGATATTATAGGATGAACGGAGTGTTGTAAGGGGTGGGGCTACTATGGCTCGCTATACCTGTTCATTTACTCTTGCTGTTCCTATTGGTCATCTCCAGCCATTACTTGTAGAACTTTTACAAGATTGTGATTTGGAGATTCAATATTACACAGCCGATTACATTATGGCGCGGGAAATTCCTGGTACTACTTCTTTCTCCAAGTTGGTCAAAGTAGAAGCACTGATTGAGAGATCAAGTGCTACCGAAACGGAAACTCGGATGAGTATTGTGATGAAAAACGAGGAACTGCCACTACAACTTGATAATCATTGCCGACAAATGTTTGAATTCATCAAACAGACGATTGAAGATTGTCGCCATTGGCATTTGATTGAAAGTTTTGCTAGTTGATAGTTTCCACTCTGTAGCGGTTTTGCGTAAGTTATATCTGCTTGTAAGTAAGACGAGGTGAAAAAACCAAACTGTGTAAAGATAAGTAAAAACGTAAAATGTGTCTACAAAGGTAACAGGGATATGGGCAGCCGTTTAAGGGTATTTCTGACTAGAGAGCAAGATAGAACCCTTTTGAA
>JADEXK010000073.1 GCA_015207155.1 Nostocales cyanobacterium LEGE 11386 | reverse complement strand
ACAGTAGCACCTGTAGCGACGGTAGCACCGTAGCCAATTTGACCACCAGAGATAGAATCTACATCGCTGAGTTCATTCAAGAAACTTTCGGAATCTTGAAACAATTCAGAACCAGCAGCGTGTAGTTCAGAAAGAGTGATATTTGCCATGATGTACTCCTAAAAGACTTGTGAAGACTTGTGATTTCAGTGAAAATCGAGAGCGTTGAATCTGCCTGGCTCTCAGGGATGATTGGCAATCAAGACACCTAATGTTGATACATAGATAACTTGTGACTTTCCATCCCCAAAGAGCCATTTATCTCAGTAGTTAGCTAAAGGTATTAGTAAACTACGGTTACACTAAATGACTTGGCTAACAAGGTAACGTGACCAATGCCATATGTATAGACATAGGCTTCAGCTAGCTTAGTCAGTGTTAAAGGGTTACTAGCACCAACAGTGACACCTGTAGCGACGGTAGCACCGTAGCCAATTTGACCACCAGAGATAGAATCTACATCGCTGAGTTCATTCAAGAAACTTTCGGAATCTTGAAACAATTCAGAACCAGCAGCGTGTAGTTGAGATAGAGTGATATTTGCCATGATGTACTCCTAAAAGACTTGTGAAGACTTGTGATTTCAGTGAAAATCGAGAGCGTTGAATCTGCCTGGCTCTCAGGGATGATTGGTAATCAAAACACCCTATGTTGACACATAGATGAAGTTTTACTTTTCATCCCTGAAGAGCCATTTATCTTAAGTAATGACTCAAAGTCATTAGATAACAGTTACACTGTATGATTTGGCTAACAAAGTCACATGCTCAATGCCATATACATAGACGAAGGCTTCAGCCAGCTTAGTCAATGTCATAGGATTGCTAGCACCGACAGTAGCACCTGTAGCGACGGTGGCACCGTAGCCAATTTGACCACCAGAGATAGAATCTACATCGCTGAGTTCATTCAAAAAACTTTCGGAATCTTGAAACAATTCAGAACCAGCAGCGTGTAGTTCAGAAAGAGTGATATTTGCCATGATGTACTCCTAAAAGACTTGTGAGACTTGTTTGTTGCAGTCAAGACCAAGATGGTGTCTAGCCGGCTCTCAAGGATTATTGGTAATCAAGACACCTGATGTTGACACATAGATAACTTGTTCCTTTAATCCCTGAAGAGCCATCATTCTTAGTAATTTTCCGGAGTCATTAGATGCCAGTTACACTAAATGACTTGGCTAAAACGGTAACGTGACCAATGCCATACACATAGACAAAAGCTTCAGCTAGCTTAGTCAATGTCTTAGGATCGCTAACAGCGAGTTGAGCGGCAGTGGCACCGCCACCAAAGCCAAGTTGACCACCAGAGATGGAATCTACATCGCTGAGTTCATTAAGAAAACTTTCTGAATCTTGGAAAAATTCAGCACCAACAGCGTGTAGTTCAGACAGTGTAATATTTGCCATGATGTACTCCTAAAAGACTTGTTGTAATGAAACTGAAGATTGCTCAGTTTAGCTAGACCTCAGGGATTATTGGTAATAACAAAAGTTTTTGTTCATCGTATAGATGACTTTTTACCTTTAATCCCTGGCAAACCATCAAGCACAGTAGTGACCCAGAACCATTAAATTCCAGTTACACTGAATGATTTAGCTAACACTGTAACGTGACCGATGGCATAGACATTGACAAAAGCTGCAGCCAGTTTAGTCAGTGTCGCAGGATTGCTAACAGCCGCTTGAGTGGCGCCGTAACCAATTTGTCCACCAGAGATGGAATCTACATCGTTAAGTTCATTGAGAAAACTTTCAGAATCTTGAAATAGTTCGGAACCAGCGGCGTGTAATTCAGACAGTGTAATATTTGCCATGATGTACTCCTAAAGGACTTGACTTGTCCCAATTAAGCAATTCAATTCAAAATTGTTCAACCCGCCTGGCTCTTAGGGATTATTGGTACTAAAAAACCTCAAGTTCATCACTTAGATTAGTTTTACCTTTAATCCCTGAAGAGCCATCTAGCTCCTAGTTACCTGAAGCCATTAGTATGCGTAACTGAATGACTTAGCTAAGTAGGTGACATGCCCGATGCTATATGTAAAGACAAAGGCTTCAGCTAGCTTAGTCAGTGTGGAAATATCGCTGACAGTTTGATAGCCAGCAGCGCCGTAACCGTGGGTACTACCACCAGAAATGGAATCTACATCGCTTAGTTCATTGAGAAAACTCTCAGAATCGTGAAACAATTCAGAACCAGCAGCGTGTAATTCAGAAAGTGCAATCTTTGCCATATAAGCTCCTCAAGCATTGTTGCTAGTAAATAAAACTGGTGAACAATTAAGCTGTGTTTTGCTTAACTGTTACTGCTATTTTTATTTATCAAAAATCAGAAAGTCAAGACTAGAAACCTGGTTAAAAAGACATATATGACTGATTTGTGTCTTACTGAAACTGTAGTTTTAGTCTAATGCTTTAGCGATACACGGTTTTTAAAGAGTCCGCCTAAGCTTACGGTATGCTTCCAATTACCAGGTATTTCTCAAGTTGATAATTAATACAAAAATCGTGCATTCTCAAGCTGGTTAGATTGAAAATGCACGATACTAGAATATAAATTTAAATAGAATTCAGAGCAAATCTAATTCCTCACTAACTCGATTGCGAGTGAGAGAAAGTGTTTCATCAATTTGTGACCTCAAACTAAATAGAAACCCATTTAAATTTTGGTCAAATGTATCTACTAAAGATTGTTCATTGATATTGGATGTGTTTGGTGAGACTATGCTTCCTTGACCGCCTTCTATTATCTTCATTTCTCCATTGGTTATTTCATTCAAAAGCTGTTCTTTATTACTTGGATACAAATCAGCAATTTTTATCCTTGCCATGTCATCAACTCCCTAAATACTTAACGATGGAATTTAACTAGCACGACTTTGAATATGATTAAGCTGCAAATCTAAAATCTCTCTTCTATTTTGCAATTTAATCTTAAAAAGTCAATGGTTTTAACCATTTATATAGACAAAATTAAAGGATTTATGTCTTGAAAAGAAATGATTTTTTAGATCGCCCACAGACTAGAAGTCTGGGGCTACACAAACGTTCGCCCTTGGCGTTCCCGAAGGGTAGGCCACCTACGCGGACTTTCTGAAACCCGTGTAGGCGGTTTAGTTTGTATAGCCACGTTCGCGAAGCGTGCCGGAGGCTCTTTTCCAATCGCCCGGTGTTTTTGCAAAGGATGTAAAAAAAACGGCGTTGCTGATTGAAAATATGAATTTGTTTCACGCAGAGTCGCAGAGTCGCAGAGAGTAAGAGTTTGAAAGATGAAGTTTTTGACTTTCATATCCTGATTAAGCAACGCCAAAAAAACTGTAGGTTGGGTTGAACGCGAAACCCAACCTTGTATCTTATAAGGAGAGTATTGTTAGGTGGTGGGTTGCGGCTACCCCTAAAACTCTCTACAAATTTTCTGGGTGAATAAAATGTGGCGATCGCACAGCGAAATTATAATCACTATATATTCTGGCTGACACTGATGCGACCCTATCACCAAATCCCTATTCTCGAATGCGGTGAACTACTTGTGCCGATTCCTTTGGAATTGTTTGCGGTGGAATCTCCCCATCCTTATGAAAAACTTGGTGCGCCTTATGGGGAACATTCTCCTTATTATCTGCGCCAAAGTGTGGTTGACAATTTAATTCAAGCCCAAAATTATCTGCAACAACTGCATTCTCGTTGGTATATCCAAATTTTTGATGCCTATCGCCCCGTGCCTGTACAACAGTTTATGGTAGATTACAGTTTTGCCCAAGCGTTGCAGCAGCAGAAATTGACTGAGGCTGAGTTATCACCAAACCAACGCCAAGAGATTTGGGAAGCAGTTTATGAAATTTGGGCTGTACCAAGTTTGGATGAAAAAACTCCACCGCCGCACAGTACAGGTGCAGCCGTAGATGTGACGCTGGTTGATGATACTGGGGAAATAGTAAATATGGGTTCGCCGATTGATGAATTGTCAGAGCGATCGCATCCCGATTACTATGCCAATAGTGACCAGCCAGAAGCGCAACAATATCATGCCCATCGTTTGTTGTTATGTGATGTCATGTTAAAGGCTGGGTTTCAACGTAACCCTAGAGAATGGTGGCATTTTTCCTATGGTGATCAAATGTGGGCTTGGTTACATAATCAAGCCCATCCAGCTAATTTCTTCACGGCACGTTATGGGCGTTTGGCATAGGTGCATGACTACGCATCTTCAGGATTTAGCTGTCTTAATTCATCGGTAGTGTATGTACCAATGGGACTCCAAACCAGATAGGGAATGAGTAACAGCGCCGCTAATGTAGAAATTGGCAAAACGCAGATTGTCAGCACAATGCCTGAAATCAAACCAGTTAGCCCAATAATTTCTCCGGCTTTGAGACTGCGAAACCTCAACATGAGAGGTATATAGGCAATGGTGATGATTTCTACTAGCAAGTAGAAACCCATCAATAACCAAGTGATTAAGCCTCCTGGATTTTTCTGCCAGACAATGTTAGCTGAAGCAGCACCGCAGATAAAAATCACAGTCCAAATCAATGGGATGAAAGGTTCAAAGACTAGCCATTGGGGACGACTTAGCTGTGCAAACCACTTCACATCGCGGGGCGTGATGAAGAAACTACCAATCGCCACTAAAAAAGTTATAGATCCAATTACCATCCAAGAGGGAATCATCATGCAATCTTTGCCCCTGTATTTTGTTAACTTTGACATTGCCAGTTTGACAATTGAGGGCATGAGTTAAATCACTCGGTGGTTTGAATCTTAAGCATCTTGAGGGTTGAGGCGAATCATCTGCCCAGGTTTCAGATTGTTTATATCCCCGTGAGGGGAAGAGGTTATGTAAAGAAAGGACAGAAACGGTGAATATCACTGTCTGGCAAAATCGTTTACATCCCTGTGAGGGGAAGAGGTTATGTAAAGTCAATCAGCTGATTGAGGCCGTTGCCTGTTACCTTGAGTTTACATCCCCGTGAGGGGAAGAGGTTATGTAAAGTCACTCTACCGGCTTCGTCAAGCTGGACAATGAGGCGTTTACATCCCCGTTAGGGGAAGAGGTTATGTAAAGTTGACGAATCTCGCCCCATGGCGTTCGATCCTCGAATGTTTACATCCCCGTGAGGGGAAGAGGTTATGTAAAGTTTTGGAGGCTCTCAAGTTTCTGCAAATGAAAGTTTACATCCCCGTTAGGGGAAGAGGTTATGTAAAGTCATAATATTTGGTTTCTTAACCTGGTATATGGGAGGTTTACATCCCCGTTAGGGGAAGAGGTTATGTAAAGCTAAAGCTGTTATTGTTTCCTTATCTCAAGATGAAGTTTACATCCCCGTTAGGGGAAGAGGTTATGTAAAGTTCATCTCCGGAACTGTTTCGACAGGCAACGGGGATTACGCGTTTACATCCCCGTTAGGGGAAGAGGTTATGTAAAGTTGATATGATAGCCTTCCTGTTGCCAACGCTTTCGTTTACATCCCCGTTAGGGGAAGAGGTTATGTAAAGGAAAGAATTTATCGCTTTAGAAATTTTCATTCACGGGTTGTTTACATCCCCGTTAGGGGAAGAGGTTATGTAAAGTTTTGTTTGAATATGGTGGTAAAAGTTACTGGGAGTTTAGTTTACATCCCCGTTAGGGGAAGAGGTTATGTAAAGTTGAGTGGCGTGAAACCCAATCAAAAGCTGACATTCAAGTTTACATCCCCGTTAGGGGAAGAGGTTATGTAAAGAGTTCACTTCTGAAAGCCTGACTAGGACTGACTTTCACACCCCCTAATCGACACACCTCTGAAAATTGACAAAAAACTTGCCAAAAATCATCAATTTTGTCGGTTGAAACCCTTGCTGTGTCAAGTATCGACACAGTTCAACGAAGTTATGCGGTTTTCAAGGTTCGGCGGAGGTGTGTAGATGAGACTCACAAGCTTATTAAAACAGTAAGATATGTGGCTGATCACTGTCAAGATTGTTACAAAAACTTAAAGTGAGAGGCTCAGATCCCCGACTTCTTCAAGAAGTCGGGGATCTTTATTGTTCGTGAGGTCATTCAACAGCGATCGCCTGTTTAATTTGATATAAGTTTTGATGATTAATTCAACTAAAATATAATTATTAAATGGATAAACGTATCACAATCTAATTCATTCACTATGACAAACATTACCATTTTTAACATTGATGATAACATCAAATACCTATTGCAAGAACGAGCCTCAAAAAATGGTCGTTCCTTAGAAGAAGAAGCAACGGAGATTCTCCGCCTTGCTTTATGCGAAAATCAACAACAGCCTGTCAATATTGTAAATATGATAGAAAAACGCTTTTCTCACTTAGGAGATTTTGAACTAGGAGAAATTACCAGAGAACCTATGCGTTCTGCACCAAATTTTGAATGATGATTATTCTTGATACTAATGTGTTGTCAGAATTAATCAAACCTCAAGGTTCTAAAATAGTTCGTAATTGGGCAGCGCAACAACCTGTAATCAGTTTATTTACTACAACAATTACACAAGCAGAAATACTCTATGGCATTGCCATTTTACCAGAAGGCAAGCGGAAATATGAACTCTACCAAGCCGCTACTTTAATGTTTGCAGAAGACTTTATAGGACGTGTTCTCTCATTCGATGAATTGGCTGCTGTAGCTTTTGCTAATATTTCAGCCCAAAGAAGAGTCAGTGGGACTCCCATATCTCAAGCTGATGCCCAAATTGCTGCTATTTGTTACTCTCATAATGCAGCTATAGCAACTCGTAATGTTGCTGATTTTGCAGGCTGCGGAATTTTTATTATTAATCCTTGGGAAGAGAAATCCCCATAATTAATTGTTAAAAAATCAGAGTGGTTTCCAGACGTAACCATTAGATAATTTTTTGTTTTATAGATCGCCTGGCTAATTTCAGATCAGTTTTCATAGATTCAGGCATTTCTAAATTATCTGCGATCGCCTAAATAGATTCTCTCCTTTATTGCCTAAGTAGACTGACATCTTGCACCTAGCCCTGGCGATCAGAATTAGCTTCGTTTCATATATAGATAGTTTCAGACAACACGCGATCCCGAATGCGAGGCTTTAGTCCATTTTTAGTTACAACATCTACCTTTAAGTCAAACACTTGACTCAAATAATCTTTCAGTTGAGCTAATTTAATAAAAGTCGGCGCTATTTCATAGTCAACCAGAATATCCACATCACTAGATTCTGTCTGTTCTTCTCTTGCATAAGATCCAAAAATACCTAGTTGTGTAATTTGATAATTTTCACACAGGTATTGTTTTTGTGCTAATAAAATTTGCTTTAACTCATGAACAGTTTTCATTTTTCTCTAATGAGAATTAAATAACCAATGCGACCGCACTATATATAGATATTTTACGAGCGATCGCACTGACTGAGAATGAGGGGATGCGATCGTTTTTTATATAGATTGATTTTTGAAGGTAGCGCGTACTCGGCGTACTCAAGTTTTAATCCCCGTTAGGGGAAGAGGTTATGTAAAGATCGATGTGTTTTATGCAGGAAACGGAGTGGTAAAGTTTACATCCCCGTTAGGGGAAGAGGTTATGTAAAGTGTATTTGGCGTTGAAGGAAAGTTCAACTTTGGCGGTTCCAGGTTTACATCCCCGTTAGGGGAAGAGGTTATGTAAAGTCAAAAATGACTTCAGGGAGGCGAACGCCCCCGAAGAGTTTACATCCCCGTTAAGGGAAGAGGTTATGTAAAGCGTATCGATATGGTTTTGTTTGAATACGATGGTGTTTACATCCCCGTTAGGGGAAGAGGTTATGTAAAGGATGTCTTGAGGCTTTCAAAATGAAAGGTTCTTTATTTTTTGTTTACATCCCCGTTAGGGGAAGAGGTTATGTAAAGAGTTCACATCTAGAAGCCTTGCAGTGAGTAGGTTACAGACTCCCAATTCGACACCACTGTTTTCTTTAACTAAATAAATTTCATAAGTCGCGGATTTTGTAGCCTAAAACCCTTACTGTGCAAGCAATCGACACCAGTCAACGAATTTATGCGGTTTTCAAGGTTCTGGTGAGTGGTGTCGAAAATACTCAACACACTAGATCAAACAGTAGGATATGTGGCTTATCACTGTCAAGATTGTTACAAAAACTTAAACTGAGAGGCTCAGATCCCCGACTTCTTGAAGAAGTCGGGGATCTTTATATCTTTATTGTTCGTGAGGTCATTTCTGAATGATTTCTCATTTATCTTCATAAGTAAAAGTAGATAAAATAGTGAAAATATCGGAAATTAGGCGAATGGGTGTGTTACATACAGAATACCATTGATATCTATTTAATACATCCCAGTGCTTGGGTTCTAATACACGACTCTTGCCGTAAGTATAAATAATTATGGGAATTTTATATTGTGTTGCTTTAACATATACAGATTCAAAAAAATTAAAATCAGACCCAAAACCTATAATAACAAGGCTTTTACTGTCTATATTATTAATTTTACGAATATCGCAAGTTCTAAAATCTGCATTAAATAAACGATTATTTGCAATTTCTTCAAATTCGACTTCCATCTCTTTATTGTTTTCATAAGGTGGATAAAATACTTTTATTTTTCTTTGTAAGTTGTTAAACAAAATTTGTTCTCGTTTAAAAACAGTATTGAGAACTTTATAAGTTGTAAATGAACCAACGGCTATGGAAATAAGAGTAGTCAAAATACTCTTGAGTGAATCAAGATTACTCAAATATTGGTAGATATTTAGATTACTCATGTGATTTACTCCAGGGAAATTAATTTTATTTTTGGGCTTAATCAAGATATCTGCCAGATTAAAGCATAAAATCACCACTGTTTAAAATCAAAGTATAAAAATGTAAACACTGCTATCTTGTGAGATAGATCACTGGCAAACTAGACAAAGTAAGCAACTAAATAAAGTTTTTACTAAAGAAAATTAATTTTTATTACTAACTCTAGAAAATTAAGAAATCTTGAATTTTTTTGTTTTTACTGAAAACTCAGTGTGAAATAGTATAAATCTTTAATAGATAAAATTATTACCTGTTCACAAAGTCTATTAGGTGAAAAAATAAGTGCTAATAGGTTTGTGCTACTTCTTAATGATTGCTTTAACGCCATGACAGACGAATCAAGTATACGTACAATTACTGCTTTAAGCTGGTGTCTTGTTTGGGGTGAAAAGCACAATCTCAACCAGGATGAACTAAGTGCCTTGCATCAAATGAGACAGGCATTACCTATAGATCAGGCTATGCCAAAAAGCATAGAACATTTTGTCCAACAGGCAAAACGACTTTACGAAATATCTGACAAAGACTTTCCTCAAACCTTAGACGAGTTACACAAAGATTATCCTGACCTCTGGGAACAGAAAACGCCTATTGGCTTAGTTTATGGTGGTGCGACAAAAATTAAACAATATGTTTTTGAAGCGGCGAAATTACCTGATATTCGTGGTGCTTCAGCACTCCTTGACCGGATAAATTTGTTTGATTTACCTAAATTTTTTGGTGATGGTAAACCTTCAAAATCAATCGAAGATTGGTTAGATAATAATTTTCCAGATTTGAGAAAAGCTTTAATCCCGGAACTCATTATCTATTCTACAGGTGGTAATATTCTCGCATTTTGTCCGGCGGCTTTTGTAAATGATTTAGCACAGGCTATTGAAAAACGCTATACTCACGAAACGCTTACAGCTAATTCTTGTGCAGTTGATGATACCTTTAGGTTATTAGAATTTCGCTTTGGTTTATTGTCAGACAACATTGCAGATACTTTCTGGTTTGATAAGTATAAAAAGAATCAAAATAATCCCGTAATTAAAGCTTATTTTGATCAACCAGAAGTTAACGATCCTTTTGAAAGGTTCAAAAATCGGAAAAATTTTAATGAACTAGTGGGGAAATTAGCAAACCAGTTTACACAAAGACGGAATGGGAATGATTTTCCTGAACGTCCCAGTCGGTGCTATCCACCGATGTTTGAAACTCATCCATACATACAACGAGATGAAAGCGATCGCCGTTCTGCAATTATGGATGTAGACTTACCAAATAGCAGTTTTTTGTCGGAACCTCTAGCACGAAAACGGTTGGTAGGTGAGATAGCTAAACGCGAAAGTCATCACGCCTGGTATGATAAAGCCAATTTGGAATGGAAACCTTTTGATATTTGGATTCCTAGCTGGGTAAAAAAGTTTGAAGACTTTCTTGCTGATGATAATAACCGACAGTTATCTAATCGATATTATGGTGATTTGAATGAAGACGTAGAAGAAGCGCGTTCTTTGCGAGAAATTGCATCAGCAAGTAACCCATCTGGATTTGTGGCTTATATTTATGCTGATGGTAATAATATGGGTGGCTATATTCGCCAGAAAATTAAAACACCCCAAGATTACCAGCTTTTTAGTCATGATATTTTTGATGCTACAGAAAAATCAGTTTATGCAGCTTTAGCGGAATATTTGCATCCTTATAGATATACCCCTGATACTAATTCTAGTAGAAGCGATAAAAAACCTGTTTGGATTCATCCTTTTGAAATTATTACCATTGGGGGTGATGATGTATTATTGGTTGTTCCTGCAAATAAAGCTTTAGAAATAGCTAAAATAATTGGCGATCAGTTTGAAGAAAAACTGCTAGATACTAATCGTTATTCATTACAAGAAATACAGCCTAATTTATTAGTGCATCGTTACAACACAGGTAAAAATCCCGCTTCTCAATGTTTATTGAGTATGTCAACAGGGGTATTAATTACAGCGCAGGATACACCAATTTATTATGCAGATAAGTTAGTTAGCCAATTATTAAAATCAGCTAAGAAATATGCAAAAGATTTGAAAAAAGACCACAAATACTATAGTGGTACAGTGGATTTTTTAGTGATGAAAGCTGTAACCATGATTTCCTCGAATATTAAGGATTTTCGAGAACAGGGGTTAATCAAAAATAAAGATGGACAATCTAAGTTAAAGCTTTATGCTTCTCCTTACACATTATATGAACTAGGCGGTTTATTAGAAACTGTTAAAGCTTTTAAACAAGCTGAATTTCCGCGATCTCAACTTTATCAAATTCGCAGTTTACTAGAACGAGGTAAGCGTACAGCTATTCTGAATTATCGCTATTTTAGGATTCGGTTGACAAATGAAAAAGCTAAACAAGAATTAAAAGCAAAATTTGAATTGGCTTGGTGTGATGCACTCACAAATAATGGGAATATAGCACCTTGGTTATGTGATATTGCTAATCTTCGTCGTAACTTACTGTTACTAATTTTTCTTAAGACTTTACCGCCAGAAGATTTCCGATTGCGCTATGTAGTTATAACTTTGCGGAAAAAATATACTTACGAAACTATTTGGCGAGAATTAGTTGATTTGTATCCATTTATTGAGGAACCAGCAGATAATCCCGATGAATCTACACCATCAGAGGTAAGGTCATGATTTATTTAGATAACCTTTCCTCTAGTAATACTATTCGACTTAACGCTGTCATTGAAACTGCATTATGTGTAGGTGCGGGTGGTTCTTCTGGTTCATTAGCAGATAAACCCATAGTTCGCAACGCACAAGGAAAACTTCTGATACCTGCGTCACAAATGAAAGGAAGATTGCGTCATGAATGTGAAAAATTAGCGCGTAGTTTAGGATGGCAAATTTTTTCAGCACCAACTGCTAATTTACTTTGTCCCAGAGAAGAACAGGTATTAAGTCAGTTTAGAGACAATTATCAAGTTCCTGGTTATAAAGGATATCACTGTTTTGTTTCTCAAATATTTGGTAATCCAATTTTACCTTCACGGGTGATTGTTGATGATTTGATTTGCTCTGTAGCAGCAGCAGATTTACCAGAAGTTTTGCGTCCTGGGGTGACAATTAACCGCAAAAGACGCACCGCAGAAGAAAAGAAATTATATTTATTAGAAACTTCTCCTGTCAATACTCAATTAAGTTTTACAGGAGAAATTCATCTATTACCAAATTGTCCAAATTATGCCAAACCTTTGATAATTGCTGCTTTACATCATATTCACGCCTTGGGTGGTAGCAAATCTGCGGGGTTAGGATGGTTGCATTGGGAGAGATTACCACAAATTTCTAGTGATGATAAGGTTTGGTTAAGTTTATTACCAAAGGCAAAATCATGACCAGACTGGAATTAACCATTACAGCTTTATCTCCCCTCGCACCTGGACGACAAAAACCCGGTGGTTCTGTGAGTGAGGTGGAAAACTATATTGCAGGTTCGGTTTTACGAGGTGCGATCGCTTACCAAATTTTACAACTATCTGGTCAGCAGTCAGCAAATTTAGCAGAGAATGGTGGTGATTTTCAAACTCTATTTTTAGGGGAAAATCCGGCGATTTTTGGCAATGCTTACCCCGCAGTTACCAAAATAGGCGATAAATCCACAGTTGTAAATCATCCCATTCAGGTTTTACCTGCAACTGCTGTGAGTTCCAAAACCAATCCAGGCTTTACTTCCAGTGGTGGACATGGGGTGTTTGATACTCTCATTGATGGCTTTTGTGCAGCAGCCTACAATCAAGTTTACGACCCCAGCGACCTCCAGGCGATCGCCCAAGGAACAAATCCCCAGGTAGAAACCTATAATACTTTTTACAGTCAAGTAGACAATAAATATTACAGCCATGATGCGAGTAGCCGCTTTTTAACCCGCGTGGGAATTAATCGTCGTCGCGCAACCGCAGAAGAAGAAATCCTTTACAGTGTGCAAGTTTTAAATGAGTCTTTTTTGAAAGATACTCAAACTGATGAATGGGATAACTTCGTTTTTCGCGGTTTTGTTGTGGTTGATGATGCAACTTTGGCTGAAAGGTTGCAAAAATTCATCGAAAATAATTCCTGTAACTTTCGCATTGGTGGTTCCGCTTCCAGAGGTTTAGGAAAGGTGAATATTGCAGTCACACCGGGAAATCCACCAGTTAAAAGTATTCAAACTCGAATTGAGGAGTTTAACGACAAATTAAAAAAGAGATGGGGACTTTGGTCTGTTTTTGGTCAACCCCAACATGACTTTTTAAAAGATAGAATTTTTTTCACACTCGATTTGCAATCAGATGCTATTCTGAGCGAAAATTGGCAACGCACAACTGTAGTGTCAGCTAATATGCTGAAGGAATTTGCCAAAGTTGATTTATCACTGGAAATGCATGTTGCTTACAGCAGTTATGAATATCGTTCTGGCTGGAATAGCGCTTGGGGATTAATGAAAGATGTGGAACTCGTTACTAATAAAGGTTCTGTGTACTTGTTCAGCACAACCGCAGCAGAAAAAGAGAAATGGTATGCAGCTTTAGAAATTATAGAAGCAAAAGGAATAGGCGATCGCACCTGCGAAGGCTTTGGACAGGTAGAGGTTTGTAATGAATTTCATCAAGTTTTTCGGGAGAATTTTAAATGACTCAGATATTAGACCCCAAGGTTGCGCTAAATGTGCAAAAAGCCATTCGTCAAGCCGAAGATGAGTTGGTGATTGCGATTGAAACAGCTTTAGATAATTGTGAATATAGTGACTCTGGAAATAGAAAACTAGAGGAATCACAGTTTAATAATTTGCTGAGAGTTGCTGATACAACAGATAGTCCGGAAGTGATTAAAAATTTTATTTGTTACCAAGTAGGTCGAGATGAAAAATGGGGAAGAGGTGAAAATTCTCTTGCTGCTCAAATTATTCGAGATATAAATATAACTCTCAAAACCAAAGCAAATCAAATTGTTGCAGATAATCCAGGTTCATCTAAATATACTAAATATATCTGGATACAACTTATTCGTCGCTATATTGGTTACGGCTCACGCTATTTATTATATCTAAATAAAACAAGAAATGAACAAAATTTATCAGTTGTTGAACCTCGACTTGCTGAAAGTATTGATGGATAAAAATGGAAAATAAAATTTATGTTTGATATATTTAAAAATCGATTAGAAATCACAGGAAAACTTTCTACAGTCACCGCATTACGTATTAGTGCTGGTCGTTCTACCGAACCAATAGGGGCTGATTTACCTGTAATTAAAGACGCATTAGAACAACCCTTAATACCTGGTGCTAGTTTCAAAGGCGCATTGCGATCGCGTCTAGAAAGCTTCTTGCGAGGAATTGATATCAGTCTGGCTGAAGACCCTGCTGATTTCACTAGTCAAAGTCGCAATCAAATCATCAAAAAAATCAAAGAAGATTATCCAAATGATGCTGATTTAACTGAAAAATTACTTGAACAAACAGATTTAATTTCGCGTCTTTTTGGTTCACCTTGGATTGCTAGTAAATTTCAAGTCCGAGATTTAACAGTCGCTAGTGATACATGGTTTGGACAATATCAAGAACGTGACGGCGTTGCAATTGACCGTGATACAGAAACAGCAGCAGACGGAAAACTTTATGATTTTCAAGTAGTTCCATCTGGGACAAGTTTTGATTTAAAAATAGTAGTAGAAAATGCAGAAACCTGGGAATTAGGTTTACTGATGATTGGACTACATCAGTTTGAAAGCGAACAGATACCACTAGGAGGAGGACGTTCCCGTGGTTTGGGAGTAGTCAGTTTAAAAATCGAGCAAATGCAATGGTTTGATGCTGGAAATAATGCGGAAAAGCTTTTAACTTATCTGCAACATCAAGTCACAGGAAATATGAATGAATACCAATATAAAGAAGAACAAATCAATACACTAAAGCATGATTGGACGCAAGCTTTAATTTGGCATTTAAGATGCTTAATACCTGCAAATTCCGTAACTCAAACTACGACTGAATAAACTGAATAAATTTAACCATGCACAAGCGATTAGTTAACCATTGTACTATTGATTTCAGCATTCTTCCTGTAGGGCCAATTCTGATTAAATCGGGAAAAGAAGGTGCAAATCCCACTAAACCCAACATGGAATTTGTGGAAACATACCACGCGGGTGGATACTCAGTTTATCTACCAGGAAGTTCGCTTAAAGGTGCAATTCGCGCTCATGCTGAACGTATTGTCCGCACAGTAGGAAGCGATAAACCTTCTGAGACTAATCCTCAAATTATTTGGGCAAATAATCCATTAGATAAAGATAACATTAACAAACAAGAAGCATTTAAAAAGAAATTACCTGACGATGAAACTTACAAAATCTACCAACAATCTTCTTTTACTGACCAGATATTTGGTAATACTATTATAGCCAGCCGTTTCCGCATTCAAGATGCTTATCCTGATTTAACTAAACCTCTAAAAATTGAAGAACGTAATGGAGTCGCAATTGATAGAGTGTTTGGTTCTGCTGTGCGAGGTGCATTATTTAATTACGAAGTTTGTACACGCGGAGATTTTCGTACAAAGCTTCACTTAAAAAATTTCTCTTTAGCGCAATTGGGATTAATTGGCTTGGTATTACGCGATTTAAATGATGGTTGGTTTGGACTGGGTTTCGCCAAATCTCGCGGTATGGGTACAGTCAAATTACAATTTCATTCGGCTGTCGTGCAATATCCTGGCTGTGAGTTACGAGGTGATAAAATCTACGCTATTGGTAAAGATTTAAATTGGCCAAATACATTTTTATTAGGAGCAGGTGCATTTTTACCAGGGAAAGACGAAAATCCTTATCAGTTTCCTGCTAATGATAAACAAGATACTATCATTACTGCTGAAGAAATGGCTTATGGTTTTGGTGTGCAATTAACTTGGAAAGGAGAAGACGAAAGGGGTGTTCCAGATTTATTTGAACGCGCTGTTCGTCAATGGCGTGAATTATTACCAAAAGAGGTGAGTGCATGAGTTTTGTGGGATATAAGCAAGTCTCATCTTCAGACGAATTACGAAAATTACTCCAAGATTATTATCAGCAAACCACTTATTATTTCTTGCGTTGGACACATAAAGTTAGTGGTATTGTAGCTGATTTACCACCAGAGTTTCCTAGTCCAGAAGGACAAATGTTTAATAAAGAATTAGAGATACGTTGGAAGCAAAATCATAACGGTTATCAAGTGTTATTGCTAAGTCAAAATCAGCTAACAATAACATCAGATTTTATCTCTATTGGTAAGACTTGGAAAACTTGCGATCGCCCAGCATATTTATATGATTTTGATAAAACTCAATTCCCTAAAGGATTCAGCTATCCTCATAAGCTTAATTTAGGTCAACGTTATTTTCAGGATGCTGACACCTCGACTATACATTTCGTCGCTTTAACTGTTAAATCATAAAATATTATATCAACATATATGGCTAGAAATTATCACTTTATTTCTCTACCTCAAGATAAACCTCACAGAATAAATATTTCAGGACAAGAAAAATTTGGACATGATAAATATCAAATAAATAATCAACGTTATAGCGGTAAATTATTTTTAAATTTAACAGTTATTGCACCCGTATCTGTAAATTCAGGTATTAAAGTCATGGGTAGCGATTTAGCACAACAAACTCTAGATCCTAATTCAGCTAAATATGTCGCTACCATTAGTTTAATTCAATCCTCTGTACAACAAAACCAGCGACTCATCATTCCGGGTAGTTCACTCAAAGGCGTTATCCGTTCAATATATGAAGCAATTACCAAAAGTTGTTTGTGTAAAACTAATGCAAAAGTTCCTGAAGGTTATAGCGAGTGTAAAGATACAGCCAAACTTTGTCCAGCTTGCGTCACATTTGGCGCGATGAGTTGGTTAGGACTAGTACATTTTCATGATGCTCAATATGACCCTGATAATGAGAAACCAGGATTTCAAACAGGACTTATTCCTCCTTTATTTTCGCCTCAACCGGATGCTGTTGATTTAGAAACTGGTGAAAAAATTTATTATGACAGTAATAATAAAATTCGGGGACGTAAATTTTATCCCCATACTTATAATGAAGAAGTCAAACCGACATTTCGTATTCAACAAGCGGAATTAGGTAAAAAATTTACAACTTATGTAAATTATACAAATTTAACAAAAGCCCAATTAGGCACATTATTAATTGCTTTGGGACAAGACCCAGAAAACAGATTAGGATTAAAAATTGGTAGCGGTAAAGCCGTGGGAATGGGAACTCTAAAAATAGATGTAGTTAAAGTTGAGCAATTAAATATTAATCGCTACTTATCTTACAATTCAAACTCGTTAGATTTAGAGGGTGAGAATTTACAGATATTTATTTTAGATGTTATCAAATCTGCTAAACCTCAACCCGAACCTAAGCAACCAGCAAATCAGCCTAGAAAACCTATAATGAAATCTGCAAATCAAACATTAGTACAGCTAAAACAATTACAGGAATTAAAAGAAATACTAAAGATATAAGGAAAGAAAGATCCCCGACTTCTTAAAGAAGTCGGGGATCTGAGACTCATATAAATAGCTTGAGGATAATAACCAGTGCAAATTAAAGAATGTTTACCAGAAGATAAGATGTGGGAAATTGCTTATGCGATCGCCACCCAACTTGTGCAAGAACAACAGCAAATTGAACCAACTAAAGATGGTATTCGCTCTGAGCTAAATAAAATTATTGCTTATCTTCGTAATACAATTAATAACAACCTAGATAATATCGGTGAAAATTTTTTTAAATATTTAAAATTACTAGTTGATAACAGTAAAAGCCTAAAACGTAGTGATAAAACACCTGAATATTATCGTAGCATTCAGAAAATTTGCAACCAACATCTGTTAGCTATCCAGTCAAATCCTGAAGCTATGCTAGAAGTGTTGGGTTGGTCATCTCGGCTATTTATAGCAGCTACATTAGAAACCTTTGACCAATCCGCCCAAACAAATCGACAAATGGAAATTCAAACAGCAGCTAAATCACAAAACTTGCAAATAGGCGATGAAATAGAAGCAGAGATAACAAGAATTAGTGGTAATAAAGTCACTTATCAGTTATTAAATATTTTCTCTAAAACAGTAAAAGAACCAAAACATTACACATCATTAAAAATTGGGCAAATAGTTATAGTGGAAATAACAGAAATCGAAAATGGAGTACCCAAGAAAATTAAATATATTAAACCGCAATAAAGCCAAATCTACAAATTATGTTGTCCATGTGCTACATAAGCTGAATCTGCAACCAGACCTATTAAAGTTATGGGAGTATTTGCTGCCACATAATAGTAATCAACTCGCGTTGCTAAATTTTTAACTTCTTCAGAAAATCCATCAATATAAATCACTAAAACAGTTGCTTTATCCAGCCAATTTAACACTAAATCGATTTGATTTTTTACTTTCTCCTCACGTTTATCTTTTGCATCTTCCCTTGATAGTCCAGCAAAATCTTGTCCTTCCAGTATTTTAGAATTCACCAAATCTAAAACCAAAATATCTCCGACTGGTGGCTTGGGTTTTCTCTTTTGATGCCAAAACCTAACTTTGGCGAAACCTCTGGTTTTCAAAAGCTTACAGTCATCCGGTTCTGTTGTGTTATCACTAGGTAAATAATAATCTACTACTGTTGAACCAATTACTCTTTCACGCTGCAAAGAACGTTTAACACTATCAACTTCAGCTTGAACTAAATCGGTAATTTTATTCTCTACTTCTCGGTTAATTAATTGACTCGCTATTCTTTTTGCATCCTCGACATTTTTACCCACAACAAAGGCTAAAACCCCACCCAAAAAGCCGAATACTACTAAAGTAAATTGCATCGCTGCAACAAATCTGTTAAAGCTTTCACCTAGTTGACCATTAGTAGCCCTAAGAAATTCTAGCTGGCTTTTGAGTAGTTCAATTTCATTTGAGTTGGGAGGGTTTACTGTTGGTGAAGGGGTGGGTGTAGGTATCGGGGTTTGGGTAATAATCAAGTCCCAAAGGTGAGATATATCAATTGAAGATAACCAATCCATATAAGTTTTTATAGCGATTAATCATAATCATATCCTTACTTTGAAAGTTTACATCCCCGTGAGGGGAAGAGGTTATGTAAAGTCAGCTCGGCAATGATTCAAACCGCAACATGCAATTTTCGTTTACATCCCCGTTAGGGGAAGAGGTTATGTAAAGACCCAGCTTATGGACGGGACGGATCGTTACCGTCTGTTTACATCCCCGTTAGGGGAAGAGGTTATGTAAAGGAAAAAGTGACAGAAAGTGCATTCCAAGCAGGATTGCGTTTACATCCCCGTTAGGGGAAGAGGTTATGTAAAGTTAAGAACAGCTTCCCTGCAACTTGTGGGGTGACTCAATTTGTTTACATCCCCGTTAGGGGAAGAGGTTATGTAAAGACTGTTGAAAAGTTCACTCAACAATTCATTGATGAAAAGTTTACATCCCCGTTAGGGGAAGAGGTTATGTAAAGATTCACTACCAATTTTAGAAATCAGTTATCTTCTTCCGTTTACATCCCCGTTAGGGGAAGAGGTTATGTAAAGGAAAGGGCCCGGAGCAGGGGAATAGAAATAAAGTTTGTTTACATCCCCGTTAGGGGAAGAGGTTATGTAAAGGTCAAAAATAAATCCAGATTTTAACCCTGCAATTGAGTTTACATCCCCGTTAGGGGAAGAGGTTATGTAAAGAAAAATTTCTTCCGAGTTACAAGAAAATGTTTTCGTTTACATCCCCGTTAGGGGAAGAGGTTATGTAAAGGGAATGGAGAAACTCTGGACGAATTTCCATCGTTTACATCCCCGTTAGGGGAAGAGGTTATGTAAAGCGATGTTCCGTTGAGGATTTTTTTATGGCTGCTAACAATTCCGTTTACATCCCCGTTAGGGGAAGAGGTTATGTAAAGGGGATCAAGAATCGCTAGAAATCTTGAAGCGTCTATAAGTTTACATCCCCGTTAGGGGAAGAGGTTATGTAAAGGGAACGGGGCCACCCTCCGGGGTGGCAAATGGGTCTGCCGTTTACATCCCCGTTAGGGGAAGAGGTTATGTAAAGTCATGGGTGTAAGACAACTCGGTCAACTCCTCCAAAAAGTTTACATCCCCGTTAGGGGAAGAGGTTATGTAAAGGTTGACGGTGATGTTCTGGTTGAGCCTCGTGCTATTAACGTTTACATCCCCGTTAGGGGAAGAGGTTATGTAAAGAGTTCACTTCTGGAAGCCTGACTAGGACTGACTTTCAGACCCCCTAATCGACACACCTCTGAAAATTGACAAAAAACTTGCCAAAAATCATCAATTTTGTCGGCTGAAACTCTTGCTGTGTAAAGCATCGACACAGTTCAACGAAGTTATGCGGTTTTCAAGGTTCGGCGGAGGTGTGTAGATGAGACTTACACTCTAGCTAAAACAGTATAGTATATGACTCGTTTTCGTCAACATTGTTACAAAAAATTAACTAAGTATTTAGCAATTTAGTTGTTTTTCAAATCATTCAAAAGCGATCGCCTGGCTAATTTAACTTTTTATAAATCATTTGCGATCGCCTGAATTGATTCTCCCATTTCTCGCCGGGCTGAAGTAGATCTAATTTTAACGGTGCGATCGCCTCTTTTACGTTTCCGTTTTATATTGATCTAAATCTGCTCTTAGAGTTTTCATCCCCGTTAGGGGAAGTAGTAGTGGAAATAAGATTCTGGCAATGCGGTTCGTTGCCGGCATCTTTGTCAAGTTTCCATCCCCGTTAGGGGAAGAGGTTATGTAAAGACTCGCGCAGATGATGGATGAGGTGAATGGAACGACGGAATAGTTTCCATCCCCGTTAGGGGAAGAGGTTATGTAAAGAGTTCACTTCTGGAAGCCTTACTGTGATTGAATTTCAGACCCCCAAATCGACACCACTCTAAAAAGTGCCAAGAAATTATCAAAAACAAGTGCATTTTATAGCCTGAAACCCTTGCTACAAAAGCAATCGACACCAGTCAACGAAATTATGGGGTTTTCAAGGTTCTGGCGAGTGGTGTCGATGAGACTAACACACTGAAATAAAAATAAAATGTGTTATCTACATTTGTCAAGTTTTTAACAAGGGTTGAGATAAAATTTAAGCATCTTGAGGATTGAGGCTAATCATTTGCCAGGTGGTATAAGTACCGATGGGACTCCACAGTAAATAAGGAACTAGTAACAGTGCTGCTGAAGTGGAAATAGGTAAGACTGCCAGTGTCAATACAAGACCAATAATAAAACCTGTGCCACCGAGAATTGTACCTACCCGCAGACTACGCAGTCGGAACATTACAGGGGTGTAGGCGATGGTGACAATTTCTAGGAGTAAGTAGAAACCCATAAGTATCCAAGTACTGGTGGTTCCTGGGTTACTTTCCCAGACAATATAAGCTGACCAAGCACCACAAACAAAGATTACAGTCCAAATCACTGGAATTGCTGCCTCAAAGGTTAACCATCTCGGTCTTTGTAAGCGCTTGAACCACTGGCGATCGCTCGGTGTAATTAAGTTAGCCGCCAAGGCTACCAAGAACGCCACACCCCCAATCACCATCCACGATCTAATCATGCCCCTTATCCTCTGCGATTTGCTGCCTATCGCTTAAATATCATGTTTAATAGGGGCATTTTGTCAATTTATTGGCAGATTTCTCATCATCCCGGAGTTTGATAATTTGCCATCAGATGTTGTAACTTGACGAGGTTTTTTTAATCTCTTCCCCAAGGTTATGAGGTAATTCTGTCCGTGGATGGGGGTGTACGGTGGGCACGTAGAAATATTGTTGATATTTGGGGTATAAGACGGCAATTCTGATGGAAAAGAATATACAAACTGAAACGGAAACACAAGGGCGATCGCTAGTACCATCTCATCCACTTCAAAGAATTGCTCATAATATTCGCCTGACGGGTTGGATTACCTTATGGGTGCAATTAGCGCTAGCTTTAGTTTCTGGCTTATCTCTATTATTTGCTGCAACTGGTCGTGAATTTGCCGATCGCTCGAATCCAGGTTTGGGAATTGGTATATTTTGGGCTATATCTGGAATTTTAGTTTTGTTATTTGGCGTATTTTGGGATTTTCGTTACACCCGTATAGGTAGACGTTTAGCAAATCCTAATCCGACTTTGCATCCTAGTAAGGCGGATACAACTAGAGCCATCCGACTGGGAATAATGGTAGGTTTAGTAGGATTATTAATCACCATCTTGGGTGCTGGCGTAAGTGTAAGTGTGCTGGTGGCAAAAGCTGTATCTCAACCGCCAGGAGTAGCAATTACTGACCCCAATAAAATTATTCGAGCGCTTGATGTGTTCATAGTAGTAGCTAACATCAATGGTATTGCTGCTCATTTTGTGGGTGTTGTTGCTTCTATGTGGCTATTGGAAAGAGTGCAACAACATTAGGTCAGGGAATGGGGATTTACCAACTTGAGTAACTTTCACCCTTTTTAACCCATAAGTAAATCCCCATATTGAGAACAATGGGTTTACTGCATTCCTAAAAAGTCTAGCGCTTGTTCTAGTGCTAATTTAGCTCTGTAGATACTTAGCAGTTTCTCTTGGTTGTACTTATCTGGGATACTCATTCTTCTACCCTCTAGTGAAATTCTAATCAACGCTATCTGTTCATCTGTCGGTGTATTCATCTCATCTAGTGCTGTACTCATAGCCTGTAAGCTACCGAATGACAACAATCGTAAGCCTTTACCATCCTCTAACTGCTGCAATGCTAGATAAGGAAATGCCATCAAGGTAGTAATATAGCTGGTTTTATATCCTGGGTTTCCTGTTGGTCGTAGTCCGTACCTGTTACATAAAATTCTCAGTTGAGGAATGGTCAACAGTTCTAATTCGGTTCTCGTAAACATAGAATAGAATTGCCTCTTGATAAAAGCGGTATCGGTGGGTAACAACTTTTCCAGGTTTTAGACCCACCGAAAAACACTCTATCTTTTGATATATCAAAGGTTCAAGCTATATTTACATCTCTCAACAATGCCTAACCCTAAAGGGAATCCAGAGAATTTAAAACCGATTAAGTCAGAACGGGATCAACCACTGACTGAATATATACACTTACGCGTCACCAAAGAAATGAAGGAGGAAGTACAGCAACAAGATGATCCTCCAGAATTTTGTCGTCAAGCAATTCAAGAAAAGTTAGATAAATACAAAAGTAGGTGAGGGAACAGGGAGTAGGGAGTGGGTAACGAAAAAATAGTATTATCCTAGTATTCACCCAGTTGGGCGAGACAATTGGGTGAAGTTCAATCCCTGTAGTGACTTGTAGTATAAAACGGTCGCTGAATTCCAGGGGAATTAGCTATGTTGTCTATAAAATTGTATGATCGCCTGAAACACTGGTTCTGGATTCAGCCTCAGTCTGACTATAAATTGGTTGTGACTCGCGATCGCCAAAAACCACAACCACAATCAGCCAGACGTAAAACGGCTATGGAAGTAGAAGCAGATTTGCGGCGAATTAGAGATATCTATTACTTAGAACGTCGTCATATCTTGTAATTAACGTGAATTCGATGAACCTCACCCCAACCCCTCTCCGACACGGAGAGGGGTAAAAATATTCCTGATTTTGAATTAAAAATCAAGGTTTCAAAGCCTCTAACGCCACGTGCTACAACGCGGGGAACCCGCGCAACGCAGTGGCTCCTCCTGGCAGGGGAGAGGTTTGGAGAGGGGTTTTTTCAACTTGTCGAACTCACGGTGTAATTAAACTAACCCAGAACGCAAAGCCACAACTGCTGCTTGTACGCGATCGTCTACTGCTAGTTTGTTCATAATACCTCTGACGTGAGTTTTAATGGTGTTGGGACTGAGATAGAGTTTTTCTGCTATCTCTGGATTACTCAATCCTTCTACCATAAGTTTCAACACTTCTAATTCACGTCCAGACAAATTAGCGGTATTTCCTGGAACTGAAGGAGGTTTGAGATTATCGATCACTTGTCGCGCAATCTGGGGATCAAGATAAGCTGCACCATCTACTGCGGCAGCGATCGCACTTAAGAGGCGCTCTACACTTGCACCTTTGATACAATACGCATCAGCACCGCTAGACAGTGCCGCGATAATTTCTGTCTCGGTTGTATGGGATGTTAACATTACCACATGAGTAGCTGGTAATGCTGCCTTGATTTGTTGTGTCGCCGCAATTCCATCAAGTCGCGGTAAGCCAATATCCATGACTACCAAATCAGGCTTTAATTTCAGTGCTGCTTGTACACCCAAATAACCATCTTCTACCTGTCCCACAATTTCTAACTGAGGATGTGCCATTAAAGACTGTTCTAATCCCAGTTGCATCATAGGATCATCTTCAACAATTAACACCCGTAACCGGGAAACATCGGTTGATAGATTTAAAGGATAACCAGTATCGGGAGACATTTTATCTACTATCAAAAGTTCATAGTAAAAAAATTCGTAATTAAATGATTAATTACGAATTACGAATTACGTTAGCGAAGCTCCTCTGAAAGAGGCATTACCAATTATTTTTATTCTTCCACACGGTAACCCAACTCTGCCAAACTCATGCGAGATTGTCGCCATTTTGGCTGCACTTTCACGAACAGTTCTAAATAGACTTTGCCAGAAATTAACTTTTGGATTTGTTCACGAGCTTCACTCCCAATGGCTTTGAGCATCGAGCCACCTTTACCAATGAGAATTCCTTTTTGGGAATCTCGCTCAACGTGTATAGTTGCCAGCACACGGGTAATAGTGGGTGTTTCTTCCACTTTGTCAATAGCGATCGCTACTGAATGGGGAACTTCTTCACGCGTCAAAAGTAATATTTGTTCACGAATCAATTCACCCATAATAAAGCGTTCTGGCTGGTCAGTTACCAAGTCGGGAGGATAGTAAAATGGCCCGGTTTCTAAATGTTCAATTAATAAGTTTTGCAGTTGTGGTAATCCAGTACCAGTTTTGGCAGAAAATTTTACTGTCGGCCATTGATTAACTTCAGCCAGCGCTCGGTAACTATCATCTATTACTTGGTAATTTGGTGATTGTTCATCGATTTTATTCAAACCCAAAATTACAGGTGTTTCACTGCGAGTCAGCAAATCCGCAATAAAGCGATCGCCTGCACCACAAGCAACTGTTCCATCGACCACAAATAGCACTACATCTACTGAATCTATGGCAATTTTGGCATTTTGCACCAACACTTCCCCCAATTGATGATGGGGTTTATGGATTCCTGGTGTGTCTACAAAAATTAACTGTGCTTCTGGTGTAGTTAAAATCCCTCGTAAACGATTGCGTGTAGTTTGTGCTACTGGTGATGTAATGGCAATTTTTTGCCCTACTAATTGATTCATCAAAGTAGATTTACCGACATTTGGGCGACCGATAATGCCGATAAAACCTGATTTAAAGTCAGGAGGAGCCTGGGGGATAGATACTTCTCCTGAAAAAGAGGAGATGTGATTCTCAATACTAGTCACCTTTAGCTCCACCGTCATATTTTACAGATCAGATGAGTTGATTTTTCTCGAAGATACATAACAAACATAATTTCACCCTGGCATTTTTGAGGGACTGCCCTTGTTTTAGTTTAATCTACTAATGAAGTACCTATAAAGATTCTAAAGTATAAGAGATGGATTGCTAATATGTACTGATAATTGATGTAGTGGTAATCTTTATGATAATTAAGTTCTCAGTATCAAAGAGAATCTACTGAAGAATGCCCAAAACAAACTCACCTTGATTTACAGCTTGATTGGTGGAAATCTCATAAACAAATCCATTTTGTTCAGCACAGATATCAATCACAGTTGGTAATTTACTTGCTTTATTAAAACTGAGAATTTGATACAGTCTGTCTCCTGCCTTCACAACAGTACCTAATTCTACTCTTGATTGAATCATGCCACCGGCGATCGCGTAATATTTTTTTCTTTTGCTGCTGACTGCAAAAATCATTTCCTGAGATTTTGGCTTGAGATTTAAGTCAGAAGTTAGCAATATCCCTTTTTGTGCTAAATAGTTTTTCACACTCTGCACACCTTTGGTAACTGAATCTGGGTTCATCTGCATTCCTGTTCCTAGTTCCAGTGTCCAAGCCTCCACATCAAATTTAATTTCTCTCCCCAGGCTTTTAAAACAAGCTTCTAAAGCTAACCAAGGTTTGATAAAAGCCTCATCAAAGGCATCCCCATCATATTTATCTAGTAAGATACCGAAATCAAACAGGAAATATTTGGCACTTACTTCCTGATGAGGAAAGTAATAAAGGTAGTTTAAACCTTGATTTGTCGAACTGTGTAAATCAATCAAATAATTTGCATCTAAACTGAGAGATTGTAGCTGGTAGCGAAAACGTTCCGTGTAAGGTACGCTACTAGGAGAATTAATTTTTTCTAAAATTTTCGTCAATTCTTGCTGAATTATAGTTAGATAATTTTGTCGGACGACCTCTTGATTAATCTGAAGTTGAGATTTAGTAAAGGCTACTAAATCATCAGCTTCTTTCTCGTAATCCCAAAAAATCCGGTTCCAGTCTTTAGCTTCATAGACACAAAATCGCCCTGGAGAAAAACTATGAGAACGTTCGTTAGTTCCCATAGGATTACAAACAGGAACCAGCCAAATTTCTCCAACTAAATCAGTATCATTGAGCGACAGCAAAAATTCAATTAGTTGATGAATAACGGCATTCCCAGCAATTTCTGCTCCATGCAAATTAGATTGAATATAAACTTTTTTACCTGAATGAGCGCCAATAAATTTGTAAACTTGCAGAAATAGGCGATCGCCTGAAGCCATTTGACGAAGAAAAATCGTTTCAATAACAGGAATCATAAAAAAATCGCCGATGATTTAAGTAATGTACCAGAGAAGTACAACATTTTAACTTTCTGATGTATTACGCAGCACCATAAAGGCGATCGCTAATATTATTAAACAAAGTGCCACTATCAGATTAACTCGCTCTCACAATCAACACAATGGCAATAACAGCAATCAATCCTTATCTTAATAGCAATTTTGCGCCAGTCCGTACAGAAATCACCACCGACAATTTAAAAGTCATAGGTGAGTTACCTACCAACCTATCAGGAATGTTTGTGCGGAATGGCCCTAATCCTCAATGGTCACCGATTGGCCAGTATCACTGGTTTGATGGCGATGGGATGTTGCACGGTGTGAGGATTAGCAACGGCCAAGCTAGTTATAGCAATCGCTATGTGCAGACACAAGCATGGAAAATAGAACAAGCAGCAGGAAAAGCTGTGTGGTCTGGGTTATTAGAACCACCGCAGATGGATAATCCTCATGGTGCATACAAAAATACTGCCAATACAGCCTTAGTTTGGCACGCTGGTCAGATGTTGGCATTAAATGAAGGCGGTGCGCCTCACGCTATCAAAGTTCCTGATTTAAAGACAAAAGGTGAATATACTTACAACGGTAAGCTAGTTTCTGCCTTCACAGCTCATCCAAAGGTAGACCCAGACATCGGCGAAATGATGTTCTTTGGTTACTCGTTCACCCCACCATACTTGCAATACAGCATAGTGTCAGCAGCAGGTGAGTTGCTGCGAACAGTGCCAATTGACCTGCCAATGGGAGTGATGATGCACGATTTTGCCATCACGGAAAATTACACGATATTTATGGATTTACCCCTGACTTTCAACCCAGAAAGAATGCAACGGGGAGAATCTTTAATGATGTTTGAGCGCGATCGCCCCAGTCGTTTCGGTATTGTCCCTCGTTATGGCGATAATAGTAATATTCGCTGGTTTGAAAGTTCTCCTTGCTACGTCTTTCATACCCTCAACGCCTCTGAAGTTCAAGATGAAATAGTACTAGTTGCCTGTCGGATGAATGCTACCACCGTTTTAAATGCTAGTAATTCCCAACCCGATTTGGAAGCTGATATCCCCCGTCTGCATTGCTGGCGATTTAACCTCAGCACAGGCAAAGTACAAGAGGAAATGCTAGACGATGTACCTGCGGAGTTTCCCCGCATCAACGAAAATTACTTGGGGCAACCAACGAGATATGGTTATGCTGGCAGGATGGCGAAGAATTCTTTACCATTGTTCGATGGTTTAATCAAGTATGACCTGAGCAATGGTAAATCCCATACCCATGAATTCGGACGGGGACGCTATGGGGGTGAAGCTGTGTTTGCTCCGAGCCTGAATGCAACAGCTGAAGATGATGGCTGGTTGGTGACTTTTGTTTATGATGAAGATTTAGAAACTTCTGAGCTTGTGGTGGTCAATGCTCAAGATGTCACCTCTGAACCGATAGCACGGGTAATCATTCCCCAAAGAGTGCCCTATGGGTTCCACGGTACTTGGATTTCTGAGCAACAGTTGCAGGTTTCTGTTTAATAATTATCTATCTTAATGGAGCAATTCATCTCCCGTTACAGTCGCAAGACTTAACGGGAGATGAATTGCGACCAAGATAAAATTGGCAAGCGCGAATCATTGTTTTGGTTGTTCTTGGTTCTCAACGTAATTCTTTAATTGTTCAACCGTGACACCCCCACAACTAGCCACAAAATACGCACCAGTCCAAAAATAAGGCTTGTTGTAGAAGTA
>JADEXK010000072.1 GCA_015207155.1 Nostocales cyanobacterium LEGE 11386 | reverse complement strand
TACTTCTACAACAAGCCTTATTTTTGGACTGGTGCGTATTTTGTGGCTAGTTGTGGGGGTGTCACGGTTGAACAATTAAAGAATTACGTTGAGAACCAAGAACAACCAAAACAATGATTCGCGCTTGTCAATTTTATCTTGGTCGCAATTCATCTCCCGTTAAGTCTTGCGACTGTAACGGGAGTCCTTTTGCTCCATTAAGATAGAGTTTCTACCTTTATTTTAGGAGTTGCGTTCACCTTTGGTGGGCGCTGTGCGCCATCGCCTGCGGTGGGCGCTTTGTGCGATCGCCTACCACTATTGGGCTAAAGTCATGCTAATTACCGTTGAGTTCAGTTGAGTGAAACCCAACGCCACATAGGGAACGCTGGGTTTCATTCAAGTCAACCAGCCTGATTATTCGGTGGTATTTGTTCCGGTGGCGCTTCTGCTGGGGGAGCAAGTGTAGCATCCGGTGCAATTTCCTCGGCAGGAATTGGCTCTTTTTCTTCAGTCTCAGTCTCTGCTTGTGCTGCTTCTACTACTTCCGCAGGTGGGGGATTTGGTGGCGTTACTTCTGGTACAACCTTAGTTTTAGATTCCGTCTCGGTGGTAGTAACTTCTGCCTTTGCTGGTTGTTCTGTTGTGGGAGTAGTTTTATCGATAATTTCCACAGCAGGTTTCTCTGCCAGTACAGAGGTAATATCTTCAGGTTTGGGAGTTGTGGGTTTCCTTTGTACCTTATCTTTCACACCACTCAAGGTGCTACCAAGACTACGTTGCACCTGAGCCAGCCTATCCTGGAGAGACAATTTAGTTACTTGCTCCTGAATGCCAGTTTTTACCGTGTCAGGACTAGGTACTGGGGTTTGTTGTGCCTGTGGGGTTAGTTGCCGACGTAATGACAGAGTTTGCCAGCCAAACCAAACCAAAAGAGCCACACTAGCCACATGACCGAGCAAAAGACCCCCAGAAATGCGTGGTGCAAACACCCATAATACTAAGGCATAAAAAAGTCCTACACCACTCCAGATAAAATCATTCTTACGGTGGATTTCGGGAAAAAAGAAAGCTGCTATGTAAATGGCTAAACTACCAAGTCCGACCACAAAAGCTAGGACATATGCCAGCATTTTTTGGTTACTCCTTACTGCGTCTTTTGATTAGAGGCTAGAGGTTAGAAGTTAGAGGCTAAAGGTTTAAAAGTAAGATCTCAGTCCCTAGCCCCTAGCTCCTAGTCCCTTTGACTATTCCAATTTTGCAAATTTTGCAACTCAATTGTCGATTTAGATACAAATTAAAACTAATTACCTATGTTAGTTGTGGATTTTTGTCGTTTATATCAACTCTTAAGGTCTTCTTTAGAAGAGAAGCGAAAATCTCGGACTACCCTAAAGATAAAAGGATCTGCAAGAGTTAGCCAAACATAGTCTATGACCCTACAAAGCTTTGGTGTGATTGGTTTAGCCGTTATGGGCGAGAATATCGCTCTAAACGTCGAGCGTAATGGCTTCCCAATTGCAGTTTACAACCGGTCCAGAGAAAAAACTGATGCCTTTATGGCGCAGCGTGCGCCAGGACGGAACGTCAAAGCCGCTTTTACCTTAGAAGAGTTTGTCGCTTCATTGGAACGTCCCCGCAAAATCCTCGTGATGGTGCAAGCTGGTAAACCAGTTGATGCGGTGATTGCCCAGCTCAAACCTTTGCTAGATGAAGGCGATATTATTATCGACGGTGGCAACTCTTGGTTTGAAGATACAGAAAGACGCACTCAGGAATTAGAACCTGCGGGACTGCGATTTCTCGGTATGGGTGTCAGTGGTGGTGAAGAAGGTGCCCTCAATGGTCCTTCACTAATGCCCGGAGGTACACCAAGTTCCTACGAATACCTGTCACCAATTTTCAACAAAATTGCTGCCCAAGTCGATGATGGCCCTTGTGTAACTTATATTGGCCCTGGTGGTTCTGGTCACTATGTCAAAATGGTACACAATGGCATTGAGTACGGTGATATGCAGTTAATTGCAGAAGCCTACGACTTGCTGAAAAATGTAGCTGGATTGGATCATAAGCAGCTGCATGAAGTTTTTACCGAGTGGAACACCACCGACGAACTCAACTCGTTTTTGATTGAGATCACTGCCAACATCTTCCCCTATATTGATCCCGAAACAAAAAAACCCTTAGTTGATCTAATTGTTGACGCAGCCGGTCAAAAGGGAACTGGACGCTGGACTGTGCAGACTGCTTTGGAATTGGGAGTTGCGATTCCCACTATTACAGCAGCAGTGAATGCCCGGATTATGTCTTCTATTAAAGAAGAGCGGGTAGCAGCATCCAAAATTTTGACAGGGCCAGGTGGCAAGTATGATGGCCAGGTCAAAGATTTTGTCAACAAGGTGCGGGATGCTCTTTATTGCTCAAAAATCTGTTCTTATGCTCAGGGTATGGCGCTGTTATCTACAGCTTCCAAAACATATAACTGGGATTTGAATCTGAGTGAGATGGCGCGGATTTGGAAAGGTGGTTGTATTATTCGCGCTGGCTTCTTGAATAAGATTAAGAAGGCTTTTAACGAAAATCCAGCATTGCCTAACCTGCTATTAGCTCCTGAATTTAAGCAAACAATTCTCGACAGACAAGCAGCTTGGCGAGAAGTGATAGCAACAGCAGCAAATCTGGGCATTCCCGTACCAGCATTTAGCGCCTCCTTAGATTATTTTGACAGCTATCGCCGCGATCGCTTGCCTCAAAACTTGACTCAAGCACAACGCGACTACTTCGGCGCACATACTTACAAGCGTCTTGACAAAGAAGGAACATTTCACACTGAGTGGGTTCCTATTGCTGAAGCTAAAAGCTAAGAAGTAAACTTTCACGCCCCTACATCGGCATATTGTGAAAGTTTAGCTTGTTGAAGCTGAAGATTTGAGAGTGACCCTGAAACTCAGGGTCACTCTCTTCATATTACTGGAATAAAATGAAACGCTTGCGGTACGGTAATTATACGTGAGTTCAATGACCTCACCCCAACCCCTCTCCGACACGGAGAGGGGCTTAAATATCTTGAAAGCTCAACGATAAATTAACGTGAATTCAATGAACCTTACCCCAACCCCTCTCCGACACGCAGGCAAAAACCCTGGTTTTGAACTAAAAATCAAGGTTTCAAAGCCTCTCCACTTGCAAGGGAGAGGTTTGGAGAGGGGTTTTTTCAACTTGTCGAACTCACGGTAATTACGCACTACGAATTACGAACATTTTCGCGTGACTTTTCCATGAAATCTCTACGTCCACTACCCCGATGTGGAACTGGTCTTTCTGGTTCGCTAAATTGAGCTTGATATTGAATTGGCACGAAGAACAACTGTTGCGAACCAGAAGGGGAAAGCAACATCTGAGATAAGCGATTTGCCTGAGATTGGCAGTTAAAAGCTAAGGAACTGAACATCAGGCCAGACACTAAAAGGGAAATTGTAGCTCGCATAACAGATGTCTATTTTTAAACTCTCTTATGTACTGCTACGGGATTTTTGGTAATGTGTCCGGAAAACTGCTCAAAAAGTAGTGTGTTTTACTGAAAATAAATTACTTTAGCGATATGTCAGCAATATCTTCAGCTAGTAACCACTGACCAGAATGATTCAAGTGACCCCAAATAGTTAGCAATTGCTCATGTACAGCAGCTTGCAACTGCTCGTCTATGTGCGATCGCAAAGTCACAATCTGCCAAATTTGTCCTTCATAGGTGGCTGGTGCCGTGATAGTGAACCTGTAATCCTGCTGATTTAGTCGCTGAAAAATGCCTGTAAAACAATCAGCTTTACGTATTAACACTGAAATGCCTCCTCCGTAATTATCCTTACTTAAAGATGAGCAAGGGTAATTGCCATTTAATGGATAGGCTTGCGGTTCATTTAAGTAGTACACCTGCATATTCAGCCATTCCGGATGTTTAGGTAATATATCTAAATTAAATAAAGGTATAATTTTGGCAGGTGCTTGTAAATCTTTTAACAAAGCTTCTTGTAATTGCCTTACAGGTAAATCCCTAGGCTGACAGTTCAACTCAATACACATAGCTGCTGCCATTCCTGCCGCTTGACCAATACCCATGACCACGGGTTGTAATCTGGTAGCACCATTGGCAATATGAGAGACAGAAATATTCTTTTCACACACTAATAAACCATCTGTAACGATGGGAATCAGGCAACGGTAGGGAATGGTAAAGGGTGTACCAGTCCAACGTCCCCCCCACCTGATAGATTTAGGTTGCACTGGCAAGTTAAACCCAGGATAATGATGGTCGTTGGCATAGTTACCCACAGCAACGCTATCAGCAAACAGAAATGCCACCCTACCTCCCGTCATTGGTAAAATATCCTGTTCTCGCACAGTAGTTAGTCCCACCAAGCGGCGACTTTCGCGATAGTAAGGATGCAATGCAAAAGCACTAGGCTGACAGGGAAAAACACCTTCAGCTAAACCATAGCGTCTACCCAAGTTTTTTTGGATAAAATGAGCAAAATTTTGGCTATGCCAGCGAGATTCTTGGAAAAATTCTTGTTTAGCTTGCTCTGACTGAATTAATCTGCCTACTCCTTCAGCATAGTCATTACCACAGATAGGCCAATTGATCATAAATCGACCCCCTGACCAACGTCCATAATTCAAAAATTTCTCTGCACCATAAGCATCCCAAGCACCGGCAAACAACGATGCATCATAACTAGGTGCAGCTGGAATTTCTGAGGCGATCGCTTCACCAAAATCTTGCATCACCACTACCCAAGTCGGCGCTTGCACTGGATATTTCTCTGTGAGATAATTATAATCTGCTGGGGCGCTTATTTCTCCCCACTCAGACTGCAACTCCCAGCCCCAACGATGCGGGATATCTGCTAAAGCTAATAAATCACCTAATTCTGTACCGTCGAGAATAATCTTGGCTGTAACAGTGAAATCTGCGAAGCGCACACCAGTGACACGATTTCCTTGTTGCAACACCTCCAAAGGCACTTGTCCTGAAATCCAATGCAGATTTGATAATTCCTGCACCCAATCTGCAAAAATCTCCGCCCCAACACGGGGATCATAACTAAAAAAGCTGACCCAACTATTATCTAATCCGCCTGGTTGGCGCTGGCGTAATTCTTGTAAAAATGCCCCCCATAACCCCGTTTGGAAAGCCATTAATTCATTACCATCTGGTGCAGATACCCCCGCAGATGTGAGCATTCCCCCCAACCAGGGAAATTCACTCACCAAAATTGTTTTAGCTCCCCGTCGCGCCGCCTGGATAGCAGCCGCAGTTCCTCCTGTTCCCCCACCCACAACTAAGATATCTGCTGTATGTGTCTGATGTACCATGACTAAACCCCTCTGAGTTGGCAAATTCTCCTAAGATAGCTTGGCATCAGATATGATAGTTTATTTTGTTTTTCGGATATTTCGTTTATGTAATGTGTATTATTGGTAATCTTGTCCAGCCCTTAGCCCTTTCAAGGTGGATAAAAATTATAGTCAAAACATTCGTTTTTAAAATCTTTACTCTGTGTCCTCTGTGACTCTGTGGTTAAATAAATTACTTTTTAAACCACAGAGGCACAGAGAACGCGGAGAGAAAGAAGGAATTTTGTGAGTCACCTTGAAAGGGCTAAGGGTTGGGTTGACCAACCTAAAGTATCCGCGTTAAAAATAAACCTCAATCTCGCTCACAAGCTCAAACACGGGTTGTTACTCCATGAATGCAGATAAAAATATCTCCTGAAACCTTGTAGCTTAACGCAGACGACTAATGTTACATCTAGTAACGTTGAGCAATAAAAAACCAACGTGAAAGCACAGGTATTTAGAGGCGTTAATCAACTGTCATATGAAGATATCCCTGTACCGACTCTGGAAGCAGACGAAGTGCTAGTACAAGTGGGTGTGGTGGGATTATGTCAGTCAGATATTAAAAAAATTCGTTATCCCTTGTATGAACCACCACGCATATTCGGTCATGAAACAGCCGGGACGATCGCAGCCATAGGTTCTCAAGTACAAGGTTGGCCAGTGGGACAACGGGTGGCGGTAATGCACCACATTCCTTGTATGCGTTGCGCCTATTGTCTAAATGATAATTTCTCCATGTGCGATGTCTATAAAAATATCTCTACCACAGCCGGATTTAACGCTAGTGGTGGCGGGTTTGCTGAGTATGTCAAGGTTCCCGGACATATTGTGCAAAATGGTGGGTTAATTCCCATTCCTGATGACATTAGCTTTGAAGAAGCGAGTTTTGTAGAACCGACTAACTGCTGTCTCAAAGCTGTAAAAAAAGCCCAAATTGCCCCAGGACAAACTGTTTTGGTGACTGGTGCAGGGCCAATTGGGTTAATGTTTGTGATGTTAATTAAGTATTTCGGGGCAAAAGCGATCGCTACTGATTTACTACCATCTAGAATCGAAAAAGCCTTGAATGTCGGTGCAGAAGCAGCATTTGATGCTCGTGATCCTGATTTACCTGCGAAAATTCAAGCCTTGACTGGGGGGATGGGTGTTGATGTTACCTTGTTAGCTGTTCCCAGTGATAAAGCTTTCTTTCAAGCTTTAGAATGTACCCGCAAAGGCGGTAAAATTTTGTTTTTCGCCGAATTCCCCGATGAAGTGGAAATTCCTGTTAACCCAAATATTCTTTACCGTCGGGAAATTGACTTGATGGGTAGTTATAGTTCGTCTTATCGACTTCAGGGTTTATCGGCGGATATTGTATTTAATCGTCGTATCGATGTAAAAGCCTTGATTAGCGATCGCTATCCATTACAAGATTTATCAGTAGCCGTAGAGCAAGCGATCGCACCAAATCCCGCAACATATAAAATCTTAATTTATCCGTAGTCCGGGCAAACAAGATAACAGTAGAAAATATTTATAGCGCTTCTTCAGATTTTGCGATAAGTTATCGCTTTTCATGACTTGGAGAATCGCTATATTGTTTCCTTCCATCTACCTAAACAGTAAATGTCCATTACGTTAATTTTAGTCGCCCTGCTAGCTTTCTACGTCGCCTGCAACCTCGGCGCTAACGATGTTGCTAACGCCATGGGAACTTCTGTAGGTTCCAAAGCTATTACTCTAAAACAGGCAATTATCATTGCAGGAATTTTAGAGTTTATGGGTGCTGTATTATTTGGGCATGAGGTATCGGCAACCTTAGCCACGAAAATTGCCAATCCTGAATTATTCATAGCTACACCCCAAATTTTATTCATGGGGATGATTACAGTGTTAATTTCCTCTGGATTGTGGCTGCAAATTGCCACCTCACGCGGTTTACCTGTATCATCCTCCCATGCCGTCGTCGGTGCGATCGCGGGATTTAGTTGGGTTGCTTTAGGCGTAGGTGCAATTAATTGGTCATCAATTGGCTTAGTCACCATTGGCTGGATTTTAACGCCAATTATGAGTGGGGCGATCGCCGCTTTGTTCTACAGTCAAATCAAGCATTGGATTTTAGATCAACCAAATCAAGTAGCTCAACTGCAACAGTGGATTCCCTGGCTGAGTGTAATTTTGCTGGGGGTATTTGGCGTGATTGTCCTACCTTCTCTAACGCAACCGTTAACCAATTACTTAAACCAGCAATTTGGTTTAAAAATACCTGCTTACGATATCCCCTTATTCACAGGTGCAGTAGCAGCCATTGGACTCACAGTGTTTAGTTGGAAACAGTTGGGGGATGAGGGAGAAATATCTCTTACTCAGCACTCAGCACTCAGCACTCAGCACTCAGCACTCAGCACTCAGCACTCAGCACTCAGCACTCAAGTAGAACGCCTATTCGCTCGTTTTCAAGTTCTCAGTGCTTGCTTTGTAGCGTTTGCTCATGGTTCTAACGATGTGGGCAATGCGATCGCTCCTTTAGCGGCGATCGTTTATATTAATCACACTGGTAGTGTACCTATTAATGGCATCACTATCCCCCTCTGGATTTTAATCCTTGGTGGTGTGGGCATTGTCACTGGTTTAGCTATCTGGGGTAAAAAAGTAATTGCCACCATCGGCGAAAACATTATTTCTTTGCAACCTAGTAGTGGATTCTGTGCCGAACTCGCAACTGCTACCACTATCCTCCTCGCCTCCCGATTAGGTTTACCTGTTTCCACCTCCCACGCTCTCGTTGGTGGTGTAGTTGGCATTGGCATAGTGCAAAACATCAAGTCAATTAAATTGACAACTTTACAGGGTATTGCTGCTGCATGGTTAATCACAATTCCCATGAGTGCAGTCCTCAGTGCTGCCATTTTTAGCATCACCGAAATTTTATTCCTCTAAATATTTATTCCTTATGTATTTTGATGAATTAATATTTCTCTGATTTTTCCTAAAAAGTTGACTGCTACAACCTTAAAACCAAAGTCTATTTTTGCAGAACAACAGTTAATTAACTAAACTAGTGAGCAGGGGATCGTAATACTTGGAATTTCTGAGGATGAGCAGTTTAATCCCTATTAAAAATTTAAACTGTTACACAAGTTACATTCTGTAAAAATTTACATAAAAGTCCACAAGTTTGAGAATCCTATTGTGGCAATACATGTATTTACAAGCTTTTGATAATTACTGTTGCTACCAAAAAAATAAGTATTTATATTGGGTGAGATATTATTTTCAAAAAACTATCACTAGCAAACCGTTGATTTAAATAAGACTGATGGAAGGCTGCTCTGTGATGTTGAAGGGAACACAGTATAGTAAGCTGTAAAGCAAATAAATTATTACTTTGCCAACTTTGTCCTCAGCATGACAAAATTACATTAGATATGCGTAATTCCTGTGAAATTTTGCAAATTATCTGACAAAATACAGGAAATCAGGATGAGCGCCAAGCAAGTTTACGGAAAGCAGCTTTATCTTCAAGGTGTTAGAGGTTAGAAGCTAATGGGGCGATTCGAGAAGCGACCAGACAACCCGCGAGTCAGAGGCGAGCTATCCAGAGCAGCAGAAACAGCTCTATGGGCTGTTGTAGAGGATTTGGAAAGTCTCCAGCAGAATATGCTCAGATCGTTGCAGGAAGAAATCAAACGACTTCAGGCAGAAAAAACTCGTTTATCTGATGAAATCCAACATCTGTTAGAGGAAAAGGAACACCTACAACAGGTACGGCAGATCACTGAGCAGCAAGTGTTAATTCGTCAGTTGTCAGAAGCCTTGGCAAAGCATATATCTTCGCAACTGCAATCATCACTGGCAAATTTAGTTAGCCGATCAGTAGAGGGGAATTCTCACGAACGATCTGCACTGAAGTCAGCAGGAGAAAACAATGAAAATGCCGAAAGAATGCTTGGCACTTTGGATGATACCCTGACGATTACCTTTAACTCACTACAACAGGAACTGAAGAACTATCAAAGTAATCTTTCCCAACAGTTGTCTCGGATGTACAACCAACAACAGCAGGGAGAAGCAATTGTCGAGGAATTAATTAATCACCTGCGGGGGGAACTAGTAAAAACAACAAAAGAAATTTCCCTAGCAGCAGTAAAAGTCTCACCACCTACTGTGGTGCAACCCACTGAACAACAGCCACCTAGTTCCTCTCAGACACGCTTACAGTTGGGAGAAATTAAGAGCAGTGTCGCCGAGCCAATTTCTACTATCAATGAAGATTTATCTGAGAGCAACACTACAACTGCTCCCACGCTAGCATCTTCGTCAAGCAACGTACTCCCATTAAACAAGGCAAAGGCGACGGAGCCGGATTCTGTACTCAGCAGAGAAGAGTTGGAACGCGATCGCCAATTCCCACCAGACCAGGAAAAGGCGACGGAGCCGAATTCTGTACTCAGCAGAGAAGAGTTGGAACGCGATCGCCAATTCCCACCAGACCAGGGAAGGATTACCGAGTCAATTTCAATCTTCCCCAGGGAGATGTCTGAACGCGAAGCTCAATCCTCTCCAGACCAGGAAAAGACTACGGAGCCGGATTCTGTAATCAGCAGAGAAGAGTTTGAACGCGAAGCTCAATCCTCTCCAGACCAGGAAAAGACTACGGAGTCGAATTCTGTAATCAGCAGAGAAGAGTTTGAACGCGACAATCAATTCCCACCAGACCAGGAAAAGACTACGGAGTCGAATTCTGTAATCAGTAGAGAAGAGTTTGAACGCGACAACCAATTCCCGCCAGATCAGCAAAAGGTTAGCCAGCAAAATTCTGTACTTAGGAGAGAAGCGCTCGAACGCAACACTCAATCTCCGCCGGACCAGCAAAAGGTTGGTAAGCCGAATTCTGTACTCAGTAGAGAAGCGCTAGAGAACAACACTCAATCTCCGCCTTCTCCAGGAACCAAGCAAGAAGCAAAACCTGCATCTTCACGCTCAAATAACTCTCAGACTTTATCGCCAATTCAGATAGGTTTCTTGCTGGTTGTGTTGTCAACGGTGGTTTCATCGCTTTACAACGTAGCTATCAAGGGGATGTTTTATAAGGCTTACGATAATCTCGGAGTTTTAGAGATAGAAGGACTGATTTCGCCAACATTGGGGAATATCCTGTTAATTTTGATGCTGCGGTTACTGGTGGTTGTACCACTCATGCTACTGTTGGCTCCCATGATGCATCCGCAAGTATGGCAAGATATGCAAAACTTGGTGGAGTCAGTACGGGGTAATTCCAATCCAAATAGTAGTGTCAAAACACAAAGACTTTTGCAGTTGTCGATCGCCAGTGGATGCTTTTTGTTTTTATCTCAGGTACTCATCTACCTGGCTATTGGTCAGGTGGCGACTGGGATGGCGATCGCACTTTTCTTTGTCTACCCCATGATTGGCGGACTACTCTCGTGGTTACTGTTCCGCGATCGCCCCAGTGGTTTCCGCTCCGCCGCGATCGGCTCGATTTTCTGCGGTGAATTACTAGTATTAGGCGGTTCTGCAAGCTTTGGTATGGCTAATTTCTCTCTAGGAAGCAGCACAGCAATTTTTGCTGGAGTGGCTTTTGCTTGTTACGTGATTTTGACAAAGATATGTGCTGCTAAACTACATCCGGTGTCTTTTACTTTAATCAACTTCACCACCATGTTTGTGTTGAGCTTTATCTGTTTGATGCTACCTTTACCAAGCGGGTTGAATCTTGCAGTTGACCCATCTAAGTTACTAGAACTTATTTTAAGTGCTTTTATTTTGGGTGTTCTAACTCTGCTAGGCTATGTGCTCAACAATGTGGGGATTCGCAAATTAGGTGCATTACGGTCGGCGATTATCGGAGCAGGCGTACCAATTCTCACCGTGGTTTTTGCTGGTTTGATGCTTCAGGAGACCTTGGAAATCGTACAAATTATGGGAGTGTTGTTCGTCACTTTTGGCGTAGCCGCTTACAGCTTTGAAAAAATGCGGAATCAAGTTAAATCTTCTAGTTCCGAAAATTGAATAACCCGTAATAGCCAGCTGAATAATGATAAAAATAAAACTTTAAATGAGGAATTTAAGTCTGTAAATTTTAACTTTTTATGATGTCTTGCTGATGACAAATTTCTGAGGAATTATACCACTGTCAGCATAAGTATAAATAATAAAATTTGAGGGTTAAGCAGTCATTATGAACTGCGTACTCCCTTACATGTAAAGACATATTGCTGTAAGTACTAAACTCACGAGACTGCCTCATTCAAGCATTGGTTCACCACTGATGAAAAAAGGGGTATGGGCGAGGAAAAACTAGAAGCATAAGGAGCAGAGAAAATTTGTATTCTCTGTACCAATTTTCTCATTTCTTTGCCAACTAGTCTGATATGTATAACCAGGTTTGTTCTTGATCATGTCAGTAGCAAATGATGAATTCAACTAGAACTCATAGTCTTTGGTGAAATATCAGAGAATCTTAATAAATGGTTGCGTATAAACTATTTAAATGGTAGACATTGAGTTGTTTAGAATAGATTACTTTATACAAAATTAATAAAAAAACGGTCAAAGATCGAATATTATGTTATGAGAAAATCAAATGTATTTTGAACTAGGAATTATTTGCCTTGTTTGAGGTTAATGATTATTCCTCCAGTCAACCGCCTATACTGTTCAAAAACTACTGGAAGTTTTAAGCAGTTATAGTGGGTTATAAATTCTGTTTGCACTTGTCAGTGTTTGCTGGGTTGGTAAGTTGATTCCTCCTAAATGACTCCTAATCATTACTGGAAATCGGTACAAGACCAACCGTTCATCAAAGCCTAATAAAGAGTAATCCTTGTGGAAAGATATACTTTTTATTAACCCCACAGAGTAGTTGTTGCAGTACTATCTTCCTGATACGGAGTGGTAATTGCTTTTGACAACTAGAACCTGAAAGTTCAAACATCATAATTAAGTTCTGGAGTAAAGACATTGGCTGCAATTGGGTGTATACTACTTACTTTCCTGTGACTAATAAATCTGTAAACTTGCTATTCAACTGTCTGTAATATGAGTAACGACATAGATCTGATCAAGCGTCTTAGTCCAAGTGCGATGGATCAGATCATGCTTTATCTAGCTTTTAGTGCCATGAGGACAAGTGGGCACAGGCATGGAGCATTCTTAGATGCAGCCGCAACGGCAGCTAAGTGTGCGATTTACATGACCTATTTAGAGCAAGGGCAAAATCTGCGGATGACGGGTCACTTGCACCACTTAGAGCCAAAACGAGTCAAAATCATTGTAGAAGAAGTCAGACAGGCGCTGACGGAAGGCAAATTGTTGAAGATGCTAGGTTCTCAAGAACCACGCTATCTGATTCAGTTGCCTTATGTGTGGATGGAAAAGTTTCCTTGGCAACCAGGCAGATCCCGTGTTCCTGGGACAAGTCTGACAAGTGAAGAAAAAAGACAAATTGAGCAGAAACTACCGAGTAATCTGCCTGATGCTCAATTAACCACTTCTTTTGAGTTTCTGGATCTGATTGAATTTCTGCACAAGCGATCGCAAGAGGTATTGCCACCAGAGCATCAAATGCCTTTAAGTGAAGCTTTAGCCGAGCATATCAAGCGCCGATTGCTCTACTCAGGCACAGTAACGCGGGTTGATTCTCCTTGGGGAATGCCTTTCTATGCTCTTACCCGTCCTTTTTACGCGCCAGCCGACGATCAAGAGCGTACCTACATCATGGTGGAAGATACCGCCCGATATTTCCGCATGATGAAGGATTGGGCAGAAAAGCGACCAAACACCATGCGAGCCTTGGAAGAACTTGATATCCCAGCAGAACGATGGGAGCAAGCCATGGAAGAATTAGATGAAATCATTCGCGCTTGGGCAGATAGATATCACCAAAGTGGTGGTATTCCCATGATTTTGCAGATGGTATTTGGTAGAAAAGAAGATTGATATTTCAGGGTGTTAGACCATGAGAACAGGTGATAGGTAATAGGCTTCGCCGTGAGCGTCAGCCGAACGTTGACATTACTGGAATACAGCGATTCCATAAGATTTTGGATTGAACACTAAGATCCAAAATCACAGATTCAAAATTAAGAAAGTCAGATTTCACAAGAGTTTCTCAGTTTGGATCTGTTGCTGAATTTTGGTGAATTAGTATAAAAGAGGATTTTTAACTTTTTACACAAAAGACTAGGCTGGCTGTTTGCCCAGCCTAGGAGACATTTGTTAATTCAAAAAATTTGTAATTTTAATGTAAATTCGATGCACCTCACCCTAACCCCTCTCCGTGTCAGAGATTAGGACTTTAGCTATGAGCCTCGGAATGAATTCCGAGGCGGGATAGATTTACTCGAAACTTACACTAATTTATTCACTGGCTGGATTCCCTGGAATGGGATTGATCTCAAAAGAGGGACTAGATTCGGTGGGAACTCTAGTTGGTGGTGCAGATGCAGGCGAAAAACCACTAACGCGATCGCTAGCATCAATACAAGTATCCATTGCCTGAACAGGGGCAAGCTCAATTTCACTACGTAAGCCCACTACACACAGAGCGAAACGCTCAGGCAACAAACTCCGACCACAGTAATCTAAGACTGGTGTCTTAATCGCCTCTGGCGTATTTCTGCTGATACCTGTCACACAGTTAGCTAATTCCTGAGGTCGCCTAGCCCGATTACAGGAAGCAAGAGCATCTACAGCGCTGATTTGCGTTTGCTGATTAATTGTAACTACGCAGGCAGACAAATCTCTCGGTCTCAGTGCTTTTGCACAACCTTGTGATGCTGCTTGTGGAGTTAGTTCCAAATTTAAGAGTCTAGCTGTACAGACACGGTAATCGTTGGCGTAGGAGGTAGTGACAGCCATACTGGAAGCAGTCATTGCTAACCATCCAGCCACAACTAAAACTGGTGCTGTTAGCCGGACTGTTTTAGTCTTGAATATCTTGACAACAGAACTGCTTTGTTGGTTCCGCACTTTACTAACATCTTTTTTGCACATTGCCGTTCTCCAAACACCCTAGGTTATGCTAACTCAAATGTGCGGCCACTATTCTGCCATTTGCAGACAAAATTTTGATGATTAAATTTACGATTTTTGCAATTATGATTTCTACATATTTATAATGGAATGTCTGGGTAAAAGTTAAATAGGATTAGATTAAGGAAACTCATGTCCCGATATAGAGGTCCACGCCTCAGAATTGTCCGTCGCTTAGGCGAACTGCCAGGATTAACTCGTAAAAGTGCTAGACGTGCCTATCCACCAGGTCAACATGGTCAGAACCGCAAAAAGCGCTCTGAATATGCCGTCCGTCTAGAAGAAAAGCAAAAGCTCCGGTTAAACTACGGTCTAACTGAAAAGCAACTGCTACGCTATGTGCGTAAAGCCAGACGTGTAGTTGGTTCTACCGGACAAGTTCTGCTGCAACTGCTAGAAATGCGCTTAGATAATACCGTTTTTCGGTTGGGTATGGCTCCCACCATTCCAGCCGCTCGCCAGCTGGTAAATCACGGTCATGTCACAGTTAATGGCCGTGTAGTGAATATTGCCAGCTACCAGTGCCGTCCCGGAGAAGTAATCGCTATCAGAGACCGTGAACCATCACGGAAGTTAGTGGAATCCAATTTGCAATATCCCGGTTTAGCCAACCTCCCCAGCCATCTGGAATTTGACAAAAACAAGTTGACTGGCAAAGTCAACGGTGTCATAGAACGCGAATGGGTGGCGCTACAAGTTAATGAACTGCTAGTGGTGGAATACTACTCACGACAAGCCTAAAAGAGTGCTTCTTTCCTGAGTGCTGAGTGCTGAGTAATTCAGATGCTACACTCAGGACTCATGGCTCAGGACTAATCTAACCACCAATTTGTGACATGGTACGGCTATAAAGACCCGCAATGCCAGAGTCGCGCCCTTTAAAATTAATTTCTGGTTTGATTGTTAATAAATCTTTGACCTGTTCTTGTAATTGATGCGTACTTACACCAGTACGCAAAGCCGTTTTTAAGTCAATTTGATTAGTTTCATTTAATAAACAGGGACGCAGCCAACCATCGGCTGAAAAACGCATTCGATTACAGCGATCGCAAAAACATTCTGACATCTGACTAATAAATCCCAGTGTTCCTTTCGCGCCGGGAATTTGAAATATGTCAGCAGGCCCAGCACCACAAATTTGGGATTCTGTCAAGCCCCATTTCTGGCTAATTTGTCGCCGTAATTCGGCAGAATTTACCCAACCGCGATCGCCAAATAATTGCCAATTGCCAATAGGCATAAACTCAATAAATCGGACGTGCCACTGTTTGTCAATTGTTAAGGCAGCTAAATCGAGAATTTCGTGGTCGTTGATACCGGGGATCACCACAACATTCAGCTTCAGGGGATCAAATCCTGCGTGATAAGCAGCTTGAATTCCCTGCCAAACTTGTTGCCAACGGGTACGGCCGCGATTACCGATAATTTGGTCAAATGTATCAGGATCAAGGGAATCTAGACTAATATTAATCCGACGCAAACCAGCATCATAGAGATTTTGCGCTATGGGAGCTAGTAAAAACCCGTTGGTTGTCATCGACAAGTCTTGAGTTTGGGGAAATGAGGCGATCGCTCTTACCAAATCCACCACACGGGGACGCAGCAACGGTTCCCCACCGGTTAACCGGAACCGAGTAAAGCCTACGGGAATAAATACTTCTTGAATGAGGGTGAGTAATTCTTCGTCAGTTAATAATTGTTGCTTGAGGAGATAATCTAGTTCTGCTCCCTCAGGCATACAATACTGACAACGAAAATTGCAGCGATCAACAAGGCTAATTCTAAGGTAGTCTACCTGGTTCATGGTGTGGTGTTTATTTCTATCCTACATTCCGCAAGTAGGTAGAAACGGGATATAGCGATCGCTATGGCCAAAATACACGCTCGAAAGGCTGTTGACGATAACGCCGATAGACATCAAAATCACTATCCAAAGTAGCGATCGCCGCAACATCCAAGCGTTCCGAAATCACGATTAGGGATAAATCGGCAAAATCCCCTGGTAAGTCTCTGTACTTGACATTCAAAGCAGCAATATCAGAAAAGTCTTCAGGTAATAATTGCTCGCACTCGTAGAGTTGTTTAGCAACATCTAACAGAAACTCGTTTTGTGTTCGCCAATCACTATTGAGCAACCATATGACTTCGGCGATACAAATGGGTGTAGTTATCAGCCTGGAAGTACATTTCTCAAAAAAGCGACACACTTGTTGGTGATGCTGATCTCTGGCGCTGTAGTACGCAAACAAAAATCCACTATCCACAAGTATCAGGGGATAGTAGGTCATGGATGGCGTTTGTGGAGATATTCAGCGATCGCTCGTTTGCGATGAGATCGTTCAGATAAATCTTTTGGTGCATCTTGCAGCAGGTGTTGAGGATGTCCACCCCGCCTTTCAACCAAAGTTTTACCCGCTTGCAATGTCAGCCAGCGTTCAGCAATCAGGCGTCGGATCAACTCACTTTTGTCTGTTTGCTCTTGAGCCAAGATATCGGCTAGCTGGCGTTCTGTTTCTGCGTCTAGTCTGACACTGAGCATGGTTTTTGTCATACTTGTCCTACAACTACAACTATAGAATAAAATCGCTGCTGAGATGACAACAGTATGCAATAATAAGCCGATCGCACACCCTAGTCAGTTATCAATCGTGCAAGATACCGACTCTATCAACGATATTGCAGCTGCTTTACAACAACCAGCAGACCTGAGCTTTGAACTACCAGATCCAGAAGATGAACAGATTCTAGAGTCAGATTTTCAACAACAGCTAGATGTAGCTTGGCAGGTATGCGATCGCTTTGACCTGCAAACTGAAATCTGGCGGGGGCGAATTTTAAGGGCGATCCGCGATCGAGAGAAAAAAGGCGGCGATGGCCGGGGGACGGGATTTCTCAGATGGTTGAAGGAACGAGAAATCAGCAAAAGTCAAGCTTACGCCTGGATTCAATTAGCTAATAGTGCTGATACCCTATTAGAAGAAGGCAAACTTGACCCCAGCGCGGTCAATAACTTTAGTAAACGAGCATTTGTCGAAACCTCCAAAGCCGTTCCCGAAGTGCAACAGATGGTGAGTGAATCCGCCCAAAAAGGCGATCGCATTACCAGGAGAGAAGTCCGCCAACTCACCGACGAATGGACAGCTATGTCCTCGGAGTTGTTACCTGAACCAGTGAAGGTAAAAGCAGCCGAAAACTCCCTTCCGCCGCGCTACATTGCCCCTCTGGTGAAGGAAATGGAAAAACTGCCAGAATCGCACCAGAAATTTATTCAAAAAGAAATTGCGGCTAATCCTGATGTCGATACCTTAAAACAAGTAACCACAGAAGCACGTCATCTAGCAAAATATCTCAAATCTGCCGCCCAAGTCCAAGCACTAACTCAGGAAGATATAGATATTGAAACAGCCTTAGAAGAAGCACAAAGAATCGGCTGTTTGAGTATAGCCGCCGACTTAGTAAATCAAGCATCGCAAATAGAACAGACGATCGCCAAGTTGTACATGACTTGGAAACGCATCGGTAACTTAGCAGATCGGTTGTATGTAGATACAGGTGCAAGTACACCCCACTTGCGATCGCTCCTGACTTGCATCGAACCCCTCGGTGGTGAAGTTATGGAACTGCAACTGAGTGGCGGTATGGAACACACAATCCGGTTGCAAATCCAGGAAACGAGTTAAGGAATGGGGATAAGAAATCTCGCACCAGTTGACTGGAAGTCACGGCTACACAGACAAGGCGCATAGCGACTTCCCGGTGGGAAGGCCGCCTACGCGGGTTATTTTCCGTTAGTCCGGCGCAGGCGGACTTGGTTTGTATAGCTGCGTACAGCCTAGCGGCATCCTTGGGCTGCTTCTCTCATCGCCAAGGCTAGGTGCTAATTAATTCACAGCACAAGATGCAGAATTAAGCGCTGGACTATGGTGGGTGACAGTAGGTGTCTGAGCGACTAAAACCACATTACCATTGGCATCTATCACCCATCCTTGGGCTTCTACAATTTGATTAGGATTATTGACATAATCCCCTGTTGTATGCATCGGCTCCCGCATACCACTAGCACGATTTTCACCGCCAGCCTCTAATGGAATCCAATCTGCCAGCACCGTATCACTCATCAACGTCTCTGTAGGATTGGTTGCTATTCCTCCACGTCCTGTGACTACAAATGAACCCCTTTTGAAGGCTCCGCCAGAATGGCAGCCAGTGGCGACTTGCTGGGAAACATCAACTATATTTATGGGCAGTTCTACTAATCCTTTGTTGGGGTCAACATCCGGCATATTAATTTCTACAGTGCCACTTAGTGAAGGGTTTTGCAAAGAAAACGCTGTGATGTCACTTGTTGGTAGGTTACTTGGTTGTAGTTCCTCTGGATCTTCGGTTCCTAATAGCCTAATTAAGTCTGCGCGCGTGCGCTGTACAAATCCAAATATGCTATTGGCGTTGATTGTGATTTTACCGCCAGAGCCAGAGAAAGCGTTAGCCGTGATATCGCTATTTTCTAAAGGAGCAGCGACTATAAAGCCTTTAGGTGCATTAATTGTGATATTACCGCCATTCCCTGGAGCCTGTGACGTGCCTGCATTAGTTGATATTTGACTTTCGCGGCGCATTAGTAATAAGTCTCGCACCTGTAGCGTAATATCTCCACCCTGACCTAAATCGCTATTAGATGAAAGTTTGCCTTTGTTGTCTAGTAGGATGGAGCGAGCGCTGACATTCAGTTCTCCTGCTGGGCCAAGATTACTTCTATCTCCCAAATAGGTAATGAAATCTGGAAGTAATGGAATTTCACTACTGACAGTGATTTCGGCTCCATTGCCTATTATCAATTTGTCTGTATTTATTGTCACTTTTCCAGCTGCTCCAAAACCATTAGTGGATGCAAATAAACCACTATTGGCATCCATTAGCTCTATGAACTCGAAGGCATTCACTGTTAAATTTCCACCTTTTCCTGTAGCTGGTGTCAGCTCAAATCTTTCATTTATAGACCCTGTAGTCTGTGCAGATACCCCAGCCTTATCTCGGATACGTAATCTGTCGGTGTTGATTGTAATGTTGCCCGCATTTCCCGCAGCACCAGTTGTAGTAAATAATAAACTACGGAAAGTACCTCTACCTGGAATCGTCACACTACCCGTCACTTCTACAGACTCAGAGGCGTTGATGTTCAAATTTCCGCCATCACCCTGACTAGAAGTAGAAGCACCTACTTGTGCGCCATCTCGGATAATCAATTTTTCTGTAGTAATGTTTAAATCTTGACCATTTCCCACACCAGTAGTTTGACTGATTAAGCGGACAAAGGAACCAATTAATTCCACTGTCTTACCTTGTACTTGGATATTACCTCCAGCTTTACCACTAGTATCTACCTGAGACGCAAATTCAACACTACCACTGTTGCGTCTTATGAGTTGAATATTCTGGAAATTCTGCACATCTTCATAACCTAATTGCCAACCTTGCTCAATTGCCTTCAGATTGACTAAACTATTGCCTGCAACACTTCCTAACTCAATTCTTCCCGACTTTGCTGTTAAATTTCCACCATCCAGAATAATATCACCACCTACCAATGCCAAGGTTTTTCCTGATGGTACTTGTAGTCCCACAGCTTGCCCTAAGATATTAGTCTCACCATTGGGACTAGATGCTTGGGATAAATTACGGATAGGCGCAGGATTGGCTCCAAATTGTAAGCCAATGGGCGCACTGACTGTTAGCAAGGGTGCGGTTGAGGAATCTGTGGTACTAAACTGAGTACCATTGTCAAAGTTCACACTACTGGCGGTACTTGCTATAAATGAACCGTTGATGTCTAAAGAAGCATTAGCACCAAAAATAATTCCGTGAGGATTAATCAAAAATAAGTTGGCATTACCATTTGTTTTTAAGATGCCATCAATATGAGAAATACTATTACCTGTTACCCGACTGATAATATTTTCTACATCAAAAGCATTTTTAAACTCAGCTGTCATTCCCTGCAATACAGAAAATTCTTGAAAGCTATGGAATAAATTACTTCCTACTCTAGTTCCACCTGCAATCAGTCTGAGATTACCTTGTGGTGTAACTTGAGAGTTATTAGGTAAAGTAACATCTTCAATTATTTCGGCAATAGCACAATTAGCAAAGAAGGTAATGACAAAACTTACTAAAATTCCCAGATTAGGATACCAAAGCCAAAAATTTTTCACACCTGAGCGACTCTTGTAAAACATACTATTTGCTGAATAAATTTAATTTTATTCAGTAGACTATATGAAACTCAATAATTTTAACTTGATTTTGGGAAAGAGTTTAGTAAATTGCGAAGTTTGACCTACTAATAAGTAGGGACATAACAAAACTGTTATGTCCCTACACAAAATTTTTGTTAGCAATAATTAGCAAATTTCCGTCTATAACGTTACTTTTCCTAAAAACTCAGATTAACCAGTTTGAGCAACATCAGGGTGATTTTCTAGGAAATTAATAAACATTAAATATAGACGACTTAGGGAAAGGTAACACAACTACCGTTAATTATCCAACAACTAGGGCGGATTTGGGGACGAGGAGAAACATTTGTTACATCTTCTTCCTGTGTTTCCGGTGCTGTTGGAGTATCACTTGCTTCTAATTTGGATATGTCGATGCTGTACTCAAGAGATAATATTTGATCGCTCAAAATACCATACTTCTCTAGTACCTTGCTTAAATTAGAGTTTTTTAGTCCTTCACGAATTGCCTGTTGAATCTCGGTATGTAATTGCTGTTCTATTTCCGAATCAAGGACTGTTTGCTGTGATGCTTGAGATTCCATAATTGTGACTTCTCCTCAGCTAGTAGATGTATAAACTTATTGTTTTATTCACTAATGAGTGTTTCATCTTGGCTGGCGGAGATTACGGAATACTTTACAAAAATACATATTATTTTTTGGAGAATTTATTCAACTAACTTGAAATTGCTGAGGAAAAACTCAGATCCCCGACTTCTCGAAGAAGTCGGGGATCTTTTTCGTTCGTGAAAAGAGTACTAATTTTTAATCCCAGTGGCAGCGATACCCCGGATAAACTGACGCTGACCGATGAGAAATAGCACCATTACCGGCACAGTCGCTATAGTTACCGCAGCCATCATCAAAGGCCAATTATTCGTGAATTGTTCTTGAAACTCTGCCAAAGCCAGCTGCACCGTTCTTAATTCTGGGCGTGTCGTAAATACCAACGGCTTAAACAAATCGTTCCATTCAGCAATAAAGGTGAACAAAAACAAAGTCACCAAAGCTGGACGAGCTAGAGGTAACATAACTTGCCACAAAATTTGTAGCCGATTTGCACCATCGATGGTTGCGGCCTCTTCCAACTCTACGGGAATTGTTTGGAAATATTGACGTAACAAGAAAATACCAAAGCCATTGACAGCAGTGGGTAAAATCAGCGCCCCGTAGGTATTAATCATGTGTCCCCACTTCAACACCAAAAAGATGGGAATCACCAATAACTGAAAGGGAATTACCAAAGTGGCCAATACAACCAGTAACAGCGCTTGTTTACCGCGAAACTTCAACCGCGCCAGGGCATAACCAGCCAATGCCGAAGTGACCATCTGAAAAGCCGTCACAGCGATCGCGACTAAGGTAGAATTAGCAAACGCCAGTAGAAATTTACCTCGCTGCCAAGCATCGCGGTAATTAGCTAAAGTCCAGTTATTTTTGGGTAAATCGTCTAAAGTCCCTCCGGGAGGTGCAAAAGAGGTGAGAAAGACCACGAGCAGAGGTAGTAGGACAATAAATGCCCCCAATAGCAGCACTCCTAGTCTCAAAAAATTGGGAGATTTCAGATTCCAGTTTGGTTTGGACATGAGTTGAGCATTAAAGCATTTATTTATTAGTACTAGAGCATCGCCCCCACAAAAGCTAATCTATAACATAGTGACTTGTTAAGTTAAATTAAACCATAGTGATCACTACCCTAAATTCATAGGGAAAATTGAATTTTAGTATCAAATGATTCAAGTTTACGGAGTAAACATACTATGCAGCAGCTTGCAGCCGAATTAAATATTGATTTTCAGAGCGAAAAATACAAAGATGCTTACAGTCGGATTAATGCGATCGTGATTGAAGGGGAACAAGAAGCCCACGAAAATTACATCAGATTGGCTGAACTGCTGCCAGGAGACAAAGATGAACTGATTCGCTTATCCAAGATGGAAAGCCGCCACAAGAAAGGATTTGAAGCTTGTGGGCGCAATCTTGCAGTCAAGCCAGATATGCAATTTGCCAAGGAGTTTTTTGCTGGACTGCACGAAAATTTCCAAAAGGCGGCGGCTGAAGGCCAAATCGTGACTTGCTTGTTGATTCAATCTTTGATTATTGAATGTTTTGCGATCGCTGCATACAACATCTATATTCCCGTTGCTGACGATTTTGCTCGTAAAATCACTGAGGGAGTAGTCAAAGATGAGTACAGTCATCTCAACTTTGGAGAAGTCTGGTTAAAAGAACACTTTGCTGAATCCAAAGCTGAATTAGAGGCAGCTAATCGCCAAAACCTACCCATTGTTTGGAGAATGCTCAATCAAGTAGAAGATGATGCCCACACCTTAGCAATGGAAAAAGATGCTTTAGTAGAAGATTTCATGATTCAGTACGGTGAAGCTTTAAGTAATATTGGCTTCACTACTAGAGACATCATGCGGATGTCAGCCTACGGACTCACAGCAGCTTAAAAAGTGCTTCCTTCCTGAGTGCCAAGAAAGTGAGATGACAAGTTAAAGGTACTTGTGACAACATTCTCAGCACTCAAAATTGGGGATTTAGCACTGTCTGTGTTACTCCTGACTCATGTTTACGCTCTGTGCAGTAACTTTAAGAGTTAGTTCTTGTCTCTTACCCACTTATTCAACGCTTTTGACAAAGCATACGCCTAATACATCAATACATGTTTGGTCTAATTGGACATCTGACTAGTTTGGAACACGCTCAAGCGGTAGCTAAAGAATTGGGATACCCAGAATATGCCGATCAAGGGCTAGATTTTTGGTGCAGTGCCCCACCGCAAATTGTCGATAACATCACCGTTACCAGTGTGACTGGACAGACAATTGAAGGACGGTATGTAGAATCTTGCTTTTTGCCGGAGATGCTAGCTAATCGCCGCATCAAGGCAGCAACACGTAAAATTCTCAACGCTATGGCCCATGCTCAAAAGCATGGCATCAATATCACTGCTCTAGGAGGATTTTCCTCGATAATTTTTGAAAATTTTAAATTGGAGCAGTTTAGCCAAGTCCGCAACATCAAACTAGAGTTTGAACGCTTCACCACAGGGAATACTCACACTGCTTATATTATTTGTCGGCAGGTGGAGCAAGCGTCTCAACAAATAGGAATTGATTTGTCGAAAGCAACTGTTGCTATATGTGGGGCGACAGGAGACATTGGCAGTGCTGTCACACGCTGGCTAGATGCAAAAACAGAGGTCAAGGAACTTTTGCTGATAGCCCGCAACCATGAGCGTCTCACAGAGTTGCAAGCCGAACTGGGGCGAGGAAAAATCATGGCTTTGGATGAAGCACTGCCCGAAGCTGATATTGTGGTTTGGGTAGCTAGTATGCCCAAAGGGATGGAAATTGACTTTAAAGTCTTGAAGCAGCCCTGTTTATTAATTGATGGTGGTTATCCTAAAAACTTAGCTACTAAAATTCAGCATCCCGGTGTACACGTGCTAAATGGTGGAATTGTAGAGCATTCTTTAGATATTGACTGGAAAATTATGAAAATCGTCAATATGGATGTGCCAGCACGCCAGTTATTTGCTTGTTTTGCTGAATCAATGCTCCTGGAATTTGAGAAGTTATACACGAACTTTTCTTGGGGGCGTAATCAGATTACCGTAGACAAAATGGAGCAGATTGGTCAAGCTTCGGTAAAACACGGATTTAGACCACTGCTGGTTTAGCAAGAGGTGACAGGGGACAGGCTTCGCTGTGAGCGTCAGCCAAACGGTGACAGGGAAAAAGTTTTACTTATGCCTAACCCCTAATCTCTAATCCCCAATGCATAATCCCCTAGCCCTTATACCCTATTACCTAATCCCTAATCCCTAACTATGGCAACTACCGAGCGCAAACCGCTACTGTTGGATTTTGAAAAGCCGCTAGCAGAACTCGCAACCCGGATTGATCAGATTCGGCAACTTGCAGAAGAAAATGGCGTCGATGTATCTGGCCAAATTCGCCAACTAGAAACACGCGCTATGCAACTGCGAGAGGAAATTTTCAGTGGTTTATCGCCATCCCAGCGATTGCAAGTCGCTCGTCATCCCCGCCGCCCTAGTACTCTCGATTACATTCAAGCTATTAGTGATGAATGGATGGAATTACATGGCGATCGCTGTGGTGGTGACGATCCGGCTTTAGTTGGTGGTGTAGGTCGTTTGGGTGGGCAACCTGTGGTGATGTTAGGTCATCAAAAAGGTCGCGACACCAAGGATAATGTCGCCCGTAACTTCGGTATGGCTTCCCCTGGTGGTTACCGCAAAGCACTGCGCTTAATGGAACACGCCAATAAATTTAGTATGCCGATTTTAACTTTTATTGACACTCCAGGTGCTTGGGCAGGCATTGAAGCCGAGCATCAAGGTCAAGGAGAAGCGATCGCCTACAATTTGCGGGAAATGTTTTGCTTTGATGTGCCAATTATCTGTACAGTCATTGGCGAAGGCGGTTCTGGTGGCGCACTAGGTATTGGCGTAGGCGATCGCCTCATGATGTTTGAACACGCCGTCTATACTGTTGCCACTCCCGAAGCCTGTGCCGCCATTCTCTGGAAAGATGCTAGCAAATCTCCCCAAGCAGCCGTAGCCCTAAAAATTATTTCCCACGACCTGAAAAACTTGGGTATCATCGACCAGATATTACCCGAACCCATTGGTGGCGCTCATTCCGACCCTCTGAAAGCCGCGACAACCCTCAAGCAAGCCCTCTTAGATAATTTGGACGAACTAAATCGTTTAACATCTCAAGAACGCCGCCAGCTACGCTATGATAAATTCCGCAAAATTGGTGTTTTTACCGAAGTTGCTCACTAATACTGCTCAAAGATGACCGATAAGCTCAACAGCAGTGCTATAATTTGCCTGTGGCTACTTAAAGATTTTTAACAATCTTGTCAGCCATAGGCATTTGTATTTTAGGCAAATTGACTCGATTTGATGAGTGCTTTGTCTAGTATTCAGTAATCAAGTTTAAACATATGACATAATTTCCCAGGGAAGCACTTGTTGTCCTGACTGGGAAAACACCGGACGGGAAAAAATACCCACGTTGACGAAAAATATTAGCAGTTATCAACAAGAAATCATGGGAATTTAAGGTGAGTTTAATCTAACCAATCCGCAAGATTTAGATAATTGGCTGGAAATAAAGCTTTGGGAACTGCCAAAAAATCGGGAGAGAGCATGAGTGTTGAGCAGAAACGACGTGCCCTAATTACTGGGGCAAGTAGTGGAATTGGCAAAGCCACAGCTTTAGCCTTTGCCAAGGCGGGAATTGATGTCGCCTTAGTCAGCCGTTCTGTGGATAAGTTGGAAACAGTAGCAGCAGCAGCAGCGCATACAGGCGTAGCAGCCAAAGCTTACGCTGTAGATCTAGCTAATGTATCTCAAGTACAAGCAAAAATACAAGCGATCGCCCAAGACTTTGGGGACATAGATATTTTGGTCAACAATGCCGGCATGGCATACACAGCCCAATTGAGTGAAACCCCCTTAGCAGATTGGCAGCAAGTAATTAACTTAAACCTGACTAGTGTGTTTCAGTGCATTATCGGGATTTTACCCAAAATGCGCGATCGCGGTACAGGCACAATTATTAACGTCGCCTCCATTGCCGCCAAGCAACCCTTTCCTGGTTGGGGAGCATACAGCGTCAGCAAAGCTGGTTTAATGAGCCTTTCTCAAACCTTGGCACAAGAAGAACGCGCCCACGGCATTCGTGTCACTGCTATTTGTCCTGGTGCTGTTAATACCGAATTGTGGGACACAGAAACCGTCCATGCCGACTTAGACCGTTCAAAAATGTTAACGCCAGAAATTGTGGCTCAGTCGATTCTGTACACTGCCTTGTTACCACAGCACGCAGTAATTGACGAATTGACAATCATGCCTAGCGCCGGCTCTCTTTAAAGTGCTGAGTGCTGAGTGCTGAGTGTTTATTTGACTCTTTGCCCCTTTGCGCCTTTGCGTGAGCAAAATTCATATTCTCAATCAGCAACGTTAATAATTCAAACCATAACCAAGAATTACATCATGACTATTGCTAGTTCCAACGGTGCCAATCGCTCGAAATCTCCTCTAATTCCCGACTTGGTAGAAGCCATTAATCCCAAACCCGATCGCAATACTCACAACGGACGGCAACCGAATTTGCACCCGCCCTCAGAAGCAGAGATGGCGCAAATGATGGACGCTGTAAGGGCACTATTAGTAGGTGTGGGAGAAGATCCTGAACGAGAAGGACTTCTGAAAACACCCAAGCGCGTAGCAGAAGCCATGCAGTTTCTCACGAGTGGCTACAACCAATCTCTAGAAGAACTCGTTAATGATGCCATCTTTGATGAAGGACATAACGAGATGGTACTAGTCCGGGATATTAACTTCTTTAGCCTTTGCGAACATCATATGCTGCCTTTCATGGGTAGAGCGCACGTGGCTTATATCCCCAATCAAAAAGTTGTAGGGTTAAGTAAACTGGCCCGCATTGTCGAGATGTATTCCCGCCGCTTACAAGTTCAAGAAAGACTAACCCGTCAAATAGCCGAAGCAATCCAAACCATTCTAGAACCTCAAGGTGTTGCAGTGGTTATGGAAGCTACCCATATGTGCATGGTAATGCGGGGTGTGCAAAAACCCGGTTCTTGGACTGTTACCAGCGCCATGGTTGGTGCGTTTGATCAAGAACAAAAAACCCGCGAAGAATTCTTTAACTTGATTCGTCACCAACCAGCATTTTTTTAAGTGCTTTTCTAAGTGCTGAGTACTGAGTGCTGAGTGGGGAGTGAGGGAGTGAAAGAGTGAGGGAGTGAGGGAGTGAGGGAGTGAGGGAATATTTTTGTTCTTGTCCCCTTGTCCCCCTATCCCCTTGTCCCTACTACCTACTCCCTAATTTCTCAAACAGCAGCGCTACCTTATCTAAATCCTTATCTCCTGGTTTAAGTTCTACACCACTGGATAAATCTATCCCGTCTGGTTTGACTTGATTCAAAGCAGTGACAACATTATCTGGCGTTAGTCCCCCTGCTAACAACCAAGGACAATTGGGTTGGAATTGCTGTAGCATTTGCCAGTCGAGAGTGTGGCCTGTACCTCCCAACTGTTGGGGATGATAGGCATCTAGTAGTAACGTATCTACATATTTGGTGTAATTAGCAGCTTGATTAAGATCCTCCAGGCTGCGAACCCTGAAAGCCTTAAGAATTTCTATATTCTTAAGGCTTTGGCGCAACTGGTGGCAAAATTCTGGGGATTCATCCCCGTGTAACTGAACACCAGTTAACCCAGAATCAATAACTATCTGGCTGATTTCAGTAATACTCGTATTGGCAAAAACACCGATTTTGTCAATATTTTCTGGTAATTGTGCCACTGCTGCCCGAATTTGCTGTGTGGTGACGTAGCGTGGTGAGGTGGGTACACAAATAAACCCTAGTGCTGTTGCGCCCAAAGAGGCGATTGCCACAGACTGTTGTGGTTGAGTAATGCCGCAAATTTTGACTCGCATATAAATTTGAGATATTGGTAACTAAAAAAAACTCGAAGTTTTACTAAAACTATTCGGTTGTTTGCTGTGGAACTTTATAATTTTGGAGGTTTACATTAATTTTGTCATTTAGGAGATACCAGCTTGATTTCATCAACCTTACTAGCCGCCGCATCTGTTCCCGCGACACCTGAATGGAGTCCTACAGTAGCGATCATTATTAGCGCTAGCAGCTTAGTGGCTCTTTTACTAACTCTCAAGATTCAGTATCCCCAAGTAGGGCCCAAGTTGCCTATTCTACCCGTCAGTATTCCCGCATTTATCGGTGCAATGGCTTTCGGTCATGTTATCGGCATTGGTATTGTTTTAGGTCTGACTAATATTGGTCGTCTGTAAGAAGTCAGGGACTGGGGAGTAGGGAGATAGGGGGGACAAGGG
>JADEXK010000071.1 GCA_015207155.1 Nostocales cyanobacterium LEGE 11386 | reverse complement strand
CAGGCTCAACACACTATTGTGGGTTCGGTCTTAACTGTCAGGATCATTATTAATGTACCCGTTGATTAGTCGCCTCAAAATAGTTTCTTTCATTCATAGCGGGTGGTGTGCCCCCAGTGCGTCTGCTCCTAAGAAATAGTGCTGAGTGCGCTTGCCCTGAGCGAAGTCGAAGGGGAGTGCTGAGTGAGGAGGAATAAAAAGTAGGGAGTATGACAACACAAGTACTTGATAATTAATTGATAGAGAAGTCTAGCACGAGTAAATATGCAGATTAGCCAAGAACTATCTCTTCCCAGTATGGGCTGTGGCACTTGGGCATGGGGTAACCAATTGCTTTGGGGATATGACCAGAGTATGGATGAGCAGTTACAAGCCGTTTTTAACCTTTGTGTTAGCAATGGTGTCACCTTATTTGATACAGGTGATTCTTACGGAACTGGGAGATTAAATGGACGTAGTGAGTTACTTCTAGGGCAATTTACTAAAGATTATCAAGGTGTGGGCAAAAATAATATTTGCATTGCCACTAAGCTTGCTGCTTATCCTTGGCGATGGACACGCCAATCAATGATTAAGGCTTGTAAGTCTTCTGCTAAACGTTTGGGCAGAAATGTAGACTTAGTTCAAATGCACTGGTCAACAGCCAATTATGCACCTTGGCAAGAATTAGGCTTGTTAGATGGTCTAGCTGACCTCTACGAGGAAGGGCTAGTTAAGGGAGTAGGCTTATCTAATTACGGGCCTAAACGACTGCAACACGTACATAAAAAGTTTGCGGCGCGGGGAGTTCCCATTACTACTGTACAAGTTCAGTACTCTTTGCTGTCTACGTATCCTGTCACCCAACTAAAACTGAAAGATGTTTGTGACCAACTAGGGATAAAATTGATTGCCTATAGTCCTCTAGCATTAGGGATATTGACAGGAAAATACTCAGAGAAAGGTAGTTTACCCAAAGGTATCCGGGGTTTGTTGTTTAGACAGCTATTACCAGGAGTGCGATCGCTTTTAGAATGTTTGCGAGAGATAGCTGAATTCAGAAACAAAAGTATGTCCCAAGTAGCCATCAACTGGTGTATTTGTAAAGGAACTATTCCCATCCCTGGCGCGAAAAATGTAGAACAGGCACAGCAGAACATTGGTGCTTTGGGTTGGCAGTTAGATTCTGGCGAAATTACCGCATTAGATCAAGCTGCTGCAAGTACAGACAAAAAAATGGTACAAAACATCTTTCAAACTCAGTAAGTACGCAAAGACACAAAGAAAAAGACAGGAAATTTTGGCATTTTGTCCCTTTATCCCCCACTCCCCACTCCCTCATCTTAGGAATCTTCAGGAAAAACCCATTTAGGCGGTTCAGTCATTTTTTTCCGCAGGCGTTCTTCCGCCATTTCCAGCATTTGGTCTAAGGAAGTTTCTTGGATAAATTTGGCAGCAGCCTCTCTAAACTCGATATTGGGGCATTTATCTCCTAACACGCAGCCGTTAACACAGGCTTCAGCGCAATTAATTTTCTGCTCCATAGTGAATTCCTCTCTTTAAAATATGAGTTTTAACTTTGTACTCTTAATATCAAGTTCCCTTAATTGACCATCATAAAACTCCTGCTACGCTAAGAGCATATATGTATGCAATGTTTTGCTAGAAAGGGCGCTCATGTCGGAACTCTTAGCCACTACAGGAACCATCGCCGCGATCGCTACTGCTGTGATTCCTCAACAAGGTAGCGTTAATATTGTGCGGGTGTCTGGTTTCCAAGCAATGGCGATCGCCCAAGCTCTTTTTCACACCCCTGGGCATCAAGTTTGGGAAAGTCACCGCATTCTCTACGGTCATATCCGTCATCCCCAAACTCAAAAATTGGTAGATGAAGCCTTGTTATTAATTATGAAAGCGCCCCGTTCTTACACCCGTGAAGATGTGGTGGAATTTCATTGCCACGGGGGAATTATCGCCGTGCAGCAAGTATTACAACTGTGTTTAGAAAAGGGCGCAAGACTAGCTCAACCAGGAGAATTTACCCTGCGGGCGTTTTTGAATGGGCGATTAGATTTGACCCAAGCTGAAAGTATTGCTGATTTGGTGGGAGCTAAATCACCCCAAGCCGCTCAAACTGCTTTAGCTGGTTTACAAGGAAAACTAGCCCATCCTATCAGGCAGTTACGTGCTAATTGTTTGGATATTTTGGCAGAAATTGAAGCGCGAATTGATTTTGAGGAGGACTTACCCCCGTTGGATGATGAAGCCATCATATCAGATATCGATAAAATTGCCGCAGAAATCACTAGGTTATTAGCCACAAAAGACCAAGGCGAACTGCTGCGGACAGGTTTAAAAGTGGCAATTGTCGGGCGACCAAATGTCGGCAAGTCCAGCTTATTGAACGCTTGGAGTCAGAGCGATCGCGCCATTGTCACCGATTTACCAGGTACAACCCGCGATGTGGTGGAATCTCAGTTAGTGGTGGGGGGAATTCCGGTGCAAGTACTGGATACAGCAGGTATTCGGGAAACAGTAGACCAAGTAGAAAAAATTGGCGTTGAGCGATCGCGTCGTGCTGCTAGTGCAGCCGATTTAGTCTTGTTGACTATCGATGCTGCCGCAGGTTGGACAGAGAGCGATCAAGAAATTTACCAACAAGTGCAACACCGTCCGTTGATTCTGATTATTAATAAAATTGACCTTATAGAAACGGCATCTATGATAACTTTGGCATATCCTAATGAAATTGACCAAATTGTGACCACAGCAGCGTCAAAAAATCAAGGTATTGATAATTTAGAAAAAGCAATTTTAGAGACAGTGCAAAAAGGAAAGGTGCAAGCTGCTGATATGGATTTAGCAATCAACCAAAGGCAAGCCGCCGCCTTAACTCAAGCTAAAATCTCTTTGGAACAGGTGCAAAAAACTATTGCTGATCAATTACCTCTTGATTTTTGGACAATTGATTTACGAGGTGCAATTAATGCTTTAGGAGAAATTACTGGGGAGCAAGTTACAGAATCTGTACTTGACAGGATTTTTAGTAAATTTTGTATTGGGAAATAATTGGGCGTTGCTGAATAAAGATATAGTTTTATCTCACGCAGAGGCGCAGAGAATAAGAGTTTTCAATCTTTAACTTTTATATTTCAGTTGAGCAACGGCAATAATAAAATATACAATGAATTAACAAAATGTCTTTTATAGATAATATTATCAATACTAATGTCATGATTGTGGGAGCTAGTCAAGGCATTGGTTTAGGATTTATCAAAACATTGCTCCCAAATGAGAGAATTACTAAAATTTATGCAACCTATCGTCAACAAGAATCAGCAGGTGAATTAATAGAATTAGAAAACAAATATTCTGGTAAATTAACTTGTTTAGCCATGGATATTACCGAAGAATCACAGATTGCTGAAGTTATCCAACGCATAAGTGCCGAAGTCAAGAAATTACACTTAGTGATTAACTGTGTAGGGCTATTGCATGACGAAACATTACAACCTGAAAAAAGTTTAAGACAGATTAATTCAGAAAATTTACTACGCTACTTCCAAATTAATAGTATTGGATCTGTCCTGTTAGCTAAACATTTATTGCCGTTATTCCGGCATAGCGATCGCAGTGTATTTGCCAGTATTTCTGCTAAGTTGGGTAGTATTGGTGATAACCAACTTGGTGGCTGGTATGGTTATCGAGCTTCTAAAGCTGCACTCAATATGTTTATGCGAACAGTAGCAATTGAGTATGCAAGAAGCTGTCCTAAAGCTTTGGTAGTAACTTTACATCCTGGTACAACAGATACACGCCTTTCCCGTCCATTTCAAGGAAACGTACCTGCACAAAAGTTATTCTCAGTAGAACGTACCGTTGATCAATTGTTAGCTGTTATCGAACAACTCCAGGAACAGGATAGTGGACAATTTTTCTCGTGGGATGGAAGTAGGTTGCCTTGGTAATTGCGTTAAGCTGATGCTAGTAAAACCTACGTGAATGATACTAAAGCCTATGAGGTTTTTTATTCCAGCAGCCAACGACCACACCAGAGCAGAGGATGTATATAATGCTATTGCTAAGTTTGCTCAAGCACCCATAACTAATAAGCGTATTTGGAAATTACGGTGGTTGGACAAGGGAACAAATCTGGAATGCGAAGTAGGTAAACCTTTACCATCTTATTACCAAACTGGGAAAGAGTTAGTTTTGGCAATCTTTGATTGTGAAAATCTTTATAAGATTTGTACTCTTACTCATGGAGGAGTCAGGGGAGAACCTATTTTGGTTGACAAAAACTCTCAATCCTCAGCAACTTATTTTTCAGATGATGCAAATACAAATAACTGATGCTACTAAATTCAAATTCCATAACTAACACTGAAATAAAAACCATCATCCTGGGCATTTGTCCCCCGGTCATCTAAATTAATTAGGGGAAGTGCATAATCTAGCCTAATATTAAAACGTGGTAATGGTTGATATAAAACTCCCATTCCCAGACCAGCCAAAAACCTTTGTCTTTGTAAAATATTGGGATTATCATCAACATTCCAGACATAAGCTAAATCAAAAAATGGGGCAAGTTGTAATGTAGAATTACCTGTTGCATCTCGTTGTAATGTAATGCGGTCTTCTACAAAAAATCTGACACCATTGTCAGCAGCACGGACGTTTTGCCGATAGCCACGCACCGACTGACCACCACCAACTACAAATTGCTGAGAAGGTAACAAAGTATTCGGTGTGAGTTGGATCTCGGCTTGGGCAATTAATAAATTATTTTGACTCAGGCGTTGCACCCTTTGCACTTGTGCCAACCAACTAAAAAAGCGACCATCGGGGATGGGGTCAGAGTTAATTGTCGCATCAAATACATCAATTCCCAAACTAAATAGCGATCGCACTGCCCAAGCACCTTGAACATCCCGGCGGACATAATCTTGTCCGAACTTAATTACACGGGTGCGGCTGTTACCTTCCGCATCGGGGCCAAAACCAAAGGGTGTCGGCCCAGCAAAGGTAAAGGTTTGACCATTCTGAACGGCGAAACCTAATGATAAAGCGAATTCTTCACGCAGCGATCGCACTAGTGGTTGTCTATAACTAATTTCATACAGTTGAGATTCACCGCTAATCTCGAAGTCCTGAAAATCCCCTTGGATAATTTGATTATTATTAATCGAGGTTCGCAGTTGTAAAGTGCCATTCATCGCATTCAAAGGCACTCGGTAGCTCAAATCATAAATATTTGACCCTCCCTGAGTTGTGCGATAATAAGATGCAGCGATTTCATCACCAATGCCTGTGAGGTTGCGATAAGTAGCGCTGACACCCAATCTTTCTGAACCAATGCTAGGCGGGGAGTAGTTGTCAATGCTTAATGTGCCATCAAAAGGATCAGCTTCAGTCACGCGAACTACCAAAACACTTTGACCAATACCACTACCAGGACGTAAGCTAGCTTCTACATTTGACAGTAGAGGATCATTTTGCAGCAATTTTAACTGGTCTTCTAATTTGGCTGTAGATAAAGGCTGGTCTACAACCAAAGCTACACGCGATCGCACATAATCAGAATTTAAACGTTTTGTACCTTGGATTTCGATTTTTTCCAAGCTACCTTCAATCACCCGAATTTCCACAATACCGTTGGTGATGGTTTGGTCTACTAAAATCGCTCTTGAGGTGATGTAGCTCTGGTTAAGATAAAGTTGGGTGATAGCATCGGCAACTTTTCTCAATTCTTCTAAGGTGACAGAACGCCCTTCTACTGGTTTAGTAATGGCATTCAGGATCTCTGCATCAAAAATTGTACTGCCTGTCACCTGAATTTTTTCTACCTGGATACTTACAGCAGGTTGTGTAGGTAAAGCTTCTGGGGTGGGAGTCGGCTGTAAAGATGGTTCTGCATCTGATGGTAGGGGTTCTGGAGTGAGTCCAGGTTGAGGAAAACGGTTTTGGTTGCGATCGCCTTCTGGGTTTGGTGCTTGCGCGAGTGCTGGTAAGGTTAATAATAAAAAAGCAAAAGTCAGTAGATATCTTGCACCAGATAACTGGAATTCGTGGCTACACAGGTAGGAAAGTAGAGGTTTCTTGGAGGGAAGTTCGCCTGTTGGCAACAATTTCTCATTACCAGGGCTAAATATAAGATATGAATTGTTAAATTTAGGAGAATTACAAAGTGCAATTAAAAAGTTATTATTTATAGGATTTTGCATTGTCAATTTTGACTAACAGCAATAATATTCAACCATTTTTCTGACTGCTTTACTTTGTTTTAACGTTTATGTAATAGGATTTGACTGGGAAGGATTATTTATATAAGCAGCTATAAATGCAGCTTACGGCTGGGCGATCGCCAAAGAGAAATAGCGATCGCGCAATGATGAAACCAAAGATCTATACTTTTTTGGTACGCGAGGATTTTGATATGTTGCCCTGGACTAGTCTTATAACTGCTCTGACACTGCTACTGTACTTGGTCATTACAATTAATGTTGGTCGAGCCAGAGCTAAATACAAGGTGCTACCTCCCCAAATGTCAGGAAACCTAGACTTTGAACGAGTGCTACGTGTCCAGCAAAATACCTTAGAGCAAATAGTTCTTTTTTTACCTGCTTTATGGTTATTCTCTTTTTACGTCAGCCCATTTTGGGGGTCGGGTATTGGTGCAATTTGGCTTGTGGGTCGCATCGCCTACGCTTGGGGATACTATCAAGCTGCGGAAAAACGGATGATTGGCTTTGGTATCAGTTCTACTAGCGTTATGGTGTTACTTTTAGGTTCGCTGATTGGTATCATCTTATCTTTGGTACAGTCATAACCATTGCCACGAAAGAGGCGATCGCTGATACTCTGTATCCTAAGAGTGCGATCGCATTAGCATTTTTTCGCTTGAGCCTAGCGTCAACCAGTAGGTGTTTCGCAAAGAAGATGAAAATTTCTGCCCCAAAAGCCTACCTGTTCTGGTTTTGACACCTCTAGAATGAAAATCGAGGTTGACGCTAATATCCCAACCCTTTGCTAGAAGCTAATCTGAGTTGATTTCTCAATTTTCACCCTTGACAACCCAATGCTTGAAAAGCTACTTTAAGATGATATTGACGCAACTGCACCTTGAAAACCAAATATATCAATGCTTTCACTACCAAGCCATTGCAATTACTCCTAATCCCTATTAGGGATTGAAACCCTTACAGACAACACTTGCTCAGACAAAATTTCATTGCAATTACTCCTAATCCCTATTAGGGATTGAAACCTTGCCCTTCCTTGCAGTATTCCATATTCAATAATTGCAATTACTCCTAATCCCTATTAGGGATTGAAACATCTAAATCTTTTGATTTTAACCCTAACAACTCATATTGCAATTACTCCTAATCCCTATTAGGGATTGAAACTACCCTAAAGAAAAGGGATTTGAAGAATTTTTAGATTGCAATTACTCCTAATCCCTATTAGGGATTGAAACACCACCGACTGACTCAAGAAGTGCGTGCAAAGCATTGCAATTACTCCTAATCCCTATTAGGGATTGAAACTACTTGATTCCGGGGTAAGAAAAATTTAGGTTCTAATTGCAATTACTCCTAATCCCTATTAGGGATTGAAACTTAGCTGCCATACGTGGGGCTGACGCGGGCATGGATTGCAATTACTCCTAATCCCTATTAGGGATTGAAACGCTATAAGTTACTTCTAAAAATGGTGTGTTTCTAATTGCAATTACTCCTAATCCCTATTAGGGATTGAAACATCTTTAACGTTAGTGCTAATTTCTTGCAGTGTTTATTGCAATTACTCCTAATCCCTATTAGGGATTGAAACAAACAACACAGGTCTAGCAAAACTTGTATACGAGAATTGCAATTACTCCTAATCCCTATTAGGGATTGAAACAAAAGTTCGGCAAAGTATGGAAATTTCATCTTTACCATTGCAATTACTCATAATCCCTAATAACCAAGTTGCGGGTAATAGGGATGGAAATGGAACCTTTTGGGAAAAGGTCAAAAGGTATCTAGCAATCCTATTTGATTTGCAAACAGCGAGACACTCAGAACCCCAATTTCTTTGAGAAATTGGGGTTCTTGTTTTGTTCGCGACTCATTGTTGACCTGACCACCAAAAAAGCGCGATCGCTATCACGGCTTTTAAATATTCTCTCGACTCAATTTATTCCTCTTTAATCTGCAAACCCGCCTGAACTGGGTCAAAATTTTGGGGAAAATGGGTATTGCGATCGCTATCGGCTTTTTCTAATTTCGTTCCTTGGAGATCAGCATCTCTGAGATTAGCTGACATTAATAATGCACCTCGAAGGTCAGCATCTCTAAGATTAGCTTGACTGAGATCGGCAAAGCTCAAATCAGTTCCCCTAAGATTAGCACCCTGGAGGTTAGCTTCACTCAAATCAGCATAACTCAGGTCACACCCTTTGAGATTAACACCTGACAAATCTGCATTACCCAGTTCCACTCTACTAAAGTCCCGTTGTCCCGCAGCGTACCTGTCTACGAGAGTAGCTGCTGTATTAACAATATGTTGAGAATTTACTTCAGACATAAAACAGTCAATACCTTTTTGTTAACATTGACTCACAACAAGTGAATGCTGATCTGAGCTTAAACCTCATAGTTTTCCCATCAGTACTGTAGTAGAAAGTGTTTATTGGTTATCTACCACACAAACTAATCATAGAACTGCTGATGTCAAAAATGCAGTCACAGATATAGTTCTTTGCAGAATTGATTGATTTCCTCATGAGTTACACAAATTCTTCTCGTAGACTCAAATATTTCTCAACTCCATAACAAACACAAAGGAGGGCACAAGTATGTCATCCCTGAATTTATTAGCTGTTTTCAATCCATCAAATTACTGGCGAGGCGGTTACATCACTATACCCTGGCAAGCCAATATCCAAAAGTTGCAAATCCCTCCGGAAGAACTGGTAATAAGTGATCTGCGTGACCTTTCACATACACCGATAAATTTCCAAATTGACCGCATTGACCCGGAAGATCCTACCCGTGATACTTTGGTTTTGGCGCTATCAAATCCTATACCACCGGGTTCAGAAGACGATGTGTTGGTGTCTGGCTTCCTCAGAGTAGATAGGGGTCAGCCAAAGCAATTGGGAGTGGGTGAACCAAATATAGAAGTAGTCTACGGGTCAGATGGACGGGAACGGGGAGTAAGACTAATTAATAATCGCTTAATTGTTTGGTTCAATTTAATCCCTGCACCTGAAGACAATGAGCGTAACTGGTTTTCTGGTTCAGCTACAAGTGTACAGCTTGACCACCAGGAAATCCTCGATCCCTTTCGGGCAGCCAAGGGTGAATGGCTAGGTCAAGACCCAGAAAAGCGTTGTATGCAGGTGAGTGAGCTACAATTGCCAGGAACTCTCTATCCCAAATCACCTTACTATCAAGTTTCTTTGTTCAATCATGCTTATCGGCTAGTATCCCAGTCTAGCGGCTCAGTGCGAGCTACCATTACCATTGCTTCAGAACCCTTCGATTATATGGGTGCAGACCCGGTTACAGGTAACAACCGTCACCTAGTATGCGAACTTTATCGGGTAATTAGCTTGTACGCTGGTGCAGACTACCTAATTGAGGAACTATTTGTTAAAGGTAAACCTAAGGGTGAAGAAGACAGAATAGAATCTACTCCAGAAGTAGTCCATCTCCCCTTTGGACTGCACTATTTTGCCCACATGAATATGGGACAAACACAAGACATTGAGCAAGTATTTCCTGTACCCGATTGGTTTGCAGTGGGTTCCACTGCACCCCCCTACGCCGCTTACGGCTTGGCGACAAATTTGCACATAGAAGCGATCGCTCATCCTTATGAAGGCAATCCTAGTCGTTTTTCCTGGCAATTATTACCTGGCAATTATGCCAAGTGTCTACATATGTTCATGCGCGATCAACCAGAAGGTTTTGATGCACGGATAGGTCATTTTTGGTATGAGTTGATTTACGGGCCACTGAAGGCAGAAATTTATCAGGATGCTGAGGTGAAAATCCCACTAAAAAAGTGCTGAGTGCTTTTCTAAGTGCTGAGTGCTGAGTGCTTTTCTAAGTGCTGAGTGCTGAGTGCTGAGTAAGAAGAGTATGAAAATTGTTGCACAAAAAAAGACCCCCGGTAGCTAGCCAGCTAGCCGAGGGATTCTGCAAGTCGGTATTGTCGCACAAAGATATTCGCGAATTTCACCATACCAAGCCGGAAATCAGAAAATGTGCCAAAATGCCAAAACAATCTGAAGTCCTGTGGTAGATTCCCAGGCTAACTCTAGAGACTGATTAAGAATTTCCCCACTCTCCACTCCCCCCAAAGTGAGAGTTAAACTAAGATACGCGGTATTGATATGAAAGCACGTTTAAGATCGATATAAGAAATATTTTGTAGCTTAGGGCATGAAACGCATCGTCTTGATTGCTGGATTTGAATCGTTCAACGCGGACTTATACAGAAAGGCAGCTTTTTTGGCTAACTCTCGCTGTCCCGATTTGGATATTCGGGTATTTAGCGATCGCGATATTAGCAGCAAACGTACCGAGGTAGAAACAGCACTCAAAGACGCTGACGTGTTTTTTGGGAGCTTAATATTTGATTATGACCAGGTTTTGTGGTTGCGCGATCGCCTTGCCCAAATTCCCATCCGGCTGGTGTTTGAGTCAGCTTTGGAATTGATGAGTTTAACCAAACTGGGTGACTTTGCCATTGGTGACAAACCCAAAGGAATGCCCAAACCAGTTAAATTCATTCTCGATAAATTCAGCAATGGACGAGAAGAAGACAAACTCGCCGGTTACATTAGTTTCCTGAAAGTCGGCCCCAAATTACTGAAATTTGTGCCAGTGCAAAAAGTCCAAGACTTACGCAACTGGTTAATTATCTATGGTTACTGGAACGCTGGCGGCCCAGAAAACGTTGCTGCTTTATTCTGGACATTAGCAGAAAAATACCTAGACTTAAAAGTCGGCGAAATTCCCCCACCCATCGAAACCCCCAACATGGGATTACTCCATCCCGACTATCAAGGTTTTTTTGCATCACCCCGTCAATATTTAGACTGGTATCTTGTGGGGCAGGCGTCTCGCCTGCCATTATCAAAATCAAAGGGCGGGCAAGATGCCCACCCCACAAAGTCTGTAGATGCCCACCCCACAAAACCTGTAGTGGGAATTCTCCTCTACCGTAAACATGTCATCACCAAACAACCATATATACCCCAACTAATTCGCCGTTTTGAGCAAGCTGGGTTAATTCCCTTACCCATATTTATCAACGGTGTAGAGGGACATGTAGCAGTAAGGGACTGGATGACTACTGACTATGAAACCCAGCAACGGCAAATAGGTAATATTGAAACGGCCTCACTATCTCCAGAAGCCGTCCAAGTAGATGCGATCGTTTCCACAATTGGCTTTCCTTTGGTGGGGGGCCCGGCTGGTTCAATGGAAGCAGGCCGTCAGGTGGAAGTAGCAAAGCGCATCCTCGCTGCCAAAAATGTTCCTTACATTGTGGCTGCACCATTGCTAATTCAAGACATTTACTCCTGGACACGCCAAGGTGTCGGCGGACTGCAAAGTGTAGTTTTATATGCTTTACCAGAATTAGATGGGGCGATTGATGCTATTCCCCTTGGTGGTTTGGTAGGTGAAAATATTTATTTAGTTCCCGAACGAGTACAGCGATTAATTGGCAGGTTGCAAAGCTGGATTAAATTACGGCGAAAACCCGTAGCAGAACGCAAGATAGCCATTATTTTATATGGGTTCCCCCCTGGTTATGGTGCTGTAGGTACGGCTGCATTATTAAATGTTCCCCGCAGTCTTCTCAAATTACTCCACGCCCTCAAAGACCAAGGTTATAACGTTGGCGATATCCCAGAAGATGGGGAAGAATTAATTCGCCAGGTACAAGCAGCAGACGAAGAAATGGAAAGATGGGAAAAAAATAAGCCTTTTCCTGCCTCTGCTATTACTGTTAATGCCCGTAAGTTAGAAAAATGGTTGGGATATCTGCGAACATCCCGCATCGAAAAACAATGGAAATCGCTTACAGGTACTGGAATTAAAACTTATGGGGATGAATTACATGTTGGTGGTGTGCAGTTAGGAAATGTCTGGATTGGTGTACAACCACCTTTGGGTATACAAGGTGACCCGATGCGGTTAATGTTTGAACGAGATTTAACGCCTCATCCCCAATATGCTGCTTTCTATAAATGGCTACAAAATGAGTTGCAAGCTGATGCTGTGGTTCATTTTGGGATGCACGGGACGGTGGAATGGTTACCGGGTTCGCCGTTAGGTAATACGGGTTATTCTTGGTCGGATATTTTATTGGGAGATTTGCCTAATCTCTATATATATGCGGCAAATAATCCTTCTGAGTCGATTTTGGCGAAGCGTCGTGGTTATGGGGTGTTGATTTCTCATAATGTGCCGCCTTATGGTCGTGCTGGTTTGTATAAGGAGTTGGTGTCTTTGCGAGATTTAATTGCGGAGTATCGCGAAGACCCAAAGAAGAATTATGCTCTGAAGGAAGTTATTTGTAAGAAGGTTGTTGATACTGGTTTGGATGCTGATTGTCCGTTTACTGAGGCGAAGCGTTTGGGTATTGCTTTTAGTCCTGAGAATGTGCGGATGTTTAGTGCCCATGCTTTTGATGATTATTTGGTGAGGTTGTACGAATATTTGCAGGTGTTGGAGAATCGGTTGTTTTCTTCTGGGTTGCATGTTTTGGGGGAAGCGCCGAATGAGGAGGAGTTGGCGGGGTATTTGGAGGCTTATTTTGGGGACGTTCGCGAAGCGTGCGCGCAGCGCATACCACGAAGAAGCGAAGGGCGCGAAGAAGAAGAAAGGCAAGTTACTGATTTGTTGATGCAATCAACGGATGAGTTAACTAATTTGTTACGGGGTTTGAATGGGGAGTATATTCCGCCTGCGCCTGGGGGTGATTTGTTGCGGGATGGTGCTGGTGTTTTGCCTACGGGGAGAAATATTCATGCGTTAGATCCTTACAGGATGCCTTCTGCTGCGGCTTATGAACGAGGGCGGGAGATTGGGGAGAAGATTATTGCCCAGCATTTACAGGAACATGGAAGTTATCCGGAAACTGTGGCGGTGATGTTATGGGGTTTGGATGCGATTAAGACTAAGGGTGAGTCTTTGGGGATTCTGTTGGAGTTGGTGGGGGCTGTACCTGTGAAGGAGGGTACTGGGCGGATTGTGCGTTATGAGTTAAAGCCTTTGGCGGAAGTAGGACATCCCCGCATTGATATTTTGGGTAATTTGTCGGGGATTTTCCGGGATAGTTTTGTGAATATTATTGAGTTGTTGGATGATTTGTTTCAGAGGGCGGCGACTGCTGATGAACCGGAGGAACAGAATTTTATTAAAAAACATGCTTTAGCTTTGCAGGCGCAAGGTGTGGAAAATACATCGGCAAGATTGTTTTCTAATCCGGCTGGTGATTTCGGTTCTTTGGTGAATGACCAAGTAGTTGATGGTAATTGGGAGTCTGGGGAGGAGTTGGGTAATACTTGGCAAGGTCGTAATGTGTTTAGCTACGGTAGACAAGATAAGGGTCAAGCTAGACCGGAGGTTTTAAATACGTTGTTAAAAACAAGCGATCGCATTGTCCAAGAAATCGATTCGGTAGAATATGGTTTAACTGATATTCAGGAATATTACGCTAATACTGGCGGGTTGAAAAAAGCCGCAGAAAAGCAACGCGGTAAGAAGGTTACTACTAGTTTTGTGGAAAGTTTCTCGAAGGATACCACACCCCGCAAGTTAGAAGATTTGTTGCGGATGGAGTACCGCAGTAAGTTGGTCAATCCTAAATGGGCCCAAGCAATGGCTAATCAAGGTTCAGGCGGTGCATTTGAAATTTCTCAAAGGATGACGGCTTTGATTGGTTGGGGTGGTACTGCTGATTTTCAAGATGATTGGGTATATGACCAAGCCGCAGATACTTATGCTTTAGATGCTCAAATGGCACAGAAATTACGTCAGGCAAATCCTGAAGCTTTCCGTAATATTGTCAGCAGAATGTTAGAAGCACATGGTCGGGGTTTATGGCAAGCTGATTCAGAGAAGTTAGATAAGTTACGCCAATTATATGAGTTGACTGATGAGGAATTGGAAGGTGTTTTGTAGCTTTGGTTAAACACAAGAAGCTCAGACCCCCGACCTCTTGTAGAAGTCGGGGGTCTTTGTATTTTCTGCTGTTTTCTCTAAATTAACGTGAATTCGATGAACCTCACCCCAACCCCTCTGTGACACCCAGCTACGGTGTACACATAAGTCTTATAAAGTTGCCTAACAGCGTTTCGATACCCCCTAACCCCCCCTTTTCAAGCAGGGAAAACTTCTTCAGGTCCCCCTTTTTAAGGGGGATTTAGGGGGATCAGATGATTTGTGTGTACACGGTAGCCGCAAGCAGGGAGGGATGAAAAAGTGCGGCTTTGACAGGGTAGGGTTCCGGTTATCCTAGTTAATCAAATTGTCATTAGCAAGGACGTATATCCCAGAAACAGCAGATATCCCATCTATACAACACAACTTAATTCTTATCTGCGACGATTCCAGGGACCCCAGATAGCAAGAGTGATACCGGGAGATTGAATATTGACAAACAGTGTTCTACCGTCAGCAGAGAAGCAAGCACCAGCAAACTCACTGTTATTGTAGTTGTTGAATGCAAACTGATAAACTTCACCCTTGCCGTTAACACCGACAATGTATTGCACTCCACCACCGTCTTCGCAAAGGAAGAGGTCTCCAAAGGGAGCAACGGTGATATTATCGGGGTCATCTAGGAATTCACCAGTTTCACAAGCTTCGACAACAAGAGTTAATTCTTGTCTAGCAGGGTCATAAGCCCAAACCTGACCATGACCTCTACCATTGGATTTATTAATCCCTGGAGGGCCAGCTTGAGTAGCAACGAAGTAGACCAAATTGTTGCCATACCAAGCTCCCTCACCTCTTAAGAAGGTAGCTGCTCCCTTACTTTGCGCTTCGTAGCGAACACCAACACCTTGGCTTGCACTTTCTGCTTCAGGATCGGGATTATCAATTTTGACCCACTCTACTGGTAGTGATTGACCAACCTTAATTAGCCCTAGCTGACCGCCAAAATTAGGATTATTAGTGGTATTCAAGGCAAAGTTGTTCATACCTCTAACCTTCAAGGCGTAAAGAGTACCACCTTTAGCTAAGTCACCTACTTTGGTAGGTCTCACATTAGGCTCAAACCGATAAAAGCAGCTATCAACACGGTCTTCGGTTTCGTAGACATAACCACTTCTGGGGTCTACAGCCACGGCTTCATGACTAAAGCGTCCCATTTCTATCAGGGGAACCGGGGTGACTAAACCGCTATTGGGGTCAGCGATAACTTCAAAGTTGTAACCATGCTTGATAGTTTCCAAAGTGCCAGAACTAGTCATGTTGGCAGTTGTAGAGAAGGTTTCTTCGCAACTAATCCATGACCGCCAAGGTGTAGGTCCCCCTGCACAGTTACGAATGGTTCCAGCCAAGGAGTTAAAGTGCTTGATGAGTCTGCGGTTGGGTCCAACTACCAATGTGCTGGTTCCACCTTGAGCGCCTGTAGAGTATCTGACGTCTCCACTAACTGGATTTGCAGAAGTAGCACCATTCTCATGGTTGCGAACCAAAATTGTTGTATTGTTGGCTCCTGGATATGCAGCCATACCATCATGAAGGGATGGTACGGTGAAGCCGTCGTCCATTGGGTCACCAGTAATTGAGAAAGCGGTGTAGTTAAACGCACGTGGCAGTTTCAAAATGAATTGCCCATTTCTGCCACTAATGTTGGGTGGAAGTTCAGCAGCGTTTAGAGGTAGCTTATCTTCTAGTGGGCCATAGCCGGTACTTGTGGGCATTTCACCACGGGCAACCTTTGCATAAAAGGCTTCTAGTGGTGAAAGCATTGTTACAGTAGCTGCACTTGTGCCAGCTAAGGTTAAAAATTTACGACGTGAAACTTCCATTATTTTGATCTCTTCTCTTTACGTGAATATGCGGCAGTCACGATGAGAAGTTATTCGACCAACATTAATTTCCGATAATGGTTGGTTTAAATCCTGGTTAGCGAAATCCCCCAATCAACTTGATTGTGGCTATTTGGTAAATTTTTCACAAATATGAAGAGAGATATATATCTTAATCTTGGGATTTAAATTCCATCGCTCATTGAACAAGAAGGAAAGATCATTCTTCTTCCTTCTTCCCTCTTCCTTCTTCCCTCATGGATTAGCCGCAAATTTGATTTTTGAGTAGAGTTGGGTGGCATTTGAGAAGAGTGCAAAATGTCAACCCCTTTAATTAATTTTTGATGTAACCTTGGCAAACTGCTTTTGTTTTTTTCGCTGGTTCTCCAGCGATCGCATAACTGGTTGTTGAACTAAAATCAGCAAGCGATCGCGCCGAATCCCACCAATGAGGGTAAGTGCAGTAAATCCCTGATGGCAACCTCATTAAAAATTGGCACACCCTACCTACTAATTAAGAGATTTTTGTGATATGGCGGCTCTGGGTGTAGAGTTGTGGTTTCTCAAGAACGACTTCCCTGCAAAGCAGTGTAGATAACCACAGTCAAACTCTTTTTGAGCAATCAAGCCAGATTGTAGGGACAATAACACAACCTTTCGGGAATTTCGTGTACTTTAGTTTTGATTCCACAAACCTTTAGTTTTAATATTTATGTTAGGTTTAAAATCTTTTTTATAATCAAGACAGAAATCTTTGTATCTACCAAAGGTTCTTATTTATCCTTAATAAGTAGTAATAAATTTTTTAAGAATGCCGAGGATTCTTGTCATAGACGATGACCCAGCAATTTCAGAACTCGTTGCCGTCAACTTGGAAATGGCTGGCTACGATGTCAGCCAAGCTGAAGATGGCATCAAAGGTCAGGCGCTGGCTCTCCAGCTACAACCTGACTTAATTATGCTTGACCTGATGTTGCCCAGAGTAGATGGATTTACAGTTTGCCAACGCTTGCGTCGGGATGAGCGCACATCTGAGATTCCCGTGTTGATGTTGACTGCTTTAAGCCAAACCCAGGATAAAGTAGAAGGCTTCAATGCTGGCGCAGACGACTACCTCACTAAACCGTTTGAAGTGGAAGAGATGCTGGCGCGGGTGCGAGCATTATTGCGGCGGACTGACCGCATTCCCCAAGCAGCAAAGCACAGTGAAATTCTCAACTATGGGCCTTTGACCCTTGTTCCAGAAAGATTTGAGGCTATATGGTTCAATGAAACTGTGAAACTGACTCACTTGGAATTTGAGCTACTGCATTGTTTGCTGCAACGCCACGGTCAGACAGTTTCCCCCAGTGAAATCCTGCGAGAAGTTTGGGGCTACGATCCAGATGATGACATTGAAACCATTCGAGTGCATATTCGCCACTTGAGAACCAAACTAGAACCAGACCCCCGCCACCCCCGCTATATAAAAACAGTATATGGTGCGGGATACTGCCTAGAATTGCCTAGCGTACCTCCATCAAGTGAGGGGGCTTCAGCATCAGTGGTTGAGTGAAATCTCGCTAAATTCCCTTAACTCAATACTGGATTTTATTAAATCTGTAAAGAAATTTGCCATGTTGAGTGGAATGCTATATGGCAAATATATTAAGGGAAATTCTACCCAAGCCTAACTCTACGAAAAGCCTCCTTTGCTCATCTACGCATCTGTTCTTTGTTTCGCCACGTACCCTACGGGAAGGCCCCTACTCTACGAGAAGCCGCCCTCCAGAGGACACTGCGTTGCAATGAGAAGTCGCAAGGAGGAGCCAGCGCTGCGGTGAAGCATTCCAGTCTACAGATTTTAGATTTGCAATTTTAGATTTATTTCTTATAGTCTAAAATCCAAAATCCAAAATTAGATAACTGGCGCTGGTTTTCCTCCAGGCGAACTTATAGTTGGCGTTGCTGAATCATGGCAAGACTACAGACCGCCTAAATCAAATTGATAATCCGAGTTGATAAAGAAGGAGGAATCAGAAAAACCTTCTTTGCTGGTGGTAGTTGATATCATATCAGGATGGCTCAAAAAACTTTTGACATCACTACCGACACCTGACACACCACTGCCAAGAGATGTTAGTTGGTCAAGGATGTCGAAAGACCAATCTTCATTACCAATGTAGGCTTTACCATCATCACTGGCCTCAATATTATTACCGAGGAAACTGCCATCACTAATGTTGCTAGTATTGGCATTACCTAAGATATTATTGCCATTGCCACTAGGTTGATTGCCATTACCGTTGATTGTGTTGTCAGTGCCACTAGGTTGATTACCATTACCGTTGATTGTGTTGTCATCACCTATCTGCCAGTTACCATTGCCATCACTGGTATTGTTACTACCAAAATACCAGTTACCATTGCCGTTACTGGTATTGTCACTACCAAAATACCAGTTGCCATTACCGCTACTAGTGTTGTCACTATCAAAATACCAGTTGCCATTACCATTAGCAGTATTGCCGCTTCCGTAAAACCAGTTACCATTACCATTGCCTGTATTACCACCAGTACTTGCGCCTGGTTCACCAGATTCTAAATCTTTGAGATCGGATATCCAGTTATCACTGTTGTATGGTACAGACAAACCTTCAGGTGCTTCTGGTAGGACGGTTTCATTTGTCGAGTCGGGGGGTGTACTACCAATCGGCAAATTTTCAGGGAGGTTGTTACCGCCTGCAAAGGGGTTGCTACTCATATCTGTATTATCGCTAGTACTTGCAAAAGGGTTACTACCCATCTCTAATGAATTACTGTCAATGCCCAGAACATCAATTAATTTAGCAAAGGGGTTGTTATCATCAGGAACTAAGCTCCGCTCGTCCTCAGTTCGAGTGTAGTTGTAGTTGTACAGGCCGTCTTCACTGGTCGTAGAGACATTTCCACCACCACCAACCATGAAGGGATTACCTCCAGCAAAAGGATTTCCAGTGCTACTTTCACCACCTCCAGCAAAAGGATTCCCAGTGCTACTTTCACCGAAGCTAACGCTATCAGGAATATAACCAGCCGGGGGGTTACCACTAGCAAAGGCATCAGCTACACCTAAATCAGCACCCTCATCAGAAATCCATTGACCATCTGTATAGTACCAATTGCCATTACCTTGAATACTGTTCTCACTCATTAGAATTACACCTTACTATCGCTTACAAAAATTCATCCGCATCTCGATGGCAGCATAAGAAAAACAACAAATTTAACGTGAGTTCGACAAATATCAAAAACCCCTCTCCAAACCTCTCCCCTGCGAGGAGGAGCGACTGCGTTGCGCGGATTCCCCGCGTTGTAGCAAGTGGCGTTACTGACATCTTGCACCTAGCCCTGGCGATTAGAAAAGAGCCTCCGGCACGCTCCGCGAACGCGGCTATACAAACTAAGTCCGCCTGCGCGGACTCACGGAAAATCAAGGGTTTTAACCCGCGTAGGCGGGTTTGTCCTGTGTAGCCGCGACTTCCAGTCGCCTGGTGCAAGATATGAGGTTAGAGGCTGTGAAACCTTGATTTTTAGTTTAAAATCAGGATATTTTTGCCTCTCTGGGCGTCACAGAGGGTTTGGGGTGAGGTTCATCGAATTCACATAAATTTATGAGGAAATTAGAGTTATTCAGTGTTTCAATACTCCTTGAGTTATTAATTGAAACTCATTTAAATAACCTAATTTTTTCGCTGTTTTTATTCTTATGTAAACCTGGGAAAATTGTTCAGTAAATGGTGTAGTAAAAAAATGTGTAAAGATACACATGATAGATACAAAAACAAGAGCAAAATCATCAAGTTAAATTTACTCTTGAAAAAAGAATAAGCTATTTAATAAAAAAATATAATGAAGAAAGTTTTGATTTAATTGTTAATACTTTTGGTCCGATAAATTAGAAAATTTTTATACTATTTTTCGCCAAATCATAAGAAACATCTTACTGGAGAAATACCTTAAGCAGTGCGATCGCAATTATCGATGGTATGATCATGGGCATCATTACCATGCAGCAACACTCTGCACTTCTTTTTGAGAATAGTTAATCCTGAAAGACCAAAATATTACCAGAATAGCAAGCTACCCAAACTTTCCGAGTTTGTGGATCGTAAGTAATACCAATTGGATTAGCATCTACATTAACTTTTTGTACAACTTTCATGTCACTAGTGCGAACTTTACTCACCGTGTTTTCGCCGTAGTTAACAACGTAAAGCCGTTGACCATCATCGGAGAGAACCATGCTACGCGGAGCTTTACCTGTGGAGATTTTATTGATTACCTTACCTTGTGGTAAGCTAATTTTCGCTATTTTTCCTTCACCGTTTAAAGAAGCATAGAGATACTTACTTGCGGGGTCTATATTTAAATGACGTGGTGAACGACCAATATTTTTTAGCCATTTTACTGAAAAATCTCTCAGGTCAACTTCAGCAATTTCATAAGAACCCATGACAGCAACATAGGCTTTTTCTGAAGCTGCATCTACGACAATTCCTCTAGGATATGCCCCAAGTTTAACTCGTTTGATTTCCTGATTTTTCTCAGTATCCACAACACTCAAATCCCAGGAACACCAATTGCTAACTAGCACCAGACGTTCATCAGCAGAAGTAGCGACAAATTTAGGCACAGAACCGACTTGAATTACATTATCAATATCCAAAGTTTCGGTGTTAATTCGATACAAAAAACTTCTGTCTGTCTTCTGAGATGGATGGCATGTATCACTACCAGGTTTGTTAAAACCAGGCCCATACATTTTATAGTTTGATACCCAGGCATATTTGCCATCATGGGAAAAACTGGCCTCAACTGGCGCACCTTTGTAATTGCCTTTGAAGTTAGAATAACCGTATTTTGATAAATCCACCTCATCAGGAATAATTTTTACTAACTGATGCTCCCGGTTGTAGACAGTAATTGTATGGTTATACATCATGTTTTGGGCAAAAAATAGACCATTACCCGAATGCACCACTGATTTAGGTGAAATCTTGCCAGAAATAGTTTTTGCGAGTGTCATCCGGGCTTGATAACTAGCAGTATTTTCCCCGATATCATCTTTTTTGACCTGATTTTCTACTTGTTTAGGACTATCAGTGACTAGAGGATTTGAGGCAGTAGTTTGAGAAGAAGAGGATATCACTTTGCCTGAATTAGATGCCAGAGCGGATAATGTTAGGGGACCAGCAATCCCATCAGCAACTAATCCATGATCTTTCTGAAATCTGACTACAGCTGCTTCTGTTGCAGTACCAAAATATCCTGTGATGGACTCCTGCAAGTATCCAGATGTTTGCAACTTCTGCTGAAGAGACATTACTTGAGAATTTTTGTTGCCTTTTCGCAGAAGTTGCGTAGAGTTACCTAATTGTGATTGGTTATTAGTGACTAGAGTAGAGGCGGTGTTAGTTAAAGCGGGTGGGGATTTTGGCTTTCCTAAACCAGATGCGATCGCTGATAATGTCTGAGTCCCAGCAATTCCATCAGCGACTAATCCGTTGTCTTTCTGAAATTTGATCACAGCTGCTTCTGTCACAGTCCCAAAATATCCTGTGACGCTATGTTTAAAGTATCCAGCTGCTTGTAGTTTTTGCTGGAGGGAAATCACTTGAGAGTTTTTGTTGCCCTTTTTCAAAGCTAGAACTGTATTAGACCAACTAAAAGAACCCATACCAACGGCAAACGAGAGCAATAGCATTAAGGCTCCACCCCGTTTATTTTCCCCTTCTATTTCCTGGAAAAATAAATCGGAACCAGTGATAGTTTCTAGTTCTGAATTAGCAAATCCCTCATAAGTTTCAGCTAGATGCAGGTAGGCAAGTGTATCCATAGTTCAAGAATAGTCAAAGCTAAAGCAATTATAGTAAAAATTAAGACGTATCTTATTCAGTATACTTGCTACCTTTGCAAATGCTTAAAGAGAGTATTAAAGTTTTACACTTGCGTTAACTTGTTAATAAATATACGCTGCTTCGTTTATCTCATTGCCAATTTTGGCGACAGAATCCTTTTTTGAACTTTGACAACAATAAACACACGAGTCCTACCACTACCAATGATGCTGATGGCGTAAATTCTGGGACAGATTGAGGGTTCTGCACAGGATAGTTCGCATTTCCGGGAATTATGCCAAGTGATGCTAAAAACTGCTCAATGTCGGTAGATATATTACTGTTGTTACTACCAGCATTTTTAGCAAGGATGAGTCGGTTAAACGTCTCAGTCTCTGATACCCCAAAATCTCCTGTTAATACCAGAAAATCTTGACCTATTCTACCTACCAAAGAATCAATCAGGCTGTCCACATCAGCCCTAATTTCTTGCGGATATAACTCTAAACTGTTGGTAATATTGCCATCACCAACAACCTCATCATTGAATAGCCAGTTGCCATTGTCAATAATTGTATTTTCGTCGTTGAATAGCCAGTTACCATTACCTACGACTGTGTTGTCATTAGTAAATACCCAGTTGCCATTACCAACAATTGTGTTGTTATTACCAAAATCCCAGTTACCGTTGCCAATGGTGGTATTGTTATTGCCAAAACCCCAATTACCGTTACCAATAGTTGCATTGTCACTGTCAAATTGCCAATTACCATTACCGAGGGTGGCGTTATTATTTCCGTAATCCCAGTACCAGTTACCGTTTCCCAGAGTTGTGTTGTCATTGGCGAATAACCAGTTACCATTACCAATAGTTGCGTTATCGTTACTGAAGTTCCAATTACCGTTACCAATGGTGGCGCTATCATTACCAAAGTCTGAGTTGAAATTACCAATAGTTGCGTTATCACTACCAAAGTTTCTATTACCATTACCAACGGGTACGTTGTCCTGATTAAAAGGTGGAGTACCACCACCCACAAATGGATGACTACCACCACCCACAAATGGGTTATCAACGCCATCGAAGAAGTTTTCACCCAGAATTAATTTCAAGCGCTCAAAAATTACTTGATTTAGCTGACTACCAAGATCACCAGCAAGTGGGTCGATACCACTACCTGGAATGGGATTACCACTGCCAGTAACGGTTACGGGTAAATTTTCATTTAAAACTTCATTTAAGTTTTCAAAGGGCGATCGCTGCGGCTGACTGCCACCACCAGCGAAGAGATTACCAACATTGGAGGTATTTTCCTCACCATTAAACGAGTTGACGGCAGACATTTCCATCAGCACTAATTCTCCTAATTTAGGAATACAAAATTGACAAATAGGTATAAAGCAAAGCCATGTTTTTGCTTTTTTGTTTAAAGATAATGTTTGAAATTTACAAAATCAATTACTACTATTAAAATTTAAGCTAATTTAATTCACAATGAAAAATGTTTTTATATTGTTGTCATTTTTTTAGTTATGTCAATAACCAGAAACTCAGACCCCCGACTTCTTAGGGAAGTCGGGGGTCTGTTTAGTAAGGGAATTGGGATAATTAAACTGAAATTATTTGTGTATCTCAAGAATTTATGTTTGCTCAAGAATACGTCCTTGTACTGTCAAAATGGAGCAAGGGGCATGATGTAGTACATAATTGCTGACACTACCCAACAAAAACTCACTGATACCAACACGACCCCGGCGACCCACAATAATTAAGTCAGCGTGCCAGTTACGAGCTACCTCACAAATGATCCGTCCCGCATCACCCAGGTTTTGGGTAAACCCAGTTTTGACACCTACGCTAATTGCTGTGTCACTGAGCGATCGCAACCAATCTAGTCTTTCTTTTTTTAGTTCTTCCCACTCCTTGATATAACTATCCATAGGAGTAGTTTGCAAGGTGGGATAGATGATATCTGGTTGTGTAAACACAGGGCTAATATAGGGATCTTCTAACGGAGATAGCACATGCAGCAACATAAGTTCAGCATCAGCTGCTTTTGCTAAAAATACGCCTTGTTCAAACACAAATTGACTCATTTCAGACTTGTCAACAGCAACCACAATTTTTTGATACATACTAAAAAATCCTTCATAATTAACTAACTATGCTGTGTTCATACTAAGTTTTATGCTTCTACCCTATTAGGCAGATATTGGTCAATCTGACATTTTACGTTTGTATAATCAACTACCTATGGTTATAATTCTTCAGGATTATGAAATGGATGAAGTCAGTTTTTTCAGTTCACTAATTTTTTGCTGGAAGCGTGAGAAGTAGTGATCATTGCTAGTATTGCCAGATAGGAGAGAAGAGCTAGCATCTAATTAAATTCATTGATTTTTGATGCTGTAATTTTTTCTCTTGATGTGATATGGATATATCATGAAGGTAGGAAAAAAATTGCGGCAAAAGTGAAAATTTTCTGCAAGATTATTAACTTTTATTGCAATAAATAGAAGCTACCATAAAAACTCACAAATTCCTCCAATTCACCTTCTAATTTGAAGATATAAATCACTAACTATCGTTATTCTAGTCGAATCAACCTCTTACACAGGACTTTTATTGAATTTTTGAACGAAGGACTGATACCGCTTCTTCCCTATGCTTTGTTGTGATTGAGGGAAACTTAGAGGTTGATGAGATAGCAATAGATAACTTGACAACCTCACATTTGGGTCAAGTAGAGGTAAGTGAGATATTTGTTTGATGTAGCTCTGTCAGGAGGTTATAGTTGTGACTATTAAATTCCGTAATCGAGCTGAAGCAGGTCAGATGTTAGCGAGAAAACTAACAGCTTATGCTCATTGTCAAGATGTATTAGTATTAGGATTGCCTCGTGGTGGCGTGCCGGTAGCATACGAAGTAGCAAAAGCACTAGATGCGCCACTAGATATTTGTTTGGTAAGAAAACTCGGTGTACCTGGTCATGAAGAATTGGCATTGGGTGCGTTAGCGAAGCTCCCCGGAACAGAGTTTGCTTCAGGCGGTGTCGAGGTGTTAAATCCTGATGTTATCAAATTATTGGGTATTGACCGCAAGACAATTGAGGAAGTTGCTGCTCAAGAATTTCAAGAATTGCAGCGCCGCGATCGCGCTTATCGTGGCGATCGCCCCCAACCAGAAATCAAAAATCGTACCATTATTTTGATAGATGACGGTATTGCCACTGGCTCAACTATGCGTGCTGCCATTATTGCACTCCGAAAACAGCAACCCCAGCGCATTGTTGTAGCAATTCCAGTTGCACCTCCTACAACTTGTGAGCAGTTGCAAGCCGTAGTAGAAGAAATAATTTGTTTGATTATGCCAGAGCCAATGTATGCAATTGGTCTTTGGTATCAGGATTTCTCACAAACAACTGATGAAGAAGTCCGTAAGTTATTGGCAAAGCAACTTTTAGCAAAGAGGTAATGATAGCCAGAAAAAATTACAGCCTCAGTACAACATAAAAAGTCAAAAATCAAAGCAGATTACCATAGTTCATTGATTTCCACATCGCTGTAAAATCCCCAAATTAAAATTGAATCAGTAGGATAGACCAAATGGATCACAAATTATCATCCAATGTTGATGAGCAAATAGTGATAGTTGAATTAGGAAGTATCAGGCTCAAAGGAGAGTTGGTTGTGCCTGAAAATGCAGAAGGGATTGTACTATTTGCTCATAGTACTGGAAGTAGTCGATACAGTACTCGTAATCATTATCTTGCCCATCTGTTGCGTCAGGAGGGAAGACTGGCAACTATACTAATTGACCTGCTGACTAAAGAAGAAGAAACAATAGACCAGCGCACCAAACATTTCCACTGCGACATTGGTTTCCTAGCTGCACGGTTGGTTGCTGTAACAGACTGGCTGTTGGAAAACCCCATTACTCGCCATCTCAAAGTTGGCTACTTTGGTGCGAATACTGGCGGCGGTGCGGCATTAATGGCAGCCGCAACACGCCCAATGTCTGTCAGAGCAATTGTTTCGCGCAGTGGACAAACCGATTTGGCTAGTGAAATACTTTCTTACTTGCAAGCTCCCACATTATTAATTGTCGGTGGGAACGACCTTCCTACAATGGTGACCAATGAGGATGCTTTGGCACAAATCCCAGCAAAGAACAAGCAACTAGAAATTATTCCCGGAGCAACTCACCAGTTTGGTGAGCCTGGTGCTCTGGAAGAAGTAGCACGACTAGCCAGTCAATGGTTCCAACACTACCTCACGTCATTTGAACCACGAGACATACATTTACATGCTATGTCCCTGGATTAATGCTCCTGTAATCACCGCAACGTGAATTAATACTGCTGAGGCCCTTTGGCATCACACTCTTTATTCAAGCACCGTTCTAAAAGTCCAATTCGCCAACTATAAGCGAAACGACGGGGATTCAATTCTAATTTAGAATCGCGACTAAACAAGGGTTGGTTCAGATACTGCCAAAAAGGAAATTTAATCTTGTTGTGTTGTGCGGACATAGGAGGAACAAAATAGTATAAAAGCGTTGCGGCAGAGTAGTTGGCATGTTGTGTGAGAACTGCCAGATACTGATTTCCTAGTTAAAGATGACATGATATGTATTCAGTTGTCTTGGTGGCAATTGCGGAATCTTACCTCAATATTTCTGCCAGTTTTGCTAGACTGAGCATGATGCTAAAAGTTCCCAGTTAAAAGTACTATTGTAGTTATAGCTTTCCTCTCTGTCAGAGTCTACAAATAAATTTTCTATTGGCCAAGGGTAAAGGCGAATTTTCTTCGTTAGGTCGATTGAGATGCTTATGTAGTCAGGGTTACACCAATATCAAGAACTGCCCATGAAAAAAATATCCCATCGCACAGTGCGTTAGCTTTTACACCCAACCCAACTTTGTAGCGGAGAAGAAGGCTCCTGCCAAACTTCGATGATGGCAGGAGTCTTTCGCTATGAATCAATAGTTAGTAGCTAATTGCAAATTACTATCAATTATCTTACTAATAATGAGTGCCCGTTTTACGATGGTTAATGGCAGTAACCGCATCAGGTTTAATTAATTTACCGTTGTCAACAGTGGCGTAAACCACCCAGTGATCGCCACATTCCAGACGTTGGTTGACAGAGCATTCAACGTATGCTATCGCATCAGTGAGAACCGTACAGCCATTATCGGCAACTGTAGTACTAAAGTTAGCAAATCGGTCTTCCCCTGGGGCAAAACTTTTGCGGAAATGCTTCATGTACTCTAAATGATTCCCTTCCTCCAGGACATTCAGCGCAAATTTACCACCTGGATACATGAGAGATTCGATCGCTCTTTCTTTGGCGATCGCCACAGTCAAACCAGGTGGATTAAAAGTAGCTTGAGATACCCAAGCGCCTAGCATACCCGTAGACACATCACCTTGTTTAGCGGAAACTACGCAAACTGAACCGACAATTCGACCCACGGCTTGTTCCATAGGTGTAGCGGCTTGTTGTGGTAAACGAACTTTTTTCGCTTTTCTCAGGCTTTGGGCGAAATCTGTACCGACTTCTTCACAGAATTTGAGAGTGACATCATCGGGTTTAAATTTAACCTTCAGGGTTTCAAACCCAAAACGATAGCCAGCATCCCGCAGCTTACCTTCAATCAAATCAAATGCTTCGCCACTCCAACCGTAGGAACCAAAAACACCCGCGAGTTTGCTGCTATCACCAACTGTTAGCACAATCCCCAAAGCAGTATGAATGGGAGTTGGTGCATGACCACCGATGGTGGGAGAACCAATCACAAAGCCATCGGACTGTTCCACAGCAGTTTTGATTTCATCAGGGGTCGCAAATTCACAGTTAATCGACTGTACTGCAACTCCGCCTTTAGTTAGCCCCAAAGCCATCGCCTGAGCTAGGATTGCCGTATTTCCATAGGCTGAGGCATAAAGTAGGGCCACAGATATTTCCCGATCTTTTTGAGCGCGGCTCCATTGTGCGTAAGCTTTGGTCAGTTCGATTAAACCAGTACGTACCAAAGGCCCGTGACCGACAGCATACATTCTCACCTGCAAATCTGAGATTTTTTCCAAAGCGGCTTCCACGTGCAGCGCTTGGGGAGCCATCAGACAGTTGTAATAGTAGCGCTGGTCATCCTTGAATGCTTCTGGATTGTCATCAAATACTTCATCGCCACAGATATGACTGCCAAACAACTTATCTGTGTAGAGAATTTGGGTTTGCTGGTCGTATGTACAAAGTCCTTCTGGCCAACGGGGACTGGGAATCGGCAAGAATTTTAAAACATGACCCTTACCTAAATCTAAAGTTTCTTTTCCTCGCATTACTAAGATTTGTAGTGCATCCTCTGGGAAAGCATTACGCAAATTAGCCGCACAAGGTAGAGAACAGACAAAGGTTACCTGTGGTGCTAATTCTAGAAGTGTTTTGAGAGTTGGCACACGGTTTGGACTAAAATGACCCAAAATTATATAATCCAACTTTTTCAAGTTGAGAGTCTGCTGCAATGCTTCTAGATAAATTTCCGTGAAAGTTTCCGCAGGAGGGTCAATAATTGCGGTTTTATCACCTTCAATTAAATAGCAATTAGAGGTAGTACCTCGCTCTAGTGCATATTCAATTTCAAACCGCAGGCGTGACCAACTACGCGCTCTAATAAATTTCGTGTTTGTAGCGATGGGGAGAACTTGTACGTCACGGGGTTTGGAATTGCTCATAGATTTTTGATGAAGTGTAGAAAAAAAATGGAAAAACCGGGTAGAGTGTGCCCAGTTTTTAGCAGATTGAATGAAGCGATTCAGGAAGCTCATGGGAATTATCAAATGCTGGCAGGGAGGATGG
>JADEXK010000070.1 GCA_015207155.1 Nostocales cyanobacterium LEGE 11386 | reverse complement strand
GATTTCAATTACGATTTCATCGTCGGTGATAAAATCGTAATTCACTACCTTGATATCTTCAATATTAATCAGTTTAGTAATAAAATGAAGTAAGGGATTAGAAGGCATATTTATTAAAATGGTAATTTTATTTTTAATATTTATTGTCTTTTATCTTTTCAATTACTTCTGTATTTCCTTCCCCGCTTGGGTTGTTCCCACCAATCACTGCTAATTGTATTGAGATATATTTGCTTTTTTCTTAGTATTTTATCATAACCACTCTGGGAGAGCCAGAATTGGTACTTGCCATCCCCGAACAAGGCATTGTTCATAAAAAGCCAGTAGATTTTGTTGAAACTTGGGGTGAATCAGGTCAAGTATTACTCCTTCAAGCAACCAAAGAAACTCCCCAACGTCGCTTTGATTTAAGTTGGTTTATTCCGGCAATTAAAAAGCATCGTACTGCCTTAACAGAAGTTTTCATCGCTTCGTTATTCGTACAACTATTGGGATTAGCGAATCCTTTAATTACCCAAGTAATTATCGATAAAGTTATTATTCAAAATGGCATTAATACACTTAATATTTTAGGTTTCCTATTAATTGCAATAGCTGTTGTAGAAGGTGTGATTACTTGGCTACGTACCAACTTATTTGTTGATACCACCAATCGAATTGACTTAAGTTTAGGTGCAGAAGTTATTGATCACTTATTACGATTACCACTACGTTACTTTGAAAAGCGTCCTGTCGGAGAAATTTCATCTCGCATCAATGAACTAGAGAATATTCGTTCTTTCCTTACAGGTACTGCCTTGACAGTTGTGCTGGATGCCATATTCTCTGTTATCTACATTGCCGTAATGATTTGGTATAGCTGGTTGCTGACTATCGTGGCATTGGCAACTGTACCTTTATTCGCTTTATTGACTTTTATATTTGCTCCCATTATTCGCCAACAAACCAGAACCAAAGCCGAAAGAAATGCCGAAACTCAATCATATTTAGTAGAAGTTGTTTCTGGTATCCAAACCGTTAAAGCCCAAAATATCGAACTTAATTCCAGATGGCAATGGCAAACACGCTATGCACGTTATATCAGCGCCAGCTTTCAAAATATTCTCACCTCCAATACCGCTAGTTCCTTTAGCAATTTTCTCAACAAACTTTCCAGTTTATTATTATTATGGGTTGGTGCATATTTGGTACTGCAAAAGCAACTGACATTAGGAGAATTAATTGCTTTCCGTATCATTGCAGGCTATGTTACCAGTCCTCTGCTAAGGTTAATTCAACTATGGCAGAACTTCCAAGAAACAGCATTATCCCTTGAACGTCTTGCTGATATTCTCGATACTCCCCAAGAAACTGAAATTGCTGGACGCAATAACATTCCTATGCCTACAATTGTTGGACACCTTAAATATGAAAACGTTACCTTCAGTTTTGCTAAGAGTCCAAACCCACAACTTAATAACATTTGTCTTGACATTCCTAGTGGTGCATTTGTGGGAGTAGTAGGACAAAGCGGTGCTGGTAAAAGTACCCTAACAAAATTAATCCCACGTCTGTACGAGTTAGATTCTGGTCGCATCCTTATCGATGGTTATGAAATCAGCAAAGTTGAACTCTACTCCTTGCGTCAACAAATAGGCATGGTACTACAAGATACTCTTCTGTTTGATACCACAGTGCAAGAAAATATTGCCCTAACGATGCCTGATGCTACGCCAGAAGAAATCGTAGAAGCAGCCAAAATAGCTGGCGCTCACGATTTTATCATGAATTTGCCTAGTGGTTATGAAACTCGTGTAGGAGAGAGGGGTGCAGCTTTATCTGGGGGACAAAGACAAAGAATAGCGATCGCTCGTACTGTACTGCAAAATCCCCCTTTGCTGATTATGGACGAGGCTACCAGTGCTTTGGATTATGCCACTGAACGGCAAGTATGTCTGAATTTAGCACAAGCATTCAAAGGAAGAACTGTACTTTTTATTACCCATCGGTTAGCAACTATTCGTAATGCCGATATTATTCTGATGATGAGTCAAGGACAAATAGCAGAACAAGGAACTCATGATGAATTAATCGCAATGAAAGGATTGTATTACTGCCTTTATCAACAACAGGAAGTCAGGAGTGAGGGAGGGAGGGAGTGAGAGAGTGAGGGAAGGAGCTACTTATTATTAATAATTACCCATTTATCAGAGTTATGAATCATGGAAACTAACATCCCCAGAATTGAATTATAGGTTTTATAGATTTCTCGTCCAACCTCAGCATCCAAATAATTACATTTAACAGCAAATTCTATCCATGTTTGTGTTTCTGCCGCTCATTCAAACCCAAATGAATTTGAAGTATCAGGAACTTGTTGCTCCTGTTGCTGGGACAATTTTTGAACTCAAGGCTCATACTCCTGGGTTTGTGGTGACTTCCAGTGAACTAATTCTCAAAGTTGTTTCCAATGATGGACTCATTGCTAAGGTGTATATCACCAATAAAGATATTGGTTTTGTTCAGCAGGATATGATGGTGGATGTCAGGATTGATTCGTTTCCTTTTAGTGAATTTGGTGATGTCAAAGGTAAGTTAGTTTGGATTGGTTCTGATGCTTTGCCACCAGATCAGATTTACCCGTTCTACAGGTTCCCGGCAAAAGTACAGCTTGATAGTCAGCAGTTCATGGTTTTGGGACGTAATATTACTTTGCAATCAGGAATGGGTGTTAGTACGAATATTAAGATTCGAGAACGAAAGGTAATCTCAATTTTTACTGATATGTTTAGTTCTTCTGTAGAAAATCTCAAGAATGTTAGGTAAACAAAGAGATATCTATTATGAGTTCACCTATCTATGTTATTAAACGTTAACAACAAAACACAGTAGTTTCAAACTTAGTGAAAATTTATTATCCACCCTTTCTACAAAAATAACCAAATCAATAAAATCGGCTGTTACCGAAATATCCGTCAGAAAATGTAAAATAATTGAAATTCAGTTCTTAGTAAGGGATACCCTACGAGAACGTTACGCGAACAGCCATTACCGTCGAGTCATTTCAAATAATTGTTGGGCATTATTTCCTAAAAAAGCATCAAAAAGCTCTGGCTTTCCATCTGTTTCTACCATGTAGCGCTGGGCAATTTCATAATAAGCATAAGTCCAGGGAATTTGCATTTCTGTACCACTGGCATCATCTAGTACTGTTACCATCTCTGTGACTGCTTGAGTTGCGGTTTGACGCAAACCACAAGTAATATTACCTTCTATTTCTGGTTTCATGGGTACACCTAAATTAGCTAAACCACGGGCTGTGGTATCTATATCTGGGTATGCTGCTGTGTTTTGGTGGTTAACATAGCCTGTAAAGTGATTCACAGCGTAACCATGCAATAGTACCCAAGCACCATATTGACTTACTTGATTAACCGCTTCTACAACTGAACGCTGTGGGGGTTGCCAAGGGCGAGTAAAGACTTTTTGGAGTTGTGGGGCAGATAATTCTTTAATGTTGGTAGAGAAAGAATCTAGCAGATTTGATGTTGCACTGGCTACTGTTTGTTGAATTAGTTGGGTAATATTAGCAGGTAATTCATTTACAACTAACTCACTAATAAATAACTTGGGTAAGTTGAATTCTTTTTGCTGAGGATGATGATAATGACGGGCGTAAAGATGAGTATTTGCAAAATTATATTCTCCAGCTATCACGTAACCCAAGGCTTCAGCTAGTTTACCTAGGTAGTCAATACCCAGGTTAATTTGACCTTGGGGGCTATCGACAAATAGACGTAAAGACCGAAAGGCAATATGGTCGTTGGCAATAGTCCCACCCGCAGAGGTAATCATTTGCTGATATGTGCGAGCATAACTAACTCTAGTGGTGTATTCTTGCCAAAGTAATGAGTATAAATTAAGGGCAATTTCTGGTTTCATAAATAAATTTTTTGTATGGAAATAATTATTTTGATGAACCACAAAGAACACAAAGGAGGATGATAATTAGCTGCTGAAAATATCCGAGAGAATATTTAAGGCAATGTGAATTTGGTCTTGGTTAATGACTAAAGGTGGACAAAAACGAATTGCTGCTTTACCGCAACCAAGTAATAACAGTCCGCGCAAGAAGGCTTCTTGAATAATGCGATCGCGCAATTTATGATCAAGATTGCCCTCTTCATCGTATAAATCCACTGCTACCATCAAACCTTTGCCGCGTGGTGGGGAAATTTTGGGAAATCTTTCATGTAACTGGGTAAGACCAGCTTGTAATACTTCTCCCATCTGAGTAGAATTAGCCATTAAGCCACTTTCTAGTAGTTGGAGAGTAGCAATACCAGCCGCACAAGCTACGGGATTCCCGCCGAATGTGGTGGCGTGGGAACCAGGAGGCCAAGTCATTAACTGAGGCCGTGAGAGAATAGCCCCTAAAGGCATTCCACTAGCGATACCTTTGGCGGTGGTAATGATATCAGGCATGACATGCCAATGCTCGATGGCAAACAACCGACCAGTACGCCCCATACCTGCTTGGACTTCATCAACTACCATCAGAATGCCATGGCGATCGCATATTTCCCGAATTCTTTGTAAAAAACCATCCTCAGGGACGATGTAACCTCCCTCTCCTTGAATTGGTTCCACCACAATTGCTGCTACTTCTTGGGGTGGGAGGATTGTCGCAAATAGCTGTTGTTCTAAATGATCCAAGCTAGCGTGAGTACCGTAGGGAATATGAGTTACCCCTGGAACTAAAGGGCCAAAGTGTGCGCGTTGTACTGTTTTGGAACCAGTTAAAGACATTGCCCCATAGGTGCGTCCGTGGAATGCTCCCAGGAAGGCTACAATTAGCGATCGCTTGGTGTAATATCGAGCTAGTTTAATGGCTCCTTCGTTAGATTCTGCCCCGGAATTGGTGAAAAATACTTTTGCTGGTAACGAAGTTTTACCATTTTGAGGTTTAGGAAAAGGGGCGCGCACAGCTAACTGTTCCGCTAGTTCCACCATCGGCTCATAATAAAAATCAGTCCCCGACATATGCAACAGAAGCACTGACTGTTCTTGTATTGCCCTGACAACTTGCGGGTGAGCGTGTCCCGTGGCGGTAACAGCAATACCAGCCGTCATATCTAGAAATACGTTACCGTCTACATCTTCCACCATACAGCCTTCACCGCGAGCTACCACTAGGGGATAATCGCGGGTGTAGGAAGGGGAAGTTACGGCGCGATCGCGTTCTATAATTGCTTTAGCCCGAGATCCAGGTAAGGAAGTTACCAAGCGAGGCTCACTGGGTAAAGGTCGGTTAATCGGGATACTTAACATTTTTTGAGAATTTCTTGAGAATTATTGATAATTAAACTGCGAAGTGCGATTTATGACGGTAACATTTGATGCCATTTGTATAAAATTTACGCATTGACAGAAAAACTGGAATATGCGTCAGTGATTTTGAAAAAATACAGACAATCTTTCATGAATCTTGGGAAGGATTTCCAGAAAAAACTTCGTAGCTTTTCCCCGCCCTCACAGAGTAGTTGCTCTTTAGAACTAAAAGAGGTATGATGCCCCAATTGTATCTATGGGTAGTTCATTGTCAAGTTAAAATTCAGCAAATATTGGGGCAAATGCAACTATTATTAATAATGAGTAATGATTTTTTCACTTATGCGTACCCTATTCAGCCAAAAACTCCGCTTCACATTAGGTTTTGCTGCTTTGTTATTTGTGAGTTTAGCCAGTAGCCGTTTGTATACTCATACCAAAAATCAACAGCAAGTACCAAAAAACCAGGCTGAACAAAATTTATCATTTACTCAGCAGGAAAATTCTGCCCCAACTCAAACACAGCTTGCTTCGGCTTATCCGCAATTTATAGCTCAAAGATTTTCCCCAACTTTCCAAACTTCTTTTATTGCCCAACAACTAGCACCTCACTCTAGGCAATCTTTAGCCTCAATACCTGTAACTTATCCAGTCATTGATGAGTGGCAGAAATACAAATTTAGTGTTAATGGCAGTCAAATTTTAACTTCAGCAAAACTGCCAAATACTAAGCTTAACTTTAATCAATCAGACTTATTAAGCGTTCTCGTAAATACTAGAAAATATTTTCAAGACTATTCTTCAGAAGACCCCAATATTCTCCGTAAAGGGCTGCTAGGTACTCAAGGAGTTACTGTACAAGATATCCTCAAAACCTTGGATTTCATGATTACAGTCTTAAGAGAGGATATAGCTAATAATCGAGCTACGCGATTACAAAACACTAGTTTTATTAACACTCATTTCCGAGTAATCAAATGGTCTGCTTATAATCCTAGCAACCAAAAGCAGAATCAATTAAGAATTACAAAATATGCCGTTTTTACTCATCCCGGTTCACGCACAAAAACCTCTACTTTTAACACCCCAATTTACAGTTTAAAAGAAGATAATATTGCTGATAAATTTTACACTAGATATACAAAACAAGATGTTTTATCGGGTATTTATGAACCAGGTGGTAAGGAACATGGTAGAGTTAAACCCCTAGCTTATCTCACCCGCAATGGCTTAGAAGAAGCACTCATGCAGGGAACAATACTGATTAATTTTACAGATGGCTCCCAGGCATTTTTTAATGTAGATAGAAATAACGGCATTTCTTACGTGCGGGGATTAAAAGCAACAGCACAAAAGCGATACTGGTACTTTAGACAAGTCGATGCAATCAAAGGCTATGGACATAACATAGATGCCAAAATTTCCATCAAGCCGGGAGTAACTTTTGCTGGAGATGTTCTGAACATTGGTTTAGGTAGAGTGGTGGCAATTGAACATACTAAAGGTGGACGTAAACACTTACAATTGGGAGTCATTGGAGATACAGGCGGAGCTTTTTTACCCAATCTTTATCAACTCGATTATTTGGCTGGAACTTTTCGTAATCAGCAAGAATTTAGGCAGCATATCAGGCAATTACCTGAGTATGCTACAGCCTATTTTCTTGTAAAAAAGTGAAAATTAATTATTGCTTGTAGTGAGGGCTTCAGCCCTCATATTAAAGTTTAGAGGGCTGAAGCCCTCTCTTCTCTACGAGAGGCTGCGCCAACGAGACGCTACGCGAACACTACAAACTTTGACTTTTCACCTACTTAAGTCCGGGTTAATAATTCTAAATTATGACCATCAAGGTCATAGAAATAAAAACCACGACCTCCCATCCTATGGTTAATTTGTCCTTTGTTCTGATGCATGGGGTCACTACTATATTCCAGACCTATCTCTTTAATTCGTGCGAAGATAGCATCAAATTCCTCATCACTGACATGGAAAGCATAATGGTGAGAATCAAAATCTTCTCTATCAGCAAAGTCGAGTGTCAACTTATCATTAACACGCACAGCAGCAAAGTGACCAACAGGAATATCAACTTTTAATCCAAAAATTTGGGCAAAAAAGCGTGCCGATGCTTCCTTATCGTGTGCAGGCACTATAGTATGATCTAGGGTAATTGTCATGTCACACCGTCCCTGTTTGATTTGGGTGTTATTCTGGCAAACAACCGGATAAACTGAAAAAAAAATAAACACCAATAAAATATCTGTATGTCTCTGTGGTTGAATTTTACAAGTGTTATGGTTTGAACTCGTGAGTCCAGTTGATCACAAAAAAGTTTTTTGATGAAGTTGGTGTATTTTCTCTATTTTATCTCTTGTCCCCCACTCCCCACTTATCCTCGATTATCTATCTGAGCGCGTTGCAGACTGCCAGAAAAGTCAACATAAACACTCTTCCATTCTGTGAATACATCTAAAGCAGTAGTTCCAGCTTCCCGGTGTCCGTTACCAGTTTGTTTGACACCACCGAAGGGCAAGTGTACCTCAGCACCAATAGTGGGGCCATTTATATAAGTGATACCTGCTTCGATGTCGCGCATGGCAGTAAAAGCCCGATTGATATCGCGAGTATAAACTGAAGAGGAAAGGCCGTAGTTGGTATCATTAAGAATAGCGATCGCTTCCTCAAAATCGGTAACCTCAATTAATGCCACCACTGGGCCGAATATCTCCTCACGGGCAACGCGCATATTAGGAGTAACATTATCTAAAATAGTTGGCTCAAAAAAGTAACCGTTTTTTAATGAGCCTGCGTTGGCGATTCCCCCACCAATTAAAACCTTTGCTCCTTCCTCACGAGCAATATCCATATACTGACTGACTCGTTGCAGTTGCTTTTCGTTGATTATCGGCCCGACTTCTGTCTCAGGGTTATTACCAGCACCCAAGCGTAACTTGCTAGTACGTTCACGCAGCATCGCCGTAAATTTTTCTTTGATGTCACGATGTAAAATCAGGCGACTAGTAGCTGTACACCGTTGACCAGTGGTGCCAAAAGCTCCCCAGACTGCACCATCAAGGGCTAGTTCTAAATCTGCATCTTCCATCACCACTTGGGCATTTTTACCACCCATTTCCAAACAGACACGCTTGTGAGTGCGGCCGCAAGTAGCACCGACAAAAGCACCAGTTTCCGAAGACCCTGTAAACGAAACTAAATCAATATTGGTATGTTCAACTAAAGCTTTCCCTGCTTCTTCACCCAACCCATGCACCAAGTTAATTACTCCATCTGGAAAACCTGCGGCGGCAAAAATTTCTATTAATTTAGTTGCACAAGCGGGGGTATCTTCAGCAGGTTTGAGGATGACCGTATTACCACACACTAAAGCCGGCATAGCTTTCCAACAGGGAATTGCTACCGGGAAATTCCAGGGAGTAATTAAAGCACAGATTCCTATAGGCATTCGTACCGTCATAGCGAATTTATTGGGCATTTCTGATGGTGTCGTTTGCCCAAATAGCCGCCGTCCTTCACCAGCACTATAAAAAGCACAGTCAATGCCTTCTTGCACATCTCCCCTGGCTTCTGTCAAGGGTTTACCCATTTCTTGACTGATTAACTGGGCCAGTTCTTCTTTGTGCTGGAGTAATATTTCCCCCACCCGAAATACGTATTCTGCTCTAGCCGGGGCAGGTACTTTTCGCCAACTGCGGTAAGCTTGGCGGGCGGCGGTGACTGCTGTATCTATATCATCAGCTTGGGAACGGGGGAAAGTTGCAACAACTTCATCTACTAAAGCGGGGTTGCGGCTTTCTAGAATGCTTCCCCCTGCGGCATTCAACCATTGACCGTTGATATAATTGCGGCAAGTTAACGGAGTTTTCATAATTAAAATTTTGATGTAGGTTGTATTTTAAGGGCGTAATACCAATTCAAAATTAAGAAAGCTAGATTTCACAAGGGTTTTTAAGTTGGGATTTGTTGCTGAATTTTGGTGAAAATGGGTTTGTTTCGTTGGGTTGCGCTGCTCTTAATCCAACCTTGTATCTTAGAAGAAGTAGTAGACGTCCCATTCCCCATGCCCCTTGTAGGCGTGGTTTTTGATTAACTGACATGGATATGCTGCTGTGCTTGTGCTAAATACAAAAGTTCTTGTGTAGTTAAACTACGTTTTTTTTCTACTGATTCTAGTCGTACCGCATCCAAGACAGACTGGGTTGCTTCTGGGTCAAGAAAAATGCCGTGCTGCTGAAGCAGGTTAGACAATAAATGCCTACCAGAGTGCTTACCTACAACCAAACGCCGTTCCCAACCTACCTCTTCCGGGGCAAATGGCTCGTAAGTATTGGGGTTTTGTAGTACACCATGAGCATGGATACCTGACTCGTGAACAAAGGTATTTTCACCAACAATTGCCTTCCAAGGATGTACATTGTATCCTGATGCCGATGCTACGAGTCGGGATATTTCCAACAAACGTGAAGTATCAATACCTATATCAGTATTATAGATGCGTTTGAGAGCCATCACGACTTCTTCTAACGCCGCATTTCCAGCTCTTTCACCTAAACCATTGACTGTTGTATTGACTGATAAAGATCCCGCCTTGATTCCTGCGAGAGTGTTAGCAGTGGCCAAACCAAAATCATTGTGGGTGTGCATTTCCACGGGGATCGATAAGGCTGTAACTAATTTCTTAACTTTTGTATAAGTAGTAAAAGGATCAAGAATTCCTACTGTGTCACAAAAGCGAAACCGTGAAGCACCACATTCTTGAGCATAAAGCGCTACATCAAAAAGAAATTGTTCATCAGCTCTAGATGAATCTTCTCCGCCTACGGATATAAAAAGCCCATGATCGAGGGCAAAGCTCATACTATCTCGCAGTTTCTGTAAAACCACCTGCCACTGTCCCTGAAATTTAGCGGCAATTTGGATTGCAGAGACAGGAATAGATATATGCACACGTTGCAAACCACAAGCTATACAAGCTTGAATATCTGAAATGACAGCGCGGTTCCAACCCAGCAGTTGAGCGCGCAAACCCAAGTGAGAAATTGCTGCTATGGCTTGTTGTTCGGCTTTACCCATGGCGGGAATCCCCACTTCTAACTCATGAACTCCAATAGCATCTAGAAATTTAGCGATCGCTATTTTCTCCTCTAAGTTAAAAGCCACACCAGCCGCTTGTTCACCATCACGCAAGGTAGTGTCATTAATGACGACTTGATTCATTTGAGAAATGCCTCTGAGGAATTAATACTGAGTTGCATTTAAACATAGTAGATTAGGGCAGTAGAGGGGTAGAGAATAAGATTGAGAATTTTATACCCTCATACCCAAACTCAACAATGCTATTAATCAATTAGCTAAGTTAAGTAAAACTCCAAATATTAAAAAAGATTATAAAGTAAAGAAAAGTACAATCCATTTTCTTGCCACGTATTTTCTTGCGAGTCAATAGGTACTAAAGGAATACCCCAATCAAGACGAGCAGTGAAGCGACCGCCTTGTGACCACTGCAAACCAAGACCAACGGCGGCTAAGGTGTTAGGATCTGGATTATTTCTCAGTGAATTATTCCAAGCAATGCCGAAATCAATAAACGGGGTGACTTGTAACAGGCTTTCTATTTCAGGTAAGCGGAGAATGGGGATTTGAACTTCCGCAGAAGCTAAAGCGATATTATCAGTTAACAACAAATCTTGACGGTAGCCTCGAACACTATCCACACCACCCAATCCCACCTGCTCTAAAGGCAAAAGTGCCCTGGATGCTATTTGCGTATTTGCACGGAGTAGCAGTAAAGTTTCTGGAGCTAACAGGCGTACCCACTGGGCTTGTCCCTGCCAAGCAAAAAAGCGACTATCGGGGGCATCTGCATTAATTGTGGCATTCAATGCACCTATACCCAAATTAAATTGTGACCTAAGAGCAATTACTTCCCGGCTGTTGCGAGTAGTCCATTCTTGGAAAAATCTTAACGCAGATATGCGTGTGCGTCCTTGTTCATCTGCGCCCAAAGCCGGAAAAGGTACGCGTTCTTCTTCGACATAAGTAGCTTCGCTTTCTCGTCGAGAAGCTGTGACACCAAAGGCGAATTCCTGGGTGGGAGTTTGGACTAATGGCTGACGAAATGTCACCTCGTAGTAGCGAGAAGAAGATTGAATATCGAGGATGTTGAAAGGACGTTCAATCACATTGCTTGATGCAGTACCAAAGTTAAAGGTGAGAGTTCCATTGTGAGGATTGAGAGGTAATGTGTAGCTGGCATCCAAGGCATTGCTACCATCGGTGTTAGTGTAATTTAAACTCAAATTATCTCCCAGTCCCAGTAAGTTAGCTTCATTAAGTTGTAATCGCCGTCGGAAACTACCAACGCTAGGCGATCGCTTATTATCCAAAATTACTTGGGCGCTCAATGTTTTTGCTTCTTTGATCTCGACTTGGAGGATACTCTCACCTGGACGCAACCCTGCTGACAGTTCAGCAGATAGATTTTCAATCAAAGGATTGAGTTGCAAAAGTTGGAGTGCTTCTAACAAGCTTTGCCGATTTAGCGGCGATGATGTGGCGATCGCTAGGCGGCTACGGACATAATTAGAGTTGAGCCTTTGAGTACCTGTGATCTGGATGTCTGCTAATTTACCTTCGACTACCTGAATTTTGATCACACCGGACTTAATTGTTTGCGGTGGAATATAAGCACCAGAAGTAATGTAGCCTTTGTTAATATATAGTTCAGTGATTTGAGCACGAGCCTGAAAAACCTCAGCCAGTGAAATCGGTCGTTTAGTAAACTCAGCAGTCACTTGGGCTAACTCTTCGGGACTAAATACTGTACTGCCAACAACTTCAAACCTCTCCACAGTAATAGTTTGGGGCACATTTTCCGGTAATGGGATTTCTCTTGTAGGAGTGCCAGAAGGCTGGAGTAGTTCTGCTGGTGGTGGTAGTTGCTGAGGTGCTTTCGGCGGTAGTTCTGGCGCAGGCACAATTGGTTGCAGATCCTGCGGTGGTGGAAGTTGTTGCGACAAAATAAAATTGCTCTTTGGTAGTTGTGTAGCATCAACAGCATGGGCTACCATTGGGTGAGAGATTAAGCTGTTATGCAATACAAACAAACTCAGAGGTAACCAAGATACACTGAGCTGCTGAGGGGATTTATTCATCATGGCACTGGGTTGGTCTTTTTCGGGAACTACGGGATGATACAGAGACTTCTCAGATGTGAATATTACTTCATATGTTGCGACTAAAGTTCATTTTTCAGTAAATCTCCAGGTCATCTTGTGATCAATACCGTTGCAGCCATCTCATCTATATCTTTGCCACTTCATGTCGTCCTCAACTGTGATGATGACCTCCGCTAGGATCAACTCAATAGCAAACAGTCACCGAGAAGCTTTATATTTGGTAATTAAATTTTACTAATAGTAACCATTAAAACTATACAACTAACAAATTATTCAGTAAATAAAGTGCAAACGCTTTTACTGCAATGTTTTAAGTAATGCTTGGCAGTTAGACTAGGGAATAAAATATTACATAAAGAAGCGATGCGATCGCTTAAATTATTCGCATCGGTGGTTTGACCCCCTCAGGGTAAAACCACTAATTAGGGTAATCTTTTGAGGTAATAGATCATCTATCCCTGATTTAACAATAGAATGGGTTTGAGAACTACAAAATTTCTTCAACCTTTAAGGTTGCATACTCATTGAAGCTATGAACATCACATACTTTATTTGATACAAGTATCTTTAATATTCAATAATCAATCTAAATTGATAGCTTCTAAAACCTCAGTAAAGGCTGATTTTTAACAGTTTTTTAGTCTTTCTTTCGCTATGTAGTTCTGATGTCAGTAAGATAATGAAAATTGATGAATTAACTATGCGATTCAACAATCAGCTAATTGATTTTTCTCATTTATATCATGTTATTGATCATTGTCCGTTAACGATTAGCCCTGATAGTTATATAATTGATGCCATTATCTTGATGAGTCAGGAAAAAACTCATAATTTATCACCCACTGACTCAAATTCGGCGACAGATTCTAGCGTATGCGCTCATCAAGAAACTGACTGTATCTTGGTTGTAGAGGGAAAAAAGCTTTTAGGAATTTTTACTTATAAAGATGTTATCAGAATTACAGCGAATAAAATTGATTTTTCCCAGGTGAAAATGGCTGAGGTCATGACACAGCCAGTCATTGCCCTAACACAATCCCATCTCCAGAACGTTTTCACAGCCTTGTCATTATTACGTCAGCATCAGATTCGCCATCTGCCAATTGTGGATGAGGAAGAGCAATTGTTAGGCATTGTCACTGAAACTAGTTTGCTGCAAGCGATCGCTGGTGAAGTTGCAGCCTTACCGCAAATTTTACAAGACCCAATAGATGATTGCAGGCAAGCGAATCAGCAACCAGAGGGGGGACGCTGCCAAACTCACAATCGTTTAAAACAATGGTTCACTTCACAATCTATTGAACTGGCGCAAGTTAATCAGGTTCAGCCAACTCTCGAAGAACTCCAACTCAAGAAACGCACAGCTGAACTTCTCGTATCCTACGAGCTTCTACAACAGGAAATTACTGAACGCCAACGTACCGAGGAGGCATTGCAGCAAAGTGAGAAACTTTATCGCCAACTAGTTGAAAGCCAAACCGACTTGATTACCCGCATAGATTTGCAGGGGCGGATTACCTTTGCTAACACAGCAGCTTGTCAAATATTGGGTCAGCAATTTGATGAATTGCTTGGTCAGCATTTGTTTGAGTTTTTTCATGTTGATGATTTGCCGCAAATCACAGCCAATATCACCACTCTCCTATCCCCACCCCATCACTTGATCACAGATGAGCAACGTTTGTTTACAGTTGGCGGTGTGCGCTGGTTTCAATGGAACGTTACGGCAATTAAGAATGACGCGGGAGAGGTCGTTGAATTACAAGGGGTTGGCAGAGATATTACCGAGCGCAAGCAGATGGAGAGCGAACTACAAGCAGCGCTTTGCGAACGCCAACAGGCAGAGTCAGCACTCTGCGAAAGTGAAGAACGCTATCGTTCAGTTGTTGCAGCCATCCAAGAGGGCGTTGTACTGCATGAGGCTAATGGCAATATAGTCGCCTGTAACGCTAGTGCCGAGAGGATTTTGGGACGTTCCCATGACCATATTCTCAACCGCATCTGTAATGATCCCTGCTGGCAGACGATTCATCAAGACGGCTCTCCCTTTCCCAGTGACACTCATCCCGCCATGGTTACCTTACGTACAGGTCAACCCTGCTCGAATGTAGTCATGGGAGTCTATCAGCCCAATGGACAACTAATTTGGATTTCCATTAATTCCCAACCCCTATTTCGTGATAACGACTCTCTTCCCTATGCGGTGGTCGTTTCCTTTGCGGATGTTAGCGAACTGCAAGCAGCCCTGTGCGATCGCAAACAAGCAGAACAGAAAATCTTTGAACAAGCAGCTCTACTTGATATTGCCACCGATGCAATTTTAGTGCGAGATTTCCAATCCAAAATTTTATTCTGGAATCAAGGTGCAGAGCGTCTATACGGTTGGCGCACAGAAGAAGCCCTAGGCAAAAACCTCCAGCAGCTTTTGTACAAAAAAATTACGCCTCCGCTAGAAGCGGCTCTCAAAACTGTAACTGAGTCTGGCTCTTGGCAGGGTGAGTTGCATAAAGTGACAAAATCCGGCAAAGAAATTATTGTAGAAAGTCGCTGGACACTGATGCGTGATGCCGCAGGACAACCTAAATCTATCCTTTCTGTTGATACTGACATTACCCAGAAGAAACAACTAGAAGAGCAGTTTTTCCGCGCTCAACGATTAGAAAGTCTTGGCACTTTAGCAGGTGGGATTGCCCATGACTTAAATAATATATTGACACCAATTTTGGCTGCATCTCAACTACTGCAAGTAAGATTCTCTCAGGATAAAGAACATTATCAACACCTACTAGCGATTATCGAAAGCAACGCCAAACGTGGATCTGCTTTAGTCAAGCAAGTGTTGTCATTTGCGCGCGGATTTAAGGGAGAGCGCACAATCGTTCAACTCAAGCACTTAATTTCGGAAATTACCCTGATAGCTAAACAAACATTTCCGAAATCAATTGAATTTGCCATCAGCATACCAGAAGACCTGTGGGCTATTTCTGGAGATGTCACACAACTGCATCAAGTGCTAATGAATTTAGTGGTTAATGCTCGTGACGCCATGCCAGACGGTGGTACTATCAAAATTTCTGCGGCCAATAAGTTTATCGATGAAGCTTATACTTACATGAATCTTGATGCCAAAGTTGGTCATTATATTGTGATGACCATTGCGGATACTGGAATGGGAATGCCGCCGGAAATCTTAGATAGAATTTTTGATCCATTTTTCACCACCAAAGAAATCGGCACAGGTACGGGATTAGGACTTTCAACAGTGCTGGGTATTATCAAAAGCCACGGTGGTTTTGTGAGTGTGTCTAGCAAAGTTGATCAAGGCAGTAAATTTAAACTGTTTTTGCCGGCAGTGGAAGCAAATCAAGCACTTGACACCAATAATTTAGAAATACGTCAAGGCAAGGGAGAACTGATTTTAATTGTGGATGATGAAACCCAAATTTGCGAGATTGCCAAAATCATCCTGGAAAAATACAACTATAAAACCCTCACTGCTAATAATGGCATCGAAGCGATCGCACTCTACGCCCAGCACAAGCAGCAGATCCGTGCCGTTTTAATGGATATCATGATGCCTGAAATGGATGGGATCACAGCCATCCGCACTTTACAAAAAATGAACCCACAAGTACAGATAATTGCTTGCAGTGGCATCAATCCGAATGAAACATTAGCGGCTGTGGATCATCCTGGTGTCCAACTATTCGTGTCGAAGCCTTACACAGCGCAGGAGTTATTAAACAGCTTACACCATATACTCAGCAAAAATTAGCTGCAACCGTGTTTTAAGACCAAAAACTACTTCATCGGCTTCTTTTGTTGCGAAATCGAGAGAGTATAGCTATACTGACGTTGAGATAACTCACCCACGCGTAGCGAGTATTCTCCTGGTTGCCAATAGCCGGATAATTCTGGTTTGCTTCCAGAGTAATTATCTGCCATGACACAGAAGCGTCCTCCAGGCCCATCAATTAAAAGGGTAGGCTGTCCAGGACTGTCAACTGTTAACCGTAAGTAAGGTAGTGGCTCGGTTACCTGGATGATTTGATTGGGTGTATCAGCAATGTTGCCGCAATTACTTGAGACTGTTCCTCCAGATGTGCCACTTAAAACCAGTGGCTTTGACGGTAAATTGGAGTTAACTTGGAGCCTTGGTACTTCAGCCAAACTAGCCTCAGTCAGCGCCAAACTCATTACCAAAGCTGCGGGAACAACTGTAAGTAGCCTCAGCGTCTTCATCATTATTCATGCTCCCGACTATTTCTAAAGCGATATTGATTTGAATAGCCTGAATTAATAGACGACAGCAATTTATCTATAGTTCCTCAAAGTTGGGTATAAATTTTTATTGCTTTAACTAACTATTATATGACTAGATTTTGCAAAAATACACTTTATTTGGTTCTCAGAAGCTGGGAAAAAGTATTATTTGTGGATAGGATTTAACACTAATTCGTAATTTAGGAAACAGAAAATCTACATATTTAGTAATATATCATACTTTATCCTGTTAAACGAAACCAGAAAACCTTTCCCCATGGGGTATGACACAAAAATTTCTATGTTGTACTCTCCTGAAGATGCAGATGTTTTTGGCATTGCTCAATCAAGGGATGATCCTTGTAGGGTAGGCATCTTGCCTGCCCGGAAATCCAAGGGACGGGCAAGATGCCCATCCCACAAAACCAGCAAAATCATCCCACAAATATGCAATGCCATCATTCCTTACTCAGCACTCCCCTTCGACTTCGCTCAGGGCACTCAGCACTCAGCACGGGCTAAACGCCCCGCTTCCGCTAACAGCACTCAGCACTCAGCACTTAGAAAGGCACTCAGCACTTAAAAAAGATGAATCCTCAACCTGAAGAAGATTTACAGCGTCGCCTCCAAAATTTAGAGGCCGAGATAAATTCCCCGCCTGGAAATGTAGGTCAACCGCCAGACCAAACACAGAAATCTCAATTTGATTTTTTCAACTTTAAATCACACTTAACGCGATCGCGGCTTTGGTTTAACAACTTGTCTGGGACAACCAAGCTGATAGTTGCAGGCGTAGGAGTGGTTTTAGGATTGGCGATACTGCAAACTGTAGTGAAACTAGTTACGTCTGTACTCAGTCTGGCACTATTGGCAGTCTTAGTGTATTTTGGATACAAATTTTTTGTATCTGGTAGCTTTCAAAATAAGCAATAGTCTATTTTAACTGCGCCGAGAGCCACATAAAAATAAATTCAAAGGAATTATGCAATGGCGACTCCAATTGTGAGGAGAAGTGCTAGTCAATCTAGCCAGTCCAAAGAACCGAAAAAAGTCAATTCATTACCCTTAAATACTAGACGTTTTGCTGCTTGGGCTACTGAAATCACATTGGTGGTGGTCAGTGGCTTGGTTCCCTTCGGCCTTGGTGTCTATGTCAATTCTCGCAGCGAATTCAATCGAGTACCCCTTAACCCAGTACTGGTAGTCACCGAAAGAGCGATCGCCAAGCCTTTAGCTTTGCCTGTAAGTTACGGCATCCGCAACGTAGCAGGCCCAACCAATTTTTTGTGGATAGTAGCTTTGTTAGCGCCGTTAACGCTCTCATGGTGGCAATTATATTTACTGGCGAAAACAGGTAGTACTATTCCTAAGCGGAAGTTTGGTGTGCGAGTTGTTAACGAACAAGGTAAGCCACCCGGTTTAGCAGCAGCTATAGCGCGGGAAGGTCTTGGTCGCTGGGCTGTACCCACTGCCATCGCCTATATTCTTTGGCGCTACAGTTTTGCCTTTCCTAACTTAGGATTGTTCACCTTTTTGGCTGTATTGATGGTGCTAGGAGAAGGAATTGCCTTGCCATCACGCCGGGGACGGCGCGCATTGCATGACTGGTTGGCTGGTACATACACCGTAGATGCTACTCGTCCCTTGCCATCTTCTGGCAGAGGTAATGAATCCCAGCAACAGCAAGAGGTAGAAGAATTAGCCCCCGTATCCATGGCAATGCTCACAGGAGAAACAACAAATACCCCTTCCCTGTGGCGGCGAATGCGGCAAAACCCCAGTCTGACACTGTTTGGGGTAGCGCTGACGAGCATGATAGCCGTACTAGCGACCTTAGTAGCCACCCAAGTCTACATTCAAACTCAGCAAACCCGGCGAGAAACCAAGCAAATCAATAGCCAAAAATTTCTCACACTCGTACAAAAATTGAGTCCCAACTCTGGTGCTACTAATGAGGAGCGCCAAAGTATGATTCTGGCAATGGGTGGCCTCAATGACCAGCAGTCTATCCAATTTCTGACTGACCTTCTGGTGAACGAAACTAACCCGATGCTTCTGAATACAATTCAACAAGCTTTGACGGGTGTCGGACTCCCAGCCATCCCCGAACTAAAAACCAAAAATCAGTTTTTGTCCAGTGAATTAGAGTCTGTAGGTAGCAATACCACCCAAGAGCGGGAATTGCGACAACAGCGATTACACATAAACCAGCAGACAATCAACAAAATTCTCAGCGTTTATAGTGGTCAAGTCGCAGATATTGATCTTAGTCGCATCCAATTAGGACAAAGTGGCACTCCAGGAAGTTCCTTCTTCAACTTGGTTTTAGACAATGTTGATTTAGCAGGAATTGACTTGAAATCGGCAAATCTTAACCAAGCTAGTTTTAAGAATAGTCGCTTCCGGGGCACAGGTGCAGATGGGCGCTGGGATACCTATGATGATGCGATCGCTGATTTGAGTCAAGCTCAAATGAAACAAGCTAATTTCACTGATGCTAATCTCAGTCGCGTTATCATGAACCGGAGCGATTTAAGTCGGGCTACCCTCAACAGAGCCAACCTCTCCCATGCGCGTCTAATTGAAGCTGATCTCAGCAGCACCCAGCTTGTGGGAGCTGATCTGCGGGGTGCAGTCCTAGAAAAAGCCAGCTTCACAGGGGCAGATTTAGGTGACGCAAAATTCAATGAGGCCAATTTGTACGCTGCTCGTTTAAGTCGCGCCATTGCTATAGGCACACAATTGTCGTTTGCTAATTTAACTAATACTGATTGGCGAGGAGCAGATTTATCCGGGGCTTATTTAGATCGCGCCAATCTCAGCAACGCTAACCTGAGCGCAACTCGTCTAACTGGGGCTATTTTACGCTCTGCCAAGCTGGAAAATACCAACTTGCAAAATGCTGACCTGAGTTTTGTGGATTTACGGGGAGCGAATGTCACAGGAGCTGATTTCCAAGGAGCGATTCTGGCTCCCGGTAGACAAGATCCAGAAGACCAATTTGTCCAAATGCCAGAAATTGGCTCAATATCGGCTGTAGTCCAAGGCGTTGATTTTTCTCAAGCTAAAAATTTAGATACTAGGCAACTGGCTTACATTTGTACTCAAGGAGGTATTCATCCCCGTTGTCCGTAGAGTGGGGACTGGGTTTTTTACTCAGTACTCTCCTTCGACTTCGCTCAGGGCAAGAAGCGCACTCAGGACTGTGTTATTTTTGCCTTTACCCATGACCGATGATCAGTATCAGAGATAAGATAAGATATCTTGCACTAGACGACTAGAATTTGCGGCTATACAAACATGACACGCATCGTCTTCTCGGAGGGAAGGCTACCTACGTGGGTTTTAAACCCTAGTCCTTTCAAGGTGTAATGTATTTTTCTTGGTGTCTTAGTGGTAAAAAAATCACTTTTGAACCACAACGGCACAAAGACGAGCCAGTGCTTTGGGCGGCTCCGCCGACTTGTAGCAACTGGCGTACAAAGGTGGAAAGCCTAAAATTCTGTCCTAGGTGCAAGATGTCGGTAAACGAACCTTTAAAATTTAAAATGGTGTGAGGCGTCTGGGAATGAAATATCTTTCGTATTTGGTTCCGGTTTTAGCGGCTGGCTCAGTCTTGAGTATGGCTATCGGTATTCAACCAGCACAGGCTCAAGTAGCTTACGGTAGCTATGTCGGTGTCGGGCCGACTGTGGGGATTACTGATGGGATTCAAATTGGGGGAGTCGTAGCTGTCCGCTACAAACTTTTGGAAGCACCAATTTCTTTTCGCGCTCAAGCTTTAGTTGGTAGGAATACGGCAGTTGTACCTACAGTTTCCTACGACCTGCCACTCAACTGGCAAACCGATGCCTACTTGGGGGCTGGTTTGGTGTTGGCTGGTGGTGATAGTTCTTCTCCTGTGGGTAATAAAATCAGTTTTGCTTTACAACCAGGAATTGATTACATTGTCCCAAATAGTAATACTGTGATTTTTGGCAATGCCATCATTGCTTTTGATGCTTACCGTGAAGGTGGCGGTGGTGCGGCTGTCTCTTTACAAGGTGGTGTGGGTTTGAGATTTTAACGAAGTTAGAAGTCAGAAGGAAGACGGATGATCCTCTGACGAATCGCGCAGGCTGGACTACAAATTTTATCAGGATGCTGTATTCAGTTCCGGCGATTTGAAACTAAAGCTTTGGAAACTGGGAGTTAAATAATTCTTGATTAAGCGACCAAGAATTTCAATTCCCTGTTCAATATCCTCTGGTGTGTGGCAAAAGTTTAACCGCATTGCTGGATAGCCTTGTCCTGGGAAAAATACTGCACCGTTGGCAACGAGGATATTGTGAGATAAGGCTTCTTGGCAAATGGCCTGAATGGGTAAATGATCAGGCAGATGAGTCCACAAAAATAAACCGCCTTTGGGAATAGTCCAGGCGATCGCATCGGGAAAATAATGTTCTAATGCTTGTAGCATCACATTCCGGCTGTGTAAGTTGCTAGTCCGCAAACGACTCAGATGACGGCGGTAATTTCCTGAACCTAAAAACTCACTGACAATTGCCTGAGATACTGTAGAGACATGCAAGTCATTTAGTAACTTTTGCTTAACTAGATGCTGATAATGTTCACCTGTTACTACCATGTAACCAACTCTTAATCCAGGCATCAAGGTTTTCGAGAATGTACTGATGTAGGTAACCAAATTGTGGCGATCTAGTGCCTTGATGGGAGCAGGAACAGGTTCAAAATTTAACCCTTCATAGGCATTATCTTCCAAAATCAGACACTCATACTCTTGTGCCAATGCCAGTAGTTTTTGGCGATGTACCTGAGAAGTTGTGATGCCTGTGGGATTTTGTAGGGTGCTGATGGTATAAATTAATTTTGGTCTGTGACTTTGAAGATACTGCTCCAGTAATTCTAAATTCATGCCCTCCGCAGTCATGGGAATTCCTATAACCTTGGCTCCCAAGTTTTCCAAAATACCCAATGCACCATGATAAGTTGGTGTCTCCACAATTACCCAATCACTCGGCTGGAGATAGTATTGCATTGCTAGTGATAGGGCTTGTTCTGAGCCAGTGGTAATAATTATTTCTTCGGGAGAAACCTCCAATCCTTGTGGCACTAACATCTGAGCAATCAATTGTCGCAGAAGCAGTTGCCCTTGGGGAAAATCATATTTAAAGAGAGTATCTGTGGCTTTTGTCATTGCCCGCTTGGCAATCCGTTGGAGATTGTTTGAGCTAGAATTATGCGGAAAGCCTGAACTGAAATCAATAATATCTGACTGTTGTTGAGCCTGTAGCGAAGCTATATATTGTTCAGAGAATGACCCTCCCCCTTCGGAAATGATTACCTTTTGGGCTGGGGCAAAGTGCGAGCGCAATGTAAAATCAGAAGTTATACGGTTAACAAAATATCCTGAACCTTGGCGAGCATAAATCAATCCATCGGCTTCTAAGAGACTGTACGCCTCAATTACAGTCAACTTGTTAACTTGAATACTTTCGGACAACACCCTGATAGAGGGAAGTTTTTGTCCAGCAGGGATTTTGCCAGATCGAATCAGACGACTCAGATAATCACGAATTTGCAGATAAATAGGTTTTTGTGAGTGCCGATCTAGGGGAATAATCACAGCGCCACCCCTCCTTAAGGACAATAGCAGGGACTATGGGCAATATAAGGGATTTTTTCGCGATTGAACTGGTACAGTTGAGAGCAATTCAACTAGAACAGTTATAATTACTACTACTGTACTAGTGCAAATTATCTAAATCTGTACCTTCTCACAAAGCTGTTACCAAGCGAATCTAGAAAGTAGCTGATGCTCGCTTGAGGGTGGAAGGACTTTTTTATGAAAATAGTTGACGCATGGTTGCAGCTAGAATCAAAATTCCAAAGAGTTTGGCAGAGCTTAGTTACAGCACTATCAACTAGTAATGAATTGCAAGTTTGGCAGAAAAGCGATCGCTTTGGTCATATTTTTTGGCAAGCCTATAACCCCATAACAGGTTGTTCTGCTTGTTTTGGCTCTGAAGAGGAAATACGAGCATGGATTGAGATGCAATATTATTCTAGGTAATCTACGTAACCAAGTAAGTCGTCATTAATAATTAAAGGTTTGTAGTGAGTTAGCGCGGTCTTGGGGGTTTCCCCCATGAGCGACTAACGTACAGCCTGCGGCATCCGGAGGCATTACCCGTAGGGTCAGGACTTTAGTCCTGGGCGTTGCTGATTGAAAATATGAATTTGTTTCACGCAGAGTCGCAGAGTCGCAGAGAGTAAGAGTTTGAAAGATGAAGTTTTTGAATTTCATATCCTGATTAAGCAACCAACGCCTAGTCCTGAATTAAGGGCTGTACTGCTTCGCAGAACCCGTAGGGTAGCCCTTACATAAATCAAATAGTAGTCCTATATGTATAGGCTATGTACTCTGATTTTCCCCAGTTTAAGACAGCAAGCTAGCAGAATTCACATCTAAAAATAACGTTGCTGACAATTGTTGTCTCAAAATTGATGCTGGACAATTGGTGCTAATTGACCCTTGTAACATCTCTTTTACCACCTGTGCTTTACGTGTTTCTGGTGCTAGGCAAATAATTTTTTTCGCTGCACAAATTAAAGGCAAAGTCACAGTAAAAGCGTACTGCGGAACACTATCGATATTGGGGAAATGTCCTGTATTAACTTGTTGTTGGCGATTGGCTGTATCTAGTTTCACCAGTTTTACGCTGTAAGGGTCTTGAAAGTTGGCCACGGCTGGATCATTAAAAGCCAAATGTCCGTTTTCGCCAACACCAAGACAACACAAATCAATTGGCTGTGCTTGCAATAATTTGGTGTAGCGATCGCACTCGGCTACAGGTTCCAATGCATCACCTTCTATATAATGAAACTGCTGGGGACACACCCGCTTTTCTACACGTTCTCGCATATACCGCCGGAAACTAGCAGGATGGTCAGCAGTCACTCCCAAATATTCATCTAAATGAAATAAGGTAATTCGCGACCAATCTACACCACCCAACGCTATCAAAGCATCCAGAAATTTGAGTTGGGAATTTCCTGTTGCTAATAATACAGCTGCTGTATCCTGCTGCTGAAGAACTTGCTGTAAATACTTTTGGGTGATTTGTGCAACATCTTGCGCCATTTCAGCTTCAGAGTTGTAAATCTGCACTAATAAATCATCGACACGAAAAAGTTTTGTAGCGGCTAGCATTTGCTTACACGGAATATTGTAACTTGAGGAGCAATAGTTGCCTTCCCCTGACGTACCTTTTTCAGTATAGATTTCAGGATTTAGCTAATTTATGATAGTTTTTTGTCTGGATATTAACCTAGGCACAACGATTGAGGACAAAAAACCATGTAAACTATGTAAATTAAGTTAACAATTATTTACAATTTACCAAAAAATCATGCTATGTGCAATTCTCTTTGACTTAGACGGCACTATCGTCAATACTGACCCCATACATTTCCAAGCTTGGCAGAAAATGCTGTTAAGTTACGGGATGGAAATTGACGAAACATTCTACAAATCCCGGATTAGTGGCGGGTTAAACCCCGAAATTGTCAAAGATATTTTACCACAATTATCAGTAGCTGAAGGTCAAAAATTTGCAGATGAAAAAGAGGCACTTTTCCGCCAACTTGCGCCGAATCTCCAGCCATTGCCTGGATTTGCTGAATTAATTGCATGGACAGAAACACATCAGCTAAAACGTGCATTAGTAACAAATGCTCCTAGATTAAATGCAGCATTTATGCTACAGGTTTTAGGAATAAAAGAAGCATTCCATACAATTGTGCTAGCAGATGATTGTACCGCAGGTAAACCCGACCCTGAACCATATCAAGTCGCCTTGAATAACTTGGAAATTAAAGCAGAACAGGCGATCGCCTTAGAAGATTCTCCCTCTGGTATTCGGGCAGCCGTAGGTGCTAATATTCGCACTATTGGTATAGCTTCCACCCATGATCCACAAATATTGCAGCAAATTGGCTCATTGATGGCAATTCCCGATTTTACTGATTTGCAGTTGTGGACATTTCTGAATTCTTTGATAGATTCAGATTTGAGTGCGATCGGCAAAGCCGCACCGTAGGCGATCGCACCTAAATTTTGAGTTTAAATCTGACAGAAAGGCTAATTAAGGACTTTCAAATCTGAAAATTGCCTCAAGGTATAACCGTAGAGCTTTTGCAAAGTAGCATTCCAGAATTTAATAGGCAATCAGACTGAAATGTATTACCAGATAATGGACTATTAAAATACAAATTTTTAATAAGTAGATTTTGTAAAAAATAGAGTAACACACTAATTTATTAAAGATAATGCGTTACCACAACCTTAACGCATCCTATTAATTTTTAAATCGCCTATATTACTTTCATCTAGCCTTACTTTTAGCTTGAACCAACTTCCCTTGGCCATCGGTTTGAGGATTTGTAGATTATCGAGCAGATATCAACAATGGTCTCAAGCTTTGCATTTTAATTTTGCCAATATCTTCAGCCGTCTTACTGTTAGGTTTAGTCAGGTTTCAACGTTTCAGACTTCAGATTGAATTAAACTGTTGCCTTTTTTTTTCATTTCTTTGTTGCCGTACTTCCACTTCAATAGACTAGCTCCTGCAACACCTACACCGAAACCAAGAGTGGTTATAGGTTCAGGTACGGGTGTTGGGTTACCTGGTACACCTGCTAATTCATAGCTACCTTCACTCGTTTGGAACTTCAACGGGAAGAATGCTAAACTTGCTCCTTGACTAAAGTTGTTGCCTGAATTTGCGGTAAGCAAGACGCTGAGAGTATCACTAGCACCTGCTATGAGACCCAGGTTAACATTGCCACCAGCACAGTTATTAGCAGAGAAGATACAAACATCTACTTGTCGGAAGCCACCTGGAAATGATTGCTGACCGCCTTGACCTGCCGAAACTAGGTCGAAAGTCTGACCAGCTTGACTTAAAGTCGCAGTAGCATTAGGGTCAACACCAAAACCAAAGCTGAGGATATTTGCGTTACTTAGTAGAGTTCCTAGGCTCGTGGTGTTAGAAATATCAATGTCCAAGCCTATTTGGGTGTTGCTAAAGCTTGTAATTGTCCAATTAGATGTGGCACTTAAATCCACAGGGATAATATCGCCGTCGGAATTAGCGGAACCAGCAGGTAAAAACCAGTTAACGTTGAAACTTTGGCCAACGTCACTGGCATTAAAATCAGCTTGCCACAATTGCTGAGGAGGGTTACCTACTGTAGGATCACCATTTAAAGTTGTAGTTGTAAGGGTGATTGCATGAGCAGGGGTAACAGCAGAGGTAGCAATAGCAACACCTGCTGCCACTAACGTAGCAGGAAAAAACGAGTTGATTTTCATGTCAATAAAAAAACCAGAAAACTCTGTGTAATGAAAATACAGTAAAATCCTCAGTAAATCAACTCATATAACTATTAGCTTCATGAAATATTAATCAAATCATTATGTATAATTTGTATAAAAAATTACTAACTTTTGTCTAATAATGCTAAAGAAAGATTACTTAGATTATAGTGCATATAAGCATTGTAGAGATTCATTAAAACCAAGTCCTGCTCTTACTTGTGGACTGATTTTTTGAAAAAGCCTCATAAAAATTTCATTATTTTATGAACTTTAGATGAAAATACTCAAAGGCTTTGCTCTCGAATAAGTTATATTTTTTACTAAATAAGTGTGTTTCCATCTAGAGTAGTTAGCCGAAGTCTGCGTTGTCGCATAGCGCACTAAACAAACCCTGCGCGACTCCTAACGACAAAACGCCCAAAATCAATTAAGACATCTAAAAAATAACCGGCGTTGCATATTTGTGGGATGGGCATCTTGCCCGTCCCTTGTATTTCCGGGCGGGCAAGATGCCCACCCTACAAGAATCATCCTTTGATTCAGCAACGCCAAATAACCAATTGCTGTGTAAGCAGGCGAGATAAAGGAAGTGGAATGTCTCCTAAGTCAGAAACCCGGTTTCTTGATAAATTGCCCTCTAAGTGGTTTAACGTAGGTGAGAAACCGGGTTTATCTGGTTTATGAATGGTTGAGGACTGTTATGTAAGCGAAGTGATGAACCAGTCCAAATACCAAATTTAGATTATTGAGCTTCACAAATTCAAAGGAGCGTAGATATCCTCAGAATGGGGATTGAGGTAAGGACGTTGTAATTCAATTTGCTGCTTCGAGAAATGTTGCAGAATTGCTGTCATCCGACTTTCTGGTGTATCGTTATCTTGATGCCAAACCTCAAGCAAAGCATTGGCAATAATTTGACAGCGATTCAGACCAAAACTTTCTCGGTCAGTAAATTTGCTATTTGGTTCTTCAGCCAGAGCTAAACCTGGTGCTAGCAATTTGGTAAACAAAGGCACTGATTCGCCAAAATGAGATTTGTTTTCTGCATACACCCTTTCTAACACTGGGTGAACAGTTTCATAGTTGTGTTTGTCAAAATAAAGTACTGCGGAGTCGCAACGTCCATAATCTGAGGGATTATATAATGCTTTAAATGTGAAGGGAATTGATAGAGCGTTGAGTTGAGTGGTTAAACTGTCCATGACAGCAACTGACCCATCTGGGGTTAAATTAAAGTAGATACGCACTATCTCCTGGTCACCATGAGCGGCTGCATCGCCAATTGCCATATAAAATCCACTCTGCACCACATTTTTGGGCATTTTGATCGCCACTAAACCACCAATAGTCACAGCTTGCTCTTCTGGTTGTAAGTGAACTTCGCGCTCAATGTGCAGTGTCAAGCCATTCTTATGCACTGCCAAAGCGCCATCTGTTTCTTCTTTCACCACTAGCCAATCGTAACTCAAGTAGCCTTTACCTCTGTTGCTGTTATGCAAGCGATCGTAAAAAGCAACATCTACGCCCAAAAAGCTGTTATTTTCTAGACTTTGGCTCAATGCTACGTCTGTTGTCTCTTCATCTGATATGAGAGTATGTTTCAAAGAACCGTTGTAGTAGACCCCATACAAAAAACTACGCAGTTGCAGACCTAAATACTTATTTTGGAGATCCAATGGCAATTTTTTAAAGCGGGAAATTGCCTGCTCTGACATCTCTAAGGTTTTATAATCTGGATGCTTAATACAATGGTGAGACTCGATCTCAATCTTATAAATAATGTCTTGTAGTGATGTCTGCAATGGCTCTGGAATACTGGCTAGTTGAGTTTGTAGCGCATCTAATAGTTGCATAAGAGCTTACCTATGAATAAGAGAGTGTAATGGGACGTGGGGAGTAGGAAACTCGGGGCCCCCTCTGGGGATAAGGGGTAATGGCAAGAGAACGGAAAATTTTGGCTTTTTACTCCCCTCTCCGCGTTGGAGAGGGGTTGGGGGAGAGGTCAAAAAGACTTGTCGAACTCCTAAGAAATAGTGCTGAGTGCTAAGTGAGAAGTAAAAGTACAAAGGAATAAAAAGTATGGAAGATTATGTTTCTTTTGCTCTTCCTGCAACTTCGCCTCCGTTGGAGACTCACGTTTTTAAGCGCGTGATAACTTTGTAGGAACTAAATCTGATGTTTCCATACCAAAAATTGTTGGGATGGATGCGTCTGGACGGCATAATAAACTTTTGGCAACCTGGAGCATAGAGATACCTGGATTACCAAAAGTTTTTTCGTGCTGGAGTGTTGCTTGAATTGATTGAATCAAGGCTAAACCACAAAATTGCACTACTCGTTGTAAAAAATCAGGACGCTGCTCTAGAATTTCCGGGAATTCAGCCAAATAAGCGGTAACTAGTGCGGAAATCGAAGGACGGAGTGATTGTAGTGGGGTTGTAGCTAGGCGTAAAGATTCTTCGATCGCCATTCCTCTACCGACGACTACACTGTATAACCATAATTGCAGGTAGCTGGCGAGCAATGCGCCTAAGTCAATCGCGGGATCTCCCCATGAACAGCGTTCCCAGTCAATTAAGCGAATGATGCTTTCGTCTGCGAAAGATCCATTCACATTCACTTCTTCCCAATTTAAGGAGATGAGAATATTATTTAGCTTCATGTCATTATGGGTCAAACAGTGGGGAGTATAAGCACTACCCAACTCTGCGATCGCCTGACCCAAACTGTCATAACGTTGATAAAGAGCAAAGAATTTCAACCCATCAGCAGGGACACTACCAAAAATTTCTGGGGTAATTCTATCGATGCGATGATTTAGTTTTGCAGCCTCTTGACTTGATGTATCCTGAGAATTTTGCCAGAATTCCCGATACTCAGGACGTTGGATACTGACGCGATGCATTGATGCCAAAGTAGTTCCAACTATTGTGGCAATCTTTGTCGGAAAAACGTTCTCTTTGGTATAGAAATCCGCTACATCGCGATAGTTACTGAGATAATTGAAAATAATGATCGAGTTTTCAGCGTCAAAATGCACTGCTTCTGAAATAGAAGCGCGCAAATAGCTAATTTCTGGATTATTTTGCAAAAACTCATGAATTCGCCATTCTTGCACAAATTCACCGGCAGTTTTTCCTTCTCGATTGTGACGCTCTTGCTTAACTAGAAGTTGGCGATCGTCGGGTAAGCTGAGTAACAAGTTAAAATTTTTGGCAGGTTTTAGTTCAATTTTGCTCGATAAACGTTCTTCTTGCGTACACAGTCCCAGGGGGATTAGGTAGTCAAAAACATTCTGGTCACTTAATAAAAATGGCATGGCTTCAGATACTTCTTAGTAAAGTAAAAACTTGTTGTTGGTCAATCAGGAAACTGTAAAACCACAGGAATGCTATCCAAGCATTGATTGCACACAACATCTTATTAGTCATCATGTCAATTGGTGATTCAACAATGAAAAAGGGACAAACAGATAAGATGAATAATCAAATTGGGCAGCAGCAAATGACTGTGCTAGCGACACAATGCTGTAAATTCCAAATGCCGATAACACAAAATCAAGGAGCGTATAAGCAAAGTTAAGAAATTGATGGAACCCATAGTGATATGCATAGTTAGCACCACCATGTACAGACAGAGAATACATATCAGTTATTTCGATCAAAAAGCTTTCTGAGTCAGTAGGTTGCAGTTCAGAAATTATTATTTTTGCCATTTATTTGATTTCTACACAAATTCTTGAGTAATTTGTCAATGTCAGATAAATTCAGTCATTGACATGAAAAATTTGTGAATTTCCTTCTTTCTCTTGACCTGCATTCTCTGTTTACTCAGCGTTAGCCAGTTTCAGAAACCTCTCTTCCAAACGGCTTGCTGTCTCACTACTGCTCATCTACATCTCAAAAAAGTAATTTCCCAACTCAAATAAGATTGCTATAGATTACTTCTTACCTTTATCTAAGAAGCGCCATCTAACTCAGTAGTTAACTAAAAACTAGTAGCGACGATATGGATAGGGTGCACTATATGACTTGGCTACATAAGTAGCATGACCAATGGCATATGTCGTTACAAATGCCCCAGTCAATGCGGTAAATAAAAAGCCGCCGACAACAGCATATTCATCCCTAGACATAGAATCTGCGTCGCTGAGTTCATTGAGAAAACTTTCAGAATCTTGAAACAGTGTAGAACCAGTAGTGTATAGTTGAGAAAGGGTAATATTTGCCATAATTTACTCCTAAAAGACTTGTTGTAATTTCTGGCTCTCAGGGGTTATTGGTAATTAAGACACCTGATGTTGATGACAAAGATGACTTGTTACTTTTCATCCCTGAAGAGCCATTTATCTCAGTAGGTATCCATTGATATTAGTACACTGTTACACTGAATGACTTAGCTAATAAAGTCACGTGACCAATGCCATATGTATAGACATAGGCTTCAGCTAGCTTAGTCAGTGTTAAAGGGTTACTAGCACCAACAGTGACACCTGTAGCGACGGTAGCACCGTAGCCAATTTGACCACCAGAGATAG
>JADEXK010000069.1 GCA_015207155.1 Nostocales cyanobacterium LEGE 11386 | reverse complement strand
GGGGATTGAGGACTGGGGAGGATTCACTTGTGGATGGGGAGGTGGTAATTTCTGGTTCTGCTTCTACCTCATCCAAAAATCCTTGCAAATCATCCCAATTATTAGCAGCCTTGGCTGGCATTAATTTATCCATAAAATGCAAATCAGCAAAGGCATCTTTACCATACACCACCTTACCCTTGTAGGTGTTTTGACAATCTTGATGCACAAACTTGGGGGTTAGTGCTGCACCACCTAAAATTACAGGAACTGTAATTCCCTTTTCATTAAAAGCCTGTAAATTCTCTTTCATAAAGGCGGTAGATTTCACCAGCAAACCACTCATGGCAATACAATCAGCTTTGTGCTGTTCGTAAGCTTGGATAATATTTTCCACCGGCTGCTTAATTCCCAGGTTAATTACCTTGTAACCATTATTGGACAAGATAATATCTACCAAGTTTTTACCAATATCATGCACATCACCTTTGACGGTGGCAATGATAAAGGTTCCTTTAGCATTATTGCCAGATTCAGACTTTTCCATGAACGGTTCTAAATATGCAACCGCCGTTTTCATAGTTTCCGCCGATTGTAAGACAAAAGGTAGTTGCATTTGTCCTGAACCAAATAACTCACCGACAACCTTCATCCCATCCAGCAGAAAGGTGTTGATAATTTCCAAAGGGGGATATTTGTCTAAAGCTTGTTTGAGTTGGTCTTCTAAACCAATGCGTTCGCCGTCGATGATATGGCGTTTCAAGCGTTCTTCGATGGGGAGACTTTCATCCACACCGCGATCGCGTTTAGTCGTGACCCCTGCAAACAGTGTGGTCAGTTCTCCTAAAGGATCATAAACGCAGATATCACCCTCAAATTTGCGTCGATCATAAATTAAGTCACGACAAACTTCTTGATGCTTGGCCTCAATTTTAGATAGCGGTAAAATTTTGTTAGGGCTGACAATGGCTGCATCCATGCCGGCTGTCATCGCCTCATGCAAAAACATCGAATTCAGCACAACTCGCGCTGCGGGATTCAAACCAAAGGAAATATTCGATACTCCCAAAATTACATGGCATCCTGGTAATTCTTGGCGAATCCGCCGGATCGCTTCTATAGTAGCCTTGCCATTGGCTCGGTCTTCTTCAATCCCTGTAGAAATTGGTAAAGCTAAAGTATCAAAAAATATTTCTGTGGACGGAATCCCATATTCTACAACTTGACGATAAGCACGCTGGGCAATTTCAAACTTCTTCTCTGCTGTCCGCGCCATGCCATCTTCATCGATAGTCCCAATGACCACACCAGCACCGTATTTTTTCGCTAATTCCAGTACCTTAAGAAAACGCGGTTCCCCGTCTTCGTAGTTGGTGGAGTTGAGTAAACATTTACCACCTGCTACCTTTAAACCTGCCTCCATTTTTTCCCACTCGGTGGAGTCCAGCATTAAAGGCAGAGTAACATTATTAACAATGCGGGAAACTAATTCATGCATATCTCGCACGCCGTCACGTCCCACATAATCGACGTTGACATCCAGGATGTGTGCGCCTTCTTTAACTTGCGCCCTAGCCATTGACACCAGTCCATCCCAATCTTCCGCGTTTAGCAAATCACGGCACTTCTTGGAACCACTAGCGTTGAGACGTTCACCGACAATCAAGAAGGAATTATCTTGGTCGTAGGGCTGAGTAGTATAAATTGATGCGGCGGCTGGTTCTAAGCTTGGTTGTCTGGTTTTAGGTTTCAGTTCTTGGGCAATTTCTGCCAATTGTTGAATGTGTTCTGGACGTGTCCCACAGCAACCCCCAATCACTTGGACACCCAAATCTTCAACAAAGTGCATTAAAGCCATACGTAATTCTATTGGTGTCAAGCGGTAATGTGCTTGACCACCAACGTTCTCCGGTAAACCCGCATTAGGGATACAGGAGACAATGAAAGGTGAATGTTCCGACAAATACTTGATATGTGGTTTCATCAAGTCTGGACCTGTGGCACAGTTTAAACCCAGAATATCTATGGAATATGGTTCGAGTATTGTCAGAACAGCACTGATTTCTGATCCTACTAGCATTGTGCCCATACTTTCCATGGTCACAGACACCATTAAGGGGCGGCGATCGCCTTTTTTGGCAAAGACTTCTTCAATTCCATTCAATGCTGCTTTGATTTGCAGCACATCTTGGCAAGTTTCTACCAGAAACAAATCCACGCCTCCATCAAATAGCGCTTCGGCTTGTTCGGCGAAGTTACTTTTTAAGGTGTCAAAGTCGATATGTCCCAGAGTTGGGAGTTTGGTTGTGGGGCCCATGGAACCGGCGACAAATCGCGGTTTTTCTGGTGTGGAAAATTCAGCAGCGACGCGCTTGGCTAGTTCTACTGCTGTTTTGTTTAAGTAATAGGTTTTGTCTGCTAAGTCATATTCTGCCAACACAATGGATGTTGCACCAAAGGTATCTGTTTCAATGACATCAGCACCGGCGGCGAGAAAGTCGCGGTGAACTTTGGCGACAGCTTCGGGTTTGGTATGGACTAGGTATTCGTTACAACCTTCATATTGTGGACCTCCGAAATCTTCGGCCGTGAGGTTTTGGGTTTGGAGGTTGGTTCCCATTGCACCGTCAAAGACGATAACTGGACGGTTGGGACTACGCAGGCGTTCTAGGAAAGGATGAGTCATGTTTTCCTAAGGGAAATTGGTTCAGTCTAATGATATTTTCCCATTTAAACGCAAAGGGGCGCGGAGGAAAGCGCAAAGTTACGCAGAGTTTTTAGCAAGAAATTTGCTACGAAGTTGGGAAATTTTTATATGTGCTAATACTAGGTTATACTCTGATTTTAGCAACAATCTATAATTACTATAATTACTTGTAAATCAAGTCATTGCTAATCAGAAGGTTACTATGAGAGCATGTTTGAAAACTTTTGGCTAATATAATAGAGCCTGCGGCATTAGAGGCTCTTTTCCAATCTAATCACTTGGGCTAGTATCAATTTAGACTTTATAAAACACTCTCTGAGTCTTAATTCTTGAAAGGCGTTGTTTGAATTTACTTCAAAAATAACGTAGCAAGAATTTTTGAGTTATTTTGACCAAATTTTGTTTTATTGATAATGCTATTTATAGTGAGCTTTTGCATGTAAGTTGCGGTAAGTGAAAGGAAGGTAATTACTAAAAAAGACATGATATCATTACTAAAAAAAATTAGATTGATTTGCAAGAAAAATTTGGGTAAATGCAGGAAAAATATATGCCATAAGTATATCCACAAGGTAGAACTACTTATGAAAACTATAATTTTCGTTACTCTTTTTTCTTGATCGTTTAAATTATAAATAACAAATAATTTATCAACTAGTAAAAAAGCCAGCATTGACATAAAAATACCGTAAGATAAATAATAAAGCTTAGGAGGATATTTGAAACTTTGAGGATAGAGAATAGTTCCTTGTTGATTATAAAAATTGACAGCCAATGCTAGAAACACCGTCAGAAAAATTCCCAAAATAACTAGTATAGATTATTGTGCATTTTTTTTTAAATTTTTTAACATTTTAAATTGAATTCAATGAACCTCACCCCAACCCCTCTCCGACACGGAGAGGGGCAAAAATATCCCTGGTTTTGAACTAAAAATTAAGGTTTTAAAGCCTCTATGCCACTTGCTACAACGCAGTAGCTCCTCCATGCGAGAGGTTTGGAGAGGGGTTTTTGATATTTGTCGAACTCACGTTAATTTAGAGGCAAAGCTTTATTAGCTGCTTTTGAGAAACAGCTTTGGCTACTTAATTTGATGATTATATTTTGAATTAAACCACGAACAGCCTACATATATATAGGGCTGTTGTATAAAGATTTAGACATGAAACAGTGCTGGATTATGTAGATTTCCAGAATGTTAAAGTTATTATTTTTTCTTATAGAGGATGGCAGTAGTAGGTACTTAATGAAGTTACTAAATCCCTAGTATTACCTAGAGTGGCGATTTCCCTACTTGTAGGATAAATCAAGGTCAAGTTGGTAGTTGGTTATGAACGCAACTTCAGAGATAATTACTTGAAAATCAAGTCTAAGCGTCGCTGGGTTGTTTGGAGTGCGTCGGCTGGGGAACTTTGACCTAATAAAACTGCTTCAATTGCCCGGCCTAAACTATCGGAAATGCGATTATAACCTGGAAATATAGGACGCGATCGCCCGTGCTTGGCTTGGTCTAAAAATACTTGCACAGGTGGTAGTTTCTTGACAAACTCCTGATATTGTGGACTTTGGCGGGACTTCAAATTGATTGGTAAATAGCCAGTTCCCAAGGCTAATTCCGTTTGAAATTCTGCACTTACGGCATATTCAGCAAAGGTGAACGCCGCTTTTTCCCGTTCTGGTGTGGTTTTGAACAAAAATAAATTCTCACCACCAATACTGGTAGCAGGTTCTTGATCAACCGGAATGGGAAAAACTGCAAAATCTACACCACTATCTGTAAATTCTCCTAAACTCCACGGGCCAGTTACCTGCATGGCTACATTACCAGCAATTAAATCGCCTGTCTCATAACCTCTTTCTGGGCCAGATAACATAGCGGAACCATCGGTAATTAAATTACGCCAAAATTGTAAAGCGGCGATCGCACCTGGATTATCCTGTAACACAACACTTGCGGCATTCTGTGTATCTCCATTCACCAACTCGCCGCCGCTACTCCACATAAATGGTAACCAGGTGAAAACGGTAAATTCTCCCTTACCTAAAGGCAGAAACATGCCATATTGGTCTATTCTGCCATCACCATCGAGATCACGAGTTAATTTTTTGGCAACTTGCCGAAACTCTTCCCAGGTGCGGGGTAATTCTGTAATGCCTGCGGCTTTAAACAAACTCGGACGGTAATATACACCGACGTTATTTGTGGCAAAAGGTACAGACCAAAGCTTACCTTTGTATTCCATTGAGGCAAACAAAGTGGGGTCAATTTCGTCTTTGACTGGGGAATTTGCCAGCTGTTCATCTAAAGAAATTAGGGCATCTAATTCTACCAATTGACCGGCAATTGTGGGGTTGTACCACAATAAATCTGGCGGCGCATTGCCTACGACTGCTGCTAAAATTTTCGGTGTTTGCTGATCCTGTTGCCCAACATACAGAGATTCTACTTGAATATCTGGATGAGTTTGATTAAATTTATCTACAAGCTTTTGTAAAACATCTCGATTTTGCGGTGGATTCACCCCTTGCCATAAAGTTAGATGAATTACTCCTGCTTCAACTCCAGACCGCATAATCTGGCATCCACTTAAAGCGAGTATGCCCACCAGTAGCAACAGCAGTAAACGTCTAAGATAGTATTGCACGTTCCTTCTTTTCCTTCGGAAATTATGAGTTGTGAAAAAAAGCCGTGCATCACGTCTATTAAGAAAATTAGCCAATTTTTGCAATTTGTTAACTACAATTTTGGCACTTTGGATAAGGTATCGCACAATTAATGAAATTCTCACCAGTTAAGTTACACAATTCAATAAATGTGCTTTTGCAACTTGGCAAAAGCTATGTATATCCTAATCTTTGAAGGAAGTGTTAATAATTTTAGATTATGGCAGGACATAGTAAATGGGCAAATATTAAGCGCCAGAAGGCAGTAGTAGATGCAAAAAAGGGCAAGACCTTCACCCAGTTGTCTAGGGCAATTATCGTTGCTGCTAGAAGTGGTGTACCAGATCCAACCGGGAATTTTCAACTACGTACAGCCATTGATAAGGCCAAGGCTGCGGGTATACCTAATGATAATATTGAACGGGCGATCGCTAAAGGTGCTGGCACATTTGGCGCAGATAGTGACAGTTTTGAGGCTATTCGCTACGAAGGTTATGGCCCTGGCGGTGTCGCCATCTTAATTGAGGCCTTCACAGATAATCGTAATCGCACGGCGGCTGACTTGCGTGCTGCTTTTAGTAAAAATGGTGGCAATTTGGGTGAAACTGGCTGTGTTAGCTGGATGTTTGACCAAAAGGGGGTGTGTGTGGTTCAGGGTGTGGTGGATGAAGACCAGCTTTTAGAAGCATCCCTAGAAGGTGGGGCTGATTTTTATGAAATGACTGAGGATGAGATGGCTGAGGTGTTTACTGAGGTGACAAATTTAGAAATTCTCAGCCAGGCGTTGAAGGAACAAAAGTTCCAGGTGAATGATGCGGAATTGCGCTGGATTCCTAGTAATCACGTTGAAGTCACAGATCCCGATCAGGCGCGATCGCTCCTCAAGTTAATTGATACTCTGGAGGGGTTGGATGATGTGCAAAATGTGACTGCTAATTTTGAAATGGCGGAAAATCTTATGGATTTGATGATGGTTTAGGAAGACGAGGAAGAAGATTTGAAGCAAGTTTTTACACTATACACAAAAAAAGATCCCCGACTTCTTGAAGAAGTCGGGGATCTGAGCATTTCGTCAGGTTGCAAAAGGGAAAATTCCATATGAAAATTACCTATAGTGTTGAACTACTACTATTTAATTTGCCTAACCTCAATGCTGGGGTAGGGGATCAACTAACAAAAAGAAAATTCAGCCAGCAGCCAAAAATTCATGCCCTTATTTATAGCCTGCTGCTTGTAAATAAAATAACTTGGCATAGCGTCCGTCGGTTTGTAATAATTCTGCGTGAGTTCCTTGTTCTGTAACTTTTCCATCTTCGATGACTACGATTTTATCAGCCATTCTTACCGTCGAGAAGCGGTGGGAAATCAAGAATACCATCTGATTTTGGGTCAAAGTACGAAAATGATTGAAAATATCAAATTCTGCTTGGGCATCCATGGCTGATGTGGGTTCATCTAAGACTAAAATATCTGCTTGAGTTCGCATAAATGCACGGGATAGGGCAATTTTCTGCCACTGCCCGCCGGAAAGTTCTTGTCCATTTTTGAACCAACGACCAAGTTGAGTTTTAAAGCTTTGGGGCAATTTTTCAATAAAAGGTTGCGCCATGCCTTTTTCAGCAGCAATTTGCCAACGATGTTTATCTTCTAAATATTGCACATCGCCTACGCCGATATTCTCGCCTACTGTAAACTGGTAACGCACAAAGTTCTGAAAAATCACCCCAATGCGTTGCCGCAATACGTCTACATCCCATTCTTGCAAGTCCAAACCATCTAAAAAAATTCGCCCAGATTCTGGGGTATAAAGTCGGGTAAGTAATTTAATTAAAGTCGTTTTACCAGAACCGTTTTCACCCACAATTGCCAGTTTTTCTCCTGGTTTCACATGTAGCGAAATATTTGTTAATGCGGGTTGGGAACTACCGGGATAGGTAAATGATACGTGCTCAAAGCGGATACCATCTTGAGGATTAATCCCTCTGGTAGCATGACCCCAAGTTTTTGGGACTTCTTCCTCTAAAAAATCGTAGAGATTAGATAAATATAAGTTGTCTTCATACATTCCGCCAATGGAAGTTAGGGCATTAGAGAATGTAGACTGTCCTTGGCGAAACACGGTGAGATACATAGTCATATCCCCCAAGGAAATCCTACCTACCACTGTTTCCACTACTATCCACGCATAAGCTAAGTAAAAAGCAGCCGTACTCACTAAACTCAAAATATAACCCCAAAATCCCCGCCGCAAAGTTAAGTCTCGATCTTCGCCATAGAGTTGATCAAATAGGTTGCGGTAACGTTCTAGTAGAGTTTCACCTAGTTGGTAAAGTTTGATTTCTGTGGCAAAGTCTTCTCTCGCTAAGAGATTTTCTATGTAGTGCTGTTGGCGGGTTTCTGGTGCGCGCCAACTAAATAGCCGAAAGGCTTGTCCAGCAAACTTAGTTTCAGCAATAAAGGCTGGTAAGGCTGCTAAAATTAGCACTATCACTGCCCAAACTGAGAAATTCACCAATAAAACGCCGTAGGTAATAAGAGAAAGGGCGTTTTGTACCAAGCCAAAGGTGCGACTTACTAAAGAAAGTGGACGTACTGATGCTTCTCGCCTAGCATTGGTGAGTTTGTCATAAAATTCTGAGTCTTCAAATTGGGCGAGATCTAGTGTTAGCGCCTTTTCTAGAATCAGTACATTTACTTTTTGCCCAAGTAGCACTCGCAACAACGATTGACAAATAGAAATTCCGCGCTGACTACCTGCCAAGAGGGCGATCGCGATCGCTTCTAATCCCACATATAATAAAGGGCGAGAAATATCGCCATCACCAACTTGAGCAGCCAAAACCACCGCATCCACAATTAACTTGCCAATGTAGGCGATCGCTGCCGGTAAAAGACCTGCTATTAAAGTTAAAGTAGCAAGGAGAATGGTCAGGGTGCGGCTAGTATTCCACACTAAGCTGATAGCACGTCCGCTATAGCGAAAAACCGCCAGTGATTGGCGCAGAGTGTTTCGTCTTTTTTTGATCTTCATTATTATTTTTATAACGTGTAAGTAAGTTGAACGTAAAATTATTAAAATAAGTTTGTAGTCAGTGGCTCTAGCCCTTTTTTTAAGCCCTGCGGGCAATAGCGGCGCTTTGGGTACAGCCTCTTGTAGATGAAGAGAGGATTAAAGTTCTCACGACAAGCAGCCTAACAACAGCCATTTAAGTCAGAATAATTAAACAGCGTACAAATTATAAAAAACAGCATTGATTTAAGTTTTCAATAATCAGCCAAATGGTAGAAATAAAATCTATCTTGCAAGAGATGTAAAAGGTTCACACATAGTTAAAAATAGTATAGACATTTGCAGAACATCTATCTTTTTTTATCTTTAGGTAAAAACAATGTGGGGAACATTTTTAACAATTCTAGCTACAGCCCTCAGTCTACTAATTGTTGATTTAGTAGTGCCGGGTGTCAATCTTGCTAATTTTCCGGCTGCTTTGATTGCTGCTTTCGTAATTGGACTGATTAACGGTTCAGTGAAACCAATTCTTTCTGCTCTTTCTTTACCACTAAACTTTCTTACACTAGGCACATTTTCGCTTATCGTTAATGGTTTATGTTTCTGGTTAGCATCTGTGTTGGTTCCTGGGTTTGCAGTTCGGGGAATTATCGCCTTTCTCCTTGGTCCAGTGATCTTATCTTTTGCTAATACCTTCATTAACAGATATTTTGCTGAAAGAAATCCGGCTCTAAGCAGCAGTAGTGATGTAAATACCCAAGGTGAATTACCCTCTAGATAGGTTCTAGTGTGAGGAGAAACACCAACCCTAAAAAAATATCGAATTTAGATGATTCATCAACTGGATTTTCTAATTCGATACCTTTACCAGAATATAACTAATCAAAAATTGTCACAAAATCATGAAAATAGTTCGTTTTCTTTTAGGTTTATTACTGCCTCCTTTAGGTGTTTTCTTAACAGTTGGTGTCGGCCCAACTTTATTGATTAACATTTTACTGACGCTTTTAGGTTGGCTTCCCGGAAGTATTCATGCAATTTGGGTGATTGCTAAACACGAGGAACGGATGAATACAGAAAGACGTATTTACTAAAGTTGTTAGTGGGAATTAACATTTTTGATCAAACAAAATAGGATGGGAGATTTCCCATCCTATTATTTTTAGCATAGTGTTAATGCAAGAGAGCAATGAAGTAACTGGATTTATACTCAGCACTCTAAAAAAGCAGTTTATTTCTTAGTCAGCTCTTCATGCTGTTCCGCAGGTTCCTTATCTTTGAACATGTCAGCTGCTGCTAGCAGTAACTCTCTCAAAGTTTGTTTAATCTGACGTTCTTTTTTAGCTATGGTTGAACCAGCTTCACCAAGTTTATCTTCTAACTGCGATCGCTTCTGTTCTACCTGTGTTACCACAGCTTCTGCTTGAGGACGGGCTTGATCATACCAGTTTTTGGCCTCGTCTATATAATCTCTGACTTCATCGGTACGTCCACCGTAGCGTGCAGCTAAGTTAGCTCGCACAATAGCTAGTTGTGCTTGTAATTGTGCGTAACGTTTCTTTAATAAAGCAACTTCTTCACTATTATTGATAGCATTGATAGCAGATGCAATGGCATTTTTGGTCTCAGCAGATTTATCTTTACCTGTTTCTTCAATCTCTGCTAAGATGCCATCAACTTCTTGCTGAATTTGTGCTTCTTCGCTATCTAGTTGAGCTTGCAGTTTTTTCAATTCTGCCTGAGTTTTTACGATAGCTTCGTGTCTTTTGCTATTAACTCCTTCCAACGCACCTTCAATTGAAGCTGTCACTTCTTCTTTGATTTCTGTACCTTTGTCTTGAAAGTTTTCAATCACAGCAGAAACCGCATCTTTCACAAGAGAACGAATTTCACTGGAACCTTCTTTAAGTTCCGCACCTAGCTGAGAAACCGCAGCTTTAACAATTTCACGAATTCGCTCAGTTCTTAATTGTCCGGTTTCTTTAGCTTGTCTCAGGTCTGTTTGAATTTTTTCTTTGATATTGCTAGCCATTGTTGAATTTTCCTATTTAACTAATTTGGATAAAAATTTCTAGACAAGATAATCCATCTACATTATGACGTGGACTTTGAGAAACAGGCACTTCCTTTAGATAGAAAATTGCCGAAATTTACTCCTACATCAGGTAATGTGTAACCATTTACATATTTGTGAGATGATGAGTATTGATTGGTAGTAAATGAGATTAACTATGTGGCGGGTAAATATTACATGTTCCGGTGATGCTTGGAAACAACACGGTGCTAACTTTAAAACAATGCCAGATAAATATCAAGGTGAGTGTATTTCTTCTAAGAAAATGCCAGATGGGACACGGATTATGGCATATAAAATAGAAGATGTCAGCGATGCTGAGGCTTTTCAGGAAGATTGTGCAAACTTAGCTGGATTTACAGCTGACTTTGAATCTTTGTAGCATTGATTTATTTCAGCATCAGGAGCAATGGAATGAAAAAACTAATAACATTATTAGTGACTATCTTCGTATTAATAAATAATTTTACTTTGCCTGCGATCGCAGCAGATATAAATAATGGCGCACAAGTGTTTAGCGTTCATTGTGCCGGTTGTCACATCAATGGCGGTAATATTATCAGGCGAGGTAAGAATTTAAAAAAGAAAGCACTCAAGAAATATGAGATGGATTCAATGGAGGCAGTTACATATATAGTTACCAATGGTAAAAATAATATGTCAGCCTACAAAGACCGTCTCACCGAACAGCAAATTCAAGATGTTGCTGCTTATGTTCTCGAACAAGCTGAGATGGATTGGCGTTAGCTAATTAAAAAATAAAAATATGCTACTTCCAAGAGAAAGTCGTCTGCAATTTACTCCCGATTTGAATATCTGCCGAATATTAAATGGTATGTGGCAAGTTTCTGGCGGACATGGACGCATTAACCCGAAAGTTGCCATTGAAACTATGTTCCAATATGTGGATGCAGGTTTTACCACTTGGGATTTAGCCGACCATTATGGCCCGGCGGAAGATTTTATTGGCGAGTTTCGCCGTCAGCTAATTACTCAACGTGGTCAAGAGGCTTTAAATAATATCCAAGCCTTCACAAAATGGGTACCTCGTCCTGGCAAAATGACGAAAAAACTGGTAGAGGAAAATATTAATATTTCCTTGAGAAGGATGAATGTAGAATCCTTGGATTTAATGCAATTCCACTGGTGGGAATATCAAGATAAGAATTACCTTGATGCCCTCAAATATATGACAGAATTGCAAACTGAGGGAAAAATTAAGCATTTAGCTTTGACTAACTTTGATACAGAACATTTGCAAATTATTATTGCCGCAGGTATCAAAATTGTATCCAATCAAATACAATTTTCTTTAGTTGACCGCCGTCCGGAAGTAAATATGGTGCAGTTCTGTCAACAGCACGAGATTAAACTGTTTACTTACGGTTCAATTTGCGGTGGTTTATTATCAGAAAAGTATTTGGGAAAACCAGAACCGCGAGGCAATGATTTAGCCACAGTTAGCTTAAGAAAATATAAGAATATGGTAGATGCTTGGGGTGGTTGGCAATTATTTCAAGAGTTGCTGTCTACACTCAAACAAATTGCTGATAAACATCAAGTCAGTATCGCCAATGTGGCAGTGCGTTACATTTTAGATCAGCCAGCCGTGGGAGGTGTAATAGTAGGTGCAAGACTTGGTATATCTGAACATATCCAAGATAACGCCAAAGTATTTAGTTTTACACTAGATGCAGAAGAGCGCGATCGCATCAATTCTATATCTCGCCAGTCACAAGATTTATATCAGTTAATTGGTGATTGTGGCGACGAATATCGCCGTTGATAGTTTATGCCTATTAAAGGAGCAGTTTCTAGTATGCAATCTAGCACTACCCCCAAAACCACCCTTGTTGCCGGAAATTTGCGTCGTGTGCATCATATTGCCCTTAATGTCCAAGATATGCAAGCTTCTCGGTACTTTTACGGCACTATTTTAGGTTTGCACGAACTCACAGGCGATGAAGTCCCTACAACCCTGGTAGAACTTGTCGCCACAGGGAAAGTTGCTAACTTTGTTACCCCCGATGGCATAATTCTGGATTTATTTTGGGAACCGGAATTATCACCACCAGATCCCAATCCAGAAAGGACATTCACCAGAGCATATCACCTCGCCTTTGATATAGATCCGCGATTATTTGAGCAAGCAGTGGCAGTACTCAGAGAAAATCAAATAGCGATCGCTCATGGCCCAGTTACCCGTCCGACTGGTCAAGGTGTATACTTTTATGATCCGGATGGCTTGATGATTGAAATTCGTTGCGATCCCGTAACCACTTAAGCGACAGAATATAACTCATGTATAGGAGTTATCATGTACCTTAAAACATAAACTGACCACCAAACCCGTCTGTAACCTGTAACCTGCTCCCTGCTGAGAAATCAATGCAGATATTTCAAGTCATCGAAGAAACAATCACAAAACCACCAATTCCCCACGAACCACAAAAGCAATCATTAAAAGCTTGGGCGATGTATTGCTTACGAGACAAGGGTTTTAAAGTTGTTTATGCCCAAAATGCCGACTTTGCCATTGAGCCTAAAGGCGGAGATAAGCTGTATTTTAAAGTTACCAATCATCCAGAGGATGTAGATAATTCTTGCGGCTGGATAGTCTGGGATAGTGCAACCAAAAGCGCCAGCCTCATTCCACCTAAATCTTAGAGAATGTTTGTAAAGTATCCATTCATACTAGCCCTGGCGACTAGAAGTCGCGGCTATACAGGCAAAACCCGCCTGCGCGGGTTAAGATCCTTGCTTTTTCTTTAGTCCACGGAGGTGGACTTTGCTTGTGTAGTAGCGTTCGCGGAGCGTGCCGGAGGCTCTATTATATTCGCCCAAAACTTTTAAAACATCCTCTTAAGCCAATTTTTCAAATACCAATAAATGCTGTTGGGGTAACAGATTTTTAGTTTCACGCCAAACTAAACCAACAGCTTGCATTTCTTTACGTACTTGCCGTTGAGTCATCTTATGCAGACGTTTAATCATAATAAAAGGATTTTCACCCCGGTACTCTACCAGCACTACCCTACCGCCTGGTTTGAGTGCTTTGACAATTCCTTCCATGACTTCTTGGGGATACTCAAACTCATGGTAAGCATCCACCATCAGTGCTAAATCAACACTTGCAGATGGTAAGTTGGGGTTGGTAAGAGTTGCCAAAACAGGCTCAACGTTAGTGATATTCTTCTCTTTTTTAAAAAACTCAATAATATTCAACATCTCTGGTTGAATATCTACAGCCAACACCTTTCCCTCTGTTAATAACGATGCCAGGCGAAAGCTGAAATAACCTGTACCAGCGCCAATATCTGCGACTACATCCTGGGGTTGCAAATTCAGCGCACTTACTACTTTACTTGGTTGTTCTTCTAACTCCCGGCTGGTGCGTTCTAGCCAACCAGCGCCTGTGTGTCCCATCACTTGGGCAATTTCTCGCCCCATGTAATATTTGCCAATACCATCTGGACTGGGATGCGATCGCTGTTCATAAATTATGGTGGATTGTGTATCTGCAATTGCTGTGCTAGTCGGATTAAATAGCCAGTATCCCAGCATCACCAAAATTGCTACAGATAAATAGCCCAAAGCGATCATCAACAACTTTTTTACCATCCCCAATCCCAAATGGTGTGAGCAAAATATTTCTGGGAATAGTTTAATGCAGTGAAGTCCACTAAATCAATAATGACTTACACTGCATTCACTATTACTGCACTTGCTGAGTAGGAAAAGCACCAGTTCGCACAGCTAAATTCACATTTTGCCCATTGCGACGTAACTCTAGGCGCAAATCTCCCCCAACTTGGGTATTTTCTACTGCCTTTTGTACACTGCTGGCATCGGCGACTGATTGACCGTTAAGCTTTTGAATCACATCACCAGCACGGAGACCGGCTCTAGCTGCTGGTGAATTGGGCATCACTCGCACAATTAAGACCCCTTTATCTTCATTTACCGTGACACCGCTATTAGGATCTGAGTTGAGGCTTTCCTTGATTTGAGGCGTTAATCCTACCATCTGAATGCCCAGATAAGTATGCTGCACTTTACCTGTAGCGATTAGTTGATTGGAAATCCGTTGCGCTGTGTTGATGGGAATAGCAAAGCCTAATCCTTGGGCCCTTTGGATAATAGCTGTATTCATCCCAATAACTTCGCCACGTTCATTTAATAAAGGGCCGCCGGAGTTACCAGGATTAATCGCCGCGTCGGTTTGAATAAATTCTACTCGCTTATCAGGAGCGCCAATGAGATTACTACTGCGTCCAGTGGCACTAATAATGCCAGTTGTGACTGTATTATCTAATCCTAGGGGGTTACCGATCGCGATCGCCCATTCTCCCGGTTGCAGTTGGTCTGAGTTACCTACTGTCACCGTTGGTAGATTGTTGGCCTGAATCTTGACGACTGCCACATCTGTTAATTCGTCGCTCCCCATTACCTTACCTTGGAAGCTCCGCCCATCGTTCAGTATGACTCTGACTGTATCTGCCCCAGCAACCACGTGGGCATTAGTGAGAATACTACCATCTTGACTCAGGATAAAACCGGAACCAGTACCTCGTTGTACCCGGTTTTGTTGTTCTGGTAGAGAGCCAAAGAAACGGCGGAAAAACGGGTCGTTATATAATTCAGATGGTATCCGACTAGCTACAGTCCGGGAAGATTCAATTCGCACCACGGCTGGCCCGACCTTTTGCACCACCTGGGTAACAAAGTTAGAACCTGTGGCGGTTGGCAATGGAGAAGCAGCATTAACTCGACTGACTGCTAAGTTAGATGCTCTCTCAGATACTTGCTGAGGGTTACCAGCTAAATAGCCGCCTGCTAATGTCATACCTGATCCCAGCAGCACAAGTGATAGAGAGGCAGCTGCCTTTTTCCAGGGTGCTTGATTTTGGGATTGGGCTTTGGCTGTTAAGGGGTGTTCTCCGTCGTGTACTTGCTTGTTCATTGCTGTTTGAAAAAATATTTTAGATGTATTACTAATAATGTAGATATTATTTGTGACAGTTTTGTTGCAAAGGTATTGCTTAACTATGAAAAGTTTGGTATTTTGCGCCTTTTTCAGCTTCTGAAGTACATTAACGCCATCTCAATCAGGATTTACGCTAGAAAAGTCCTGTAGGTGGCCACCAGCAGGACTTTTTCCGAGTCAGTTTCAATTTGTCTACTCACGTTTAATCAGACAACGCACAGCCAGTTCTATATCCTCTTGTTTAATTAACGATTCTCCCACTAACACTGCATGTGTACCCGCCTCAGCCACGAGAGATAAATCGGCATGTGTGTACAATCCAGACTCACTAACGACAATCACACCCAAGTCGTGCAACTGCGATCGCCTCGCTGCCAGTAGTTTTTGAGTAGTGCTGAGATCGATGGTAAAATCTTCCAGACTCAGGTTGTTAATTCCGACTAAGCGGATATCGTCAAGCTTGAGTACCCGGTCTAGTTCATTTAAGTTATGGACTTCCACTAAAGCATTCATCCCTAAATAATGAATTACTCGCAGAAAGTCCTGAAGTTCTCGATCTGTGAGAATGGCGGCAATTAGTAGTACAGCATCGGCTCCTGCTGCTCGTGCTAAATAAATTTGGCACGGATCAATAATAAATTCTTTACACAACAAGGGCAATGCTACTCGCTGGCGGATGGCACGCAGAATCTCAAAACTGCCGTGAAAGAATGCTGTTTCCGTAAAGACAGATAAACAAGCTGCGCCACCTCGCTCATATGCTTTGGCGATCGCGATGGGGTCGAAATCTGCTCGAATTACACCATGGATTGGTGATGCTTTCTGGACTTCTGCAATTAGTCCAGGTTGGTAAGGATTTTGTTGCAAGGCTGTCAAAAAATCTCGCACAGTCGGGGCAGCACTCAACTGGCGTTGCAAAGAAGCCAAAGACATCTGTTGGTGCATCTGTGCTACTTCTTGCTTTTTATGCCAGACAATCTCTCTGAGAACGGGTTGCAAACGGGTATTAACAGTAGTAAGTGGGTAAATCATTAGCTGCTCTGTATCTGGAGATGGAGTGACTCAGAAAGTATCAAATATGAAATCTCGTTCCTAATGTTTTCAGAGCCGAATCCAGTTTGAGTTCATGTCAAACACTTCTTTACTGTCAGTGTCTCTAGACTTTGAGTTTTCCACTAAGCAATTATTTTTGAGCAGTCGAATATAGGTGCGGTAGGGGATGTAATCTATCGGGTTATAACCAGAGAACCGGAGAATCAACACACATGCCCAGGAATACTTGCCGGCAATAATTGCTTTGATAATCTGTTCAATTTGTTCTGTGTTAATTTTTTTAACGGTTTGTGTATTACAACTAGCATTGGTTTGATGCATCGCTTTCCCTCTTTTTTATTGAAAGTCTTGAGTTGTAGATGTGGGACTGATTCAATTTAGGTTTGATGTTTTTGATCTAAAATCTCAAATCATGGGAATTTGCTTTTGGAGTAGTTGCAGAAGTCTTACGCCATCTCTTGACTTTCCAGATCTCAACAACAAAAATTTGACAATATGGCATCAATTAATCAGTACATAACACTGATTGAGTCAATATCTGCTGGTACGTCACGGAGAAAGCATGAATAAGGATGACGAATTGGTTTTGAAAATAGGGGTGAATTTAACCAGCCAGCATTTTTATCTGCCTAATAGATATCTAGTTAAATCAGCCCCTATAAATAAACCGTGTTGCAGAAGCAGCTTCTTTTTTAAGCCTACTCAATTTTCAGCAACAGATATATGATCGATTTTTTGATAGACTTATCTGTTTTTTCGCTCTTACAATTTATTGATTCTCTTTCACTGTAATGCCTGCTCTTCAGACAACCTCCAGGCACAACAAATTATACACAATTGAATTTGGTCAAATAAAAAGACCCTAGTAAAAAATATTTTTTTATTTTGGTATTTTTATGCATAGCTCGTCTATTTTCTGATAACATGCCAAAGATTTGAGCTTGACGATGTATCCCATGTTGCCATTGAAAATAGAATGATATCTGAAACAGTTTGATTTAATTAATGGGCATTAGCGGAAAGACCAAACAATTAAAGTTGTGCTTCAAGTCACAAAAATACGGTAACGTGGACGTTTTGACACACTGTTAAATATCAAATATTTTAATCGGCATAATCCTGGCAATACTTCACTAGCAAAGCATGGCAATTTACACCTTGCGATAGTTGATGGTTATGATGCTTCAATAGTTAACTGTTTTTAATGTAAAAATAGATACTTATCAGCTTACTGAGAAACAGGTTACTGATTTGCAAATTAGGCAATATCTGGCTGAAGAAAACTATCTCTATTCAACCCATAGCATACTGTTTACGTATAAAATTCGTTATTTTATACTAATTACTACTTAAGCTGAGACCTTTGTGTTTATAGACACATTTATTAGTAACATTTTCTATTTCTTTTGAGAGATGTTCTAGCAACACGGACGTGTGTGTAAAAAAAGGTATATCTTACGACAGATGACTCAGCATCTTATTCTATAGTTAGATCTCTGAAAGAGTAAAATATCAAAAATTAAATTTATGAGTAATAAATTGACTATTAAATCTCAAACTTTTATCGCAAAAGCATCTAAGTTAAATTTTAGAGAATCGTAATATTTTTAATCAAAGTTCTATATACATACATTTAGAATTCCTTAATTACACTGATAATTAAGCTATGTTTATTCAAGATTTAAAATAGTACTTTCTTAAATATATATTATTTTATATTTAAAAAATCATATTCTCATTTATGCTATTGAATAACTCATTGTTTTGGTTATTCATCTATTTTTTCATTTTTTATGAAAACTGCTTGATTTTACAGAAAAAACACATTATTTATTTATGTAACTAAGTTTAAAGTGCTTACTCTTTATTGGTAAAATCAAGTTAATAACATAGTGATTTTAAAATCTTGCTAATTCTAAATTTATTATTGCCAGAGCGTTGAGTAATCAAGACTTTGAGAAAGTTAGTGATTATCTGCTCATTAGTGGCTCGATTGCCAACTTATAGGAAGGAGCAAGTAAGGATATGAATTATGACGATTATACGTTAGTTCAATCCCTCTCTCAATTGGCATTACAGCCAAAAGCAGAGTTTAAATTTACTGATCTCTTGAGTAATCAGCCGATAAATAATGTCTTTTATTTAGTAGCGATCGCCCAGGTTCACTATCTGATGGAATATTCTCATGAGAAATTACTTGATGTGATCCTGAAAGATAACAAAATCGCATATTTCTGCTGGAAATTTCCATTACCTACATAGATGATTAAAGTAGGGAGGTTGACTGTACCTTTGGGTGTGAGAAAAGTGATGAAGTAGTAGAGTTGAGCATGTATAAGTGGATTGACGAATTAAAAAATTCTAAAAAGCATTTACAACAGGAAGTTGCTGAACTAAAGAAAAAGGAGGAACAGCTAAAAAAAACCCTGGCTCTACTTAGTTCTACCCTCGAATCTACTGCTCACGGCATTGTTGCAGTGAATCTTGAAGGAGATATTATCAGTTTTAATCAGAAATTTGTGGATATGTGGCAAATCCCTAAATCCCTGATGCTATCGAGGAACTCTCCCCAATGCCAAGCTTTTTTCCAGAACCAGCTAAAAGACCCGGAAGCCTTGCACAAGGTGACGTGGGAAGCATCCAGTCAATTTGATTTGGATAGCTACGATATTTTGGAGTTAAAGGATGGGAGAGTTTTCGCGCAATACTCTCAGCCACAGTGGCTAGGGGAAAAAATTAGCGGTAGAGTATGGAGTATTTGGGATATTACCGAATCCAAACGAACTGAGGAAGCACTCAGGCTGAAGGAAGCTAGATTGCATAATTTGGCAGAAACCACGAATGCTAGCATTTTCGTGATTCAAGGCTTGAATTTATCCTACATCAATCCGGCAGCAGAGACACTAAGTGGTTACACAAAAGAGGAACTGCTAACTGGCTTTGATCCGCACCAATTAATCAAGAATAAAAAGCACAGACAGGTACATAATAAGGACTTAGAATACCAGGAAATGAAGATTCTGGAAAAAGACGGTACAGAGCGTTGGTTAGCTTGTGCCGTAGCGACACTTGATAGCGAGGAAACACCAGTCGAAATGATTGCTGGTATTGATATCACTGATTACAAACAAGCAGAATCAAAATTAAGCCAAGCTTTAGAACAAGCAAAACAACTCAGCGAAATTAGAGCGCAGTTCATGTCTATGGTTTGCCATCAATTTCGCACCCCATTGAATGTTGTTTCCTTCTCTAATAGCTTACTCAAGAGACATATCAACGAATGGACAGAAGAAAAAACACGACCATTACTTGATCACACTCAAACAGCCGTTCAACAGATCAGCAAGATGTTGGATGATATTCTCTTCTTTTCAAAGGCAGAAGCAGCAAAAATTAACTTTGAGGCTAAACCACTCAATTTGGTTGAGTTTTGCCAGGAGTTAATTACACAAATGCAGCTAACTGCTAGCCAGAACCCCATAAATTTTATGAGTCAAGGCGGCGACTTAACCGCTTGCATGGATCAAAAACTGCTAGAACAGATTCTCAGAAACTTACTCGAGAATGCCATTAAATATTCCCCAACAGGCAGCGCAGTTGATTTAAAACTCTTCTTTGAATGTGGCAAAGTAGTTTTCCAAGTCACCGATAGGGGTATTGGCATTCCTGTTGCAGATATACAACGACTATTTGAACCATTTTATCGTGGTAGCAATACTGATAATCTGCCCGGTACTGGACTAGGATTATCCATTGTCAAAACCCTTGTGGACTTACACGGAGGTCACATTGCTGTGGAAAGTGAAGTTGATGTAGGTGCAACATTTACTATCATGTTGCCGTTAATAAGATTGAAATCCTGAGTGTTGAGCTGCTTTAAACTCAGCACAGTATTTGGTAATTGTTCCCTGCCAAAAACCCTAGTGATGGAAAAATGATACAAGAATCGTCAAAAACAATTCTAGTAATAGAAGATGATGCTGTTACCCGCAATCTCTTCTTAGATGGTCTAGAGGCTGAAGGTTTTGACACCATAGGTGCTGAAAATGGTCTTATTGGTATCCAAAAAGCACAAATGCATTTACCCGACTTAGTGGTTTGCGACATTTTTATGCCAGATATGGATGGTTATAGCGTTTTAAATACAATGCGCCAAGATCCTCTCACCGCAATTATTCCCTTCATTTTTCTGACTGGCAGCGACAATAAGGCAGATGTGCGTAAAGGTATGGAATTGGGTGCAGACGACTATATTACCAAACCTTCCACTGTAGAAGAATTACTCAGAGCGATCGCCATTCGATTAGAAAAGCAATCCCTGCTGCGTTACTGGTATGCTACTAAATCTCACCAAATCTCAGAATCAATCCCGGCAAATAAAACTCCATCGGTCACCTCTGAGTCAATCTTTCCCGCTATTCCCCAACTCAAAGAAGTTTTCGACTACATTGAAGCCAATTATCATCGAGGGATTACATTATCTAATGTGGCTGAAGCTGTTGGTTATTCACCAGCTTACTTAACCAGTAGAGTCGCAAAAAAAACAGGTGAAACTGTCAATGGCTGGATTGTCAAGCGCCGGATGGCAGCAGCTCGTCCCTTATTAAGAGATACTGACCAGACAATTGAGCAGATTGCTACTGCATTAGGCTATCAAAATGCTTGTCATTTCTCCCGCCAATTTCGTCAACACCACGGACTACCTCCCAAAATTTGGAGAAACCAAAATCAATTCTCTCAGGTTGTCAGTAGTAAAAATACAAATCTGCAAGTAATTGATACTTGCTCTCAGTATGAAGACTATGCACCTTTAGGTCAAAGTTAACTATTTTTAGGCTTTGTCCACTGCTGCACTAATAATTGGATTGCCAAAGCCAACAAACCGATTGCCACAATACCAAATATCCCAGTTCCCAAGGCAACGACACCCACAACCAAAGTCCGAACGGCAGAGCCAATATTCACTACCATGGGGTTATCTGAATGGATGGGTTTAGTAGCAAAAGTTGTAGCGATCGCAATCATCAGCGAATACATGGCAAATCCTAGTCCTCCAGAAAATATCCCTCCCACTATACAGCGTAAGGGAGTGGGTGGAACCTGTGCAGTAGTTTCTGATTGTTGTGTTAAATTTGGGTCACTCATTATTAGTCATTGGGCATTGGGCATTGGGCATTGGGCATTGGGTAAAATTCCCCTCATCCCTACTCACTACACTAACTGAATGCCGTGTGTAATTGTCCGAGTCACAAACAATTCTAAATCTTCATCAGGAATTGTTTCCCTCACCTGTTGCTTAACTGTTTGTGCTTGTTGTTCAGATGCAACAAGCGCAAACACTGTCGGGCCAGAACCAGACATCATGGTTCCTAAAACGCCTTCTACAGTAGCAAATAGTTCTCGCAGTTGTAAAACTTGGGGATAGTTGGGCAAGACTACACGCTCTAAATCATTATGCAATTTCTCAGCAATTTGTCCTGCGTCTTTTTCCAGGATAGCTTTGACTATTTCTCCTGAATGAACTGCGGCTGCACGCGCTGCTAAATTGTCATTATCTCTGAGATACGAACTGCCAAACTGCTGGCGATAGGTTTTGTATGCCCAAGCAGTGGAAACTTCCAGGCTGCGATATTTTGCTAACACTATATATATATCATCCAAACCCGGTAAGGGAGAAAGCTGCTCACCTCTACCTGTAGCAATAACTGTTCCACCCGCAATACAAAACGGCACATCTGAACCCAGAGTAGCTCCCAGTTCTTCTAATTCTAATTGAGTTAGCCCCAGGTTCCACAATAAATCTATGCCTACCAACACGGCTGCGGCATTTGTTGAACCTCCTGCCAAGCCAGCCGCTACGGGAATATGCTTGTTAATGGTAATTTCTACACCCCCATATTTAGCAAAGGCTTCCGGAAATTGCCTTGCCATGAGTTCTGCTGCTTGGTATGCCAGATTACTCTTGTCTGTCGGTACTTGTGGGTGATTGCAGTGGACGCGAATAGTCTCAGCACTGAGGGAATGTATATTAATTTGGTCAGCGAGTGCGATACTTTGGAGGATCATAGCTAACTCATGATAACCATCAGAGCGTTGGCTAATGATTTCCAGGTACAAGTTAATTTTGGCAGGAGCATTTAAAGTGTAGGAACGCATTTTGAGTGCTAAGTGCTGAGTGATAATTACTCATTTGTGAGTAAATTAGTTAAAGTTACCCATTGTTGAGTGCTGAGGTCTTCAGCTCTAGCTTGGGGATTTATTTCTAATTGTTCCAGTAAGTGGGTCAGGCGATCGCGATCGACGACTGATTGCAAATTATTTCGTAACATTTTACGCTTGGCGGCAAATCCCAGTTTTACTAAATTCTCTAACCTGCGGGGGTCTAGTGCTGGTTTGTCTATCTGTCGAGGACGTAACCGCACGACGGCTGAGTCTACTTTTGGCGGTGGGTAAAATGCGCCTGCGGGAACTGGACAAATTAATTCACAATCAGCTAAATATTGCACCCGCACACTCAAGGCTCCAAAAGTTTTAGAACCAGCTTTAGCATACAATCTTTCTGCTACTTCTTTTTGCACTAGTAATACTATCGATTCAAATGGTTCTGGGTTGGGATTAGCAATAGTGCCTAGTAATTTTTCAATGATTGGCCCTGTGATGTTGTAAGGGATATTAGCTACTACTTTATTTGGCTTTTGAAACTTGGGAAATGCTGCTAAATGCGAGGGTAAATCTAAGGTGAGAAAATCTCCTTGTAACAATAAAAAATTTTCATTTTTACCTAGCTGCTTGGCTAACAATTTGCACAAATCCAGGTCGATTTCTACTGCTACCAGAGATTGCACTAAGGGAAGTAACCGACGAGTCAAAATTCCGGTACCTGGCCCTATTTCCAAAATGCGATCGCTTTGCTGACATGCTGCTGCTTTAATAATTGCGTCCAGAGCCTTTTCACTTTTGAGCCAATGTTGAGCAAAGGACTTGCGTGGTCGTAGCATTAATTTTCCTTAATATGTCTGGTATTATTTCAGCAAGTTTAATTACGAATTTAATAATCTTTTATGTGAGCAACTTTAGTCACTGTTATTAGCGAAACCTCTTGCTGAATTTGATAAACAATACGATAGTTACCCTGAGTAACCACATACAAATTTTTCCCTACTTCTAGATTTCTGGCTCCTGCTGGAAGCGGGTTCAATGTTAATTCTTCTAATTTTATAATGATTTGTTGCTGCACTTGAGAATTTAATTGTTCAATTTGCTGTGCAGCTGTAGAGACAACTTGTAATTGATAGCTCACTGTCCTAATTCTCTTTTAAGATCTTCCAGAAACAGGGTGTTGACTTGTGCTGCTTCCTTTAATGCTATATCAGCATCTCTGACATCTGCTTGATCACGCTTGCCTTCAATTAACCGATGCAGCTGTTCCATTGAGGTAATCTCAATTCCTGGTTCCTCTCTGAGCTTACTAGTTAAAGCATAAAAAGCCTCCTGGTCATCTCTGTGTGACAGTACATAGGCTCTTAATTCTTGCTTAGTCATTGCTTGAAAATTTGGTTTGGTCATAAGTACCTCACGCTACCGTTTGGTAAGATTTCCAATTGAGTTTCATCTCCAGCCAGTATGTAAATACGGTTGGTCGTTTCATCTATTCTCACCAAGTGAATTGAGCAGTACATATTAGTCAATTGGTAGCAGACCCTAAAAAGCTCTTTCGCCTGCGCTACCGTTGGCTCTTGCATAAACTTATTGTGAACTATTTTTTCGGCTCGTCAATGTATGACAGCTATTTTCAGACAAATAAATCATACTGTATGCGAAAATGCTCAAATAATACTCAAACTATCATGTTAGACACACCTTCAGATACCATTTGGATTGTTACCGATGACACACCTCAATTATCCATTCCTGATGGTGTGAAAAGCGGGGCTACCACCACAAGAAGCTGGGGCGAAGAACCTACAAGAGAGATTAGCAAAGGAGTTGGAGATGCTGTTCCAGTTAGTGCTGAGAAATTAGAGCAAAACATGACTAGCTTTTTGCAAGTGATAGGACGCTTGTTTAGTCGTGCAGAACAGCAAGCTAAAGTTAACTCCGGGATGCAGTTAGATGCAATTGAGTTGTCAGTAGAAATTAGTGGTGAGGGAGAAGTTAAATTAATTGGTAGCGGTGTCAAAACTGGCGCAAAAGGAGCTATTAAGCTGACATTTAAAAGACAAGAACCAGCATAAGTCCTAGATATTAGCTTTTTCCAGGTGTAATGTATTTTTCTTGGTGTCTTAGTGTCTTAGTGGTTAAAAAATGACTTTTGCACCACAAAGGCACTAAGGGGAAAAAGGCTGGTTAAAGAATTTTCCTGCCAGTGAGAACTTCTCGCACCTCTAGCATGGCTGAATAAGTAGGTAGAATGTGTAAAGTTTCATTGTCTGGAGTATGCTTTAATGCAGTAGCGATCGCCTGGCGTAAATCTGCTTCTACAATCAAATTTAAGTTACTCTCAGCCGATTTTTCACTATAGCGTAGACGTAGCGCCATATCATAGACGCGATCGCCACTTACAACTAAAGTTCCTCCCCGTTCGACTAATTTCTCTGTATCAACATCCCAAATCCAGGATACATCAGTACCATCGGGTGTGCGATCGTTCAATACCAGCAGTGTTGTTGTATCAGTGCTTTGAGTGACTACGCGAATTGTTTCATTCGTTCCTACAGGATTTTTGGATAACAAAATCCGCACTCGTTTATTGTTAATCACCAAATCTTCAGCACGACCAAAAGCAGCTTGGAAGTTGTTAATAGTATCTCGAATTATCGCCTCATCAACTCCCAAATTCTGCGCCGCAGTTGCAGCCGCTAAGGTATTATATTTATTGTATAAACCCACTAGAATTTGTGACCATTCACTACTCTCTAGAGTTGGTTTGCTTTTACTAAAGCCGCACTTGGGACAAGTAAAATCTCCCAAATGAGACAAGTACACACCTTGATAATCTAGGGAATGTCCACAACTGGGGCAATAAATAGAATCGACAGCGTGGGGAATGGCTTCCAAATAATTTTCTGGTTCATTCAAGCCAAAGAATAATACTTTTTGCGGTAACTGCTGACCAAGATAAGATAATGTCGGGTCGTCAGCATTGGGAATTACCACCGTTTCTGGTGGCAGGGTAGAAATAACCTTTGTCCAACGCTTACTAATAGTGTCTACTTCGCCGTATCTATCAAGTTGGTCGCGAAATAAATTTAAACACAAAATGATTCGCGGCTGGAGCGGTGTTAAAACCTTCGGTACAATATTCTCATCAACTTCTAAAATCGCGTAATCAACGTTCAGCGTACCCACCAAACTACTACTTTCTATTAACGCTGTCATCAAACCATTTTCCAGATTTGCACCTGTCGAGTTATGGGCGATGCGGTAACCTTGGCGTTCTAATATCGTTTTCAGCAGCAGCGATGTGGTAGTTTTGCCATTAGTACCAGCAATGAGAATTACGCCATTTTTTACTTGCTGACTCAATAATTGTAAAAGTCGAGGTTCGATACGCCGAGCAATTGAGCCTGGTAATACACTAGCAGCACCTAGACGCAGCGATCGCACAATAAAAGTCACACTTTTTGCCACTGAGACCGCGAAACCGAGTCGCAGTCTATCTATGAGTTGAATTTTCTTGCCCACATCCGTACCCTAAAATTCTGGCAGTTACTAATCTGAATATCTTGCACCAGTATCATAGACCGCCTGATGTTAGAAACATCGAGCTAATAGCAACAGTCATCTTCAGATGACTAAACCTTTGCTGTAGCAGGGATTTCAGTCCAATTTAATGGACTTTAGCTATTAGCCAAGAAGTAAATTTCTTGGCGAAATATGCGGCAGGTGCAGGATATAAATAATCAATAGTCTTTAATTTGTAAATTTAATCAGCCTGAGTTTAGCGAATCCTTGCCCAAAAAGCCAGTCTATATTGGGGATAGAGCATAAGGGTATTGGTGAGTTAATACTTAGTTTCATCTTCCCTACTCCCCCACTCCCACTTTCAACATAAAGATATCCCAGTACGCGTTATCTTAAAAAATAGTGCGTGGTTGTAATTATATATCCAGCCCAGTTGGCCGAATTCAGCACAAACTGACGACGAATAGTAGCTTGCAAGGTTCTTTTTGATGACTAGGATAAAGTTTCTTTTTTTACATAGAAAAATTGCTGACTGGCGAAGATTGCTGTCTAAATGCCTGTTGTTGCTTGCTTGTCTATTAATGATCAGTGTAAAACCTGCATTTGCTGGTATTAATGATGATCTCTATGATGGCAACATTTTCGTGGTTTATGCTGGCAATGGTTCACTGGTTCCCCCTAGACAGAGTTTGGCACAGTCTTTAGCAGAACATAAACCTGTATTTTTGGCGTTTTATGTGGATGACAGCAGTGATTGCAAGAAATACGCCATATCTATCTCCCAGGTACAGGAATTTTATGGTCGGGCAGCAGAGATTATCCCTATAGATGTGGACACCATCCCTGTTAAACAAACCTACGACCCCACGGAACCAGGATACTACTACTCTGGGGCTGTTCCTCAAGTTGTCGTGTTTGATAAATCGGGTCAAGTAGTTTTGAATCAGCAAGGTCAAGTACCTTATGAGGAAATAGACGATAAATTCCGAGAAGTGTTTGATTTATTGCCCCGTACCGAATCGGTGCAATTAAAACGGCGTTCATTCAATGAGTTTAGTAGTGAATTAGCTGAATAACTTTTAGGGGAGGCCAAATTGGTCTGCCCTAATTTTTAGTTTTATCTGATACGGCCTTCCCCTTGATGACAAGGGATAATATTTAAATATAGCCGTTAAGTGAGGACAGTGTTGATGCAAGAGAGCAATGAAGCCACTAATCAGCATTCAGCACGGGCTATAAGCGCAGCCATACCCGCAGGGCTTTACAGCACTTTGTGATAACTGCCTGAAACATCTACCATCTGATAACAAGTTAGGAGTTAAACCCTAGTCCATAGTCTACAGCGAATAACTAATGACTAATGACTAAATTACTAATGACTAATAGAGTGTGTTCTGATGTCAAAGGTTTATACTACCGAGGAGCTAATCCAAATTTTGGCAGATGAACGCCAAGCTTGCCTCAAGGGGAAACGCCTGAAGTTAGAAGTAACAGTGTCTGGCAATCCTTTAATTGACCAGTTTATCAAAACTGATGGGCTGCAAAAGTTCACTGCTTATCAAGATTTTAAAGCAGCAATTCACGACTATCAAAGAGAAAATCAAGTTTCAGGTATTGTCTGGCGGGATGTGACAGTTAAAGGTAAAAGCTTACACTACCCAGAAGTAAATACCGAATTAATCGCACTTAGTCAAGATTTGTCCATCATTAAAGCAGCCAAAAATTCCATATTGGAGTTTTGGTATGAAGTCACGGCGGACATGGATTTGTACTTGAGTTTTAATAACAGTAAACAACACCAACAAATACTCCAACCTGATGTTGAAAGAATTGCTCAGAGAACAGAATGGGTAAGTTTGTGGAAATGGGAAAATCCTAACTTTCTGGAAATGATTTTGCAACTAGGTTGGGGTCAACCAGAAGAAGCCTGCTACAAACGAGGAAGACCGCAATCGGGTAGTGAGTACATTCATGCGGTAAATCCGGGTAATCGTCCCATTGGTTGATCAAAAACTACAAATTTAACTGCGTTTATTACAACAAGGGCAACTCCTGTGTCGCAGGGGTTTCACCCTGCGGGGGTCAGCCACCCTAAATCTGTCTAAAAGCTTGGATATCCTGCGTGGGGCTGCTATTTCTTGTGTACATTTCCTCAATTGTTATGTAGCAGATTTGTTAAGAAATATTACAATTAATGAATTAATCTTTTGATTGTACGTAAGTATATGTAAGAATTCTAGAACATTACTAATAAAAAATAGTCATAAAACTACATTAAATTGCCAAAATATAGCATTAAAAGATTAGTATTTATTAAGCTTACTGCTATGATATTTTCGATATTCTTGAAAAAAATAGAAAAATGCAAACATTAATCATTAATAACTAATATAATGCTTTGATTTAGGCGATAAAAAGCATTTTATTCAAGTAAATTTATTTTAAAACAACGCCTAGAAGAGTCAGCCATAGCAGATAAGGACTCTCGCATGAATATAAATCCAACTGACTTAACTGTAGAGTTGAAAAAACAATCACATCCTCATATTCTCTTCGGCACAAAATTAGATGAAAACAGTAGTAGTGAAGAATTTCTACTGAGTATTTATAATTCTGTCCAGGCATCTATATTTGTGGTAGATGTTTTGGAGGATGGTGATTTTTGTTATGTGGCACTTAATCCCACTCATGAACAATGGCTAGGTATCCGCTCCGAGGATCTTCAAGGCAAAAAACCAGAGGATATTCTTTCACAAGTTGATGCGGCTAGGGTGCGTCAGCATTACACTGATTGCGTGCGCTTTGGCAAAACCATTTCCTATGAACAATGCTTGCAATTTCAAGGTGTTTATACTTGGTGGAGTACAACTTTAACACCATTGCGAGATGCCAACTCGAGAATTTATAGATTAATTGGCACTAGTACTAATATTACTCCCGCCAAGCAAGTAGCACAAGTTAGAGGGATGCAAGCGGAACGGGAGCAATTGTTAACAGCGATCGCCAGGCGAATTCACGCATCAGTTGAGTTAGAGATAATTCTCCAGCAGACAGTCGCAGAAACCCGCCAGTATTTGAATTGCGATCGCCTACTGATTTACCATATCCAGCCTGATAGTAGTGGCACAGTCATCGCCGAATCAACTGTGACAGCTGGTGGTGCGCTTTTGGGTAAAAACTTTAGTGATCGTAGCTTCAGCACTAAATATAAACAACGCCACGGGCGCAATTGTATTCAAATTGTGGAAGATATTTATACAGCAGGGCTACATCCTGACGAAATAGACTTTCTGTCTTCTCTGCAAGTGAGAGCAAATCTGGTAGTGCCAATTTTGTTACAGCAGGATTTATGGGGGCTGTTAATTGCTCAAAATTGCCATGAACCTTATTTATGGCAGCAAATAGAAATTGACCTGCTCCAGCAAATGGCAACTCAAATCAGCATCGCTGTACGTCAGGCAGAACTACATCAGCAAGTACAGTATCTCCAAGCACAGCTAGACTTCCAGACGCAGCAGCATCAAGCCCAATTAAAGCAGGTACAGAGCTTTCAAACACTAGTGCGACGCATTACCGAAAAAATTCGCGACAATCGGGATAAAACTCAGGTATTACAAACAACTACTCAGGAATTAGCAAAGTTATTAGAACTTGAGTGTTGCTACATCGAACTCTATAGCAGTTGTTGCAGTCAGGTAAGTGTAGCTTACGAGTACACAACGACTTTACCCCCGTGCAAGGGATTGACTAAAGAGATTGCAGATTTTCCCGAAATTTATCAGCCATTGTTACAAAAAGAATATCTGCAATCTGTAGAAATTGTTCCTGGATGGCATCCCCAGTTACTGGTAGTCACACAGCTAGCTTGTCCAATTTTCGATGATCAAGGAATGTTGGGAAATCTTTGGCTGATTAGACCAACACAAGAAATGTTTGATCAATTGGAAATTGGTTTAGTACAGCAGATAGCTAGTGAATGTGCGATCGCTATTCGTCAAAAACAGCTTTATCAAAAAACCCAAGCACAAGCGCAAGAATTAGCACAACGAGAACGCGTCAAAAACGAATTTCTCCGCACTTTGTCTCAAGAACTGCGGACACCCATAACTAGTATCAGTCTTGCCGCTCAAACTCTCGAAAGTGTACTGACACCCGAAGGAGTTTTAGACATCGAAATAGTGCCGCAACTATTGCAGATTCTCCATAACGAGTGTGGCAGAGAAAGTAAATTAATTAATGATTTGCTGAAACTAGTTTATCTAGAAACCCAACCCGACCCCCCGACTTTAATCGCCATTGACTTACAGACTTGGCTTCCTCCCATCGTCGAGTCTTTTCGCGAACTCGCCTGTTGTCAGCGACAAGAATTAAATTTAACCATTGAAACTGCACTGCCAATTTTAGAGACAGATATCACTGATTTGGAGCGGATAGTTACCGAACTGTTAAACCATACTTGCAAATACACCCCGGCGGGCGAATCTATTACAGTATCTGTCACTCTGACAGTAGATGCACTGCAACTGAGGATCAGCAATTCTGGCTTAGAAATTCCCACCAGTGACCAGTCACGGATTTTTGAGCCGTTCTATCACATTTCCAAAAACGATCCCTGGAAATATAGTGGCACAGGATTGGAACTGGCATTAGTGCAAAAAATGGTCAGCCATTTAGGCGGTTCAATCCAAGTAGAAAGTGCAGCAGGTCAAACCAGCTTTATCGTCCAATTTCCTCAAGCGATCGCACCCTAACTCATTTTCTAATTCCACACGGCGTTGTTGCGTGAATAGGCAAAATGGTAAATTTTACTGATCGCCGATGTTTTCTAGCCGCCTATCCCAACGATGAAGACGAAAGCCCAGTACAAAGTTAAAAATTGGAATGCTTATGATGCAGCCCTCAAACAACGAGGCAGTATAACTTTCTGGCTGGACGAAG